>NZ_JABECQ010000001.1:0-758663 GCF_029285915.1 Sulfitobacter sp. M85
CGCTTGGAAGTCACCGAAGTACTTGGTGATCGCCGCGGTCAGCGTGGTTTTACCGTGGTCAACGTGGCCGATCGTGCCGATGTTGACGTGCGGTTTGGTGCGTTCAAACTTTGCCTTTGCCATGGTGGCGCCCTTTTAATTGAGGGGCCCCAACGGGGACCCGAACCCTATCTGGCGGGCGATGTATTGGGTTCGAGCGGTAAAATCAAGCGAGACTTGCGTCTTGGCGCCACTTAAAGCCCACCGTGGGCCTGCCGCATCGGTCGGGCGCGCCCCGGCTATGGGCTATTTATCCTCCGGCTCCCCGGCGGGGGACAGCGCTGTGCCGCCGTTGAACCAACCTTCTTCGCGGTTTTTCTTAACCAGATAGGTCTCAATCGCCTTGGCCGCGTTCTGGCTGAGGTTCTTCAGCTGCTCCTCGGCGGATTTGGTATAGCCCGAGCCCACCACCGGCCCCTGATCGAGGGATTCGAAGACGGTGATCTGATGCGGCTCGGGGTTCAGCTTCTTGTTCTTGGCGTCGTCCCAGACCGTCAGGTTGAGGATCAGGATCGATTTGGGCGCAAAGACCAGCGGAATGCCCGGCTGGGCCAGGACGTAGCCCTCGACGCTGATGCCGAAGTGATAAAGCCGCTCGCCCTCGTAGCGGTCAAAGCGCTCGGCGGTGGCGGCGCGCACGGCCTCGGCCAGTTCGTCCTTGCTCACCTCGCGGCTGAGCGGCCCCTTCTGCGCCTTGGGGGCCACCACGATATTGTGGTGCAGGTTGAAATCCCCCAGCGGGGTCGGCGCCTTGTCGAGGTCGGATGCCCCGTTGCAGGCGGCCAGCGTCGCGACGAAGGTCAACAGGGCAAGAACTCTCAGCATGGGCAATCCCTCAGGGGTGTTAAGGTTTCGAAAAGGGGTAGCCGATGGGCCCAAGGGGCGCAATCATTTGCCGCAGTTGCGCAGTCCCCGGGCCGGTCTATCTTAGACTCAAAGTGAGGACAGCAAGATGACCCAAGCCCGCCCCCTGCCCGTTCGCGTGCCGCTCGTTACCGAGCCTGTCGGCATGCTCGGCAGCCTGCAGATGGCGCGTCACAATGTGCTCAGCATCATTCCCAAGATCGCCACCACCCAGCCCATGGTCTCGGGCAAGACCGGCAAGCGTTGGCATATGGTGATGGACCCCGGCGCGATCCGGCAGATCCTCTTGGACCGGCTGGAGGACTACCCCAAGTCCGACGTCACCAAGAACCTGTTGCGCCCCGCCATCGGCGAGTCGCTCTTCATCGCAGAGGGCGCGCATTGGCGCTGGCAGCGTCGGGCGGCTGCACCCGTTTTCTCACAACGCAACGTGCGCAACCTCGCCCCGGTGATGAGCGCCGCCGCTGACCGCTCAGCCGAGCGCATCGCCGCCGCCGGGCCACGCGCGGTCAACATGCTCGACGAGATGGTGACGACGACCTTCGAGGTGATCGGCGACGTTACTTTTTCGGGCGACGGCACCTTCGACCGCGACAAGGTGCATGGCGCCATCGACGACTATATCGCCGAGGCCGGCAAGATCAGCCTGTTCGACATCCTCGGCCTGCCCGACTGGCTGCCGCGCCCGGGGCGGATGATGTCCGGTCAGGCGCTGAAGCAGATGAAGGCCATGGCCGATCAGGCGATCGAGGCGCGAGTCGCGCGCGGCCATGACGGCACGCCCGACCTGCTGGATCTGCTGCTGGAGGGCGAGGACCCCAAGACCAAGCGCCAGATGAACACTAGCGAGCTGCGCGACAACCTGCTGACCTTCATCGTCGCGGGCCATGAAACCACGGCGCTGACGCTGGCGTGGTCGATGTACCTGATGGGCTTCGACCCCGAGATGCAAGAACGCGCCCGGGGCGAGGTGCGCGCCGTGCTTCAGGGCCGTGCCTGCACCGGCGAGGACGTAGATAAATTGCCGCTGGTGCGGATGATCATCGACGAGGCGCTGCGCCTCTACCCCGCCGCCGGGATCATCTCACGCACAGCGCAGAAGCACGACACGCTCTGCGACCGCGAGATCCGGCCCGGGGACACGGTGATGATCCCGATCTACGCGCTTGGCCGCAACGAATTGCTCTGGGAGGACCCGGATGCCTTCCAGCCTGAGCGTTTCGCTGACCGCAAGGCGATCGACCGCTACGCCTATCTGCCCTTCGGGGACGGGCCGCGCATCTGCATCGGGGCGAGCTTTGCGCTGCAGGAGGCGGTGATCATCCTCGCCACCCTGCTGGGGCGGTTCAAATTCACCCCGGTGCCGGGCCGCGACCCGGAGCCGGTGATGATCCTGACCCTGCGCCCCGAGGGCGGCGTCTGGATGACCGCCGAGCCGCTGGACTGACCGCGCCCCGAGGGGCGCGGGTGTTTCACGTGAACTTGTTGTCGCGCGGGAAGCCGCGGGGGGCCATGCGGCCCGAACTTGCGCGCTTGCCGGTCCACTCGGCCAGATCGGCCTCGGTCCGCGTGCGGCCCGCCGGGTCCTGCCAAGTGAGACCCGCCTCGCGCGTGAAGGTGATGGCGTCCGATAGGCCGCCGTCCTTGAACTTCTGCAGTCGCACGCCCTTGCCCCGGCCCATCTCGGGCAGCTCGTCGAGGCCGAAGACCAGCACCTTGCGGTTCTCGCCCACCGTGGCGACGCTATCGCCCGAGACGGGGTGACAGACCAGCGCCGTGACCCCCTCGCCGCGCACGTTGAGCACCTGTTTGCCGCTGCGGGTCTGGGCCACAACGTCATCCTCGGGCACGACAAAACCGTCGCCCGCCGTGGAAGCCACCAAAAGCTTGCGCCCCGGCTGATGGATGAAGAGCGAGACGATCTGCACCTCGTTGGGCAGGTCGACCATCAAGCGCAGCGGCTCGCCCATGCCGCGCCCGCCGGGCAGATTGGCGGCGGAGACGGTGTAGAACCGCCCGTTCGAGCCGAAGACCAGCAGCCGGTCCGTCGTCTCGGCATGGAAGATAAAGCGCGGGCCGTCGCCGTCCTTAAACTTCAACTCGCGGTTCAGGTCGATATGGCCGGTCATGGCGCGGATCCAGCCCATCTGGCTGCAGACCACGGTGATCGGCTCGCGGTCGATCATCGCCTCGATCGGCACGTCTTCGACCTCTCCGGCGGTGTCGAACTCGGTCAGACGCTGGCCGCGCTTCACGCCGTCGATCACCCAATCCTTGCCGAACTGCTTTTTCGTCGCGCGCAACTGGTCGGCGATGGTGGACCATTGCAGGTCCTCGCTTTCCAACAGGTCTTCGAGCCCCGCACGCTCGGTCATCAGCGCGTCACGCTCGGCGACCAGCGCGTCTTCTTCCAGACGCCGCAAGGACCGCAGGCGCATGTTGAGAATCGCCTCGGCCTGCACGTCCGACAGACCGTTCTCGCGGCCTGCGTAGCTGTGCGGGATCGCGCGGGTGTCGCCGCTCTCGGCCAGCACGCCGGTGGCCTGCGCCTCGGCATCGGCGATGACCGCCAGTTTCGAGACATCGACCCCCGCGAGCGGCGAGACATAAGCGGCCTCGTCCATGGCGCGGCTGAGCGTGTCCTGATGCGCACGGCTCCAGTCCTCGTACATCAACGCGGCCTTGGGGTCTTCGTCGTAGCGGATGATCTCGATCACCCGGTCGAGGTTCAGAAACGCCGTGATCAGGCCCTGCAACACCTCAAGCCGGTGGTCGATCTTGTCCATCCGGTGCCGCGAACGGCGCTGCAGCACCTCGCGCCGGTGGTCGAGGAAAGCGCGCAGCACTTCCTTGAGCGAACAGACCTTGGGCGTCTGCCCGTCGATCAGCACGTTCATGTTGAGCGAGAATCGCACCTCCAGATCGGAGTTGCGGAACAGCATCCCCATGAGCACATTCGGTTCGACGTTTTTGGACCGCGGCTCAATGATCATGCGGATGTCTTCGGCGGATTCGTCGCGGATGTCGGCGAGAATCGGGATCTTCTTGGTCTGGATCAGCTCGGCGATCTTCTCGATCAGCTTGGACTTCTGGACCTGATAGGGAATCTCGGTGACGACAATCTGCCACGCGCCACGGCCCAGATCCTCGACCTCCCAACGACAGCGCAGCCGGAAGGAGCCGCGGCCCGTGCGATAGGCGTTGGCGATGTTCTCGGGCGGCTCGACGATGATGCCGCCGGTGGGGAAATCCGGGCCGGGGACGTAGTTCAAGAGCGTGTCGTCGCGTGCGTCCGGCGTCTTGATCAGGTGGATACAGGCGTCGCAAAGTTCGGCGATGTTATGCGGCGGGATGTTCGTGGCCATGCCCACGGCGATGCCTGAGGAGCCATTGGCCAAAAGGTTCGGGAACTGAGCGGGCAGCACAGCAGGCTCGGTCAGCGTGCCATCGTAGTTTTCGCGGAAATCGACGGCATTCTCGTTCAGCCCTTCCAGCATCGCCTCGGCCACGGCGGTCATCCGCGCCTCGGTGTATCGCGAGGCCGCCGGGTTGTCGCCGTCGATGTTGCCGAAATTGCCCTGCCCGTCGACCAGCGGGTAGCGCACGTTGAAATCCTGCGCCAGACGCGCCATCGCGTCGTAGATCGCGGCATCGCCATGCGGGTGATAGTTACCCATCACGTCGCCCGAAATCTTCGCTGATTTGCGAAAGCCCCCGGTGGACGACAGCCGCAACTCGCGCATCGCGTAGAGGATGCGGCGGTGCACCGGCTTCAGCCCGTCACGGGCATCGGGCAGCGCCCGGTGCATGATCGTGCTCAGCGCATAGGTCAGGTAACGATCCCCCAAGGCGCGGCGCAGCGGCTCGGACAGGTCATTCGGGTCGAGTTCTGGGGGTGTGCTTGTGTCTGACATGACGGGTCTTTTAGCCAAGCACGCCAGAGCGGGCAAGCGACAGATTACCCGCAAACGACTCGGCAAGATGGCCGCTGGCACGGTTTCAAGTGAGAAAAAAGCAATACTTTCCGGCTATGCGAATTCTTGCCAATCGGAAATGAACCATTCGCGAGGTTTCGCGTTGGTCTCTCAACAGCAACATGGTTTGACACGGGACGAGGAACAGCAAAAATGAAACGGTTCATCTTTTTGACATTTGGTTTCATGGGCTGGGCATTCTACGAAATGAGCGGCGGGGCCGACTTCGTGCCCGCAGGCTCGCAAACGGCCAGTGCCGAAGCGGCCGAGGCGGCCGAGGCGGCCCTGATCGCCAGCGCAAACCCCTCTTCCAACCTTGTCACTGCCACTGCCGCGAACGCGGCCCGCAAGGCGGAAAGCCCGATCACCCCCTTCGCCGAACGGACCCCTGCGCGTGATGCCACAGCAACCCGCGTGGCGCTGAACCTTACGACGCTGAGCGACCTGCCGCAGGCCAATGACGGGGACCTGCCGCAGGCCAATGACGGGATGGTGCAAAAAGCCGTGGCCACCCCCGCGAACCGCGCCGGGGCGAAAGTGGTGAAGGCCAAGGCCGTCAGCACCCCCAAAGTGGAAAAGGCCGCTTACACGACGACAAGCGCCAATGCGCCCGCTGTTATCCCGAGCTTGATCGAAGGCGCTGACAACGGCGCGACCTTTGTCAGCACGACCCAGGCCGACATTCGCGAAGTCAACGGCACCCGCGTCAATGTCCGCGGCGGTCCGGGCACCAACTTCGGCGTGGTCGGCAAGCTCGGCAAAGGCGACGCCGTCGAAGTGATCGAAGACAATGGCGCAGGCTGGGTGCGTTTCCGCAGCGTCGACGGCAGCGAATCCGGCTGGATGGCCGACTTCCTGCTCAGCAACGGCTAACTTGCCAATCCCATATCATCGCGCGATGAAGGGCCTTTCACACGAAGGGCCCTTTGCATGTCTGCGACCCGCTCCATCCTCATCACCGGCTGTTCCAGCGGCATCGGCTATGCCGCCGCGCAGGGTATGCGCGCCCGTGGCTGGCGCGTTTTCGCTGCTTGCCGCCAACAAGCGGATTGCGACCGATTGCAAGCCGAAGGATTCGACGCGCCGCGCCTCGATTACGCCGATGAGGCCAGCATCCAAGCGGCGCTTGCCCATGTGCTGGACCAAACCGGCGGCACGCTCGACGCGCTGTTCAACAACGGTGCCCACGCCACGCCCGGGTTGGTCGAAGACCTCCCCACCGATGCCCTGCGCGAGATATTCGAGGCGAATTTCTTTGGCTGGCACAGCCTGACCCGCGCGGTGATCCCGGTGATGCGCAAGCAGGGGCATGGGCGGATCGTGCAATGTTCCTCGGTGCTTGGCATGGTGGCGATGCCGTGGCGCGGGGCGTATAATTCCACGAAATTCGCCCTTGAAGGGCTGACCGATACCCTGCGGCTTGAGATGCGCGGCACCGGGGTCGCGGTGATCCTGATCGAACCCGGCCCTGTCACCTCGAAACTGCGGACCAAGGCCATTCCGCGTTTCGAGCGCTGGATCGACTGGAAAAGCAGCCCCCGCGCGGCGGAGTATGAAAGCACCATGCGCCCCCGGCTTTATGACGACAGCGGCAAGAAGGACCGCTTCGAACTCCCGCCCGAGGCGGTGGTCGAGAAGCTGGTGCACGCCGTCGAATCCCCCCGACCCCGCCCGCGCTATTTCGTCACAACCCCAACGCATATCGGCGGTGTTTTACGGCGTATCCTGCCGACGCGCGCGCTGGACTGGGTCACCAGCCGCTGATTTTGGTTGCGCGGCTGCACGGTGCCGCTACATCTCGGGGCAACGAAAGGACAGCCCATGCCAAATGATCCGTTTTTCGTGATCGTCCTGATCTCTGTCGTGGCGGTCGCCGTTGTGCTCCTGATGGGGCTGGGCGGCTTTGCCACCGGGGGCAAATTCAACAAACGCAACGCCAATAAGCTGATGCGCTGGCGGATCATCGCGCAGTTCATCGCCGTGCTGCTGATCCTTGCCTATGTCTATTTCCGAGGGGGCACGATCTGATGGTTGTACTGAACAAGATTTACACCCGCACCGGGGACAAGGGCACCACCGCCCTTGGCAATGGCGACCGTGTCGCCAAACATGACGCGCGGGTCGAGGCCTATGGCACTTCGGATGAGCTGAACTGCTTTGTCGGGGTGGCACGGCTTGAGACTAAGGGCGCCACGGATGAAGCGCTGGCGCGCATTCAGAACGATCTTTTCGATCTGGGCGCCGACCTCTGCCGCCCCGATATGGAAGCCGATAAGGATGCGGAATACCCGCCCCTGCGGGTCACCCAAGAACAGGTCGACCGGCTGGAGCGTGAGATCGACGTGATGAATTCCGAGTTGGAGCCGCTGCGCAGCTTCATCCTGCCCGGCGGGCGCGCGCTGGCGGCGCATCTGCATGTCTGCCGCACCGTGGCGCGCCGCGCCGAGCGGCTGGCGGTGTTGCTGGCTGAGCAAACGGCGGTGAACCCCGCCTGCGTGACCTATCTGAACCGGCTAAGCGATTGGTTCTTCGTCGCCGCGCGGATGGCAAATAACGCGGGCAAGGAAGACGTGCTTTGGGTGCCGGGGGCGAACCGGGCGTAAAATAGCGCTAACAGACGAAAAACCGGGAAAACGCCGCGTTCAAAACTGCCAACCTGCCGATTTTGGCCTGTTTTGATCCGATCCGCTTCGTTACACCCGTCTGGAGAATTAGGGAGACCGGGCCACCAGCCCGCGTCGCAAACTGAGGAGAGAGACCGCTCATGAAGGTACTGGTGCCTGTCAAACGCGTGATCGACTATAACGTGAAAGTTCGTGTCAAAGCGGACGGATCGGGTGTTGATCTTGCCAATGTGAAAATGTCGATGAACCCCTTCGACGAAATCGCCGTCGAACAGGCGATTCGTCTGAAGGAAGCCGGTCAGGCTGATGAGGTCGTCGCCGTCTCCATCGGTGTGAAGCAAGCGCAGGAAACGCTGCGCACCGCCCTCGCCATGGGTGCCGACCGCGCGATCCTCGTGGTGGCCTCGGACGATGTGCACAAGGACATCGAACCGCTGGCCGTGGCCAAAATCCTCAAAGCCGTGGTCGACGAGGAACAGCCGAGCCTCGTGCTCTGCGGCAAGCAGGCGATCGACAACGACATGAACGCCACCGGGCAAATGCTCTCGGCGCTGATGGGCTGGTCGCAAGCGACCTTTGCTTCCGACATCGCCATCGAAGGCGACAAGGCGAAAGTGACCCGCGAAGTCGACGGCGGCTTGCAGACCATCGAAGTCACCATGCCGACCGTGGTCACCGTGGACCTGCGCCTCAACGAGCCGCGCTACGCCTCGCTGCCCAACATCATGAAGGCCAAGAAAAAGCCGCTGGATGAGAAGACCGCCGAGGACTACGGCGTCGACGTCTCCAACCGCTTGGAAATCGTGAAGACCGAAGAGCCCGCGGAACGCGCCGCTGGCATCAAGGTCGGCTCGGTCGACGAGCTTGTGGCGAAACTCAAAGAAGCGGGGGCTGTGTAATGGCTGTTCTTCTGATTGCAGAGATTTCCGACGGCGAACTGTCGATGGACGCAACCGCCAAGGCGGTGACCGCGGCCAAGCAACTGGGCGACGTGACCATTCTGGGGGCGGGCAGCTCTGCCGCGGCGGCAGGCGAAGCGGCGGCCAAGATCGACGGCGTCTCCAAGGTGCTGGTTGCCGAAGACGAGATGCTGGGCCACCGTCTGGCCGAAGCCACCGCGGCGCTGATCGTCAGCCTTGCCGGTGACTACGACCACATCGTCGCGCCCGCCACTACGGACGCCAAAAACATCATGCCCCGCGTTGCGGCCCTGCTTGATGTCATGGTCATCTCGGATGCCTCCGGTGTTGTCGATGCCGACACCTTTGAGCGCCCGATCTACGCGGGCAACGCGGTGCAGACCGTGAAGTCCAACGACGCTAAGAAAGTCATCACCTTCCGCACATCGACCTTCGATGCCGCCGGTGACGGCGGGTCCGCCTCGGTCGAGACCATTTCGGCAGCCGAGAACCCCGGCCTGTCCACATGGGTCGAAGACAAGGTCGCCGAATCGGACCGCCCCGAGCTGACAAGCGCGGGCGTGGTGGTTTCCGGTGGTCGCGGTGTCGGCTCCGAAGAGGACTTTGCCCTGATCGAGAAACTTGCCGACAAACTGGGCGCGGCCGTTGGCGCCTCCCGCGCGGCGGTCGATTCGGGCTATGCCCCGAACGACTGGCAGGTGGGTCAGACCGGCAAAGTGGTCGCCCCCGACCTCTATGTCGCGGTTGGCATCTCGGGTGCGATCCAGCACCTTGCCGGGATGAAAGACTCCAAGATCATCGTCGCGATCAACAAAGACGAAGAATCGCCGATCTTCCAAGTTGCCGACTACGGCCTTGTGGCAGACCTCTTCGACGCGGTGCCGGAACTGATCGAAAAGCTGTAAGGCTTCTCATATGAGACACCAAAGGCCCGCCGTTCTCGGCGGGCCTTTTTCGTGCATGCCCCTACCGGGAGCGTCAGGACATGCTTTGCAGCGCATCGGTCAAAGCGGCGGCGGCAGAGGCATGAGCCATTGGGCCCAGCATTTCCGACGCGGCCTGCGCCTCGAACTCACTGACGACCATTCCAGCCGTCGGCCCGGCAGAGGGGTCTTTTGGAGTGACGACCTCGATCTTGGCCGTGGCGTGCTGGGCCACCGCGTCCAACATTTCTCGTGTCACGAACAGCGGATCATGGCCCAACTCTCCCAGCGGCTGCGCTGCTATTGCGACCGGCGGGCGGTCAGCCAGCCAAAGCAGCAGCGTGCGCCCCTGTATCTGCCCCAACATCAAGCGCATGCGTGCCATCCACGCCTGCTGAAGCTCCGCGCGCACCGCTTCGAACCGTTCGGGCGAGACCTGCATGAGGTGCGTCAGCATGTGCCGGTTGAAGTGGAACTGCGAGAAATCGACCTCGCGGTAGATCGTCTGCAACAGCGCGGAGGCCCCGACGAAACGGTCGTTCCGACGCCGGTGCACGGAATAGAAACGGTTGGTCATGTTCTGCGCCCCCATGACCTGAACCACCGTCACATCTGCCTGCGAGGCGGCCTGTGCAACGAAAGGGTCATGGGCAAAAGCGTCGATCCCCGCATTGGGAAAGCCGAAGTTCACGCAGGTCTTGCCGATCTCGGCCTCGACCCGTGCGGGAAACGGCTCTTCAATGAATTTTCCATAGGTCTCCGTCCCGCCGAGAAAGGCGATATAGGGCGCCTCCAACCTGCGGCGCGGGCCGCGAAACATCAGCTTTGACGTGCCATAGCGGCATGGCAAATAGTCCAGAGGCGCTGGCCCCACTGCATCATAGGTCATCGAACCCACCTTTTTGTTCACCCAAAGCCAGATTGCACAGCAGGGGCTGCGATTCTGTTAACGGGCGAATTTGTCGTGATATTTCGTAAACAGCTGCCCTTGCGGCACCCCCGCTACGCGCCCTATTGTGCGCCGAACTCAAGCAAAGGACAGGCCATGGACATCCAGACAATCGGTATCGTGGGAGCGGGGCAAATGGGCAATGGGATCGCCCATGTCATGGCGCTGGCAGGCTACGACGTGCTGCTGAACGATGTCAGCGCCGATGCGCTGGCCAAAGCGATGAAAACCGTGACCGGCAATATGGACCGCCAAGTCAGCCGCGAGAAGATCACCGCCGCCGACCGGGACGCCGCCATGGCGCGGATCACCACGACGCAGACGCTAAGCGATCTGGGCCAAAGCGATCTGGTGATCGAAGCCGCGACCGAGCGCGAAACGGTGAAACAGGCGATCTTTGAAGACCTGATCCCGCATTTGAAACCGACGACGATCCTGACCTCGAACACTTCCTCGATCTCGATCACCCGCCTTGCCAGCCGCACAGACCGGCCCGAGAAATTCATGGGCTTTCACTTCATGAACCCTGTGCCGGTGATGCAGCTGGTCGAATTGATCCGCGGCATCGCCACGGACAGCGAGACCTATGACGCTTGCAAAGCCGTGGTGGACCGTTTGGGCAAGACCGCCGCCTCGGCCGAGGATTTCCCCGCCTTCATCGTGAACCGCATCCTGATGCCGATGATCAACGAGGCGGTCTATACGCTCTACGAAGGGGTCGGCAACGTCGAGTCGATCGACAGTTCGATGAAGCTGGGGGCGAACCATCCGATGGGGCCGCTGGAGCTTGCGGACTTTATTGGTCTGGACACCTGCCTTGCCATTATGAACGTTCTGCATGACGGGTTGGCGGATACGAAATATCGCCCCTGCCCGCTGCTGACCAAATATGTCGAAGCCGGGTGGTTGGGGCGCAAGACGCAGCGCGGGTTCTATGACTACCGCGGCGAAAAGCCCGTTCCGACGCGCTGAGTTGCGAGGGTGTTGGGGGCCCTGCCCCCATCGCGCCCGAGGGTATTTTTAAAAGGATGAAGTTTAGTTGGTGAGCGCCAGAGTATGGGCGCGCAGCCAGGCCATGAAGCCGCGCGGGTCGTCGGCCCAGCGGTCGATCTCTTCGCGGGCGAGCGGGTGGCCGACGATGGGCCCTTGGGGTTTGTCGCAGGCGTGGGCGATTTCATGCAGCAAGAGCCCTTGGCGCAGCATCGGGCTGAGCCTGTTGGCAATCTGATAGGCGCGGCTGTTCTGGCCCGGGAAGCGCATCGGCACCACCTGCGCACCGGAACGGCGGATCATCTTGGCGGTGAAGACGTTCCATTCCGCTTCGACCGCCGGGCCCCACCAGCTTTCCGAGGCTGCGACGACGCCGGAGGGGAAGAGCGCCACGACGCCGCCTTCTTTGAGGTGGGCCATGGCCTTGGCGCGCATTTCCACGCCTTTGCGCTGCGCATCCGGGTCATGTGGGAAGGGCACCGGGATCATGTAGCTGCCCGCCACCTCGTCGATGGAAGTGAGCAGCGACCGGGTGAGGATACGGTAATCGGGGCGCACGCGGCCGATGAGATCGGCGAAAATCATACCGTCGACCATGCCGTGGGGGTGGTTTGCCACGACCACGACCGGTCCTTCTTTCGGGATGCGGTCCAACTGCTCTTGCGGGGTTGTGAGGTCGATGCCCATCGTGTCGAGTGCCGCGCGCCAAAAGGCTTGGCCCGAGGGGGTGCCGCGTTGTTCGAACTTACGGATCAGACGCAGGATTTTGAGCTTGCCGGTGAAAAGCTCCATCGCGGAGATCACCCGCGCCTTCCATGGGTCATCGAAGGTCGAGGCATAGGACAGGCTGCGGCGGTCGTATTTGGTGAAGGTCACCGTGCCGTCGCCTGTCTGGGCCGGCTCGGCCGCGATGTTTTGCACGTCTTCCATGGGGTCGGCGGATCCTTTTTCCCGCTTGGCGGGCCTAAAACCCTTCGCCGAACTTATCCGCCACGAGGGCGGTCAAAGCTTCGGCCAAGGCCTCGGCATCGGGGCCGGAGGTTTGGACATCGATGGTGGTGCCGCGCGACGCGCCGAGCATCAAGAGCCCCATAATACTGTCGCCCGAGGCCGACATGCCATCCTTGCTGACTTCAGCGCGGGCATCAAACGCCTCGACCACCTCGACCAATTTGGCGGAGGCGCGCGCGTGCAGGCCTTTTTCGTTAACGATCTTTAAAGAAAATTCGGGCATGACGTCTTGGGGCCTTCTAACCTGCGCTGACATTCTGGCTGTCGATATACTTCTTACCAGCTTCGAGCGCGGCACGCACGGCATCGGGCACATCCATATGCCGCGATTTGGCGAGTTTGATCAGCATGGGCAGGTTCGCGCCGTAGATGATCCGGCGGTTTTCCGGGCGGCAGGCCAAGAGGCTGAGGTTCGAGGGGGAGCCGCCAAAAAGATCGGTGACAACCACCACACCGGCGCCTTGGTCCACCGCATCGGCGGCGCTGCAGATCTCGCGTTCTTTGTCTGCGCGGTCATGGTCGGCTTCGATGGCGATGGCGCGCACGCCGAATTGGGATCCCACGACATGTTCGATGGCGGCAAGATATTCTTGCGCCAGCCCCCCATGTGCGACGATGACGATCCCGATCACGGCTTGCTTCCTTCACGATGCTGACGGTCCAGCTCTCGATGCCTAATTGACACCTGCCAGCCCTGCTCTGCAAGGCGCAAAGCGTGATCTTCGGCCATGGCGACAGAGCGGTGTTGCCCGCCCGTGCAGCCAAAGGCGATGGAGATATGGGATTTGCCCTCTTCGCGGTAGGCGGGCAGGAGCAGGAGGCTGAGGTCGAGCACCTTGTCGGCGAAATCCGCGTAGCGTTTGTCCCCCGCCACATGGGCCGCGACGGAAGGGTCGCGCCCGTCGCTGCTGCGCAATTCGGGCACCCAATAGGGATTGTTCAGAAAGCGGCAGTCGTGCACCACATCAACGCCACGCGGGAGGCCCCGCTTGTAGGAAAAGCTTTGTACCGAGACCGTGAGTTGGCGTTGCCCGCCGGGGGCGAACCATTGCTCGACCTCGGCGCGCAGCTCGTGAACGTTCAGCGTTGTCGTATCGATCAGCACGTCGGCACGGGCGCGGATCGGGTGGAGCAGTTCCTGCTCGCGTGCGATCCCGTCGACTGGGCGGTCAGCCGGGGCCAGCGGATGGCGGCGGCGGGTTTCGGAAAAGCGTTGCAGCAGCACATCGGGCGCGCAGTCGAGATAGAGCAGTTCCGCGCGCCACCCCGGTTCAGCCGTTAGGCGGCCCATCAGCTCCAGCACGCCTTCGGTGGAAAAGTCCCGGTTGCGGGCGTCGATCCCCAAGGCCACCGATTGCGCATCGCCGGGGCGGTCAAGCAGCGCGGGCAGCAGCCGCAGCGGCAGGTTGTCGATCGCCTCAAACCCCGCATCCTCCAGCACGTTGAGCGCGGAGGACCGCCCGGCGCCCGAAGGGCCGGTGACAAGGACCAACCGCCGGGGGGCGGGGTCTGTTGATGAGGTCTGACTGATCAATTCGGTTCTTCCACACCTGACATATACAGATGAATTGCTGCCGCAAAATGAGCGCTATCGCATTTGTGAAAACAGGGCAACGTGACACCCCGTAGCATATGGCTGTGCCCTTCGGGAAGACGCTGGTCTTCGGTGCGGGCCAGATCGACGACGAGGGCCAGCGGCACGGGGCCGTGATCCTCGGCCCGCAGAATGCCCACATAGCGTGCCTCGATCAGGCCACGGATCGGCTCGGGGACGCTGGCGATCACCTGATCCCCCTCGCGCATGATATCGGTGCGATCATCGGCCACCAGCTTGGCACCGAGGGCGATCAGTTGCAGGGCGAGCGCCGATTTGCCTGCACCCGACGGCCCAAGGATCAGCACCCCGCGCCCATTGATCGCCACGCAGCTGGCGTGGAGGTTTTCGCGCTCGACGGTCATATCAGGCCCCGCGCCCGGGATTCAGGTGGGCAGCCCCACGACAAAACGCGCGCCGAGCGGTTCGGAGGTAATGTCGGCTTCGGTCGGGCGGATGTTCTCGGCCCAAATCACGCCGCCATGGGCTTCGACGATCTGCTTGGAGATTGCGAGGCCGAGGCCGGAGTTATTGCCGAAATGCTCTTCGGGGCGCTGCGAATAGAAGCGTTTAAAGATTTTGCCGAGCGCCTGCTCGGGGATGCCGGGGCCGGTGTCCTCGACCACGATCAACACGCGATTGGCACGTTTGCGGGCCCAGACCCGGATCGCGTCGCCGTCTTCGCAAAAGGAAATCGCGTTGGTGATCAGGTTCACAAAGACCTGCGCCAAACGGGCTTCCAGCCCATGCACGGTGATCGGCGCAGCGGGGAGATCAGTGATGAAATCGATGCCTTTGGATTTCGCGTCTTCGCCGAGGTACTGGCCCAGATTGCCCAGCATTTGCAGCAGGTCGAAGGGCTCTTCCTCTTCCTTGACCAGTTCGGAATCGAGCCGCGAGGCATTGGAAATGTCGCTCACCAAACGGTCGAGGCGGCGCACGTCATGTTCGATCACATCCAGCAGTTTCTCGCGCTGGTCGTCGCGCTTGACCATGCGCAGCGTGCCCACGGCAGACCGGAGCGAAGCGAGCGGGTTCTTGATCTCATGGGCCACATCGGCGGCGAATTGTTCGTTGCCGTCGATCCGGTTGTAGAGCGCCGAGACCATGCCGCGCAGCGCGCCTGACAGGCGGCCAATCTCATCAGGCCGCGCGGTCAGATCGGGAATGCGGATGCGGCCGGGGTTCATTTTGCGCGCGTCCTTGTCGCGGCCCAGTTCGGCGGCGGCAGAGAGGTCGGCCAGCGGATTGGCGATGGTCGAGGCCAGAACGAGGCTGAGGCCGATGGAGACGAGGGTCGCGATGACGAAAATCTGCAAGACGCGCTCGCGTTCGCTGCGCACAAGGCGGTCGATCTCTCCCGCGGCGCTGGCCACGGCGACCACGCCGACGGGGGTCTCGCCCTGCATGATGGGAGTCACCACGCTGAAAAGCGTGCCGCCTTCGATGGCAAGCGTGCCTTCGCGCCGGGTGCCACTGATCACGCTGGTGCCAACCATGCCGCGCAATTGCTCTTCAAGCGGCGGGGTGGCGGTGAGCTCATCGGTGCTGAAGGGGGCCGAGACCCGGTCCCAAAGCCAATTCAACCCGTCGTTCAGCAAGGTCCGCTCACCCGCCTCGGAGGCGGCGAGGGCCTCGGCCACGGTGAGGCTGCCTGCGGTGCGGGCGACCAAGGTTTCCGCCGGATCATAGACAAAGACTTCGATACCGCCGCGCAGGTCCAGCCCGTCGAGCGTGGCAGCCACATCGACGCCATCGCCGGTGGTCAGGTTCACCGGCGCACCCGCGGGCAGTTGCGCTTCGATCACATCGGCGATCAGCTCGGTCTCAGAGACCAGCGCCGCAGCGCGTTGCAGCGCCAGACTGTCGCGCGAGGAATTGAGGTAGAGGATCCCCGCCACCAGAACGCTCAGCGCGATCAGGTTGAAGGTAATGATCTTGCGCGTCAGCGGCGAGGAGCGGAGCGAGAACAGCCCCCGCCGTTCGCGCTTGACCCGAATTTCATCCGGCGCGGCACTGTCGGGAGTGACCCAATCGTCCCCCAGTACAACATCACCGTCCCTGCCAGCAGCCATGTCCCGCACAAGCTTCCTTTCGACCCGCGTTAACCGACGGGTTTACTCTTCGTTATATCTATAGCCGATGCCGTAAAGCGTCTCGATCGCCGAGAATTCATCATCCGCGCTGCGCATCTTCTTGCGCAGGCGCTTGATGTGGCTGTCGATGGTGCGGTCATCCACATAGACCTGATCATCATAGGCCACATCCATCAGTTGGTCGCGCGATTTCACGAAACCGGGGCGCTGCGCGAGGGCTTGCAGCAGCAGGAATTCGGTCACGGTCAGCGACACATCCTTGCCCTTCCAGCTCACCGCGTGGCGCAGCGGGTCCATCCGCAGATCGCCGCGTTCCATCACCTTGGTCTCTTCGGTATCGCCGACCTCATTGGTCTCGACCGCGTCTTGGCGGCGCAGAAGAGCGCGGATACGCTCGACCAACAGGCGCTGGCTGAAGGGCTTTTTGACGTAATCGTCAGCCCCCATGCGCAGACCCAGCACCTCGTCGATCTCATCGTCTTTGGAGGTCAGGAAGATCACCGGCATCGCTGTTTTCTGGCGCAGACGTTGGAGCAGATCCATGCCGTCCATACGGGGCATCTTGATGTCCAGCACCGCCATATCGGGCAGTTTCTTGTTGAAGGCGTCCAGCGCCGCTTGGCCATCGTTATAGGTTTCCACTTCGAAACCTTCAGCTTCAAGAGTCATCGAAACGGATGTCAGGATGTTCCTGTCATCGTCTACCAATGCGATCTTTGACATTGCCTGCTTCCTTATGCTGCTCAATTCGTTCTTATTTTTGGAGTCAGTGATCTCCAATATTCCAGATCGAATCAATCCTTAAGTGCGAATCGTGCCTCTGAGATGCACCAATTCCGTCATAATTTGGTTAGGAATGGCTAAATTGCCGCACTTTGACCGGCCCGCTCCAAGAGGAAGCCGGGGCCCCGCGCGCCGCATTGGGCCGGGTTCTAAGCGCTCGGAAACAAAGTTTTAGATGATGGCGCTAACTGTGACAAAGCTGCCTGTTCAACCAGAAAACGCCCGTGTTAAGAGGCTCTCAAGGCCCCCGACGCCCAGGGCAATTGCGCCCGCTCGGACACGTTCTGCGCTGCTCACGCGCTACCACAGGAGACATCATATGACATTTGGACGGGTAAACCCGCAGTTCAGCCTTGAGGATCAAAAGATCAGCGGGCTTGGCGATGTCTATTACAACCTGACCGAGCCTGCGCTGGTCGAGGCGGCATTGAAACGGGGCGAAGGCAGCCTTGGCAAAGGCGGGGCCTTCCTCGTGACCACCGGCAAGTTCACGGGCCGCTCGCCCAAGGACAAACACGTGGTCAAGACCGACAGCGTGGCCGAGAGCATCTGGTGGGAAAACAACGCCGAGATGTCGCCCGAGGGCTTCGACGCGCTTTACGAAGACATGCTCGCACATATGCAAGGCAAGGACTACTTCGTCCAAGACCTCGTCGGCGGGGCGGACCCCAAACATGCGATCAACGTGCGCATGGTTACCGAGCTGGCTTGGCATGGTCTTTTCATCCGCACCATGCTGCGCCGCCCCGATGCCGAAGCGTTGAAGGACTTCACCGCCGATTTCACCGTCATCAACTGCCCCAGCTTCCAAGCCGATCCGGCCAAGCATGACTGCCGCAGCGAAACCGTGATCGCGATGAACTTCGACCGTAAGATGATCCTCATCGGCGGCACCGAATACGCGGGCGAGAACAAGAAGTCGGTCTTCACCCTGCTGAACTACCTGCTGCCGGAAAAAGGCATCATGCCGATGCACTGCTCGGCCAACCACGCCAACGGCAACCCGGTCGATACCGCGGTTTTCTTCGGCCTCTCGGGCACCGGCAAGACCACCCTCTCCGCCGATCCCGAGCGCACGCTGATCGGCGATGACGAGCACGGTTGGTCCGACAATGGCACCTTCAACTTCGAAGGCGGCTGCTATGCCAAGACCATCAACCTCAACCCCGAGGCGGAGCCGGAGATCTACGCAACGACCTCCAAGTTCGGCACCGTGATCGAGAATATGGTCTTCGATCCCGACACCTTCGAGCTCGACTTCGACGACGACTCGCTCACCGCCAACATGCGCGCCGCCTACCCGCTGCACTACATCTCGAACGCAAGTGAGAAGGCCGTCGGCGGCCACCCGAAAAACATCATCATGCTGACCTGCGATGCCTTCGGCGTGCTGCCCCCGATCGCACGGCTGAGCCCGGCGCAGGCGATGTATCACTTCCTGTCGGGCTTCACCTCCAAGGTGGCGGGCACCGAGCGTGGCGTAACCGAGCCGGAGCCCACATTCTCCACCTGTTTCGGCGCCCCCTTCATGCCGCGCCGGCCCGAGGTTTACGGCAACCTCTTGCGCGAAAAGATCGCCCAGCACGGCGCCACCTGCTGGCTGGTGAACACCGGCTGGACCGGCGGCGCATACGGCACCGGCTCGCGGATGCCGATCAAGGCGACCCGCGCCCTGCTGAGTGCCGCCCTCGAGGGCCGTCTGGCGGATGCCGAGTTCCGTAAGGATCCGAACTTCGGCTTCGATGTCCCTGTCGAGGTGAACGGCGTCGCCGACATTCTGCTCGACCCGCGCCGCACTTGGGACGACCCGGAAGCCTATGACCGTCAGGCGGCAAAACTGGTCAAGATGTTCTCGGACAACTTCGAGCAGTACCTGCCCCATATCGACGACGACGTGAAAGCCGCGGCGATCAGCTGAGCCTTTCGCCAAGGATGAAACAGAAAGGGCCGCCCCTGTTGGGCGGCCCTTTTCGCATCTCACGCTCCGTAACCCTTAGCCTGCGAAAGTCACCTTCGCATCCAAAGGCATCTCGCGCAGGAAACTATCATCGACGCCGACGATATTGACCGAGGTCGACCGATCAACCGCCGCGATCAGGGCAAAGCTCTTATCCGGATAGCGCCCGGCCATCAGCAAACGTTTATAGGCCAAAGGCACCGGCGCGCCCCCCTCCTCCCGCGGGATTTCGGTGACCACCTCGTCCAAGCGAACGCCACAGGTCGCTTCGACCTCCCGAAAGGGGTAGTTCAGCATATTCTCGAACTCAGGCCCGCCCGGAAACAGCTTGATCGGCCGTCCTATGCTGCTGCGCGCGTTGGTCCAGCCCCACCATTGCGTGTAAAAGGATTTCTCCCCCACTTCGGTACAAATCCATCCATTGGGCGAATCGCGATACACCAACACATAGGGGCGCATGGCGCGAAAGGCTTCGCTTTCCAACTCACCCCGGCTCAAGCTCCACGCCTGCAACACGGCCTGAAGCATGGCAGAGCCACCGTCCCAGATCAGCGACAGAGGCTGCTGTTGTTGGTGAAAGGACCAACCGTTCGGCTCTTCATGCGAAAGGCGCAGCATGCCATCGGCATGGCGCGTTTTGCCATCCAGCCACAGCTTGCCCCGATCGAGAATATCGCGTGCCTCGGGCAAGGCTTCCAGGCCGACCTTGGTCAGGGAATAGCGGCGATTTTCGATGGTAAACAGCGGCGCGGCCATCGCCTCTTCCAACTGCTGGATATGTCGCCGTACCGTTTGCCGCGTGCTGGCCAATTCGGCGACCGCATGGCTGAGGTTCAAAGTATGCGCCAGCGTCACGAAAGAGCGCATCATCTCGAACAGAAGCGCCGGAGCGGGGTCCTTCTGCAAGGCTTGGGGCACGGGTGCGACCCGCTCAATATCCGACATATGCTGGTTCATAGGCAAGAGATGGTACATGAATCACCCGGTAACGCAACATAATCCATACAGCTAGGGTGAATTGGTTAACGCAAAGAGGCCAGAACTAGGCAATTGATCCTCAATACATTGCGGGTAGTGAATATATTGTACTCAACCTGAGGTATTGAACCATGTCCCACCCCGTAGACGTTCACGTCGGTCGCCGGCTCAAGCAGGCACGCACCCTGCGACGGCAATCCCAGACCGATGTGGCACGCGAACTCAAACTGTCCTTTCAGCAGATCCAGAAGTATGAAATCGGCTCCAACCGGATCGCCGCCAGCCGTTTGCATGAGCTGGCCCGTATACTGGATGTCACCCCCAGCTATTTCTTCGAAGGGCTTGACGATGACACCCCCGAGAGCAGAAACGACCCTTCTCTCGACATCGTAAGCGCCATCGGCTCTATCAAGGACGATGCCGTAAAGGCCCGAATTTTAACGTTTATTGAGGATGTTTCCGGCGTCACCGTGTCGCGGAAAGGCTGAACGCAGAAGTTCGTTTACGCACATACCGATAACAAACATACGGCTCATAACAACTGACCAGCGGCCAATACAGCCCGCGGCAAACTGATGCGCACCCGCTTTAAGGGCCGGTTAAAGGAACCGGCGTCTCCCACCTTTACGCGACCAGCGTTTCCGCCTTTTTCAAATCGACAGAAACCAACTGGCTCACCCCCTGCTCCGCCATGGTGACGCCAAAGAGCCGGTCCATCCGGGCCATCGTCACCGCATGGTGCGTGATGATCAGAAAGCGCGTGTCGGTCTGACGGCACATCTCATCCAGCAGATCACAGAACCTGGTCACATTTGCGTCATCAAGCGGCGCGTCGACCTCATCCAGCACACAGATCGGGGCCGGATTGGCGAGGAAGACGGCAAAGATCAGCGCCATCGCGGTCAATGTCTGCTCCCCACCCGACAGCAGGCTGAGGGTGCTCAGCTTCTTGCCCGGCGGCTGGCACATGATCTCCAACCCGGCTTCCAAGGGATCGTCGCTTTCGACCATCACAAGGTTCGCCTCACCGCCGCCGAAGAGATGGGTGAACAGCATCGAGAAATTCGCGTTCACCTGATCAAAGGCGGTCAGCAGCCGCTCCCGCCCCTCGCGGTTGAGGCCCGCAATGCCGCTGCGCAGGGTCTTGATCGCTTCTTCCAGATCGGCCTTCTCAGTCAGCAGCGCTTCGTGCTCTTCGCGTATCTCTTTCGCATCATCCTCGGCGCGCAGGTTCACTGCGCCCAAGGAATCCCGCTGCCGCTTGTATCGGTTCACGTCCTCTTCAAGCGTTTCCACCGGTGGAATCTGATCCGTCTCGACATCAAGCGCATCGCGCAGCGCCTCGGGCGTGCTTTGCCGTTCGTCCTGAATGCGCTCTGCCGCATGGGTCACCGTTTCACGGGCGGCATCGCTGCGGGCCTCGGCCCGGGCACGGGCCTCCCGCGCATCCGATGCCTGCCGCTCCGCGTCGCGCTCGGCATCCGTCGCGGCTTTCAAGGCGGCTTCCGCGGCGGCCAGCGTTTCCGTGGCATGGGCGCGGCGGGCCTCGGCAGAGGTGATCGCGCCTGACAGGTCTTCCCGCTTCGCCGCGATCTCCGCCGGAACGGCGCTCGCCTCAGTCAATTCGGCCTCCGACGCGGTCTTGCGCTCGACCAATTCAGCGCTGCGCTTGCCCGCCGTCTCCAAGCGATTTCGCCAGCCGCTGACCTCTTTCGCGACCTCTTGCAGCCGCCGTCTGCGCGCCTCGCCCTCGCGGCGCAATTCGTCATGGGCCGAGCGGCGCGACATCATGGTGATCCGCGACGCCTCGACCGTCATGCGGACATCCTCGACAGTCGCACGGGCGGCGGAAAGGTCATCCAAGCCCGCCAGCGTGCGCTCGGCGTCCATCACCTCGGCCCGCGCGGTGATCGCGGCTTCCTCATGGCGCTTCACGGCAAGGCCGAGGGATTCCAACCGGCTTTGGGCGAGGTTGCGATCCGCCTCTGCCCGACTTAACGCGCGGCCCGCCTCGGCGACCTGCCGGTCCGCATCGCGCCGCGCCTCGCGGGCCCGTTTGTCGGCCTCGGCCTGTTCGGCCAATTGCTGCTGGAGGGTCTCATGCGCCGCCCGCGCGGCATCGGCACGGGTGCTGGCCTGTTCCAACGTCTGTTTCAGGACTTCCAACCGGTTCAACTGCTGCAAGCGCAGCGCGGCGGCCGATGGCGCATCTTCGGCCATGGCACGGAAACCGTCCCACCGCCAGAGGTCCCCCTCCTTCGACACCAAGCGCTGCCCCGGCTGCAACTGCGCCTGAAGCTCAGCGCCCGCGTCGGCGTCAACGAGTCCGACTTGGGCCATCCGGCGCTCTAGCACCTGCGGCACGGTGACATGCTGTGTGAGCGGCGTCACCCCGGCGGGCAGTGGCTGAGGCGCCGGGTAGCTCGGCAAATGCGCCCAGCCTGAGGGGCGATCGGCCTCTACCTCAGGCGCGCGCAGGTCATCGGCCAAGGCCGCGCCGAGCGCTTTCTCAAAGCCCTGTTCCACCTGCAACCGGTCGAGAACCTGCCCGCCTTCGGCACTGTCACGCTCCACCAGCTTTGCCAGCGCGCCAACCTCGGCGCGCAGAGCCTTGGCCTCGCCCTCCGCCTCAGAGCGCTCCGCGTGGGCCTCAGCCTCGCGCGATTGCGTGTCGGCGCGAGTCTCTTCGGCAGCCAAAAGGGCGGCATCCGCCGCCGCCGAGGCGGTGACGGCAGCGGCTTCGGCCTTCTCAGCCGCCGCGAAATCTAGCCCGGCCTTGTCGAGGGTCGCTTGGCTTTGCGCCACCGCATCGCGGGCCTTGCGGGCCTCGGCTTCCGACTTTTCCAACGTCTTGCGGCTGTCCTGAAGCAGGCGTTCCGCCGAACTGTGGCGCGCCGCCAAACGGGCCACGTCTTCGGTCTGCTGCGAAAGATCGGCCTCGCGGGTTTGCAAGACTTCGGCTGCCTCCCGCGCAGCCTGTTCCGCCGCCTCAACCGCGCTGTCGTGCCCCTTGTCCGCCTTGGTGAGGTCTTCCGCTTCCTCTTCGAGCCGCGCGATCGTTTCTTCCGCGTCGCGATTCAGCCCGCCTTCGCGGTCGATATCGCGGGTCAGTTGGGCAATGCGGCCTGTCAGGGTTTCGATCAGCGACGCCGCCCGTGCCTCTTCCTCAGTCAACGTGTCGCGCTGCGTGGTCAAACGTTGCAGGATCGCAGTCGCAATCGCCTCTTCCTCGCGCAGGGGCGGCAAGGCGGCTTCGGCCTCCTCACGCCCTTCGGCCACGCGGCGCACCTGCGCTTCGGCCTCTGCCGTGGCGGCGATGCGGGCACGCAGTTCCCCCTCGGCTTTCGCACGCGCCTCATCGGCTTCGCGCCAGCGGCGATACAGCAGCAAGCCCTCGGCATTGCGCAATGCTTCGCCAATCTCACGATACCGCGCCGCCTGCCGGGCTTGCCGGGCCAGCGTGGCCAATTGCGCGGCCAGTTGTTCGACCACATCATCTACGCGGGCGAGGTTTTGCTCCGCCCCGTTGAGTTTCAACTCGGCCTCATGGCGGCGCTGATACAGCCCCGAGATGCCAGCGGCCTCTTCCAAAATGCGGCGGCGGCTTTTCGGCTTGGCGTTGATCAACTCGGCAATCTGCCCCTGCCGCACCAAAGCGGGGCTATGCGCCCCGGTCGAGGCATCGGCGAAAAGCATCTGTACATCGCGGGCACGCACATCCTTGCCGTTCACCTTATAGGCACTGCCCACGTCGCGGGTGATCCGGCGGACGATTTCAAGCGCGTCTTGCTCGTTAAACCCCGCAGGCGCGAGCCGGTCGCTGTTGTCTAGGTGCAGCGCCACTTCGGCGAAGTTGCGTGCGGGCCGGGAGGAGGCTCCGGCGAAGATCACATCTTCCATACCGCCGCCGCGCATGGCCGTGGGGCGGTTTTCGCCCATCACCCACCGTAGCGCTTCGAGCAGGTTGGATTTGCCACAGCCGTTCGGCCCCACGACCCCGGTCAACCCGTCGGAAATGACGAGGTCGGTCGGGTCCACAAAGCTTTTGAAGCCGGTTAATCTGAGTTTGGAAAAGCGCAAGTTAGCCCTGCCGTGATTGATTCTCGCCTGAGCGGCGAACTTGCCGTTTGGCATGGGTCCGAGTCAATCAAAAGCCCCAAGGGAGAGGGGGCGGTCGGCGGTTATCCACAAGATATTGTCTTGATCGGCGAGGTTGCCCTATCGGGCACGCGGTTGGATCGGGTCGATAGCACGCTTCGCCCATTCCGCGCCCCTCGCCCCATGCGATGCCGCAATACAAAGCCCGGGCTAATCACAATCCAACACCCCAAGCGCCAGCGCCTGATCGCCCAGAACCTCCTTCACCTCACAGCCGCTAACCAGTGCCATCGCGCGCCCGGCCCGCGCGCGGATGGGGCCAAAGCGCGGTGCGTATTGGGTGTTTACCCGCACCGCCTCTGCCCGCTCCCCTCGAACGCGGACATCGAACACCGACCCCTCCACGGTGATCCGCTGCGCTGGCAGCCCCCGAAACTCCCGACTGGGCGCCGTACAGGCCGCGAGGCTGAATAAGACTACAATGATAACGAGCAACCGCATGGCTCAACCCTGCCCCTGCAGAGTTAACAAAAGCCTAACGCAAAAGAAAAAGCCCCGGCGGGGCCGGGACTTTCAAAACTCTATAAAACGCTGGTTCAGTGCAGTTTGGCTTCGACTTGGGCGATGCCTTCGTCGATCAGCTTGTTGCCCTGTGCGGCGGTCATCTGCTTGGCGATCACGTCGCGCGCGGCGGCCACGGCGATGGTCACGGCTTGGTCGCGGACTTCCTTCACAGCGGCGGCCTCGGCCGAGCTGATCTGGTCTTTCGCGGCGGCCATGCGACGCTCAAGCGACTTGGCCATATCCGCCCGCGCCTGTTCGGCGGCAAGACGGGCGTCCTCCTTGGCAGAAGACACGATCCGGTCCGCTTGGTCCTGCACCTCTTTCTGCTTGCGCTCGTAAGAGGCCAGCAGGGTTTGCGCTTCTTCACGCAGGGCGCGGGCTTCTTCCAGCTCGGTCTTGATGCCGTCGGCGCGTTTGTCGAGCATGCCGATCAAAAGCGTTGGCACCTTGAAGTAAATCAGGATCCCAAGGAACAGCAGGAAGGCCAGCAACACGATGAAATCGGTGTTGCGCAGCGAAAAGAACGGCCCCGTGGCGGCAAGCGCCGGCGAAGCGGCGAGACCGGCGAGCAGGGTCGAAAGTGTCAGGCGCATGGATTTGGTCATGGCTTATCCTTTCATCCGCGCGTCGACGGCAGCGCTGACGGTTGCGGTATCGGCCGTGCCACCCAGAGCGGCGACGAGGGCCTCGGCGGTGTCCTTGGCAACGGCTTGTACGTTGTCCATGGCGCCCGCGCGAATTTCGGCGATGGCTTTTTCCGATTCCGCCACTTGCGCGGCAATCTCGGCATCGGCCTTGGCCATTTCGGCATCCAGATCAGCCTGCATGTCCGCTTTTGCCTGAGCCACGATCTGCTGTGCCTCGGCACGGGCGTCGATCAGGGCCTTGTCATAGGCGGCTTCGGCTTCCTGCGCCTTGACCTTGAGGTCTTCGGCAGCCGCGATGTCATTGGTGATGGTCCCTTGGCGTTCAGCCAAAACCGCACCGATACGAGGCAGAGCCACGCGCGACAGGATCAGGTAGGTGGCGATCAGCGCCAGGATCAGCCAGAAAATCTGGTTGCCCCAGTGATCGAAGTTCAGCTGCGGCATGCCCGGCGTTTCGGCAGCATGGGTCGCAATGCCGGTCGCGTCGGCCAGCCCGTCGCTGGTTGTTACAGTTGCCATCGTGGCTTCTCCTTGGAAACTTTGCCGTTACAGCCGGGCAGACACGGCGATGCGCGCCTGCCCGCTCGTAAGGATTACAGTTCCGAGAGCTTAGACAGCGAACATCAGCAGCAGAGCGACGAGGAACGAGAAGATCCCCAGAGCTTCTGCGAAAGCGATGCCGATGAACAGGGTCGCTGTCTGGCTTGCGGCTGCCGAGGGGTTGCGCAGTGCGCCGGACAGGAAGTTGGCGGCAACGTTGCCGACACCCAGGGCTGCGATGCCTGTGCCGAGACCTGCGATGCCTGCGCCGATATGTGCGAGTTGACCTTCCATTGGGGTATCTCCTTACGATTGGAAGTTAAAACTTTGACGGGAAGCCCCGCCGTTGTTGGGGTTGTTAGTGTGCGGGGTGCAGCGCGTCCTTGAGGTACACGCATGTCAGGATGGTGAAGACATAGGCCTGAATAAAGGCCACCAGCACTTCGAGACCGTACATCGCGGTGATCGCGACGACCGAAACCGGTGAGATGACAGCGATGGCGGCGAAACCGGCGAAAACCTTGATCACCGCGTGGCCCGCCATGACGTTGCCCGCCAGACGAATGGAGTGGCTGACCGGGCGCACGAAGTAGCTGATCAGCTCGATGATCGCCAGCACGGGGCGCAGGGCCAGAGGCGCCGAGGACACCCAGAAGAGGCTCAGGAACGCCGCGCCATTCTTGACGAAACCGACGACGGTCACGGTGATGAACACCGCCAGCGCCAGCACCACGGTCACCGAGAAATGCGCGGTGGGGGTGAAGGCTGTCGGGATCAGGCCGAGGAAGTTGGCCATGACGATGAACATGAACAGGGTCATGATATAGGGGAAGAACTTCAGCCCCTCTTTGCCGCAGATATCTTCGACCATCTTGTGGATGAAGCCATAGGCCAGTTCAGCCACCGACTGCATACGGCCCGGAACGACCGAGCGGCGCGCGCTGCCCAGAACGAGCATCGCGAAAGTGGCCAGAACCGCCAGCGCCATCCAGAAGGTCGCGTTGGTGATGGTGTACCAAGCAACGGAAGCATCGTCGCCAAAGAGCGGCGATACGATGAACTGGTCCATCGGGTGGAATTCCAGACCGCCTGTTTCAGCGCCGTGTGTCTCTGTTGCCATCTCAGGCTCCCTCGTCCTTGCCCGAATGGGGCGTATCCTGTTCGGCCGGTTCGGCCTGTTGTTTACCCTGGATTTCCTCAGCGGTGCGGAGCATCGTCTTCACCCCCGCCGCAAGGCCCAGCATTACAAATAGCACCATGAAGATGGGCAGCGTGCCAAAGAGCACATCAAGCCCGTATCCGATGCCGAAACCGATCCCAAGACCGGCCACAAGTTCGATCACCATTCGCCATGCCATATTGGCCTGCGAGTAATGTTCATCCGCCCGGGGCTTGGGTGCGCCGCGTTCTTTCGCAGCCGCCAGTCTGGCCTCAAGCTGCTCCATCTGCTGCCGTTGGTCCGGGCTGGTCACACCAAATTCCCCTTAGGAATATCTGCTGCGGTGCTACTGTCAGGGCGGGTTAGAGTCAACAACCTTGGCCGCCGCGGGTTTTTATTCGTTTACAAGGGCTTACGGTAGGCGGAGCCCGCTGGCACTTGAAATGGGCCCGGCAAATCCCACGGAAATCGCGCCGAAGGGTTATTCAACTCAGCGGTTAAGTTAGCCGCAATGCCCGCTTTCGCCTGTGCGCGCCCCGCGCTATTCAAGCGTATGACCCAAGACCTCGATCAGGTGTTTGCCGCCCTCGCCGACCCCACACGTCGCGCCATCCTCGCCATGCTGCTGGAGGATGATATGGCCGTGACCGATGTCGCCGAGCCCTTCGAGATGTCGCTTGCGGCGATCTCGAAACATTTAGGCGTGCTGACAGCGGCGGGGCTGATCAGTCAGGAAAAGCGGGGGCGGGTGAAATGGTGCAAACTGGAACCGGATGCGCTGCGCGATGCGTCGGTTTGGATGCAGGGGTTCGGGCAATTCGAGCCGGTGAACCTTGATGCCTTCGAACGTTTCTTGGAGATCGAACTGCCTGAGGGCGGCGAAGGCGAGATGCGCTCAGGGTCAGAGTAGGTGAAGATTATATAGATAGAGTGATCCCCCCTTGCCACGAGGTAAATAAGACAAGGGGAGGATCAATCGACGGTCAGATGACGCCGAATGCGAAACGCAAAATAGCCAAAACCACGACGATCAACCCGATCAGGTAAATAATACTACGCATGGTGGTGTCCTTCACTGTTAATTCACGCCCCAACGCCGGGCGTCGCGCTTAGGTTCCGCCGATTCCGCAACTTTTTGAATTTTTTATGACTTTTCTTCGCCATCCGCGCGCAGCAGCAGCGAAAGCGCGAGGATCGTCAGCAGCACCCCGCCCCAGACCAGCGCCCCCGGCAGGGCATTGCCAAAGCCCAACTCCCACAGGATTACCCAGCTGGGCGTGAGATAGGTATAGGCCATGACCTTGGCCGAAGGCAGCCGCAGCACCGCGAATTGCAGCAGAACCACCGTGGCCGCCGTGGCGAAGACCGCGGCATAGAGGATGGTGATCCAGACCAAGGCACGCAGCGCGCTCCAATCGGTCGCGCGGAGGTCTTCCCAGCCGTAAAGCCCCAAAAGCACCGTGCCCGCCAACAGGGTGCCAAAGGTGAACATCACCGCGCTTTCTCCGCGGTTCAGCCGCCTTACCATGGGGGTATAGAGCGCGTGGCTGATGCAGCCGACGAAATAAATCGCCTCCCCCCGCCCGATGTCGAAGGCCAGAAGCGCCGAAAGGTCGCCGCGAAAGATCACCCAAAGCGCCCCCGCCCCGCCGATGGCCAGTGCCAGCGCCATCCGCCCTGTCATAACCTGTCGCATCAGCAGCCACGCGAAACCCGCCGCCATGACCGGCACGAGGGTAAAGACCGCCGCCGCGGCCACCGGGGGCGCGGTCTTCAGCCCTTCAAACATCAAAACGAAATAGAGCGTGAACAGCCCCGCCAGCACGAAGTAGCGCCAAGGCGCTGCAAAGCCCGCGCGACTGATATCGCCCCGCCCCCATGCCAAAGCCCCGACCAAAACCGTCGCCAAGGCAAAACGCACGGCGTTCAACGCCGTCGGCGTGATCTCATTCGCCACCTGCGACCCGAGCGAGAACGACCCGGCCACCAAAGCCGAGAAGCAAAGCATCGCCAGATGCCCCTGCGCCGAGGCGCTTATTCGGGACATGCGACCGCTTCCTCGGCATGTTCCTTGAGGAACCGCAGCACCGCCTGCACCTTGCTGGTGCGGTGTAGATCGACATGGGTGACCAGCCAAAGCGCACTGCCCCAATCGGGGCGCGGCGCGTGAATCTCGACCAATTGCGGATCGTTGCGCCCCATGGCGGCGGGCAGGCCGCCGATTCCGGCCCCGGCCCGCAATGCCGCCTCCATCGCCGCGCCGCTGGTGCTGCGCCATGTCACGCTCTCCTCTGGCACCGTAGACCAGAGCCACTTGTGATAGGGCGCGCGGCTGTCGCGGTTGTCGGCGGCGATGAAACGATGCTTGTGGTAATCCTCCGGCCCCTGCGGGATGCCGTACTGCGCCACATAATCTCGGCTGGCATAGGCGCCCACCGCCAGTTGCGCATAGGGCTGCACCACATTGTCGGGCTGATCCGGCGCGGCCCCGGCACGGATGGCGACATGCGCCTCGCCATATTCCAGCCGGAACAAGCGGTCTCCGATCAGATAGCGCACCACCAGTTCGGGGTTCTGGCGTTGGAACTCGGTCAGCAAGGGCGCAAGCTGCGGGGCGAGGAAATCGAGCGAGGTGATTACCAACTCCCCCGAAACATCGCTGCCGCGCCCTTTGATCCGCCCGGCCAACTGGCTGAACTGATCGTCGGTCGCCCGCGCCACCCGCAGAAGGTCCTCCCCCGCTTCGGTGGCCGTGTAACCGCGGGCATGGCGCTGAAACAGCTTCACGCCGAGCCGCCCCTCCAGCGCGTCGATATGGCGGATCACGGTGGCATGGTGCACGCCCAGCACCTCTGCCGCGCCGCTGACGGTGCCAAGCTGGGCGACCTGATAGGCGGTCCTGATTTCATCCCAATTGTCCATTGTTCACCTCGCCTTCCCGACTTGTGCATTTACGAACATGGTAACGTTCATTCTGGCAGTTGCGTTCGCGAGCACAATGGCCAATTCAATGGCATCAGATTTACCCTTGGAACAAGGATCAACACCATGGCCACATTGCGCATCGAAACCTCGGTGAACCGCGAGAACTCCGTCACCCGCAAACTGACAGACCGGATCATAGCGACGCTCGGCGACAGTGACGTCGTCACCCGCGACATCGCCAGCGAACCCCTGCCGCTGATCGATTCGACATGGGCCAGCGCCCGGGTGAAACCCGCCGAAGAGCGTTCAGAGTTGGATCAAGAAGCCCTCGCTCTCTCCGACGCGCTGGTCGCCGAAGTGCAGGCTGCCGATACGATCGTCATCGGCGCGCCCATCTATAACTTCACCATTCCCGCCTCGCTGAAAGCGTGGATTGACCTGATCGCCCGCGTCGGCGTGACCTTCCGCTACACCGAAGACGGCCCCCAAGGGCTGCTGGAGGACAAACGCGTCATCGTGGCCTTCGCCTCGGGCGGGACGGGCATCGATTCCGCCGCCGATTTCGCCAGCGGCTACCTGCGTTTCGTGCTGGGCTTTCTGGGCATCACCGATGTGACCTTCGTCGCAGCGGACCAGCTGGCCGTGGACGCCGAAGGCACCATCGCCCGCGCCCATGCGCAGATCGACGCGCTGCGCGACGCGGCCTAAGCGCCCCGCCCTCTCCTCCAAATCGGCCGCGTCCCCACACCGGGGGCGCGGCTTTTGCGTGGCGGCCTTTCGCCAGCCACCCCACGCGGCTTGACTCACAGCCCCGCAGCGCGTAAACGCCACCCAATCTCCGGAAGCATTGCCTTCCGGTCCCGGCTTGTCGTCGGGATCGCCCCCAGTCAGCGCGTTGCGCCCACTGGGGCGTTTGTGCATTTTCGCGCGCGTCCTTAAATAGGGGCAAGTGCAACCGACCCGAAAGGCCCTGTGCCCATGTTTGAAAATCTAAGCGAACGGCTCTCTGGTGTCTTTGACCGCCTGACCAAACAAGGCGCGCTCAGCGACGAAGACGTCAAAACCGCCCTGCGCGAAGTGCGCGTCGCCTTGTTGGAGGCCGACGTCTCGCTGCCCGTGGCGCGTGAGTTCGTCAAAACGGTACAGGAAAAGGCCACCGGCCAAGCGGTGACCAAATCGGTCACGCCGGGCCAGCAGGTCGTAAAAATTGTCCATGACGCGCTGATCGATGTGCTGAAAGGCGAAGGCGAGCCCGGCGCGCTGAAGATCGACAGCCCGCCCGCGCCGATCCTGATGGTCGGCCTTCAGGGTGGCGGTAAAACCACCACCACCGCGAAACTCGCCAAACGGATGAAAGACCGTGAGGGCAAGCGCGTGCTGATGGCCTCGCTCGACGTGAACCGCCCCGCGGCGATGGAGCAGTTGGCAATCCTCGGCACGCAGATCGGCGTCGACACGCTGCCGATCGTCAAAGGCGAAAGCCCCGTCCAGATCGCCAAACGTGCCAAAACGCAGGCGGGCTTGGGCGGCTACGACGTCTATATGCTCGACACCGCGGGCCGCCTGTCCATCGACGAAGAGTTGATGAGCCAAGTCGAAGCCGTGCGCGACGTGGCCAATCCACGTGAAACATTGCTGGTCGTCGACGGCCTGACCGGCCAAGACGCCGTGCATACGGCTGAGAATTTTGACGAGCGTATCGGCATCTCCGGCGTTGTCCTGACCCGGATGGACGGCGATGGCCGTGGCGGTGCTGCGCTCTCGATGCGGGCCGTGACCGGCAAGCCGATCAAGTTCGTCGGTCTGGGCGAAAAGATGGACGCGCTTGAGACCTTCGAGCCCGAGCGTATCGCGGGCCGCATCCTCGGCATGGGCGACATCGTGGCGCTGGTCGAAAAGGCGCAGGAAACCATCGAGGCCGAACAGGCCGAGAAGATGATGAAGCGCATGGCCAAGGGTCAGTTCAACATGAACGACCTGAAGATGCAGCTTGAACAGATGATCAAGATGGGCGGCATGCAGGGCATGATGGGCATGATGCCCGGCATGGGGAAAATGGCGAAACAGGTCGAAGATGCCGGTTTCGACGACAAGATCCTCAAGCAGCAGATCGCCCTCATCCAGTCCATGACCAAGAAAGAGCGCGCCAACCCTGCCCTGCTGCAGGCCAGCCGCAAGAAGCGGATCGCCAAGGGTGCCGGCATGGAGGTCTCTGACCTTAACAAGCTGATGAAGATGCACCGCCAGATGTCCGACATGATGAAGAAGATGGGCAAGATGGGCAAAGGCGGTATGCTCAAGCAGGCCATGAAGGGCATGATGGGCAAGGGCGGCATGCCCGGCGGCATGGACCCCTCCCAGATGGACCCCAAGGCGCTGGAAGCGGCGGCCAAGCAAATGGGCGGCAAGCTGCCCGGCGGTCTGGGTGGCATGGGCGGTGGCCTCGGCGGCGGCATGGGCCTGCCCGGCGGCCTCAGCGGTTTCGGGAAGAAAAAATGACCGAGCCCCTCACGGATACCGCCGCCCGCGCCGCCGAGCTGTTGAAAGAGCACCGCGCCTCGATCGACCGGCTCGATGCGATCCTCGTCTATACGCTGGGCGAGCGGTTCAAACACACGCAGGCCGTGGGGAAACTCAAGGCCACGCACGACCTTCCCCCCTCCGATCCGGCCCGCGAAGCGGCCCAGATCGAGCGGCTCGAAGATTTGGCGGAAGCGGCGGACCTCGACCCCGTCTTCGCCAAGAAGTTCTTGAACTTCATCATCGCCGAAGTCATTCGGCACCACAAAACCCACCAAGAATAGGACGGCCTCCCGTCCCCCCAACCAACCTAAAGGATTAAACACCATGGCAATGAAAATTCGTCTCGCCCGCGGCGGTTCCAAAAAGCGCCCCTTCTACCGCATCGTGGCCGCCGACAGCCGCATGCCGCGCGATGGCCGCTTCATCGAGAAGCTGGGCACCTACAACCCGCTGCTGCCCAAAGACAGCGAAGACCGCGTGAAAATGGACGTTGAAAAGGTTCAGGAATGGATCGCCAAAGGCGCCCAGCCTACCGAGCGCGTCGTTCGCATGCTGGAAGCCGCTGGCATCCGCGAAAAGACCGAGCGTAACAACCCCAAGAAGGGCGCACCGGGCAAGAAAGCCCAAGAGCGCGCGCAGGAGAAAGCCGACAAGGCCGCTGCCGCTGCCGAAGCTGCCAACGCCCCTGCCGAAGAAGCTTCCGCAGAATAAGCTTCGAGCGCCCGGCATGGATACATTCTCTGATGACTTCCGTGCCGGGCTGCACGACCTGATGCGATGGCGGCGCGACGTGCGCCGCTTTCGCACAGACCCGCTGGACGAGGCGCTGGTGCAAAGCTGCCTCGACAGTTTCAATCTTGCCCCCTCTGTGGGCCTGTCGGAACCTTGGCGGATCATCCGCGTTGCCTCCGACACCGCGCGCCAAGCCGCGCTTGAGAATTTCCAATCCGCCAATGCCCGCGCCCTCGCCGGATACGAGGGTGAAAAGGCCGCGCTCTATGCCGGGCTCAAACTCTCGGGAATGAGCGACGCGCCCGAGCAATTGGCGATCTACTGTGATGAGAGCACCGAAAAGGGCAGCGGCCTCGGCGCGGGCACCATGCCAGAGATGCGGCGCTATTCGGTGGTGGGGGCGATCACCCACCTATGGCTCACCGCCCGCGCTCATGGCCTCGGGCTGGGCTGGGTCTCGGTGCTTGACCCCGCCCGGCTGAACCGTGACCTTGCGGTGCCAGAGGACTGGTCGCTGGTGGCCTATCTTTGTATGGGCTGGCCCGAGGAAAACAGCCTGACGCCGGAACTGGAAACCAAGGGTTGGGAGACCCGCGCCCCCCGCCTCAAGGTCGAGACCCGCTAATGAGAAAGCTACTGTTCCTTCTGTCCGTGCTCGTGCTCGGCTTTGTCCTTGGCATCCGCTACGATCGGCAGTTAATGCAGGACGAGTGCAGAGCCGGGGCCGGTGAATGGACCGGGACGATCTGCGTGAATTCGGAGTTGTTGCAATGAGTGACCAAGACCTGATCTGCGTCGGTGCCATCGCGGGCGCCTATGGCGTGCGCGGCGAAGTGCGCGTGAAAAGCTACTGCGCCGTGCCCGAAGACATCGAAAGCTACCGCCCGCTGAGCACCGAGGACGGCAGCCGCCAGTTCAACCTCGCCCTGCTGCACCCGGTCAAAAACGGCTTTGCCGCGCGCATCGCCGAAATCACCACCAAGGAAGAGGCCGACGATCTGCGCGGTGCCTCGCTCTTTGCCGCGCGGGATCAATTGCCGGGCCTGCCGGATGACGAATTCTACCACGCCGATCTCATCGGGCTTGAGGTCTATGACACCGGGGGCGTACTGCTGGGGCGCGTGAAAACGGTGCAGAACCACGGGGCGGACGATCTGTTGGAACTGCAACTTGCAGGCACCTCGGCCACCACCTTCCTGCCCTTCACCAAAGCCGCCGTGCCGACGGTCGATCTCGCCTCGGGCCGGATCATCGCCGACCCGCCTTTGGGCGTGCTGCCCGAGGGCAAGGATGGCTGAGACCGGAGCCGGATGATGCCCCGCCGGATCATCCTGCATCCCGGCTTTCACAAGACCGGGACCAGTTCCGTTCAAGCCACCCTGCGCGCCAACCGCGCCCTGCTGAAACCCCATGTCGCCCTGCGCCTGCGCTGGCAGATGAAAGACCTGCTGCATGCCGCGCGCGGCTATTCCACATGGCGCGACCCGCTCACGTTGCTCAAGGCCGAATACCGCTTCGACGCCCTTCTCGACACCCTGCCCCGGATGCCGCGCCGCACGCTGGTCCTCTCGGCCGAGGAACTGGCCGGTCACATGCCCGGACGTGGCGCTCTGGCCGATTACAGCGCCGCGCCCGACCTGCTGGAGATCTTTACCCGCAGCCTGCGCCGCCGTTTCCCCCGGGCGGAGATCATGGTCTACCTCTCGACCCGCGATCCGGCGGAGTGGATCACTTCGGCCTATTGGGAGCATGTCAAAGCCTCTTCCATGATGCTCGACCTTGCCACTTTCACTGCCCGCTACGCCCCAGCGGCAGATTTGGATGGGGTGGCCGAAACGATTGCTCATCGCCTGCCCTGCCCGGTGCATCACACGCGGCTGGAGGCCTGCCGCGACCTGCCGCTCGGCCCCGCGACGCCCCTTCTAGACCTTTGCGCATTGCCGCCTGAGGTCTTGGCGCAGATGACCGTGCCCCCGCCCGAGAACCAGCGCTTGCCTGCGGAACTTTTGCAGGCTCTGCTTGACGCCAACCGCCAACACGCCGATGACCCCGAGGCGCGCCGCCGCGCCAAGACCGCTCTATTGCAACAGGCAGGAACCGCATGAAACCCACCCGCTCTCACGGACGTCAAAGCGCACGGCCCAGCCTTAAACCCCGCGCCCTGATGCAAGACGCGCCCGATTACGCCGATGTCTGGCAGGCCCGGATCGTCACGCTGTTTCCCGATCTCTTCCCCGGTGTGCTGGGGGCCAGCCTGACCGGAAAGGCGCTGCATGAAGGGCGTTGGCAATTGCACACCCATGACCTGCGCGACTTTGGCATCGGCAAGCACCGCAATGTCGATGACACCCCCGCAGGCGGCGGCGCGGGCATGGTCATGCGCGCCGATGTGGTTGGCCCGGCGCTGGCGCGCGCGCAAAGCCACGCCCATGGGCGCTGGCCGATCCTCTACATGTCGCCGCGCGGGCGGCGGTTCGATCAGACCATGGCGCGCGATTTGGCAAGCTGCGCGGGGGTGACAATGCTCTGCGGGCGATTCGAGGGCGTCGACGAGCGGGTGATCGAGCATTTCGGCATCACCGAGGTCAGCCTGGGCGATTTCGTCATGACGGGGGGCGAGTTGGCCGCCCAAGCGATGATCGACGCCACTGTGCGCCTCTTGCCCGGCGTGCTGGGCAATGCCGAGAGCATCGAAGAAGAAAGCCACGCCTCGGGCTTGCTGGAACATCCGCAATATACCCGCCCCGCCGAATGGGAAGGGCGCGAGATTCCGCCCGTTTTGATGTCGGGCAACCATGGCGAGATTGCGAAATGGCGACAAGCGCAGGCCGAAGAGCTGACCCGCAAGCGCCGCCCCGACATGTGGGCCGCGTTCGAGAGCAAGACCTGAGCCCGCGCCCCGATACGGAACCCGCCCCTGCGCGGCGCGTTGATCTCCCATATCGGAGGGAGAATCCAAATGCTTGAACTTATTCTTATTCTGCTGATCGTCGCCGCCGTTGCTGCCCTCTTGGGCTTTGGCCGCGTATCGGGTGCCGCGATGACCGGGGCGAAAGTGCTGATCGGCATCGTTCTGGTGCTGTTCCTGCTCGTTGTCTTGGGCGTGATCGCGCTGGCCTGACGCGACAGCGCGCAGAGGTCTGAAATACTGGGGATCAAGGTGGCCACAGCCCCCTTGATCCTATCGCTTTTGCCCCCTATACCCCGCGCATCCGGAATCGCTTTGGCGGCTCCGGCGCTTTGCGTTTAACGCAGCAAACTAAGTAATGACGACGATACCTCCGGCGGGGGGCCTTGATCGGAAACGATCCCGGCGCTGCCCGATAGAACCCGAAGCTCTGGGTCGCGACATAATTTCGTGGAATACCGCGAACATCATAGGAGAATGGTCAGATGAACCTGATCGCAGAGATCGAGGCGGAACAAGTCGCCGAACTGGGGAAAGAGATCCCCGACTTCCGTGCCGGTGATACCGTTCGTGTTGGCTTCAAAGTCACCGAAGGCACCCGCACCCGTGTGCAGAACTACGAAGGCGTCTGCATTTCGCGCAAGAACGGTCACGGCATCGCCGGGTCCTTCACCGTGCGCAAGATTTCCTTTGGCGAAGGCGTGGAGCGTGTGTTCCCGCTGCATTCGACCAACATCGACAGCATCACCGTCGTGCGCCGTGGTCGCGTGCGTCGTGCCAAGCTGTACTACCTGCGCAGCCGTCGCGGCAAATCCGCACGGATCGCCGAAAACGTCCACTACAAGCCGCTTTCCGGCGCGAACGCATAAAGGACTGGTCGATGAAAACCGATACACATCCCGAATACCACATCATCAACGTCAAGATGACCGACGGCACCGTTGTGGAAATGAAATCGACATGGGGCAAAGAAGGGGACCAGCTGTCGCTCGACATCGACCCCTCCGTGCACCCTGCCTGGACCGGCGGCACTGGCCGCATCATGGACACCGGCGGCCGCGTGTCGAAGTTCAAGAACAAATACGCAGGTCTGGGCTTCTAAGCCTTACCGACAGTGCGAAACAAAGGCGCGGCCCCTCGGGGGTCGCGCCTTTTGCGTTTGGGGGATGGGGCAGTGGATGGGGCCGGGGCCGGGTGTGTGCGGCAAGCGGTGTGGAGGTATTTTTAAAAGGATGAAGTTAAGGGGGTATGCGTGCCGGTGGGGGCCGGCGCGCATGGGGGCGGCCGGGTTAGAGGCGGCGCTCTTGTAGGGCGGCTTGGGCGCCGTAGCCGTGCAGGTGGGACAGCACCGCGCCATAGGCGATCAGCAGATAGGCGAGCAGTTCCGTGCCCTCTTGGACGGTGGTTTTGATTTGCGAGTCATAGGCGGCGCCCATGACGGCCTCCCACAGGGCGCCGGTGCCGAAGATCCGCGAGAAGAAGAGCAGCAGCACCACGCCGATATAGACGAAGGTGGCGGAGCGGGTTTGCAGGTGGTGCAGCATGGGCAGCAGCGTGGTGCCGCGATTGCGCCATGCGATGAAGCTGCCCACCGCCAGTGTCACGAGGGCGGGGTAGATCCAAAATCCGTGTTGGATACGGTCCAGCGCGGCGTCATATTCGCGCAGGAACATGCAGGCGAAGAGCGTGGCCGCCAGTGTCAGATACCCCCGCATGCCCGCATGTTGATAAGCGCCCATCATGAAAATCCCAGCCGCGATGGCCAGCAGGGTGTTGTGCATATGTTCGGTCAGCGAGTCTTCGGTGACGCCATCGCCCAGAACGGCCGTATCAAGGTAGACTGTCACGGGCACCAGCGCCACCAGCAGGCAAACCAGCGCGAATTCCGCGATCACCATGCCCAGAGACGGCAGCACGCCGCGGGCAGTTGTTGGTTTCGATGTGGCGGGGTGGTGATCTGGCATGGGGGAGGCCTTGCTTGAGCGGTTCGTTGGGGTGCGCGGCGCGCGGTAAGGCACGGTGTTACACGGCGCCTTAACCGGTGAAAATAGCGCAAATGTGCGCGATGTCCAAACGCGGCAGGGCTGCCACGGTCGGGCTGAACAAGCGGCCTCGCCACTTTCCAAAGGCGTGAACCCTACATATAGTGCGGCTCAACAATATCCTGCCTTGAAGGGCAGGCGCGAAGGGACAGCAGTATGGCGCATATTATCGTCGTCGGTAACGAAAAAGGCGGCGCGGGCAAATCAACCGTTTCCATGCATGTGGCGACGGCGCTGGCGCGGCTTGGCCATAAGGTCAGCGGGCTGGACCTCGACCTGCGGCAACGGACCTTTGGGCGCTATATCGAGAACCGCCGGGCCTTCATGCGCGAGTCCGGCCTGACGCTGGCCAGTCCGACGCTTTGCGAATTGCCGGATGTAGAGGCCAGCAGCCTGCGCCCCGGTGAGAACATGTATGACCATCGCCTGAGCGCCGCCGTGGCCGCGCTGGAGCCGGACAATGATTTCATTCTGATCGACTGCCCCGGATCGCACACGCGGCTCAGTCAGGTGGCCCATTCGCTGGCGGACACATTGATCACGCCGTTGAACGACAGTTTCATCGACTTTGATCTTTTGGCCCATATCGATGCCAATGGCGAAAAGATCACCGGCCCCTCCGTCTATTCCGAGATGGTTTGGAACGCGCGGCAGCTCAGGGCGCAGGCCGGGCTGTCGGCGATTGATTGGATCGTGGTGCGCAACCGTTTGGGGGCGCAGCGCATGGTCAATAAGGAGAAGATGGAGCGCGCGATCAACAACCTCAGCAAGCGGATCGGCTTTCGCACCGCGCCGGGGTTCAATGAGCGGGTGATCTTTCGGGAGTTATTCCCGCGCGGTCTGACCTTGCTGGACCTCAAGGATATTGGCGTGAAACAGCTCAATATCTCGAACATCGCCGCGCGGCAGGAGTTGCGTGAGCTGATCAAGGCGTTGGAGTTGCCGGGCGTCAGCCCCGACTTTTGATCCTAGTGGCGCGGCAGCGGGGGCACGACCCGGCGGCGGCGCGACAGGGCGATGAGGTTCGACAGGAACAGCGCGCCCACCACGATCCCCCCGCCGATCAACGCGTAGATCCCGGGGTCTTCTCCCAGCACCGCCCAGACCAGCAGCGGCGCCAGCACGGATTCCAACAAAACGAGCAGGCCCACTTCAGCGCTTGAGATATAGCGCGGGCCAAGCGCGATGAGCCCGGCGCTGGCAGCCATGAACGCCGCGTAGAGCAGCATCTGCAGCAGTTCTGCGGTGGGCATGTGCAGCGGCTGGGCCACGGGCAGCAGCACCGCCCCGGCCAGCAGATAGGCCAATGCCACCGCCGGCACCATCGACACCGCGCGCGCATGGCGCGCCGCTGTCAGCGCTCCGGCGAAGATGGCCGAGATCGACAGGGCCAGCAGATCGCCCGCGCGCGAGGCATTCTCGGTCTCGCCCGAGCCGAAGGCGATCACGGCCAGCCCGGCAAGCACCGCTGCGATGGTAAAGAACATGCGGCGGCTGATCGGCTCGCTCAGAAAGACCCGGCTATAGATCGCGGCAAAGACCGGCAGCGAGGCGAGGATGAAGACCACATTCGCGACCGAGGTCAGGCGCACGGCCAGCACGAAGCCGACCCCCGCGCAGGCCACGCCGCCGATGTAGATCGCGCTCGCCCATCCGGCGCGGCTGAGGGCGCGGAAGGGGGCGGTGCCTTGGGCCAGCAGCAGGCCCGCGCCAATCGCCATGCCCACGAGGGTCACCTTCCAAAAGGCGAGCGTCAGCATCGGCGCGTCGATGACGCGCACGAAAAGCGCTTCGGGAACGATGCACATCACCCCAAGAAAGGTGAGCAGGAGGCCTTTGGTCTGATCGGTCATGCGCCATCGGTGGCGGTTTCCACGGGCTAAGTAAAGCCCCCCTGCCCCACATCCGACAGCTTGAGCAGCGCCCGCCGCAGCACCGCCGCCTCGGCAGGGTCGAGCGCATCCATCAGCGCGGCATTGTAGCGCTGCGCCACGGCGCGCAGATCGTCATAGGCCGCTTGGCCCTGCCGGGTCAGCGACAGATGCTCTACCCGCCGATCCTCTGGGTCGCGGCTGCGGGTGACGAAGCGGCGCTCGGTCAGGCGGTGCACGGCGCGGCTGATCTTGGTCTTATGCATCCGCGCGCGCTGGCCGATTTCGCTTGCCGTGAGTTGCCCATAGAGGCCGAGGTGGAACAAGACCCGCCATTCGGTGCGCAGCATGCCGTAGCGGCTTTTGTAGATCTGCTGAAACTCAAGCGATGACGCCTCCGCCGCTTGGTTCAGCAGGTAGGGCAGAAAATACTGAAGCTGAAAGTCACCGTCCGCCATGCTGCGCCGCTTGTTAGTTACAAATCCAACTATTACGCTTGTAACAGATTCTGCAAGGGGGCACAGATGACCAGCCAGTCCAAGCCATCGACGATGACAACCGCGGCCACCACATCGGGCACGCATCCGGGCTATATGCCGGGTTTCGGCAATGATTTCGAAACCGAAGCCCTGCCCGGCGCCTTGCCGCAGGGCATGAACTCCCCGCAGAAATGCAACTACGGCCTCTATGGCGAACAGCTGTCCGGCACGGCTTTTACCGCGCCCTCTCATCAGAACGAGCGAACGTGGTGCTACCGCATCCGGCCCTCGGTCAAACATTCGTCGCGCTACACGCGGATCGACCTGCCCTATTGGAAGTCCGCACCGCATCAGCCGCAGGATGTGACCAGCCTTGGCCAATACCGCTGGGATCCGGTGCCGCATTCCGACACGCCGCTGACTTGGCTGACCGGCATGCGCACGATGACCACGGCGGGGGATGTGAACACCCAAGTCGGCATGGCGAGCCATATCTATCTGGTGACCGAGAGCATGGTGGACAGCTATTTCTACTCCGCCGACAGCGAGCTTCTGATCGTCCCGCAGGAGGGCCGTCTGCGCTTTTGCACCGAGTTGGGCGTCATGGACGTCGCCCCGCAGGAGATCGCCATCATTCCGCGCGGGCTGGTCTACCGGGTGGAGGTGCTGGACGGCCCCGCGCGCGGCTTTGTCTGCGAGAACTACGGCCAGAAGTTCCACCTGCCCGCGCGCGGCCCGATCGGCGCCAACTGCATGGCGAACCCGCGTGATTTCAAAACCCCCGTGGCGGCTTTCGAGGACCGCGAGGTGCCCTCCACCGTCACCATCAAATGGTGCGGCCAGTTCCATGAGACCAAGATCGGGCATTCGCCGCTCGACGTGGTGGCATGGCACGGCAACTACGCACCGGTGAAATACGACCTGAACACCTATTGCCCGGTGGGCGCGGTACTCTTCGACCACCCGGACCCGTCGATCTTTACCGTGCTGACCGCGCCCTCGGGCGTCGAAGGCACCGCCAATATCGACTTCGTGCTGTTCCGTGACCGTTGGATGGTGGCTGAGGATACCTTCCGCCCGCCGTGGTATCACAAGAACATCATGTCCGAACTCATGGGCAACATTCACGGCCAGTATGACGCCAAGCCCAAGGGTTTCGTCCCCGGCGGCATGAGCCTGCACAATATGATGCTGCCGCATGGGCCGGACCGGAATGCCTTTGAAGGCGCGTCGAACGCCGAGTTAAAACCCCACAAGCTCGACAACACGATGTCTTTCATGTTCGAGACCCGCTTTCCCCAACATCTGACCGAATTCGCCGCCAAGGAAGCGCCCTTGCAGGACGATTACATCGACTGCTGGGAAAGCCTTGAGAAGAAATTCGACGGCACGCCGGGCAAGAAGTGCCCCCGCGGCTCCCGAAAGGACCGATATGACCCTGATGACCTCTTGGGTTGAAAGCGCCAATTCGGCCACCACCGATTTCCCGCTGAACAACCTGCCCTACGGCGTCTTTTCGACCAACCGGCTGGAGGCGCGCTGCGGCGTGGCGATCGGCGATCAGATCGTGGACATGGCCGCGCTTGAGGAAGAGGGGCTGATCGCCCTCGCCGAAGAGCCGGTGTTCGATGTGCCCTATTGGAACGATGTGATGGAGCTTGGCCCCACGGCTTGGGCCTCTTTGCGGTCCCGGCTGATCGAATTGCTCAGCGCCGATGCGCCGGATCAAGCCGCCGTTGCCCCGCATCTGGTGCCGATGGACGCGGCGCAATTGCACATGCCGATGATGGTGTCGGAATACACAGATTTCTACGCAGGCAAGCATCACGCCACGAATGTCGGGACCATGTTTCGCGGGGCCGAGAACGCGCTGCCGCCGAACTGGCTGCACATCCCCATCGGCTATAATGGTCGCGCCTCGACCGTCGTGGTCTCGGGGACAGAAATCACGCGGCCAAACGGTCAGTTGAAAGCCCCCGACGCCGAAGCACCGCATTTCGGTCCCTGCCAGAAACTCGATATCGAGTTGGAGATGGGCGCGATCGTCGGCACCTCGACCGAGATGGGCCAGCCCGTCAGCATCATTGAGGCGGATGAGATGATCTTTGGCTACGTCCTGCTCAACGATTGGTCGGCGCGGGACATTCAGGCGTGGGAATACCAACCGCTCGGCCCGTTTCAGGCCAAGGCATTCGCCACGTCAATCTCCCCGTGGATCGTGACCCGTGACGCGCTTGAGCCATTCCGCACTTCGACGCCGGAGCGTGAGAAAGACCTGCTGCCCTATCTGCGCGAGAGCAAACCCGGCCTTTATGACATCGACCTGTCGGTGATGCTCCAGCCCGAGGGCGGCGAGGCCGAGGAAATCGCCCGCACCAACTACCGCGAGATGTATTACTCCGCCGCGCAGCAGTTGACCCATCATGCCTCTTCGGGCTGTGCGATGAACGCGGGCGATCTGCTCGGTTCCGGCACGATCTCCGGCCCCGAAAAATCGCAGCGCGGGTCGCTGCTGGAACTGTCATGGGGCGGCAAGGAGCCGATCACCCTCGCAGACTGCAGCACCCGCAGCTTTGTCGAAGACGGCGACACGCTGACCCTCACCGGCCACGCGCAGGGCGATGGCTTTCGCGTGGGTTTCGGCGCCTGCACCGGCAAGGTCCGCCCGGCAATCGACTTTTCCTGAACAACCCGCGCATCCGCGCCGGCGAAGCAAGACAGAAGGACAACACATGGCCAAGCAATTCGCATCCCAAGGCGACATGACCGAAAAGGAAATCTCCTTTACCGAGGTGGGTGAGGGGCTCTACGCCTTTACCGCCGAGGGCGACCCGAACTCGGGCGTGATCATCGGCGACGACAGCGTGATGATCATCGAAGCACAGGCGACACCGCGACTGGCGAATAAGGTCATCGAATGCGTCCGCTCGGTCACCGACAAGCCGATCAGCCATCTGGTGCTGACCCATTACCACGCCGTGCGCGTGCTCGGGGCCTCTGCCTTCGGTGCGCCGCAGATCATCATGTCCGAGAAGGCCCGCGCCATGGTCGCCGAGCGCGGGCAAGAGGATTGGGACAGCGAATTCGAGCGTTTCCCCCGCCTCTTCGAAGGTCATGAGAGCATTCCGGGGCTGACCTGGCCCACCACCACCTTCAACGGGCGGATGAGCGTCTACCTCGGCAAACGCCGGGTCGATATCATGCAGTTGGGCCGCGCCCATACGGCGGGTGACGCGGTGGTCTATGTGCCGGACCAGAACGTCATGTTCACCGGCGACATCGTGGAATATCACTCCGCCTGCTACTGCGGCGACGGGCATTTCCACGACTGGCCCGACACGCTGGAACGCATCCGCGCCTTCGACCTCGACGCCATCGCGCCGGGCCGCGGGGACGCGCTGGTGGGCCGCGAGATGGTCAATGCCGCAATTGACAGCACCGCCGATTTCGTCCGCTCCACCTACCGCCCGGCGGCCCGCGTGGCCCTGCGTGGCGGCACCTTGAAAGAGGCATGGGACGCCGTGCGCGCCGAATGCGACCCCAAGTTCGGCGACTATGCTATCTATGAGCACTGCCTGCCCTTCAACGTCGCCCGCGCCTATGACGAGGCGCTGGACATCGACACGCCACGCATCTGGACGGCGGCGCGCGACAAAGAGATGTGGGAGGCGCTGTCGGACTGATGTCCCGTCCCGCGCTTCTTCCTGCCCTGATCGCTCTGGCGCTGGCGCTCTGGTTCTATCTGGTCTTCGCGCTGGTGATGGAGCACCGCCGCCATGCGGCGCGCCGCAGCGGGCAGCCCTACGCCGGGCTGCGCGATGCGGCGCAGGTTTGGTCAAAGATGCTGCGCGCGCCCGAATACCGCGGTGCGCACCGCCGGGTGGCGCTGGTGTCGCTGGCCTTGCTGGCCCTGCTGCTCTTGCGCGCCTTTCTCTGAGGATACCGTCATGGCCTATGCCTACACCCCCTTCCCCTACAGCCCCCCAGCCGGTCTGACCGCGCCCGAGCCGCGGCACCCGGTGGTGATCGTAGGTGCTGGCCCTATCGGCCTGTCGATGGCCGTGGACTTGGCCCTGCGCGGGGTCAAATCGGTCGTGCTGGATGACAACAACGTCGTCTCCCTCGGTTCGCGCGCGATCTGCTGGGCGAAACGGACGCTGGAGATTTTCGACAGGCTCGGCATCGGCGAGCGGATGCTGGAAAAGGGCGTGACATGGAAAGTGGGCCGCCAGTTTCACGGGGAACAGGAGGTTTATAACTTCGACCTGCTGCCAGAGCCGGGGCATAAATACCCGGCATTCGTGAACCTTCAACAATATTACGTCGAAGAGTATCTCATTGAACGCGCGCAGGAATTCCCCGACCTGATCGACCTGCGTTTTCTCAACAAGGTCACCGATCACAATGGCCACGCCGACCATGTTGAACTGACGGTCGAGACGCCGGATGGCCCCTACCGGCTTGAGACCGACTGGTACATCGCCTGCGATGGCGCAGGCTCGGCCACGCGCAAGCGGATGGGACTGCCCTTCGAGGGGCAGACCTTCGACGAACACTTCCTCATTGCCGATGTGGAGATGGAGACCTCCCCCTTCGGCGACCATGACATGCCCGAGCGGTGGTTCTGGTTCGCCCCACCCTTTCACAACGGCCAATCCGCGCTGCTGCACAAACAGCCCGATAACATCTACCGCATCGACCTACAACTGGGGCCAGAGACCGACCCAAAAGCCGAAGCGACCGAAGAGAAGGTCGTCCCCCGCCTGAAACAAATGCTGGGCGATGCGCCGTTCCGGCTGGATTGGATGAGCGTCTATAAGTTTCGCTGCGCACGGCTGGAGAGGTTCGTGCATGATCGCGTCGTCTTTGTCGGCGACAGCGCCCATGTGGTCAGCCCCTTCGGGGCGCGGGGGGGCAATGGCGGGGTGCAGGATGTCGACAACCTTGGCTGGAAACTGGCCGCTGTGGTGCAGGGCGATGCGCCGCCAAGCCTGATCGAGAGCTATGACATCGAACGCGGCCATGGCGCGGATGAAAACATGCGCAACTCCGCCCGCGCGACCAATTTCATGACGCCGAAATCGCCCGTCGAGACCCTGTTTCGCAACGAGGTTCTGACCCTCGCAGCAAAGCACCCTTTCGCGCGCAAGCTGATTAACTCGGGCCGGCTGTCGCAGCCCTGCACGCTGGCCCATAGCCCGCTGCAAACCGTAGGCGACGCGCCCCTGCGCCCCGGCAGCGCGCTGATCGACGCGCCGCTGACGGGGCCCGCGGGGGATTGCTGGCTACTGGGCGCGGTTCAAAGCCAGTTCACCCTACTTGCCGTGGGAGCGATCACCGCCCCCGATATCCCCGGCGTCGCCCGGATCGGCATCGACCAATCACATGACGCCTACCCCTGCTTTCAAGGCAAGGACAGCCACGCACAAAGGCGCTATGGCAGCGGGTTCCTCTATCTGCTGCGCCCCGATGGCCATGTTTGCGCCGTCTTCGACCAGCCCGACAGCGCCGCGATTGCCCGCGCCTATGACCGTGCGAAAGGAGCCACCGCATGATCCTCGAAGACAACCTCGGCACCGAGGGCGACAGCGTCTATGCCGCCCTCATGGCCGCCCACGAAGGGCTGACCGAGGCGGAAAGCCACGCCCTCAACGCCCGATTGGTTCTGATGCTGGCCAATGAACTCGGCGACCCGGCCCGGCTTGCGGCGCTTTTCAAAGCCGCGCGCGATCTGGCCTAACCCGCCAGCCTCACAGCACTTTTCCCCCACGCCCGCGCTTGCCGGGCCGCTTTCCTGCGCTAGCTTGCTGCTCAACTTCCCGCGACAGGCTTGACGCAACGCGCCTGATCGGCAGACTAAACACCCCGCGCCCACCTCAAGAGGCGACAAAAGCAGGTCAACTGCATCACCTGCCCCACCGTGAAAAGTGGGGATCCGCGATGGCCCGGCCAACGCACCAACAGAGAGGAAAATCATGGAATTTTTGACACGCACCGGAAAACCGCTGCCGCAATCCGTGCTGACATCAGCCGAGAACGCCAAGAAAGACCCCGTCAGCAGACGCGAGTTTCTGGCGATTGCGAGCGCCTTCGGGGCCACGTCCGCCACAGCCTACGGGATGCTCGGCATGGCCGCGCCCGCGCGTGCGGCGGCCCATGCCAACCTCAAGGAAGGCGGCACCGTGCGGATGCAGATGGAGGTGCGTGCCCTGAAAGACCCGCGCACCTATGACTGGTCGCAGATCGCGAACTTCAGCCGTGGCTGGCTGGAATACCTCGCCATCTGGGAGAATGATGGCACCTTCACCCCCGGCCTGCTGGAAAGCTGGGAGATCAACGACGACGCCACCGAATACACGCTGAACGTCCGCAAGGGCGTGACGTGGAACGACGGCACCGCCTTCACCGCGCAGGACGTGGCACGCAACATCGAAGGCTGGTGCGACAAGTCGCTCGAAGGCAACTCCATGGCGGGCCGTTTCGCCACGCTGGTGGATGAGGAAACCGGCAAGGCCATCGAAGGCGCGATCGAGGTGGTGGACGACCACACCGTCAAGCTCACGCTGCCCAAATCCGACATCACGCTGATCCCCGGCATGGCCGACTACCCCGCCGCCATCACGCCCGAAGGGTTCGACCCCGACACGATGCTGGAAAACCCCAAAGGCACCGGCCCCTACCTGCCTGAGTCCCTCGAAGTTGGCGTGAAAAGCGTGCTGGTCAAGAACCCCGATCACACTTGGTGGGGCACTGAAGTCTTCGGCGGGCCTTACATTGATCGCTTGGAATACATCGACTACGGCACCGACCCCTCCGCATGGATCGCCGCGGCCGAGGCCGAAGAGGTCGACGCTTTCTACTCCATGGAAGGCGAATATATCGACGTGATGAGCACGCTGGACGGCTGGGTCGAGAATGAAATCGCCACGGCGGCGACCATCGTGATCCGCCCCAACCAATTGGCCGAAGTCGATGGCATGAAACCCTATGAGGACAAGCGCGTGCGCAACGCGCTGCAACTCGCGGTCGACAATGCCGTGCTGCTGGAACTCGGCTACGCCGGGCGCGGCCTCGTCGCCGAGAACCACCACGTCGGCCCGATGCATCCCGAATACGCCGAGATCGAGCCGCCCAAGACCGACCCCGAAGCCGCCCGCGCGCTGATGGAAGAGGCGGGCATGGCGGATTACGAGCATGAGCTATTCTCGATCGACGATGCATGGCGCAAAGACACGACCGATGCCGTGGCCGCTCAACTGCGCGACGCAGGCATCAAGGTCAAACGCACCATCCTGCCCGGCTCGACCTTCTGGAACGACTGGGTGAAATACCCCTTCTCCTCCACCAACTGGAACGCGCGGCCCTTGGGCGTGCAGATCTGGGCGCTGGCCTACCGCTCGGGCGAGGCGTGGAACGAGTTTGGCTATGCCAACCCCGAGTTCGACGCCCTGCTGTCAGAGGCGCTGGCAACGGCGGATGTCGAAGCGCGCCGCGAGATCATGGCGAAGGGTGAGAAGATGCTGCAAGACGATGGCGTCACGATCCAGCCCTACTGGCGCTCGCTCTACAACCACACCCGCGAGGGGCTGGTGGGTGCCGCGCATCACATCGGGTTCGAATATCACCCGGCGCGGATGGCTTGGGCGGAAGAGTGATCTGCCGCTAAGTAGACACGCGAAAGGGCCGCAGCGATGCGGCCCTTTTTCTTGGCGCGGCGGCGCGGTTAACCGCCGATCAACTCTTTCGCCATCATCATATGCACGCCCTTTTCACGGTTCACCGTCTGGGTGATCCGCAGATCGCCCGCCAGCGAACAGAGCACATAGGCATCCTCGCGGCTGATCCCCGCGCGTGCTGAGACCAATGTGATCATCTCGCGCAGGGCCATCTCCGCGCAGCGGTCGAGGTCGGGGGCCATGCCCATCGTGATCACATGGCTCGGCGTTTCGGCCTGCGGATAGCTGACTGTGCGGTCCTTCAACACGGTCAGACGGAAGCGCCCCTGTAGCGCCGTCTCAATCGCCGTGACGCAGACCTCCCCATCGCCCTGCGCGCCATGCCCATCCCCGCAGGAAAACAGCGCCCCTTCGTTGAAGACCGGCAGGTAAAGCGTGCTGCCCGCCCCCAGTTCCTTGTTGTCCAGATTGCCCCCATGCTTGCGCGGCTCAATGGTGGCGATCCGGCCCCATTCGGGCGGCGGCGCCACGGCCATCACGCCAAAGAACGGGGCCAAGGGCAGTTCCAGCCCCCAAGGCAGCCGGGCGACGCCCCGCTCTGCGTCGAGCGGGATGTTGCTGTGATAGGTCTCGGGGAAATCCTGCGGCAGCGTGCCTGCCAAGGGGCGGATAAAATTATACCCCCAGTCCTGCCGCAGCGCGACATCAAGGATTTCGACCTTCAGCACATCGCCGGGCATCGCGCCTTCGACGGCGACCGGCCCGGTCAGGATATGGCCCGGCATCGGCGGCGGGCCTGCCTTGTGGATGTCGTAGAGTTCGGGTGGGACGTGGAAGCCCTCGGGCGGCAGGCAATTGGGCGCGCCAGAGACGGTGTTGATGATCACCTCTTCGCCGCTTTGGATGGTCAGCGCAGGCGGGCGGCTGGCCTCGAAATAGCCCCAATGGCAGCTCTCGGGCGAAGAATGCAGCGTGGCGGTCATGACTGCGCCCCCCGGTTGGCCAAGATGCCTTCGATCAGTTCCTGCACCCGCAGCGCTTCCTCTGGCGTGGCCAGACGGCTGGGCTTGCCCGCCATCAGCTGTGCCATGTCATCAAGCTGCGCCTTGAGGCTGGTGGCGCGGGTGTCGGCGGGGGCGTCACTGGTCGGCGCGAAATCCTCACCGGTCGAGACGGTATCGATGGAGAATTCCGAGATGCGGCGGCTGGCCTTCGCGCCTTTCACCGTCACCTCCTGCCGGTCCGGCTGCGCGCCGCCGACAGAACCGAGGATCGAAACTGGCAAACCTTCGGCGTTAACCAATCGCGCCGCCACATGGGTTTCGCATAGCTTTTCGTCGGGGTATTCCGCATGGGCCCATTGTAGGGTCAGCGGCCCCAGCACCCGCTCGCTCAGGAACAGGAAGTGCGAGATCACCTCACGCGTCATGCCCCCCTCAGCGGCAAAGCGCAGCCAATCGGCATCCACCTGCCATGCCCGGGGCCAAGCCGGATAGGTCACGATGATGTCGATGCCGCAGAGATCGCCAAGCGCGCCCTCTTGGATCGACCGCGTCAGATCGGTCAGCGCCGCCCCCGCCGCTTGGGTAAAGTTGACCGCCGCCGGAACGCCTGCGGCCTGCAACTCGGCGACCAAAGCGCGGCTCTCAGCGATATCCACGCCAAGCGGTTTCTCAAGGAAGATCGCCTTGCCCGCCGCCGCGGCTTCAAGCGCATAGGCTTTGCGCGGCACCGGGGGGCAGGCGAGATAGACGAGATCGACATCGGCCATCGCTTCGGACGCCGTGGCGGAGACAACCGCCTCCGGCGCGACCTCTTGCGCGGCGGCAGAGGCCGCGGGGTCGGGATCCCACATAGTGGTGACCGTGAAGTCAGGGTGCAGCACCATTTTCTCGGCCATGCGCCGCCCCATGATCCCCAACCCGATTACCGCAGTCCTGATCGTCATCTTCGTCTCCCTCAATGTGCTGCGCGATAAGACGCTGCAATCGGGGGAACTTCAACTGCTCGCGGCGCAATTGCCTCAAGCGAGGTCGGCGCGGACCAAAGGTTTGATCACACGAGCCAATTCTTCGGGCGCGGATTGGCTTTTGAACACATCCGCGATGGTAAAGACGCAGGTGAAAGACCCTTCGAAACACAGCACCCCATTCTGCCGCGCCTTCATGCCGAAGGTGATGGATTTATTACCAAGCCGCGTCGGATAGGTTTCGCACATCAGCTTGTGCCGCGGGGTGACCGGGCTGCGGAAATCCATCGACAGGTTGACGAAAGGCGTGCCGATATTGCGGTCGATCTGAAGCTGAAACCAGCCGTCACCGTCAAAATGCGCCTCCCACCACGCGTTGATCGCATCCAATGCGAAATAGGGCAGCCGCGCGGTATAGGCGATCTGCGCCGGGTCACAATCGCCCCAAGTGACGTTGATCTCGTGAACGAAGTTTTCCGTGGTCATAAGGCTTCTTTCATCTGCTCAAACCCGCGCGGGGCATGGGCTATCTTCTATCCCTTCCAGCTCCATGCGCAACCCAAGCGCGACGCGCACGCAGCAGCGCTGACGCCGGATGTTCATCTGAAACAAAGGGGGGGGGGGAGGATGGTGGCGTTACCTGGATTTGAACCAGGGACCTAACGATTATGAGTCGTTCGCTCTAACCAACTGAGCTATAACGCCGTGGCGCGTCGGATAAGGCAGCTTGGCATTGGGGTCAAGGGCGAAATCTGGATGATTTCACTTTTGCCGCAGAAAACTGCCGCCCGCCCTCAATGCGCGGGGGCCGAGACCACATCGAGCAGCGTGCGCCCGCCGTCGATGGTCATGATCTCGCCCGTCATGAAGCCCGAGCTTTCGGCGGCGAGGAATTGCACCGCCTCGCAAAGCTCGTTCGGCCCGGCGATCCGGCCAAGCGGCGTATGCGCGCGGATGTCGTCGCGCCAATCGCGGTTTTCGGCCACGGCAGCGCGGAGGGACGCGCTCATCACCGAACCGAAAGAGATCGCGTTCACCCGTATCCGATGCGGCGCGAGCACCAGCGCCAGAGAGCGGGTCATCTGCTGCACCGCCGCCGAGGCGATGGCATAGCCCATCATATCCGGCTGGTGGCGCTGTGCCGCGATGGAGCTAAGGTTGATGATCGACCCCACCTGCCCCTCGGTCTGGCCCTCGGCTTGTTTGATCATCCGCCGCGCCACCTGCTGCGACAGTTGCAGTGCCGTCATCAGGTTTTGCTGCAACAGGGTCTCGACCGAGCCATCCTCCACATCGAGCGGATCGGTCGGCATCACCTGCCGCGAGGCATTCACGAGGATATCAACCTGATCATAAGCATCGATCGTGGCCGAGACGAGGTTGGCGATGGTCAGCCGCTGGCGCAGATCACCGGCGAAGACGCGGATATTCCCGTCGTCCGGCGTGTCGCCCAGCTCTTCCATCAGCTTTTTCTCGTTGGAATCGGCGCACATGACATTGGCGCCCCGGTCGGCCAGATGCCGCGCGATGGCAAGGCCGATCCCGTCCGCCGCGCCGGTGATGATGGCTGTTTTACCAGAGATCGAGAATGACATCGGGATACCCCCTTTAGGCTCAGCGGCGCCGGGTCAGCGGGCGTGTGGCGTGGAACATCTTGAACCGCGCATCGCCTCCAAGCTCGGCCACCTGAGCAAAGCGTTTCTTCAGTTCCGCCTCATAGGGCAGATGCCGGTTGGCCACCATCCACAGATCGCCCTGCCCCGAGAGGATCCGCGCGGCAGCGGCGACAAAGGCCTGACCGATCTGCGGCTCAGCGGCGCGGCCTGTGTGGAAAGGCGGGTTCATCACCACGGTATCCATCCGGTGCGGCGGCTGCCATTGGGTGGCATCCTCCCAATGGAACACGGCGCGGTCATCGGTGACGTTATGGCGCGCGCATTCCAGCGCCATATGCCCGGCCTCGACCAAATGCACCGTCTTCACCTTGGGCCGCGTCAAAACATGCGCTGAAAGGAACCCCCAGCCCGCCCCCAGATCGGCCACTTCGGCCCCGAGGTTATCGGGCAGCACATCCACCAAAAGCGCCGAGGCCAGATCGACCCCATCGGCAGAGAACACCCCCGGCGCGGTCCAAAAACCACCCTCTGTTTGGGCCGGACCGGCCTCCCAATCGGTGAAGAAGTCGCTCGCGCCCGCGTCGATCCAGTAAAGCTTGCCATGCGCCTTGGAGATCGGCCCCTGCACCGTCACCCGCGCCCGCATCTCGCGCAGGATGGAATCCGCGCCATCGGTCTTTTGCCCGTCGACCACCACCGGCCCATCGCTTACGGCACAAGCTTGGGCGACCAAAGCGCGGGCCTCATGTTTGGCGCGCGGCAGGCAGACGATGGCCGCAGCATAGCGCCCCTCGATCGAATGCGCCGCCTCATAGCCCCGCGCCGTCCATGCGTCATAGGCAGGTTTGAAATCGTGAATGATCTTACAACGCTCGGGCGGAAGACCGGCCAAATCCGCATCCACGGGGGGCTGAAAGACAGCGATCACCCCAGTTTCGGGCAGGTCCAGCCCACCGCCGTTCAGGGCCAGTTCCAGTCGCGGATCAATCACGTGTTATTCTTCTTTTTCCATGGTGCATTGAAGCGGATGCTGGTGACGCCGGGCAAAATCCATCACCTGCGCCACTTTCGTCTCCGCGATCTCGTGGCTAAAGACGCCAACCACGGCCAGCCCCTTCTTGTGAACCGTCAACATGATCTCGAACGCCTGCGCGTGGTTCAGGCCAAAGAAACGTTCCAAAACATGCACCACGAATTCCATCGGGGTGAAATCGTCGTTCAGCAACATCACCTTGTAGAGCGGCGGGCGTTTGGTCTTGGGGCGGGTCTTGGTCAGCAACTCGCTGTCGTCGTCATCCTTGGGGCCGTCGGCCATCATCCACGCGCCCGGCGCGGACCGGCCTGCGGGCTGGATCGTCCAATCTGCTTTCACGTCGTCACGGTGCATTGCTGCTCCTGCGGCTGGGGGTAGAGCTTGTTCGTCGTGCAGCCGTCTATATAACCCCTGAACCAATTTAGGAAAGAGGCAGCACATATGGGCGGGGCACTCACCACTATCGGTTTCGATGCGGATGACACATTGTGGCATAATGAACGCTACTTTGCACTCTCTCACGACCGTTTTGCAGCCCTTCTCGCCGAACATAGTGAACGCGACCACCTGATGGCCCGGCTACTGGAGGCCGAACGGCGCAATCTGCCGCATTACGGCTATGGAATCAAAGGCTTCACCCTATCGATGATCGAGACCGCGATCGAGGTGACAGAAGGCAAAGTCCCTGCCGAGGTGATCAGCGATCTGCTCGCCGCCGGACGTGACATGCTGGACCATCCCATCGAATTGCTGCCCCATGTCGAAGACGTGCTGGAAAACCTACGCGGCGACTACCGGCTCATCGTGGTGACCAAAGGCGACCTGCTGGACCAAGAGCGCAAACTGGCCCAATCGGGCCTGCGCGACAGGTTCGACGCGGTCGAAATCGTCTCTCACAAGACCGAAGCCGCCTATCGCCACATTTTTGAGCAGCATGGCCAAGGTGCCGAACGGGGGCTGATGGTTGGCAACTCGATGGCCTCCGACGTGCGCCCGATGATCGCGGCAGGCGGCTGGGGCGTCTATGTGCCGCATGACCTCACATGGGCAATGGAACATGCCGAAGCGCCAACCAATTCCCCCCGTTTTGCCGAGATCAGCGACCTCTCAGCCCTCCCAGAAACGATCGAAAAGATCGTGTCGGGGTGACTCGCCCCCGCGCCTGAGTCGTTCTGACACATCGCCGAAAATGCCGCACTGCGGGCCAATTTACGCCCAATTCTTGCCTTATTCGCGCTTATAGTGGGTTGATGTGTGCAAGCCTCTACATATTGGAGGAGAGATCCGCCCCTTTTTCCCCTGTTCACTGGATTCGACGGCTTCCGCGATGCGGCGTCCTATGCTAGCCTTGAACCAATTAATAAATGGTCAGCCGGAAATCGGCGGCCTGAGGCAGTAAAAGGCAGGCAAATATGAAGGCTCGGCGCATTCAGCCGGCCCGTTACGGGCTATTTCTATTCGCAGCACTCTGGGTTCTGGTTCTCCTGCCCCTCAGCGCGATCGCTGCCCCCTACGCCGCCTATGTCATCGACGCTCGCACCGGCAAAGAAATCCACGCCGAGAATGCCGATACCCGCCTGCACCCGGCTTCCCTGACCAAGATGATGACCCTCTACATCGCCTTCCAAGCGGTCGAACGGGGGGAAATCTCTCTCGATACCCAAGTGACGATCTCGAAAAACGCGGCCTCCGAGCCGCCCAGCAAATTGGGCATGCGCCCGGGCCAAAAGATCGCCCTACGCTATCTCATCCGCGCCGCCGCCGTAAAATCCGCCAATGACGCCGCCACCGCGATCGGCGAGGCCATCGGTGGTTCTGAGGCCGCCTTCGCCCGCCGGATGAACCGCACTGCCAAACAGCTTGGCATGACGCGCACCACGTTCAAAAACATGCACGGGCTGACCGAGAGCGGCCACCTCTCCACCGCCCGCGACATGACCCGCATGGGCCGCCACCTGCTCTATGATTACCCGCAATACTACAACCTCTTCTCGCGCATCACCGCCGACGCAGGCGTGCGCAAGGTCTCCCATACAAACCGCCGGTTTCTGGGGTCCTACAAAGGGGCGGACGGCATCAAGACCGGCTACACCCGCGCCGCCGGCTTCAACCTCACCGCCTCGGCCGAACGGGGCAATGAGCGCATCATCGTGACCGTCTTCGGCGGCAAATCCACCGCCTCGCGCAACGCCAAAGTGGCCGAGCTTATGGACCTCGGCTTCCGCCGCGCGCCCTCCTCCGCGCCGCTGCGCAAACCGGTCCCGCCCGTCTACGCCGATGTGGAAACCGCCCCCGGCGCCGCAGGCAAAACGATCCGCCTCGTCGGCGCCGTCACCACCTCCAAACGCCCGCAACTGCGCCCCCGCAGCGATGTCGTGGTCGTGGCCACCGCCGCCGCGCCCGAAGCAACCAGCGTGGTCTCCAACAGCGATATCACCGCAGCGCTGCGCGAAGCGGTTGAGACGGCGCCAACCCCGCCCGCCGCCGCGCCCACGCCAGAGGCCAATGAGGCCGAGGTCGTCATCGCCGCCGCCAAAGCCTCCCCCCGCCCCGAACCGCGCCCCAAGGACGTGACGCTGGCGGTACAACAGGCGGTAGAGCAAGAGATCGTGACCCGCGTCTCCACCTCCGGCGGGCGCCACTGGGGCGTGAACGTGGGCCGTTTCCCCAGCCGCTACGCCGCCGAGAAGGTCCTGCTGAAAACCGCACTGGCCGAAATGTCGACCCTCGATGGCACGCTGCGCAAAGTGGTGCGCCGCCCACAAGGCTTTGACGCGAACTTCCTCGGCATGTCCCGCGAAAGCGCCGACCTCGCCTGCCGCCGTCTGGCCGCGCGCAACGTCAGCTGCTTCATGATCGGCCCCAGCGAAGGCTAAACTACCACCGGGCGGCCAAAGCCCCGCCCAAACCAACTTCATCCTTTTAAAAATACCGCGGGGGAATCGCGCCCCCGGCGCGATGGGGGCAGCGCCCCCCCCTACCCTCTCCGCAAATGCAACGCCCGCTTACCCTGCCGCCTGCAACAGGTTCCGTGTGTATTCCGTCTGCGGATTGTCATAAAGCGCGTCGACGTCCCCATATTCCACCACGTCACCGCGTTTCATCACCATCACCTTGTGCGACATCGCCCGCACCACCTTCAGATCGTGACTGATGAAGAGATAGGCCAGCCCGTATTTCGCCTGCAAATCCCGCAGAAGATCAACGATCTGCACCTGCACGGTCATGTCCAATGCCGAGGTCGGCTCGTCCAGAACCAGCAGTTTCGGGCGCAGCACCATGGCCCGCGCGATCGCGATGCGCTGGCGTTGACCGCCGGAAAACTCATGCGGGTAGCGGTCCATCGTCGCGGGGTCGAGCCCAACCTCGGTCATCACCTCGGCGACCAACTCGCGCTTGTCGCGCCCCTTGTCGATCTTGTGGATCGCCAGCCCCTCACTGATGATCTGGAAACAGGTCATCCGCGGGCTGAGCGAGCCGAAGGGGTCCTGAAAGACGATCTGCATGTCGGCGCGCAGCCGGCGTAGCTTCTTGGTGGACCATTTGCGCAGGTCCTCGCCGCGAAAGGTCACCTCCCCTTCCGAGCCGATAAGCCGCATGATCGCCAGCGCCGCCGTGGTCTTGCCCGAGCCGCTTTCGCCTACAATGCCCAAGGTCTCGCCGGCGCGGATCGAGAGGCTGGTGTCGTTGACGGCCTTCACATGGCCCACGGTGCGGCGCAGCAGGCCCTTCTGGATCGGGAACCAGACCTTGAGGTTGTCGGTGCGCAGCACTTCGGGCGCATCCTCGGCCACGGGCGCGGGCGCACCGGTGGGCTCGGCGCCGAGCAGTTTGCGCGTGTAGGGGTGCTGCGGATTGTCGAAAATCTCCGCCGTCGGGCCTTCCTCTACCACCAGCCCCTTTTGCATGACGAAAACCCGGTCAGCGATGCGCCGCACGATGCCAAGGTCATGGGTGATGAACAAAAGCCCCATGCCCATCTCGTCTTTCAGATCCTTCAACAGGTCGAGGATTTGGGCCTGAATGGTCACGTCGAGCGCCGTCGTCGGCTCGTCCGCGATCAAGATGTCGGGCTTGTTGGCCAGTGCCATGGCGATCATCACGCGCTGCCGCTGCCCGCCTGACAACTGGTGCGGATAGGCGCCCATGCGGCTTTCCGCGTCGTTGATGCCGACCTGCTGGAGCAATTCCAGCACCCGCCCCCGCGCCGCTTCTCCTTGCAGCCCCTGATGCAGCGCGAGCGATTCCGCCAGCTGTTTCTCGATCGTGTGCAGCGGGTTGAGCGAGGTCATCGGCTCTTGGAAGATGAAGGAAATGTCGTTGCCGCGCACGTCGCGCAGCAGCTTGTCGTCGGCGCCGATCATCTGCTGGCCGTTGTAGGTGACCGACCCGCTCACCTCAGCGCTTTCGCCCAGCAGCGACACGGTCGACAGTGCCGAGACCGACTTGCCCGAGCCGCTTTCGCCCACCAGCGCCACCGTCTCGCCGCGGTTCACGGCAAAGCTCACCCCGCGTACCGCCGGGATCAACTGCCCGTCCTGCCGAAAGGAGACTTGCAGGTCTTTGACGTCCAACAATGCAGTCACGAGAAGGTCTTTCTGGGGTCGAATGCGTCGCGGATGCCCTCGAAGATGAAGACCAGAAGCGACAGCATGATGGCAAAGGTGAAGAAGGCCGAGAAGGCGAGCCAGGGCGCCTGCAGGTTCTGCTTGGCCTGCAACGTCAATTCGCCCAGCGACGGCGCCGAGGACGGCAGGCCGAAGCCGAGGAAGTCGAGCGTCGCCAGCGTCGAGATCGTGCCGGTGATGATAAACGGCAGCATGGTGAGCGTCGCCACCATGGCATTGGGCAGCATGTGACGCAGCATGATCGTGCCGTTGCCCACCCCGAGCGCGCGGGCGGCGCGGACGTACTCGAGGTTGCGCGCGCGCAGGAACTCGGCCCGCACCACACCGACCAGCGCGGTCCATGAGAACAGCACCAGCAGCACGACCAGAAGCCAGAAACTTCGGCCCAGAATGGCGAACATGATGATGATGACGTAGAGCGACGGGGTCGAAGACCAGATCTCGATGATGCGCTGGAAGATCAGGTCGAGCCAGCCGCCGAAGAACCCCTGCACCGCGCCCGCGAGGATACCGATGAGCGAGGCCGCCCCGGTCACGATCAGGGTAAAGACCACCGACAGGCGGAAACCATGGATCACGCGGGCCATGACGTCGCGCTTGGTGCCGTCGGTCCCCAGCCAGTTCTGCCAGTTGGGCGGCAGGGGTGCGGCACCGGGGCGGTCCACGGCGGTGTCGTAGGAATAAGGAATGACGGGCCAGAGCGCCCAGCCTGTCTCGATTGCCTCCCCTTCGACCTCGCCATCCTCGGCGTCGAGGATGTAGCCCTCCGGATCGTCGAAACAGAGGTCCAGCCCGCCGGTGGCGATAAGACATTGCACCTCCGGATCGCGGTAGGCGGCCTCGGTCTGAAAGTCGCCGCCGAAGGCGGTCTCGGGGTAGAAGTTGAAGATCGGCGTGTAGTATTCGCCGCGATAGCTCACGAGGATCGGCTTGTCGTTGGCTACGAACTCGGCCAGCAGCGAAATCCCGAACAGGATGGCGAAGATCCACAGCGACCAATAGGCGCGCCGGTTCGCGGTGAAATTGCGCCAGCGGCGCTGGTTCAGCGGAGAGAGCGCCATCAGCCTTCCCTCTTCTCGAAGTCGATGCGCGGGTCGACAAGCACATACATCAGGTCAGACAGGATGCCGACCACGAGGCCAATGAGGCCGAAGATGAAGAGCGTGCCGAAGACGATCGGATAGTCCCGCGCCACCGCGGCCTCGAAACCGAGGCGCCCCAACCCGTCGAGGCTGAAGATCGTCTCGATGATGATCGACCCGCCGAAGAAAACCGAGATGAAGACTGCCGGGAAACTGGCGATCACGATCAGCATCGCGTTGCGAAAGACATGGCCGTAGAGGACCTTGCTCTCGGACAGGCCCTTGGCGCGGGCGGTGATGACATATTGCTTTTTGATCTCGTCCAGAAAGCTGTTCTTGGTGAGCAGCGTCAGCGTGGCAAAGGCCGAGATCGTGGAGGCCAGCACCGGCAGGGTGATGTGCCAGAAGTAATCGGCCACCTTGCCCAAGGGGCTTAGGCTGTCGAAATTATCCGAGGTCAGGCCGCGCAGCGGGAAGATCTGCCAGTAGGAGCCGCCAGCGAAGAGCACCAGCAACAGGATGGCAAAAAGGAATCCGGGGATCGCGTAGGCCGCGATGATCGCGCCCGAGGTCCACGTGTCGAACCGCGAGCCATCCCGAACCGCCTTGCGGATGCCCAAGGGGATGGAGACCAGATGCGCGATTAGCGTCGACCAGAGCCCCAGCGTGATCGAGACCGGCAGCTTTTCCTTGATCAAGTCGATCACGCTGATGGCGCGGAAATAGCTCTCGCCAAAATCGAGCCGCATGTAGTTCCACAGCATGTGAAAGAACCGCTCCACCGGGGGTTTGTCGAAGCCGAATTCCTTCTCCAATTCCTCGATCAACTCGGGCGGCAAGCCGCGTGCGCCGACATAGGTGCTGTCGGACCCGCGGGCCATGGTATCGACACCGGCATCGTTGTTGCCCCCGGCGAAACCGCCAAAGACGTCACCGCCGCCCTGAATCCGGGCGATGGCCTGTTCCACCGGGCCACCGGGCACGAATTGCACCAGTGCGAAGTTGACCAGCATGATGCCGAACAACGTCGGGATCACCAGCAATAGCCGTCTGAGGATATAGGCTCCCATTTGGTCGCCTTACCGCAAGGCGCCCGAGGCGCGCAACTGCTGGGCGGCCTCTTCGTCGTACCACCAGAAATCAAGGTACCCCAAAGCGTAGGGCGGGATCTCGGGGTGGTCGTACTGGTCGTAATAGGCCACCCAGTAGCTGTCGTTGTACCACGTCGGGATCATGAAGAACTCGTGCCGCAGCGCCCGGTCGAGGGCCATGAGGGCGGCGTCTTCCTCCTCAGCCGTTTCGGCATCGAGCGATGCCTCGATGATCGCGTCCACCAAGGGGCTGGCGAGGCCTGCCGGGTTGAAGAGCGAGAACTCCGCCGCCTCCGAGCCATAGCGCTGCGCCAGACCGGTGCCGGTGCCGAGGAAGGCCGCATAGGCGTCATAGATCATGTCGTAGTCGCGGTCACGCTCGCGGGCGGTGTATTGCGAACTGTCCACCTTCTCGAGCCGCGCGTCGATGCCGATGGAGGTGAGGTTACCGACGAAGTTCTCGATCACTGCCGAAATCGTCGGCGACCCGGCGGAGTTCATCAGGAAATTCAGCCGCAGGGGCTCGCCGGCCTCGTTCACGCGCATGCCGTTCTGCACGGTCCAGCCTGCCTCTTCCAGCAGCTTGGAAGCGCGGCGCGCGTTGCGGCGGTCCAACAGGCGCGCGGGGTCGGAGCTATGCGGCACCACGGCGGGCTCGGTTAGCAACTCCTCCGCCACCAGATCGCCGAGGCTTTCCAGAAGCGCCCGTTCAGCCCCCTCGGGCGCGCCCTGCGCCATCAGCGGCGTGTCCTGCGTGAAGGAAGCGCGGTGACTAAACAGCCCGTATTGCAGCGACTCGTTGGTCCACTCGAAATTAAACATCAGCGCCACGGCCTCGCGCACGCGGCGGTCCTGCAGCGTCTCGCGGCCCAAGTTGAAGATGATGCCCGAGGGCGTCGGAGGCGAGCCGTCGGGCAGTTCTGCTTTGACGATGGCACCCTCACTCACCTTGGAGAAGTCATAACCCGTGGCCCATTTCTTGGAGTCCCCCTCGGCGCGGAAGGTGTATTCGCCGGCCTTGAAGGCCTCGAAAGCCGATGTATCGTCGCTGAAGATTTCCAGCCGGATACGGTCGAAGTTCATGCGGCCGCGGTTGATTGGCAGGTCCTTACCCCAGTAGTCCGGATTGCGTTTCAGCACGATGCGCTTGGTCAGGTCGACGCTTTCGACCATATAGGCGCCGGATCCGGGGGGCGGGTCCATCCAGCTGTCCTTGAGGGTATTGCCGGTTTCCTCGAACCAATGTTTCGGCCATGCTGGCACGCCGCCCACCGTCTCGATCAGGCTGCGACGCGAGATGCCGTCGGCGAAGTGGAATTTCACTGTATGATCATCCAGCGCCTCGACCTTGGGAATGCGCTTGCGCACCGCGTCGGCGTAGGATTTCAGCCCCTCGTCCAGCAGCAGGTTGTGCGAAAACACGATGTCATGCGCCGTCACTGGCGTGCCGTCCGAGAAACGCGCCTCGGGGCGCATGTGGAAGGTCACCCAAGACTTGTCCTCGGGGTATTCGAGGCTCTCGCAGAGCAGGCAGTAACTCTCGCCATAGACATCCGAGGGCAGCGGCTCGCCCGAGGGCGCCTCGCCCAGCAGGCTCTCGAAACCGAAGATCGAAAACAGATGCGCGCGGCCCTTGCCGGAATAGGGGTTCATCGAATCCAGCGTGCCGACGAAGGGGATCGAGATTTCCCCGCCCTTGGGGGCATCCGGGTTCACATAGGCGAAATGCTCGAAATCCGCCGGATAGGTCAGATCGCCGTAAAAGGAATAACCGTGGCTTTTGATGATCTTCTGCTCCTGTGCCGCAGCGGCACCGGCCAGCAGGGCCGCCACCATCAGCGTCAGCGTCGCGAGCCAGAGCGGCAGGTCATCAATGACCGAAGGACGGGTCGCGGCGCGGGTCTGGGCACGGGGCATAGGTCACTCCTTGGCGTGGCGTAGTCCGGATAGGCGTCATCTAGGCTAACGCTGTGCGACGCCAAGATACAAGTTGCGAATATGTAAGGTTGCCCCGCACGGGCGGTCCACCGCAAAGCATGCCCCGCGGATTGGCGGTTTCCCCCGCCCCAGCTCGCGACAAAGTGTAGCCCGCCGCCCCTGTATCTTCGCGGCCCAGCCCGTTTCTCGCCCTAAAGTTAACAGATTCTTCACTCAGATTAACGATGCGTAAACTGGAGCTGAGCATGAGAACCTACCCGATTCCCTTTAACGAAGAAGCCCGTCTGCGCGCCGTTTTCGATGTGCCCGGTCTTACGGCCGAGAACGAAGCACTGTTCGACACCATTTGCGAGGCTACGCGCCGCCTGCTTGACTGTCCGATCGCACATATCAGCGTCGTGGAGGCAGATACCCAATGGTACAAATCCGTGGTCGGCTACCCGTTGGGGCCGATGCCGAAAGATACCGGGTTTTGCAGCCATACAATCATGTCGGACGCGCCGCTGGTGGTTCCCGACCTCAGCAAAGACCCCCGGTTCGCGCGTCACCCCATGGTCGCCGAGGGCGGCCCCGAGGCACGCTATTACTGCGGTGTGCCGCTGATCCTGTCCTCGGGCCATCGCTTCGGCAGCCTGTGCGCGCTGGACCTGCAACCGCATGAGGCGCCCTCCGAGAAGCAGATCGCCCTATTGGAAGATATGGGCCGCATGGTGGTCGCGGCCCTTGAACGCTCCCAGCCGGACGCGTCCGAGCAAGAGGCCGACAACAGCGCCGAAGCCACTTTCCTGACGCTGGTGGGCCACGAACTCCGCACCCCGCTGACGGTTCTTTTCGGCAGTCTGCGCATGTTGGAGGCCAAGGCCGAACAGGGGGTCAATCCGCTCCTGATCCGCTCGGCCCGCCGGTCTGTCGACCATCTGAGCGCCCTGATCGAGACGATCATTTCCTACAGCAATGTCAGCACCGGCGAGCTGCGCCTGAACGAGCGGAAATGCAACCTGAGCGACCTTCTGCAATCGGTCTCCGCCCTGCATTTCGCCACCACGGATGCGACGCCCAAGACCATCACGCTGCGCGACAGTCTCCCGCTTGAGGAGATGCATATCGACGGCGACCAGATCGAATTGGCGGTGACGGCACTTGTGCTGAACTCCGTCCTGCATGGCGGCAGTGAGATCGCCTTGGAGACGTTCAAAGACGCCGAGGGCAATATCGAGATTTCGATCATCGACAACGGCTCATTCGATGAGCACGTCGATCTGGCCGAGCTTTACAAACCCTTCGTCGTCGGCGGCATGATGGAGCACCGCAGCACGAAGGGCGGGCTCGGCCTTGGCCTGCCGCTGACCCGCAAACTAATCGAAATGCACGGTGGGGATTTCGAGGTGCATGTGGAAGCGGGCCAAAGCCGCGCCGTGATCCGCCTGCCCGCTTGGCGCTGCGACATCGGCGGGATTGCCGCCGCGAATGCCACCGCCCCGGTGATCGCCGCTCAGTAAAGTCAAAACGGGGCGCGTACTATGCCGCGCCCCGCATCCGATCACTGCCCGTCGACCGTGCGGATCAGCGCGTTGATCTCATCCGCCAGCACGCCGGGGTGATCCTCCGGCGTGAAGTGTTTGCCCCCTTCGATCCGTCGCAGGGGCGCATTCAGATCTTTCGCCAACCGCTCGCCATATTCGATCTTTTGGAAGTCATCCGCAGCACCCCAAACGATCCGCGCGGGGATGTTGAGGGTGGGCAGCTTGTCCGCGATGGCTTTCGTGTCTTCCACGTCCAGCGACTGCGCCTGCCTGACAAAGGCTTCGGCCTCTCCGTGCTACGCGTAATGCGGGGCGTGGGCGTCAAAGGCCGCTTCGGCGGCGGCGTCGGTCTCATGCCCCTTCGAGAACATCATCTTCAGCAACTGGTGGAATGAGCCATCGGGCGCATGTTTCGCCACGCCGCCGGTCTTGGCCACCGCGCTGACCAGCGGTACGGGCCACGAATCATAGCTGATCGCATTGGTCAAAAGCAGCCCGCTGATCATCTCAGGGTGACGCACCGCCGCGATCTGCGCGACCCCGCCGCCGAGGTCATGCGCCGCGAGGATCGCCCGCGTGATGCCCTGATCGCGCATCCAAGCAACCAGATAGTCCGCCTGTTTGGCGACCGAAATATCGCGCCCCTCGCCCTGCGGGATTGAGGCCCCATAGCCCGGCATCTCCCAAGCGAGCACCCGACGGCCCGTAATCTTGGGCGCGACATCCCGCCAAAGCGCGGGACAGGTGGGAATGCCGTGAAGCAGGATTACGGGATCCCCCGCCCCCGTCTCTTCCCAACGCATTTCGATTCCATCGACCGTGGTTTTGTGACTTTGCATGGCGCGTCTCCTTTCGGTGTGGACGTTTCATGGCCCAACACCTCCAGGGATAAGACGTTCCGCCCCGCCCAAACGCAAAAGCCGCCCCGGAGGGCGGCTTTCTCTCACGCGATGGCGCGGGATATCAGTTGGAAACGCTTTGCAGGTAAGCGATCACGTCGGCGCGGTCTTCGACCTTACGCAGACCGGCGAAGCCCATGGTGGTGCCGGGCGCGTAGCCTTTGGGGCTTTGCAGGAAGGCGCTCAGCTCTTCCGGGGTCCAATCGCCTTCGAGCGAGGTCAGCGCGCCGGAATAGCCGAAACCGTCAACCGAGGCGATATCGCGGCCAACGACACCGTCGAGGTGCGGACCAACAGCGTTGGACCCGTCGACCTTGTGGCAGGCGGCGCATTTGCGGAAGACTTTCGACCCGCTGTCAGCATCGGCTTCGGCCATCACGGCGGCAAAATCGATCTCTTCGCCGCCTTCGTCACCACCGGCGTCGGCCACTTCGATGACATAGGACGCTTCCCCATGTGCGTCGGCGTGGTAAATCTCTTCACCCGCCCATTTGCCCAGCAGAAGTACCAACCAGGCGCCGAATACGCCGGCTGCGATTTTGGTCAGGGTCATTGTATCGAACATGCGTCAGGGTCCATCACTTGGTATTGGCACCATGGGCGGGCCATGGTTCTTGGCATCGTTGCCCGCGTATCTATTGCTTTCCCTTGGCGCAGGCAAGGTGTAGTTACCGCGACCAATTGCCCTTCTCCGCGCCTTTTGCAGCAGGATACGATCCATGACCGCCCAGACCACGCCGCGCATCGCCTTCCAAGGGGCCCTTGGCGCCTATAGTCACGAGGCCTGCCTTCAGGCCTGCCCCGACATGGAACCGGTGCCCTGCCAATCGTTCGAAGGCGTGATCCGGGCCGTAAACGAGGGCCGCGCCGAACTGGCCATGCTGCCGGTCGAGAATACGACCTATGGCCGGGTGGCCGACATTCACCGCCTGCTGCCGGAAAGCGGGCTGCATATCATCGGCGAAGCCTTCGTGCGGGTGCGCATCGCCCTGATGGCCCGCCCCGGCGTGGCATTGGAAGACATCAAACATGTCCGCGCACATCTGGTGCTTTTGCCGCAGGCACGCAGCTTTTTGCAGCAACATGGCATCACCTCTGAACCCGCCGCCGATTCCGCCGGGGCCGCCGCCGAACTGGCCGCGACCGAAGGCAGCACCGATGGCGTTCTCGCAGGCGAGGTCGCGGCAGAGATCAACGGCCTCACCGTGCTGGCCCGCGATATCGAGGATATGGACCATAACACCACCCGCTTTTTGCTGATGGCGCCCAAGATCGACCTTTCGCGCCGGGCCGAGCGGATGCTGACCACCTTCGTCTTCGAGGTGCGCAACATTCCCGCCGCGCTTTACAAGGCGATGGGGGGCTTTGCGACCAATGGCGTCAACATGACCAAACTGGAAAGCTATATGGTCGGCGGCTCCTTCACCGCAACGCAGTTCTACGCCGATATCGAAGGCCACCCCGAAGACCCGGCGGTGAAACGCGCGCTGGATGAACTGGGGTATTTCACCAACAAGCTGGAGATTCTCGGCGCCTACCCCGCCCATCCCGGCCGGGGCGCGCCGACCGGGATGTAAGTCTGGCCGCGCGGGCTTAGACCTTGACGCCGCCCGCGTAGCGCTCTTCCATCCCACGGGCATATTCCGCCACGCGATCTTTGTATTTCTTGGTCAATGTCGTCTTGGCCAGTTTCAGCGATTGCACCCAAAGCCGCGCCGAAAGGGTCAGCGGTTTGACCTCAAGCGCGACCAAAACCCGCGTGCTGTTGCGCGACAGGGGCATCAATTCAAAGGACATCTGCCCCGCCAGCCCCTGCGACATGCTGTCGATCACCATCTCGTTGGGCCGGTCGAAGGTCACCATCTCTAGCGTCAACTCGCGCCGCTTTCCGCGCAGGGGGAAGACCGCCTTCCATGTCATCCCGACGCCGGGCTGATGCAGGGCATCGGCGCGCTGCACCTCGGCCCCGCGCCGCATCGCTGCCCGCTCAAAGCTTTCAAAATCGCACAACATGTCAAAGACAGCCTCAATCGGCGCTTCGATGTCTTCTTTGGTGGAGAATTTCATTCGGTCCGTTCCAATTCTTCTGCTCGCATTTGCCACCCGCGCCGCTTTGTCCGGGCCCGTCAGCGCGGTGTGTCAGGTCAGTCTATCCGCAAGCCAGTTTTCCAGCAAGAAATGCGCGATGGCCCCGCGGCGGGCGGGCAGAAGCCGCGGATGGCTTCCGGCAAAAACCTCCATCATCTCTTCGCGGGTGACCCAAAGCGCGTCTTCGATCTCAACCGGGTCGATGGTCAACTCCCGGCTCAGCGCCTGCCCCGCACAGCCCAGCATGAGGGACGCCGGAAAGGGCCATGGCTGGCTGGAGAGGTAGCTCACCGCGCCGACCTGCACGCCCGCCTCCTCAAAGACTTCGCGCCGCACAGCGGCCTCTACCGTCTCTCCCGGTTCGACAAAGCCCGCCAACAGGGAATACATCCCCTCGGGCCAACCGGGGGAGCGGCCCATGAGGACCGAGTTTCCGTGTGTGATCAGCATGATGACCACCGGATCGGTGCGCGGGAAATGGGCGCCGCCACAGTCTGGGCAGACCCGTTGCCAGCCACCCTGCGCCAGATCGGTGGCGCTGCCGCAGCGCGCGCAATGGCGGTGGGTGTCGTGCCAGCCGAGGATCGCCTTGCCGCTGGCCGCCAGTTCGGCATCGCGCGGATCAAGCCATGTCATCACCCTGCGCAACTCGGCAAAGGCCATGTCATCGCCCAAAAGCGGATGGCGCTGTTCGCTGGGGTCAAGGAACGCGCCCAGTTGCGATTGATCCAGATCGGGGGGTTCCCAGCCGGAGATATCGACCGCAAAGCGCGGCGCCCCATCCTCGCGCCCCAGCAAGATCGCCGTGCCTTCGGCCTCTTGCAAGACGGGGTGATCCATCGCCAATCGCGCCAAAGCGGCGGGGCGTTCGGGCGCGATCAGCGGCTTGCCGCGCCAAAAGACCACCGCCCGCGCCGCCGGGTCGGCGCGCAACTGCGCCAAGGCTTCCGGATTGCCGCGTATCTCCCCCGCCCGATCAAGGGCCGAGCCTCCAAAGGTTACCGTCTCCGCGTGACGCATGGCGCTCTCCCGATACAGGCCCGATACAGGCTTTTGGCGTTTTGCCCAGCCATGCCACGGCACATGAGAGATTGGCAATCCCAAGCCCCCTTGCCAGATCGGTTGAAATCTGGTCGTATCAAAACATCTTTAAGTTGCAAAATTTAACGAGTACTTACCTTTTCAGTGAACAGGCGCAGCACATATGCCTCGACCGGTGTCGTTCCCCCTGAGGGTGGCATCCCGGCCGAGGCACGTCTGCGCATACTGGCCACGACGGACCTGCATATGCAGATCGTGGGGCATGACTATGTGGGCGACCGTTCGGTGGGCCATCACGGGCTGGCCGGGATCGCCACCTTGATCCGCACCGCCCGGGCAGAGGCGGCGGAACAGGGGGCCGCCTGTATCCTGCTCGACAATGGCGATCTGTTGCAGGGCAATGCCTTGGGCGATCAACTGGCGCAGATGCCGGTCACCCATACGCATCCCCTTGTCGCCTGTGTGAACCATCTGCATTATGACGGTCTGGGCCTTGGCAATCACGACCTCGACCATGGGCTGCCCTATCTGCGCGCTGTGGCCGGGGCGCTGGACATGCCGCTGATCTCGACCAATCTGCATTTGACCGACCCCGGCCCGCTGCGCCGTTGGGCCGTCGTCTCGTGCCTGCTGCCTGCCGTTGCGGGGCATCCCTCTTCTCGGCTGCGGGTGGGCCTGCTTTCGGTCCTGCCGGGCCGAACCGCGATCTGGAACCGCGAGGTTTTGGAGAATGAGGCCGAGATCATTTGCCCGCTCGAAAGCCTGCGCAGCGCCGCCCTGACGCTGCGGGCAGAGGGGGCCGATCTGACCGTGCTGCTGGCCCATATGGGCATCGCCCATGAAGGTGAAATCACCACCGAGGAAGACATCTGCACTTTGGCCCAGATCGACGGGATCGACGCGGTGATCACCGGCCACACCCATCTTCGTTTTCCCGGAGATGACCATGGCCCGCGCGAGGGGGTTGATACGCAGGCCGGCACGCTGTCCGACCGTCCGGCGGCGATGCCGGGCTTTGGCGGGTCCGATTTGGCGGTGCTGGATCTGGCGCTTGAACGGGATGCGCAGGGGCGCTGGACGGTCTCGGGCCATCAAAGCCACCTGCGCGACAACAGCACACAAACGCTGGCCGATCCCACGGTGCTGAGCGCGGCCCGGGTCAGCCACATCGGCGTGCGGAGGCATCTGGAGGAGGTGGTCGGCCATACCGACACCGCGCTGCACAACTACTTTGCCCTCGCCATGCCCACCCCCATCGACGCGCTGAGCGCCCGCGCGCAGGCCGAGGTGATCCGCCAAGGGGTCGCGGGCACGGCGGATAGCGAACTCCCGATCCTCGCCGCCACGGCGGCGCATACGGCAGGCGGGCGCGGCGGGCCGGGGCATTTCCTGCATATCCCGCCGGGCGCAGTGCAACGCCGACATATCGCCGGGCTGCTTCCCTATCAGAACGCGGTCTGGGCGCTGCGCCTCACCGGTGCCGACCTGCGCCGGCGTTTGGAAAAAGCGGCAGAGGTGTTTGCCCCGCTCGGTAGCACCCCCGGCCCGCTACTCGACCCCTGCCGCCCGCCGTTCCACTGCGACACAATTTTTGGCGTTACCTATGCCATTGACCCCTGCCGCCCCCGCGGCAGACGGGTCACTGCGCTCTCATGGCAAGGGGCACCGGTGAGGCCAGACCAGAAGTTTCTACTCGCGACCAACCAGTTCCGCGCGGCGGGCGGCGGCGGGTTTGACCGCGCGGCGGGGGATGACGTCGCCCTGCGCAGCCCGCTTCCGCTGTCCGACGCCCTAATTGCCGCTCTCGCTACGCCGCAGGAGTGCCCATGGTCCGACGCGCCGCCATGGCGCTTCGATGCAGCGGGGGCGCAGGCGGTTCTCTATACCTCGCCCGAGGCCCTGCCCTTCTTACAAGACATCGCCCATCTGTCGCCCACCCCGCGCGGCATGACCGCCTCGGGCTTCGCCCAAATCGCGATCCGCTTGTGAGGCTTGCACTTCGCTCCATGCCCTCCTATATGGGCCTTGAGAGGTTGGTGCGGGCAAGCGCCTCGCCAACCCGGTCAGATCCGGAAGGAAGCAGCCGTAACGAGCTCCGCTTGGGTCGTTATCAGCCTCTCACCACAGTTGCATTGCGCAGCAATGCAACGCCCCGGCAGTCGCTTCGCAGAAGCGATGAGAGGGGTAGCTTCTCCAAATAAATGATGCATTCGAGAGGCGAGACGCCCAGCCCGTGGGCACCACGGGCATCGCCTCACAACCGATCCGCCTCAAACGTATCGCAGGCCGCAATCTGGCCACTCTCAAACCCCCGCTCGAACCAACGCGCGCGCTGCTCTGACGTGCCATGGGTGAAAGTATGCGGCTGCGGCACCTGACCGGCCTGTCGCTGCAAATGATCGTCCCCGATCATCCGCGCAGCATTCAGCGCCTCTTCGAGGTCACCCTTCTCCATCAAGCCTTCGACGTTCGAGGCCCAGATGCCAGAAAAACAATCGGCCATCAGTTCAAGACGCACGGTCAGGGCATTCGCCTCAACCTCGGAAGCCTGCTGCCGCATCCGGGCGACCTGCGGCAGAACGCCAATTTCGTTCTGCACATGGTGCGCGACCTCATGGGCAATCACATAGGCCGCCGCGAAATCGCCTCCGGCACCAAGACGCTGGTCCAACGTGCGGAAAAACGCGGTGTCGAGATAGGCCATATTGTCCGCCGGGCAGTAAAACGGCCCCGTTGCGCCAGAGGCCCCGCCGCAGGCGCTTTGCGTCACATTCTCAAAGACCACAAGCTTGGGCGGTTTATAGGTTTCACCCAATTGCTCTTGGAAAATCCGGCTCCAAACCTGTTCGGTCGTGGTCAGCACGCGGGCGGCGAAATCGACCTGCGGGTCTTCGCTGTCGCTCAACGGGCGGGACTGTTGGACCTGACCGCCGCCTTGGCCGGTCAACAGCGGCGTCACGTCGATGCCGGTGAAATAGCCGATGGCCATTACTGCCAAGACGCCGACCAATCCAAGCCCCCCCGCCTTGCCGGCCTTTCCACTGCGTCGGATGACATTCTTGCTCCGCCCAATTCCACCCAACCGCATGAACCGTCCCTCGTTTTGTCAAAGCCTATTGCCACATGAACGCGCAAGGCGCAGTTTGGTTCAATGAGTGATAAGAATGACCTAGCCGAAGACCGCACCGACTGGGCCGAGGACCGCACGATTCTCGCCAATGAACGCACCTTTGCGGGCTGGATGCGCACCGGCATGGCCGCTGTCGCCGTGGCGATAGGTCTGCGCGCCGTGTTTGGGGAGTTCGAGCCGACTTGGGTGGCGAAAGCCGTGGCCTCGGTCTTCATTCTTGCCGCGCTTTACGTCTACTGGGCCGCGCAGGCGTCGGCGGCGAAAACCCAAAGGCGGCTGAGCGACCATCACGCCAATGCCCAGCCCAACAGCCGCATGAAGGTTCTGGCGATCCTGCTTGCCTTCGCCTCTGCCGGGGTCGGGGTGATCCTTTGGATGCTCTGAGCCTTCCGCAAGCACGGTAGACGCCACGGCGCGGAGCGCATAGTTTACGGCCTTGACCGAATCCGATCTGGGGCACCATGACAGATACATCCGCCTACCGCGTTCTGGCCCGCAAATACCGGCCCGAAACCTTTGCCGATCTCGTTGGCCAAGACGCCATGGTGCGCACGCTGAAGAACGCCTTCGCCGCCGACCGGATCGCGCAGGCCTTTGTGATGACCGGCATTCGCGGCACCGGCAAGACGACCACGGCGCGGATCATCGCCAAGGGGATGAACTGCATCGGGCCGGACGGCAACGGCGGGCCGACGACTGACCCCTGCGGCGTTTGCGAACATTGCACCGCCATCATGGAAGGCCGCCACGTCGACGTGATGGAGATGGACGCGGCCTCGAACACCGGCGTCGCCAACATCCGCGAGATCATCGATTCGGTGCATTATCGCGCCGCCTCGGCCCGGTACAAAGTCTATATCATCGACGAAGTGCACATGCTTTCGACCGGCGCTTTCAACGCGCTGCTGAAAACGTTGGAAGAGCCGCCGGAGCACGTCAAATTCATCTTTGCCACCACCGAGATCCGCAAGGTGCCGGTGACGGTGCTCTCGCGTTGCCAGCGTTTCGACCTGCGCCGGATTGAGCCCGAGGTGATGATCGCCCTGCTGCGCAAGATCGCCACTGCCGAGAATGCCGAGATCACCGACGACGCGCTCGCGCTCATCACCCGCGCCGCCGAAGGCTCCGCCCGCGACGCGACCTCGCTGCTGGATCAAGCGATCAGCCACGGCGCGGGCGAGACCGGGGCCGAACAGGTGCGCGCCATGCTGGGGCTGGCGGACCGTGGCCGGGTGCTGGACCTCTTTGACATGGTGCTGCGCGGCGATGCAGGTGCCGCGCTGACCGAACTTTCGGCGCAATATGCCGATGGGGCCGACCCGATGGCGGTGCTGCGCGATCTGGCCGAGATCACCCATTGGGTCTCGGTCGTGAAGATCACGCCCGATGCCGCCGAAGACCCCACCATCGCGCCTGAGGAACGTGCCCGTGGCCAGCAGATGGCCGAGACCCTGCCGATGCGGGTGCTGACGCGGCTCTGGCAGATGCTGCTGAAGGCGCTGGACGAGGTCGCCGCCGCGCCCAACGCCATGATGGCCGCCGAAATGGCCGTGATCCGCCTCACCCATGTGGCCGATCTGCCCTCGCCCGAGGAACTGGTGCGCAAGCTGCAAAACAGCAGCCCGCCCCCGGCCCCCGGCCCCGTTGGCGGTGGCGGCAACGGCGGGGGCAATGTCGCCGCGCAGGGCAGCACCGGCGCGCAGGCCGTGCAACAGGCGCAGCAGCGGATGGCCTCGAACCCCGGTCCGCAGGGGCAGACCACCGCGCTGGCGCAAGACCTGAACGCTGCGCTGGCGCGTTTCCCGACGTTCGAACATGTCGTCGAGTTGATCCGCGTGAACCGCGACGTGAAACTGCTGGTTGAGGTGGAAACCTGCGTGCAGCTTGCCGCCTATCAGCCCGGCCGGATCGAGTTTGTCCCCACCGACGACGCGCCGCGCGATCTCGCGCAGCGGCTGGGGCAGAAATTGCAACTCTGGACCGGTAACCGCTGGGCGGTGTCGCTGGTGAACGAGGGCGGGGCCGAGACCATCGCGCAGGTCCGCGATGCGCGTGAACTGGCGCTGAAGAAACAGGCGCAGGACCATCCGATGATGCAGGCGGTGCTGGCGCAGTTTCCCAAGGCCCGGATCACCGCGATCCGAACCCCAGAAGACATCGCCGCCGCCGCCACGGCAGAGGCGCTGCCCGAAGTCGAAGACGAATGGGATCCGTTCGAGGACGGTTGATCCCCCGGCCCCCGCGCCACATATAAACGACAACGCAACAAGGAGACCCAGATGCTCAAGGGATTAGGCGGCCTCGGCGATATGGCCGGGATGATGAAAAAAGCGCAGGAAATGCAGGGCAAAATGGCCGAGCTGCAAGAGGAGATGCACAACATCACCGTCGAAGGTGAATCCGGTGCGGGCCTCGTCAAAGCGACCTGTAGCGCCAAGGGTGAGTTGAAGGGCCTCGATATCGACCCGTCGATCTTCAATAAGGACGAGAAGGAAGTGGTCGAAGACCTGATCCTCGCCGCCATCAAAGATGCGCAGAGCAAAGCCTCGGAACGCGCACAGGCCGAGATGAGCAAGCTGACCGAAGGCATGGGCCTTCCCGCGGGCATGAAGCTGCCCTTCTGATCCCGGTTGGGGCGGGCCGGTCCCGCCCCTCTTTCAACGCCCATAGGTGCCATTCTTGAGCTCTACCCGCGACATTGACGCCCTGATCGAGCTGATGGCGAAACTGCCCGGCCTTGGCCCGCGCTCGGCCCGGCGGGCGGTGCTGCACCTGATCCGCAAACGCGCGCTTTTGCTGACCCCCCTGTCCGACCTGATGCAGGCCGTCGCCGCCACGGCACGCGAATGTCTGAACTGCGGCAACGTCGGCACCGCCGACATCTGCGACATCTGCACCAGCGAGAAACGCGCGAACGGAGAGCTTTGCGTGGTCGAAGACGTAGCCGACCTCTGGGCGATGGAACGCTCTGGCGTGTTCAAAGGGCGCTATCATGTGCTGGGCGGCACGCTCTCGGCGCTCGACGCCATTGGCCCGCAGGAATTGCGCATCCCGCGCCTTGTGGACCGGATCGATACCGAAGGGGTGACAGAGGTGATCCTCGCGCTCAATGCCACGATCGACGGGCAGACCACGGCGCATTACATCGCGGATCAGCTGGAGGGCCGAGTGCGGCTCACCTCCCTCGCCCAAGGCGTGCCGATTGGCGGGGAGCTGGACTACCTCGACGACGGGACGATCACCGCCGCGATGCAGGCGCGCAAGTCGCTTTAACCCCCAGAATCAAAGCGGGCCGCCCGCTCCTCCCAAAGCAGACGGCCCTTTTCCGGGGCGACGCAGATCGCGCTGTCAGAGCACGATCACATCAAGCGGCGGAAATCCGTTAAACCCAACCGAACTGTACGAGCTTGTGTAGGCTCCGCAAGCACGAATCATCACTTTATCGCCATCGCGCAGGGCCAGAGGCAGGTGGATCGGGCGTTTTTCGTAGAGAATATCCGCCGAATCGCAGGACGGACCGGCCAAAACGCAGGGTCCGGTCTCTTCCCCGTCATGCGGTGTGACGATCTGATAGCGAATCGCTTCGCCCTCGGTTTCGGCCAGACCCGAGAAACGACCGATATCCAGATAGACCCAGCGGTGCAGATCATCCGCGGATTTGCGGCTGACCAGCATGACTTCGGCAGCGATATGCCCGGCTTCGGCCACCAGACCACGGCCCGGCTCTGCCATGACCTGGGGCACGTCGCCAAAGCGGGCTTTGACGGCGCGCATCACAGCGGCGGCATAGGCGCGGGAGCCTTCGATATCCTCGCCATAGAAGGCCGGAAAACCGCCGCCGAGGTTCAGCAATTGCAGGTCATGGCCATCCGCACGGGCGGCGTGCCACAGGGGGGCCACCTGATCCAACACCGGGTTCCAAAACTCCGCCTTGCGGGTTTGAGAGCCGACGTGAAAGGACAGGCCGAAGGGCACGAGGCCCACGGCAACCGCGTGGTTCAGCAGCGCGGGCAACGCCGAACCGGCGCAGCCGAATTTCCGGCTCAGCGGCCAGTCGGCCATGGAGTTTTCGACGATCAAGCGCAGGTAGACCCGCGCGCCCGGCGCATGGGCGGCGATCTTGTCCAATTCGGCTTCGCTATCCGCCGCAAACAGCGTCACCCCCGCCGAATGGGCAAAAGCGATGTCCGAGGCACGTTTGATGGTGTTACCGAAAGAGATATTCTCGGGCTTGGCCCCTTGGCTCAGGCACAGTTCGATCTCGGCCCGCGAGGCCGCATCAAAGCCAGAGCCTTTCTTGACCAGCAGACGAATGATCTCGGGGGCCGGGTTCGCCTTGACCGCGTAGTGGATATGCGCGTCGCCCAAGCCCTTGTGCAGCGCGTCATATTGCGCGGCCACACGGTCGCGACTGATCACCAGCGTGGGCTTGTCAAAGCTGTTGGCGGCGATATAGGCTGCAGCCTGGTCGGCGTGAAAGGACGGTGCGGCGCGCAGGGCGCCGGGGACTGTAGCATTCATGGTCATCTCCAAAGAGCAGGTGGGGCTGGTTCCCCGCGTGTCGTTTCAAGAGACGTTACCGTCGCTACATAAACGCGGGTCAGTCAGAGTGGGAACTGACCGGCCAGAGGCGCGTGCGTTGGCGTCTGTAACGCGCCACATACGCCGTTTTTGGATTCGTACAAGGGGTAAAATTGCCCCTACGGCAAATTGTTAGTTTTCCTCGTCTTCCCAATCGCTGCCGATGGGGTCGCGGTCTCTTTTCCGTTCTTCTTTGATCATATTCTTGGCTTCCCGCTCTTCTTCGGGGTCGGTTTCTTCGGGGTCGCTCTCGGCGGCTTCGGTCTCGGCCATGGCGAGGACGAACCACATCGGGAAATGGTCCGACCCGATCTTGTCCAGGCGGTCCATCTCTAGCAGACGAAACTGCGGATCGTGGAAGAGGTGATCCAAAGGCCAGCGCATCCAAGGCATCGTCGCGCTGAATGTGTTGTACATGCCGCGCCCCACCCGCGGGTCCAAAAGACCAGAAAGCCGCTGAAAGCGCCGGGTCGTGGTCGACCAAGCCACATCGTTCAGATCCCCCGAGACCACGGCGGGCAGCGGGTCCTTCTCAGCCTCGATACCGACCAAGGCGATCTCGCTGTCGCGCCCCTTGGTGTCATGTTCGATCACGGGCGGTTCGGGGTGGACGACGTATAGGCGGAAATCCTCCCCCACCGGCAGGTGCACCCGGGCGCGGATGGAGGGCACCTCTTCGGTGACCAGCTCGCGCACCTCGACCTCTGACAACGGCAGTTTCGACATGAGGCAAAGCCCATACCCATTGTCGAGCGGCACGTCGACGCGGTGTTCGTAGTTCTTGCCCAGACCGTCATCCAGCGCGTCGATCCAGGCCTGATCCACCTCGATCGCCATGAAGATATCTGGCACCCGCGCCTCGGCCAGTGCGATCAGCTTGCCATAGTCGCGGTTGGACATTTTGACATTGGCGGCCAGCAGGCTGAAATGCCGGTCCGTCGCGCGACGCAACGCGGGCGAGGCCGCCAAGGATTGTTTGCGCCACAGCGGGGTGAACTTGGTGATGTAAAGCGCGTGAAGCGCGGCGACCCCCAGCATCAACGCGATCCCGGCCATGCCCGAGGGTGCCGTCACCCCCTGCGACAGTGCGAACCCGATTGCCAGCAACAGTGCCAAGCCGAGGAATTGTTCCCGAGGAAAGGCCAGCCCGCGGATCGCCCCGAAGGGCAATTTGCTCAGCGGCAGCAGGCTGCCCAGTATTAGCAAGCCCGCCAGCCCCCAGATCATCCAGTCCAATGCCGTTTCCAAATCCATCCCCCGGCGCGTCGCGCCCTTTCTACAAAGCAAAACAGGGCGCCGGAATACCCGACGCCCTGTCATCTAACACATCTTTACGGCGAAAGTTCCTTTCGCCACACCGCCTTGAAGGTGCTTAGCCCTTGGCTTTGTCTTCGTCCTCATCGTCTTCATCGGTGCTGTCGGGCAGCGAGAAGAAGCTGTCGGCGTCAGAGTAATCGCCCTTGGTGTGGCTCTCTTCTTCCTCGTCATCCGTGCTGTTGCCGGAGAGGGTGAAGGTTTCCAGCCCTTCGATGGCCGTGGGGATTTTCGGCTCGCTCTCCATGCCGAGGCTCTGCTCGGTCGAGACGAGTTTGCGGCGCTCGTCGTCGTTCATCACCTCGCCCGCGGCGGCCTTTTTCGCGGCAGCCTTTTGCACGGCGGCATCAAGCTCGGACTGTTTGCACAGGCCCAGCGCGACCGGGTCGATCGGTTGGATGTTGGCGATGTTCCAATGCGTGCGCTCGCGAATCGCTTGGATCGTCGGCTTGGTGGTGCCCACCAGTTTGCTGACCTGACCGTCGGAAAGCTCGGGGTGGAACTTGACCAGCCACAGTATCGACGCGGGACGGTCCTGACGTTTGCTGAGCGGTGTATAGCGCGGGCCGCGGCGTTTCTCTTCGCCCTCGGCGGCAGCGTTGAACTTGAGCTTCAGCTTGTGCAGCGGGTTGTCCTGCGCCGCGTCAATCTCTTCCTGCGTCAGCTGGTTGTTGGCAACCGGATCAAAACCCTTCACGCCCTGCGCCACGTCGCCATCGGCGATGCCCTGCACTTCGAGTTCATGCATGCCGACGAAATCGGCGATCTGCTTGAAGCTGATGGTGGTGTTGTCCACGAGCCAGACGGCGGTGGCTTTGGCCATAATCGGTTTTGCCATGTCACTCTCCTAAAAACGCAATTTTCCCGTCGCCTGAAAGGCTGTCCTGCTTGGCAGAACGGTCTCCATTGTCGGGGAAGTTGGCCGCTGTATACTGGCTCAAACGTCATAAGGGAAGACCCAATGCGGCCACTGCGCGCCTGTCTGCTGATCCTCGGGCTGATCGCCCCCACCGCCACGCTGGCCGAAGGGGAGCGTTCGGGCGAATTCGACTACTACGTCATGTCCCTGTCATGGTCGCCCAATTGGTGCGAATTGACCGGCGACGCGCGGCAATCTCCGCAATGCGATGCCGCGAAAGACCACGGCTGGACCCTGCATGGCCTCTGGCCCCAGTTTACACGGGGATACCCGTCCTATTGCCAAAGCGGCCGCCGCCCGCCCAGCCGTGCCCAGACCGGGGCGATGGCCGATATCATGGGCACCGGTGGCTTGGCATGGCACCAGTGGAAGAAACACGGGTCTTGCAGCGGGTTGGACCCGGCGGATTACTTCGCCCTCTCGCGGGAGGCATATGCCCGCATCAAGCGCCCCGAGGTCTTTCGCAAGCTCGACCGTACCGTGTCCCTCCCCGCCGCGGTGGTGGAAGAAGCCTTCCTCAAAGCGAACCCGGACCTGACCGCGCGGGGGATCACCATCTCCTGCAAGCAAGGGCACATCCAAGAGGCGCGCATCTGCCTGTCCCGCGAGCTTGAGTTCATCCCCTGCGGGCCGGACGCTCGGCGGGACTGCACGCTTGATAACGCGCTGTTCACCCCTCTGCGCTAGACCCATCCGGGCCTATAGTCTGGCGAAAGCGGGAGAGGCGTAATTTCCTCCCCCGCATTCAACGCCTTTCGGCTCTCTCTCCAACACGGGTGGTCAGCGTCCCGGCCACCCGTGCCTCCAGTAAACGAATTACTGGTTAACAATTCGTTACTGTCTCAAGTTTTACTGATCTTCTCCGCCTTGCAGTTCACCGCCCACCTTCAGGACGATTTTGCCGATATGGCCGCTGGCTTCCATCCGGCAGTGGGCGTCATTCGCTTCGGACAGGTCATAAGTGCTGTCCATCACCGGCGCGACGCGGCCCTGCTCCAACAGGGGCCAGACATTCTGCAAAAGCTCCTCTGCAATCCGCGCCTTGGCCAAATCGCTCTGTGGGCGCAGGGTCGATCCGGTCATGGTCAGGCGGCGGGTCATCAGCGTGACGAAGTTCACCTCTTGCTTGGCCCCTTGCAGAAACGCGATTTGCACCAGCCTGCCATCCTCGGCCAAGGCCTTGAGGTTGCGGTTGATATAGCTGCCGCCCACCATGTCGAGGATCACATCCGCGCCGCCCTCGGCCTGCACGACATCGACGAAATCCGTATCCCGGTAGTTGATCGCAACCTCGGCCCCCAGCTTCATACAGGCCGCGCATTTGCTATCAGTGCCCGCGGTCACGAAAACCCGCGCGCCCAAGATGCGCGCCAGTTGGATCGCCGTGGTGCCGATCCCGGAAGAGCCGCCGTGGATCAGCACTTTCTCTCCGGCCTTCAGCCCACCGCGCATGAAAAGGTTCGACCAGACGGTGAAGAAGGTCTCAGGCAGGCAAGCCGCTTCTTTCAGCCCCATGCCTTCGGGAATGGGCAGGCAATGCGCCGCGGGGGTGGCGACATATTCGGCATAGCCGCCGCCCGGCAGCAGGGCGCAGACCAGATCGCCCGGGGCCAGCGTCGTCACCCCCGGCCCGACTTCGACCACCTCGCCCGAGGCCTCCAACCCCGGCAGATCGCTGGCGGTGGCGGGCGGCGCGTAGCGGCCCGCGCGTTGCAGCGCATCGGGACGGTTCACCCCGGCATAGGCGACCTTGATGATGACCTGACCGTGTTTCGGCTGGGGCCGCGGGCGGGTGGTGCCTTGCAGAACGTCCGGACCGCCGGGTTCGGTGATTTCGATTGCACGCATGGTCTCTGTCATGTCTGAAGTATCCTCGGGTCTGGTTTCGCCGCAGCCTAACGGGCGGCCCCGGGGCGTGCACCCGGAATTTGAGACCCGACGGAAGAGGGAGAGGCGGATGCGCGGGCAAGGCAGGTTCAAATGGCATAAGGCCGCGCGGCTTTACGCAGGGGAGCGCGAATTGCCCCGCGCGCCCGAAGGCCAGCACAACAGCTTCCGCGCCCTGCCCGCCACTCCGGCCTTCGACGCGCTGGCCGCCCTCACCACAGCGATCACCCAGCAGGCCCCCTTTTGCCTCAGCGACCGCCCCCTGCCCGATGGCATCTCCTGCCCGCCCGCGGCCTTTCTCACCCTCACCGGCGGCGCGTCGGGGCGGCCCAAGGCGGTCCGCCGCAGCCAAGCCTCTTGGATCGCCAGTTTTGAGGTCAATACCGACCGTTTCGCCCTTACCCCCCGCGACAGCGTCGCCGTGTTGGGGCAGCTCAGCCATTCGCTATCGCTCTATGCGGTGCTGGAAGCGCTGCATCTTGGCCTTGATGCGCATGTGCTGGCGGATCACGCCCCTCGGCGGCAGGCAGAGCGGATCGCCGAGGCCGGGGCGACGATCCTTTACGCCACGCCGACCCAGCTGCGCCTGCTTGCCCGCGCTGCCGCCGCCCCGCTGCCATCGCTGCGCTTGGTCCTTTGCGGCGGCGGCGCGCTCGATCCGGCGACCCGGGCGGCGGTGGGGCGGCTCTGCCCCCAAGCGGCAGTGCATGTTTTCTACGGCGCGGCAGAGACAAGTTTTATCACGCTGGCCGATGCCGATACGCCCGAAGGCGCGGTGGGCCGCCCCTACCCCGGTGTCGAGCTGCGTCTGATGAATGAGGAAGGCCAGCCCGCAACTGGCGTGGGCGAGATCTGGGTGCGCAGCCCCTACCTCTTCGATGGCTACGCACTGGGCCACAGCGATGAGACCCGCTGGCGGGAGGGCTTCGTGACCGTGGGTGAGATGGGCGCGCTGGATGCCAAGGGCAACCTCTGGATCAAGGGGCGGCGGCAGCGCATGGTGCAGATCGCCGACCAGATGGTTTTCCCCGAAACGGTAGAGGCCGTGATCAGCGCCGAAACCGGCCTGCCCTGCGCGGTTCTGCCCCGAGACGATGCGCTGCGAGGGCAGCATCTGGTCGCGGTGGTCGAAGCCCCGGCAGGAGAGCCGCCCGCCGAAGAGATCATTGCCCATTGCCGCGCGACGCTCGGGCCCCTCACCTCGCCCCGGCGCGTCTATTTCCGCTCCGATCTGCCCCTGCTGCCCTCGGGCAAGCCCGACCTGCGCGCCCTCTCGGACTGGGTGGAGGGCCAAAGGTGACCCGCGCCTATATCGTCTCGGCCTGCCGCAGCCCGGTCGCCCCGCGCGGCGGTGCGTTGGCACATCTTTCCCTACCCGAGCTTGCAGCGCCGGTCCTTTCTGCTGCCCTCAGCCGCGCGGGGCTGGACCCTGCGCAGGTCGACGAGGTGATTTGCAGCACCGCCCTCGGCCCCGGCGGCAACCCCACGCGCAGCATCGCTTTGGCCACGGGGCTGCCCGAACAGGTGGCGGGGCTTAGCATCGACCGGCAATGCGCGGGGGGATTGGATGCGCTGGCGCTGGCGCGGCAGATGGTCCTTTCCGGGGCCGCCGATATCGTCGTGGCGGGCGGGGCCGAAAGCTACTCTCGCCAGCCGCTGCGCTACCGCACCTTCGCCGATGGCCGCCCGGCTGAGGCCTATGCCCAAGCGCCCTTCACCCCATGGCCCGACCGCGACCCCGACATGGCGGAGGCCGCCGCGGCGCTTGGTCGGTCCCAAGGCATTTCCCGCGCAGAACAGGATGACTGGGCCGTGGAAAGCCATGCGAAGGCCCGCGCACAGCCCCCAACCGAAGCGGAACTGGTGCCGCTCGCAGGCGTCTCAACCGATGCCTTCACCCGCCGCCTCACCCCCGCGCTTTGCAGCCGGGCCAAGGCGCTTTCCGGCGACATCACCGCCGCCAATGCCGCCGTCGCCGCCGATGCCGCGGCCTTTTGCGTCGTCGTGTCAGAGCGGGTGGCGGCGGACCTCGCCCTGCCGAAAGTCGAACTCATCGCAGCGGCGACGAAGGGAAGCCGCCCCGAAGAGCCGGGGCTGGCCCCATTGGTGGCCATCGGAGAAGTCTTTCGCCGCACCGGATTGCAAGCCAGCGGCCTGCACCGCGCCGAGATCATGGAGGCCTATGCCGTGCAGGCCATCGCCTGCGTCACCGGCGCGGAGATCGCGCCGCGGATCGTCAACAGGGGCGGCGGCGCTTTGGCGCGCGGGCATCCGATTGGCGCATCAGGCGCGATCAATGCGGTGCGGCTTTGGCATGAATTGGTGGCGCGGGGATCGGGCACCGGCTTGGTGGCGATTGCCGCCGCCGGGGGGATCGGCTCTGCCGCGCTGATGCGGCTGTAGCGGCCCGCCCCTTGGGGAGCGGGCCAATCGTTTAGCTGCGCGACAGCAGGCTTGCAGGGCGCGCTTTGGCCAGACCGGAGGTGATGAACCCCGCCAGCACGGCTTTGATCAGGTCACCGGGGATGAAGGCTTGGACCAGCAGGGTCGCCTCGACCAGCGTTTTGTTCAGCGTCATCATCATGCCGAAGATGCCGAAGGCATAGACCACGAGGATGCCGCCCAGGACCGCCGACACCCCAGCCGCGAGACCCACCGGGGCACTGCGCCACTGGTCCATGATAAAGCCGGTCACGAAGGCCCCGATCGGGAAGCCGACGAGGAAACCCACGGTCGGCGAGGCAAAGACGCCCAGACCGCCACGGCCCCCGGCCAGAAGCGGCAGACCCAGCGCCACCAGCGCCACGAACAAAAGCGCCGCAAGGCCACCGCGCCATGCGCCCAGCACCGTGCCGCAGAGCATGACACCCAGCGACTGCGCCGTGATCGGCACGCCGAAGCCAAGCGTGAATTTCGGAATCAGGCCCAGCGCCGCGATCAACGCGGCAAAGAGGGCGATCATGGTCAGATTGCGTTCCATTGGAAGGATCCTTGGGTTGAATTTCCCATTGCCTAGGCCACCCCCCTGCCCCGGTCAAGCATTACAGCCCGCCCCGCGCACGCAACGCCTCGGCCACATGTTCGGCGTCGTCGATGGCCAGAACCGTGAAGGGCATCACCACGCGCCAGCCCGCCCGCCTGCGCGACCGCGCCCGCCACGCCAACGACAGCATCTGCCCCTTGGCCGCCAGTACGGGGGTGAAACGCACCACCATTGCCACGGCCAACTCAAGGCTCCGCGTGCGCAGCCCGACACGGCGCAGCGGGGCGGCGAGCCAATGCACCACCCCCATCATATCGCTGAGCTTGGTGGTCATGGTGACGAGGTTCGCAAGCCCCACGGCGGTGACCATCCGCAGCGCGATCACAAGCCCCGCCTCCGCATCGTCGGTCAAGACATGCCACAGCAGGATCAACCCGACGAAAGGCCAAAGCATCCACAGACGCCCCAACCCGGCCCGCAGGAAGGCCCGCCCCGGCAGGGCATAGAGCAACAGCATCCCGGCACAGAAGAGGATTTGCCAAACCGGCTCCTCCACCCCGAAGAGCAGAAGCGTGGCCAGGCAGAGCGCCCCCAGCTTGGCCCCGGCAGGCCAGCCATGGGCGCGAGTCTCAACCGGCGAGGTCAGAGAGATCATCGCTCGCCCCCAGTTCTTTCATCCGCGTCTCAAAGGCGCGCAGCACCGGGCGGGCGCTGCCCTGCTGAACGACTTCGCCGCGCTCTAGCCAGAGGACGTGATCGTATGCTGCCACCGCCGCCGGATCGTGGGTGATATGGACCAGCGTCAGGTCCAGCCCCGCCAAAACCCGTTCGAGGTGCAACCGCGTGGGGATGTCGAGCCCGGCAAAGGGTTCGTCCAACACCACCACCCGTGGCTGCATCGCCAAGACCGCCATCAGGCAAACCAACTGCCGCTGCCCTTGGGAGAGTTGGTGAATCGATGCCTGCGCCCAATGGCGCTTGTCGAATTGACCAAGGATCGCCGCCACGCCCCGCGCGGCCTCGGCCTTGGATTGGCCCATTTGCCGCAGGCCAAAGGCGATTTCCTCTTCCACCGTGGGGAAGATGATCTGGTGGTCCGGGTTCTGGAACAAGATGCCCACCGCCCCGATCGCGCGGCGGCGGTCGCGGGCCACATCGACCCCGGCAATCCGCACCTGCCCCTCATCGGCAGCCACCAGCCCCGACAGGACTCGCGCAAAAGAGGTCTTGCCCGAGCCGTTGCGGCCCACGATGCCGATCCGCGCGGCATCGGAGCTCAGGCTCACGCCCTGCAGCACCGGCGTGCCGCCGGGGGTGTAGCTGATGCTGTCGATATCGATGAGCGGAAGGGTCGCGTTGGTCATCGGGTGCCTGTGGTAAAACCGGGTGCCCCGCCCTACCACCTGCCGCGCGGGCGGGGAAGCCCGCAGCGCGCCTCAGCTTGGCGGCGACCAACGGCCCGGCAGATCGGGGTCACGTTGCCCGCGCGGGGCTTTGACATGGCTCAACAGCCAGTTCGGCCCGGCCATCAGACGGCTCAGCGTCGGGCTTTCGCGCACATGGGATTTGAGCTTTTCGATCTGCATCACATCGTCGATGCGCCGGTCGAGGAACGACCATGTCGCCTGATGCCCCTCACTGGCGTCGCCCAACCAATAGAGCAACGTGGCCGAGTAGACCCCCGACAGCGTGGCGCGCTTGCTGTACCAGTTCACATCATCCGAGGTATCGCCGAGCGCGGTCCAAATTTTATCACTCGTCTCCCAGATCAGCCCCGCCCCTTCGGGCGCGTGATGCGGCAGAGCGAAAAGCGTGCTACCGCGCCGGATCGCCTCACGATCCCCGGCTTCGAGCCGCAGGCGCACCGCCTTGGTGATACGGCCCCTGAAGCGAAGCGCCGACAGATCGGCCTGCGCCAAGCCATCGACCATCTTGGCATCGCCGCACCGGTGATAGGCCACCGCCAGATCGACCGCCCCGCGCGGGCAGACCGCACGGGCCAGCGCCGGGTCCAGACCGCTGTCCTTGATCGCGGCGTTGAAGGTCGCGGGCGACCAGCCGTCAAACGGCACATGCATCAATGCGGCATCCAGCAATTGGTCCTTTGGGTCGGCCTTGGGCGGTGTCATGGCGGGCTCCTATCGGGGCGTGATGGGGTGGACAAACGTGATATAGGCTGTTATAGGCCCATTTCCTGCAATTCCTTGCAACTTTATCCTAGAAAGGTGGTGACAACCACATGCAGGTTAGTGTTCGCGACAACAACGTCGATCAGGCCCTCCGGGCTCTGAAGAAAAAGCTCCAGCGCGAAGGCGTTTTCCGTGAAATGAAGCTCAAGCAACATTTCGAGAAACCGTCCGAGAAAAAAGCGCGCGAGAAAGCTGAAGCGATCCGCCGTGCCCGTAAGCTGGCACGCAAAAAAGCGCAACGCGAAGGTATGATGTAAATCATCCCCGCGACACGCGACAGATATAGAACCCCCGGTGCCCATGGCAGCGGGGGTTTTGTTTTGCGGGGGAGCGCAACCGAGCCGGGCAGCGCCAGACCGCGGGAAGGCGCTCGAAATCCCTTCAATTAGGCAGTTTATGGTAGCTGCGCTTGAGAAATACCTCAGGACGGCACGACCTCAGCAAAAGCGCCAACCCGTCCGGGCGGTCTGGCGCTGCCCGGCGGCCTTACGGCCTTGATTCCGGGCTTTCCAACTACACCGGCAGCGCCGTGGTCTTGCACACCGTCCTGAGCGCGAAACTCGACTGCATCTGCGCCACCCCCGGCAGCCGCGCCAAATGCTGCCGGTGAATACGGGCGAAATCTTCGGTATTCTCGGCCACGATCTTCAACAGGTAATCCGCCGTGCCAGCCATCAGGTGACACTCCAAGACATCGGGAATGCGCGAGACCGACTTCTCGAAAGCCTCCAACACCTCTTCGGCCTGAGCCTGCAAAGTGATCTCAACAAAGACCGTCGTCGGCATATCCAGCTTGCGCGGGTCCAAAAGGGCCACATAATCGCGGATATACCCTTCCTTCTCCAACCGCTGTACACGGCGATGGCAGGCCGAGGGCGACAGATGCACAACCTCTGACAGTTCGGCATTGGACATCCGCCCATTGCGCTGCAAAGCCCGCAGAACACGCCGATCAATCTCATCCAAGGCCATATGCGCAATACTTTCGCGTGAGGAAGCAACCCAGCGCGATTATATTCGAAGGATGCGCCCCTTGGCGACCCCAATTTCGCAGCGATATGCACGGCGGATATGATAATCCTGTCCCACTACGGAGGAGGAGGACCCCCCATGAAAATCGGATGCCCGACAGAAATCAAACCGCAGGAATTCCGCGTCGGCCTGACGCCCAATGCCGCACAAGAAGCCATCGCCCATGGGCATGAGGTTATCGTGCAGGCGGGGGCCGGGGTCGGCGCGGGCTTCGAAGATGCGGATTACACCGCCGCCGGGGCGCGCATCATCGACACGGCCGAGGAAATCTTTGCCACAGCCGACATGATCGTCAAGGTGAAGGAGCCGCAGGCGGGCGAACGCAAGATGCTGCGCGAAGGGCAATTGCTCTTTACCTATCTGCACCTCGCGCCCGACCCGGATCAAACCCACGACCTGCTGGCCTCGGGCTGCACGGCGATTGCCTATGAAACCGTGACCGACCGCAATGGCGGCCTGCCCCTTCTGGCCCCGATGTCCGAGGTCGCAGGCCGTTTGGCACCGCAGGTCGGCGCATGGACGCTGCAAAAGGCCAATGGCGGGCGCGGCGTGCTGATGGGCGGCGTGCCCGGTGTCGGCCCGGCTAAGGTTATGGTCATCGGCGGCGGCGTGGTCGGCACCCATGCGGCCCGCATCGCCGCGGGCATGGGCGCGGATGTGACCGTGCTCGACCGGTCCCTGCCCCGGATGCGCTATCTCGATGACATCTATAGCGGCACCTTCAAAACCGCCTATGCCAGCGCGGGCAACACCATCGAACTGGCGCGTGAAGCCGATATGATCATCGGCGCGGTGCTGATCCCCGGGGCCGCGGCCCCCAAACTGATCAGCCGAGCGCAACTATCCGAACTCAAACCCGGCGCGGCGCTGGTCGACGTGGCCATCGACCAAGGCGGCTGCTTCGAGACTTCCAAGGCGACGACGCACCAAGACCCGGTTTATGAGGTCGACGGCATCATGCACTACTGTGTGGCCAATATGCCCGGCGCAGTGGCGCGCACCTCGACCATCGCGCTTGGCAACGCCACTATGCCCTTCATGCTGGCACTGGCCGACAAGGGCTGGAAACAGGCCTGCGCGGATGACCCGCACCTCAAGGCCGGGCTGAACGTCCACGCGGGCAAGCTGACCTATGCCGCCGTGGGCGAAGCGCTCGGGCTCGACAGCATCACCGCGGATCAGGCCATCGCGGGCTGAACGTCAGCGGCCAAACAAAAGGCCCGCCAGATTGGCGGGCCTTTCCATTTCGAAAGCAGCGCTCAGCGCGTCTTCAAAGCGTCTCGAATTTCCAGCAATACATCGAGCTGCGATGGGCCGGTCTTGACCTCTGGTGCCACCTCATCCGGCTTTTCCGCAGCCGCCTTCACCCGGTTCACCATCTTCACCAGGATGAAGACCACGAAGGCGATGATGAAAAAGTTGATCACGGCCATCAGGAACGAGCCATAGGCGAAGACCGAAGCCCCCGCCTCCCGCGCCTGCTCTAGCGAAGCCGTCGCGGGCACATCGCCCGACAGCACGGCATAGTTATTGGTGAAATCCACCCCGCCGGTGAAAAGCCCGATGATCGGGTTGATCAGGTCCGCCACCAGTGACGACACGATCGCCGTGAAGGCCGCGCCGATGATGATACCAACGGCCATGTCCATGACATTGCCCTTGGCGATGAAATCCTTGAATTCTTGAATCACAGTTCTGTCCCTATTCTAAGGCGCGCCGATAACCCCGCCATCACGGTCGATAGTGCGGACTAGCATATAGAACGGTCAATAAAGTTTTACGGTAAATCGCGCGTTTTATGGCCCGCGTCCGTTCAATCCCGAAAACAGACCCGCAAAAGCGCGCCCTCGGGGCTGAAATCGGTCGTCAGACGCCCGTTCAACTGCTCGGCTGCCGTGGCCATCAACATCCGCCCAAGCCCCGTGCTATCGGCCCCCGAGACGGCACCGGCATGGCCGCAGCCATTGTCGCGGCATTCCAAAAGCCAGCCCTCGGCCCCCTCCTGCCGCCGTAGGGAGATTTTGATCTCCCCCGCCCGGTCCCCGGCGAAGGCGTGTTTGATCGAATTTGCCACGAATTCGCTCACGATCATGCCGAGCGCTGAGGCCTGCACGGCCTGCAACTCGCCCGGCTCAGCCGCACAAAAGATAGTAACGTGGTCCGGCGCGCTGGCGGCGAGAAGCTTGTTCAGTTGTTCGAGATAGGAGGTGGTTTGCACCTTGCTTCGGCCACCCTGCCCCATCAACTCGCTGTGCAGCGATGCCACCGCGCCGAAACGGCGCTCGACAAGGGCAAGCACATCCTTGGCGTCTGGGTCTTGCACCTTGCGCGTCGCCATGCGCAGCAATGAGGCGATGGTCTGGAACGAGTTCTTCACCCGGTGGTCCATCTCGGCGCGCAGCGCCGCTTCGATGCGGATTTTCTTGCGCAGTTCCAACTGCATCATCACATGGCGCGACAGGGTTTGCAGCGCTTGGCGTTGAAAATCATTCAGGGTCCGCGGCTTGGTATCCAGCACGCAAAGCGTGCCAATCGGCTGGCCGTTCGGCGCGACAAGATTGGCACCGGCATAGAATTTCACCCGAGGGTCGCCAACATAGAGCGGATTGTCCGAGGTGCGCGGATCCGCCCCCATATCCGCAATCTCGGTATAGCCTTCGTCAAGAATGGCATGAGAGCAGACCGATTGATCAAGGGCCGTCTCATGCGGCTCGAACCCGACGCGCGCCTTGAACCATTGGCGCTTTTCATCAACCAGACTGATCAGAGAGACGGGCGTTTCGCAGATATTGGACGCAAGCTCGACGATATCGTCGAAATCCGCTTCGGCTTCGGTATCAAGAATATCATAGGAATAGAGCGTCTCTAGACGCTCGTCCTGCTCTGCGGGCGTGTCGGCTAAAATGGACCTTCTCCTTCCAAAGTTAACCCGCCGCGCGACTATGGCACGGCAGCGGGGGTCGGATATGGCCTGCCTTTCGGGGGGCAGATCACGGCTGATGAACCTCCAGCTAGTGAAGGTTTAGTCCGCAAAGCAGCGGCGTCCAGCATGCTACCGAATCGATTCGCGCTTAAACCCTTGATAGATGTTCAATTTTAACGCGGCTAGCCCCGCTGCCGCGTCACCCCGGCAGCGTACCGGTCAAGACATAGCGCAGAATCTCGACCACCTGCGCAGGCTCGGAGGCCACGGCGAGCGCCGCGGCGTCGACCTCTTTCAGCGCATGAGCGTGGTCGGGGCCGTGCAGGGTGATCAGCGATTTGCCAAGTGCTGCGGCATAGCCCGCGTCGAAGGCCGCGTTCCACTGCTTGTACTGGTCGCCAAAGCGCACCACGACGACATCCGCCTCGGCAATCGCCTTGCGGGTGCGGATCGCATTGATCTGTGCGCCCTTACGGTCGTGCCAGAACTTGTCGTCCTCCGCGCCGAGGATCGCCACGCCGCAGTCATCAGAGGCGGCGTGGTCGGTGACGGGTGCGGTAAAGGTCACGTCGAGATCCTTGGCCCCTTCGGTGATCTGTTCGCGCCAGTCGGTGTGGATCTCACCGGAGAGATAGACTTTCATCGCTTCCGTCCTTCCTTGGTTCAGCCGCGCAGCACGCCGCCGGTGGCCTTGGTCACCTTTTCGACCACCTTAGCACCCACGGCTTCGATGTCTGCATCCTTCAGCGTCTTGTCGCTGGGCTGCAGGCGCACGGTGATGGCGAGGGATTTCTTGCCTTCGCCGAGGCTGCCGCCGATGAACTCATCGAAAACGCGGACGTCTTCGATCAGGGTCTTGTCGGCACCCTTAGCGGCATTGACCAGCGCCAGCGCCTCGACATCGGCATCGACGACAAAAGCGAAGTCACGCTCGACCGCCTGCAGGTCGCTGATCTGCAACGCCGGGCGCGTGGCGCCGGATTTGCGCGGCAGCGGCACCTCGGCGGGGTAGAGGGTGAAGGCCATTGCCGGGCCTTTCACGTCCATCGCCGCCAGAACCCGCGGGTGCACCTCGCCGAAGACACCGAGAACCTTCTTGGGGCCGAGGCAGATCTTGCCGTGACGGCCCGGGTGCCACCACTCATCAGCGCCGCGCAGGATCTGCACCTTGGCGGGCGCGCCGATGGCGGCCAGCACCGCCTCGGCATCGGCCTTCACGTCATAGACATCCACCGCACGCGCCGCGCCATGCACATCCCGCGGACCGGTGCGGCCCACCAGAAGACCGGAGACAATGACCTGCTCCTCGCCCGGCTCCCCGCCGGAGAAGGCGGGGCCAACCTCGAACAGCGCCATGTCGGCAAAGCCGCGGGCCTGATTGCGGGCGGCAGCTTGCAGCAGGCCGGGCAGCAGGTCGGGCCGCATGTGGCTCATGTCCGACGAAATCGGGTTCTCCAGCCGCGTCGCATCGGTGCCGCCCCCAAAGAGCGCCGCCGAGGCTTGGTCGATGAAGCTGTAGCTCACGCATTCGTTGTAGCCGAGCGCCGCCGCCGTGCGCCGGGCGGTCACCACGCGGCGCTGCATGGGAGAGAGCACCGGGCGCGGCACGCCCGTGGTCAGGCGCGGCAGGGGCTTGCCTTCGAGCTGCGTCAGCGAGGCGATACGCGCGACTTCCTCGACCAGATCGGCCTCGCCCTGCACGTCCGGGCGCCAGCTTGGTACCTGCGCCATGTCGCCGTCGAGCTGGAAGCCGAGCGCGGTCAGCGTCTCACGCTGGTCACTCTCAGGGATCGACATGCCGACGAGCGACTGCACCCGCGCGGTATCGAGCTTGTAGGCGCGCGACGTGTCCGGCACCTGCCCCGCGACCACGACCTCGGAGGCCTCACCGCCCGCGTGATCGAGGATCATCCGCGTGGCATGCTCAAGCCCCTCGGGGGTGAAGGCCGGGTCGACGCCGCGCTCGAACCGGTAGCGCGCGTCCGAATTGATCTTCAGCGCGCGGCCCGCATAGGCGATCTGAACCGGGTCCCAATAGGCGCTCTCGACAAAGACGTTCACGGTCTCCTCGGTCACGCCGGTCGCCTCGCCGCCCATGATGCCCGCGATGCTTTCCACGCCGCTGTCGTCGGAGATGGCCATCTGGCCCTCTTGCAGGGTGTAGGTCTTCTCGTCGAGCGCCGCGATCGCCTCGCCGCCCTTGGCGCGGTGCACGCGCAGGTTGCCCGCGACCTTGTCGGCGTCGAAGACATGCAGCGGGCGGTTGCGGTCGAAGGTGAAGAAGTTGGTCATGTCCACGAGGAACGAGATCGGGCGCAGCCCGATGGCGCGGAGCCGGTCCTGCAGCCACTGCGGGCTGGGGCCGTTCTTCACGCCTTTAATCAAGCGGCCATAGAACACCGGGCAGCCGTCCAGCGTGTCGTCATCAATGCTGACGCTGATCGGCGAGGCAAAGCTGCCCTCGACCGCATCGCAATCGCGCGGCTTCAGCTTGCCCAGACCCCGCGCGGCGAGGTCGCGTGCGATGCCGCGCACGCCGAGCGCATCGGGGCGGTTAGGCGTAATCGCGATCTCGATCACCGGGTCGACCTTCGCGGGATCATTCTCGGCCAGCCAGTCGATGAACCGGTCGCCGGGCTTGCCCGAGGGCAGCTCAATAATGCCGTCGTGCTCTTCGCTCAACTCCATCTCGCGTTCGGAGGCCATCATGCCGAAGCTCTCGACACCGCGAATTTTACCCACGCCGATGGTCGTGTCGATCCCCGGCACATAAACGCCCGGCTTGGCCACAACGACGGTAATCCCCGCCCGCGCGTTCGGCGCGCCGCAGATGATCTGCATCACGCCCTCGTCGGTTTCGACCTGACAGACGTTCAGCCGGTCGGCATCGGGGTGTTTCTCGGCGGATTGCACATAGCCGAGGGTAAAGTCGGCCAGCTTCGCCGCCGGATTCTCGACGCCTTCGACTTCGAGGCCGAGGTCGGTCAGGGCATAGGTGATCTCATCAATCGACGCCGTGGTGTCGAGATGGTCCTTGAGCCAGGAGAGGGTGAATTTCATGATCGTTCCCTAATTCTCGTAACGTTTGGCCAGATCGGCCATGTCGCCCATCCGATAAAGTTTGATTTCGCGGACCACCCGCAGACAAGGCTTGGCCGCAAAGAAGATCGACCCGATCAAAAAGAGCCATGTCGCGCTGGTCTGCGTGCTTTCGAAGAAAAACAGCACGGAGCCGACAACGAAACAGACAGCCGCGCAGAAATCGATAAGCGTGTAGGCAATCTCGAACTTCGCATAAAGCGCGCGAGATCGGGCGTTGTTCTCGCGGTTCTCGTGTCGAAAGAGTTTCATATCAGACATGCCTCACGCGGTGCATTTTGATGTTTTTACGGCGGTCGTCGCAGGCTCCATGCGCAGTTTAACGCGACAACCCACCATGCAAATTCGGCTGATCCAAGCTCGCGAACCCGTAGTGCCGCAGCCAGCGCAGGTCTGAATCAAAGAACGCCCGCAGATCCGGAATACCGTATTTTAGCATCGCGATCCGGTCGATCCCCATGCCAAAGGCAAAGCCCTGCCACTCGTTCGGATCGATTCCGCCCGCCTGCAACACCTTGGGGTGCACCATGCCGGAGCCCAACACTTCCAACCAACCGTCACCCTCGCCGATGCGCAGCTGGCCGTCGACCCAGGAACATTGGATGTCGACCTCGGCCGAAGGCTCGGTGAACGGAAAGTGCGAGGCGCGGAAGCGGGTCTTGATGCCGTCGATCTCGAAGAAGGCGGCAAAGAATTCCTCAAGCGTCCACTTGAGGTTCGCCATCGAGATGTCCTTGTCGATCGCCAGACCTTCGACCTGATGGAACATCGGCGTGTGGGTCTGGTCGTAATCGGCGCGGTAGACGCCGCCGGGGCAGATGATGCGCAGCGGCGCGCCTTCGGCCTCCATCGTGCGGATCTGCACCGGGGAGGTATGGGTGCGCAGCACATGGGGGGCGCGCTCGTCGCCCTCGGCACGCGCCATATAGAAGGTGTCCATCTCGGCCCGCGCGGGGTGGTGGCCGGGGATGTTCAGCGCGTCGAAGTTGTACCAATCGGTGTCGATGCGCGGGCCTTCGGCGACGGAAAAGCCCATCTCGGCAAAGATCGCGGTCAGTTCTTCGGTCACTTGGCTGACCGGATGGATGCTGCCCTGACGCTGGTGCCGCGTGGGCAGCGTGACGTCGAGCCATTCGCTGCGCAGGCGCTCGTCCAGTGCGGCATCGGCAAGGCCGGCCTTCTTGGCGGCGAGGGCCGAGTTGATCTCATCCTTCAGCGCGTTCAGCGCGGGGCCAGCGACCTGCCGCTCTTCGGGGGTCATCTTGCCAAGCTCGCGCATTTTCAGCGCCACTTCACCCTTTTTGCCCACGGCGGCCAGCCGGATGTCTTCCAGCGCGGATTCGTCGCCAGCATTGGCGATTTGGCTCAGGTACTTTTGCTTCAGATCGTCCATGACAGGCCCTTGGAATAATACCCCGTCCTGCTAGCCCTCTCGCCCCTCGAATGCAAGCCGTAGGGGTTGTGGCGTCGTGGCGGAACCACCACCTCTGCAAAGCGTTAGGCCGCATCCCCTCGGCGCGCCCTGTCCCCAGCGGCGCGCCCAACCTCCCCCGAAAGGAGAGACTGATGAAAATCCTGATGGTTCTGACATCGCATGACGAATTGGGCGACACCGGCAACAAGACCGGCTTCTGGCTCGAAGAATTCGCCGCGCCCTACTACGTTTTCAAAGACGCGGGCGCGGATGTGACCCTCGCCTCGCCCAAAGGCGGGCAGCCGCCGCTTGACCCCAACAGCGACAGCGAAGACGCGCAGACCGATGCCACCCGCCGGTTCAAAGACGACGCCGCCGCGCAGCAGGCGCTGGCCTCGACCAAAGTGCTGGGCGATGTGGACGCGGACGGTTTCGATGCGATCTTCTACCCCGGCGGCCACGGCCCCCTGTGGGATCTGGCCAATGACGCCGACAGCAAGCGCCTGATCGAAACCTTCTGGGCCTCCGACCGCCCCGTGGGGGCCGTCTGCCACGCGCCTGCCGTGTTCAAGGACACCCAAGCCGACGGCAAGCCGCTGGTTTCCGGCAAGCGCGTCACCGGTTTCACCAATACCGAGGAAGAGGGTGTTGGCCTGACCGATGTGGTGCCTTTCTTGGTCGAAGACATGCTGAAGAAAAACGGCGGCGACTATAGCAAGAGCGACGATTGGGCGTCCTATGTGCTGGTCGACGGCAAGCTGGTCACCGGCCAGAACCCCGCCTCTTCCGAGGAAGCGGCGAAAGAGATGCTGGCGCTTTTGAAGTGACGGCAGGAGGGGGCGCAAGTCCGCGCCCCCGCTCCCCCATGGGAGGAACCGCCACAGGGCGCGTCGTGTTTTGCCCGTGAAAGGAGCCTCCGACATGGCAGATTATGACCGCAGCACCGGCGCCCCATGGAGCGCCGAAGACCTTGGACAGCTTCGCATTCTTGCGGCAGAGGGCACGGCGACCAGCGTGATCGCGGTGCAACTGAACCGCAGCGAAGAGGCGATTGCGCATCGCGCAGCACAGGATGGAATCAACCTGACCGCCGCCAGCCACAATCCCTATGACCCCGACACCCTAGACCGATAGCAGGGCGCGCCCGTTTTTTTTGTGCTTTGCAATCAACCGCTTTTGCACGGGGCCCGCTGGGATCTGATGCGCGGGGGTGCCGAAGCCGTCATCCTCAACCAAAGCGGGGAAGAGCGTCGCAAACTCCTCGCGCTGCGCCTGACCGAGGGTTTTCACCGTTTCGGTATTCAGCAAAAAGCTCTCGCTCGGCGCGCCCTCGGCATAAACGATCTGATGCTTTTCAAAGACCAAGTGGAAATACTCCACCTGTGAGACGCCCTCATCCACATGCACCCCCGGCAGTTCGGTCAACCGGATCGCGGCGACGAGCACGGCCATCGCGCCGCAGATCCGCTTGACGATGCCTGAACGCGCGACCATGCGATGCTGTCTTGAGACCATGAGGTCACGCTTCGGCAGCCCCGCGCCCAAGGCTCCGGCACTGATCCGAATGGGGTATAGCTTGGGGTTCTTCGCCAACTCCCCCGCCCCGACCGAACGGCGCAGCGCCCCGACGAGTTCCTGATAGCCGTGGCCTTGGGTCAGCACGCGCACGCCGGGGGCCAAAGCCTCGACCGGAAGATCGCCTGCCTCGGTGGTGATCAGCGTGCCGCGCGCGAAACAGGCCACGCCGGTCGAGACCAGATCGCCCGCCTCGCGCATCGTGTCGATGTCGGACTTCCATGCCAAATTTCCCAATAACCCGCCCTCGGGCAGGTCTGAGAAATCGACGGTCATGGTGGTGAAAAGATCCCCCGCAGCCGGGCTGCCCGCCAGATTGACGATGCCGGAATAGGTCACCTCAAGATCACCGGCCAAATCCCGCGAACCGGACTCCACACGGAAGGGAAACCCCTCAAGCGAGGTGGGGGTCGAGCCGCCGTTTGGATCGTCGTCCGCCGTGGTGGTGGTGTCGAAAACGGAACTGGCGGGCTGAAGGTCGATCTCCATCGTGGCGAGCGGTTTGGTCGTCTCCAGATGGTGCCAGTCATAGCCAAAGGACATCTGCGTATCCTCGCCCACCGCCGCGCCATTCGTATAGGGATCCGTCGCATGCCACGTCAGCGTCTCGACCGAGCCATCGGCATAGGTCAGCGTGATCCGCGCGCCCTCCAGATCGACGCCGCGCGAACTGGTATCATCGCGAATACCATAGACCGTCTCGTGGGGGTCTTCGTCCAACCTATTGATTACAATTCCGGGCATAAACCTCCCCACCTTTTACAAATAACTTGCCGACAAACAGCGCCAATTGCTGCGGCACCGGTGCAGATAGGCTGCACAGTGACCTGTCGTTGAGGCAGATTGTCCATGGGGGTGAGGAGCAGGCAAGGCCGTGGCAAGGGATTATCGGGGCAAGATTGTGGCAAGGCCCGCACGCCGGCCCGAAACGCAGATCCCCCAAACGCAAAAAGCCCCACCATCCGGCAGGGCTTTCGCAAATTCAAAGCAATCTTGGCTTAGGCCGCCAGCGCGTCCTGCGCTTGCTTGACGATCGCACCGAAGGCTTCGGGCTCGTGCACGGCCAGATCGGCCAGAACCTTGCGGTCCACTTCGATGCCCGCCAGCGTCAGACCGTTGATGAAGCGGCTGTATGTCAGCGCCTCGTCGTGGCTGCGCACGGCGGCGTTGATCCGCTGGATCCACAGGGCGCGGAAGTTGCGCTTGCGGTTCTTGCGGTCACGCGTTGCATATTGGTTGGCCTTGTCGACCGCCTGCGTGGCGACCTTGAAGACGTTCTTGCGCCGACCATAGTAGCCTTTTGCGGCTTTGATGATCTTCTTGTGACGCGCGTGGGTGACTGTACCACCTTTAACTCGGGACATCTCGGCTCTCCTTAATCAGCGGGCGTAGGGCATGAAGCCCTTGACGATCTTTGCATCGGCTTCCGACAGGGTTGTCGTGCCGCGTGCGTTACGGATGAACTTGTTGGTCCGCTTGATCATGCCGTGCTGTTTGCCGGCTTGGCTGGCGATGACCTTGCCGGTCGCCGAGACCTTGAAGCGCTTCTTGGCGCTCGATTTCGTCTTCATCTTGGGCATTTCCGTCTCCGTCTTTTGAGTTCGGTATAAACACGACTCGGCATGCCACTTGAGGCCGGTCGTGCAGGCTAAGATGCGCCGTATAGGCGCGCTCGGTCGGGGATGCAAGAGGTTTCGCACGGCCCCTCAGGGCAAGAAGTCCGCCGCGACCGAGACGAAGACCTCCGGCAGGTTCTCAAAGGAATAGCGCCCCGGATTTTCGCGCAGCGCAAAGACGATCAGCCCGCCCGCGATTAAGATCGTGATGGCCGAGGCACGCGGCGACCGACGGTCGGTCACCGCAGACAGGATCGAGGGGACCGACAGCACCGCCAGAACGATGCCCACCACCATTGCCAAGTCAGAGTCCACGCAACATCCCCCTATCCAGGGAAAGGCTACTCTGGATCGGAGGCGTAAATCAAACGTTCGTCACAGGGCGCGACGCGCAGAATATTGGTGCTGCCCGGCACGTTGAAGGGCACACCGGCGGTGACGACGATATGATCCTCCGGCCCGGCATACCCCTCTGACAAGGCGGCCCGCGCGGCGCTCAGCACGGCCAGTTTAAACCGGTCATGCCCATCGGTGATGATGCAATTCGTGCCCCAGCTCAGCGCCAGACGGCGCGCGGTGTTGACCAGCGGCGACAGGGCGATGATCGGCACGCGGGGCCGCTCGCGGGCGGTCAGTAGGGCGGTGGTGCCCGATTGAGTAAAGCAGCAAATCGCCTTGATGTCCGTCGTCTCGGCAATCTCACGCGCGGCGGCGACGATGCCATCGGCCACGGTGGTGCGATCCGCCGTGCGCGAGGATTCGATGATCTGCGTATAGGTCGCATCGGCTTCGACCTCTTGGGCCACGTTGTCCATCGTCGCCACGGCCTGTAGCGGGTAATCCCCGGCGGCGGATTCGGCGCTCAGCATCACAGCGTCGGCGCCTTCGTAAATCGCGGTGGCCACGTCCGAGACTTCGGCGCGGGTCGGCATCGGGCTTTCGATCATCGATTCGAGCATCTGTGTCGCCACGATCACCGGCTTGGCCGCCGCGCGGCATTTGCGCACCAGACGTTTCTGGATCGGCGGCACATTCTGCACCGGCAGCTCCACGCCCAGATCGCCCCGCGCCACCATGATGCCATCGCTGACGTCCAAGATCGCTTCGAACCGCTCCACCGCCGCGGGCTTCTCGATCTTCGAGAGCACCGCCGCCCGGCCTCTGACCAGATCGCGCGCCTCGGTCACATCCTCGGGCCGCTGAACAAAGCTGAGGGCGAGCCAGTCGACCCCCAATTCGCAGACGAACTCCAGATCGGCGCGGTCTTTCTCGGAAAGCGCGGCCAGCGGCAGCAGCACGTCAGGCACGTTCACGCCCTTGCGGTTTGAGATGACACCGCCCGTCACCACTTCGCAATCGGCGAAATCCGGGCCGCAGTCGCGCACCTTGAGACGGATCTTGCCGTCATTGACCAACAGGCTCGCGCCCGGCTCAAGGGCCGCGAAAATCTCAGGATGGGGCAGGCAGACGCGGGTCGCATCACCCGGCGTTTCATCAAGGTCGAGCCGGAAGGATGCCCCCTCTTCCAAGGTTGGCCCGTCGCCCTCGAACACACCAACGCGCAGCTTCGGCCCCTGAAGGTCCGCCAGAATGCCGATCGCGCCGCCGGTCTCTTTCTCGATATCGCGGATGATCCGGTGTTTTTCCCGGATCTCTTCGTGGCTTCCGTGGCTCATGTTCAGGCGGAAAACATCCGCCCCGGCGTTGTGCAATGCCGCGATCACCTCTCGGGTTTCAGAGGCTGGCCCAAGGGTGGCCACGATCTTTACATTGCGCAAACGTCTCATATCTGTTCCTTCGTGTCCTATGTCCCCAGAGCGAATGTTAACGATAACATCGCCTGTCCGGTGGCCTAGCGCCCCCATGAGTGCCTGTCAAAGGTTTCATCAGAATGACGGTCCATCGCGGTCCCGTCCAGTGATATGAGAAGGAAGCTGTCATGCCCAGCCAACAAGAGATCGAACTGCAAGCCGCCGCCTTTCGCCGGTTGCAGAAACACCTGATGGAAGATCGGATGGATGTGCAGAACATCGACATGATGAACCTCGCCGGTTTTTGCCGCAACTGCCTGTCGCGCTGGTATCAAGAGGCCGCTAACGAACGCGGGATCGAGATGGGCAAGGACGAGGCGCGCGAGTTGTTCTACGGGATGACGATGGACGAATGGAAAGCCAACTATCAGACCGATGCGAACGACAGCCAGAAAGAGGCGTTCAAAACGGCCTTTGAAGAGAATGTCGGAAAGGGTTGAGCAACCCGCTTAAGTGAAGCCACAAAGCGGGCGTGCCCCCCCTGTGCGCCCGCCTTTGCCTTGGCCAAGCGCGCTGAAAGCGCTTCGCCTAGAACTGATAGAGCACAAGCCAATCCGCCTTGAGCGCAGGCCGCGCGGCCCCTTCGATCTCTACCGTTGCGGCAAAGCGGGTCATCAGGTCACCCCGCCCCCGCCTTTGCGCATCGGCCAGCGTGAACCTTCCCCGAATCCGCTTGCCGGAATGCACAGGTGCGATGAAGCGCACGCTGTCGAACCCGTAGTTGATCGACGCCTTCGTGCCCGCCACCACCGGCAGCGCGCCGTAAGCCATGCCCGACATCATCGACAGGGTGAGCATCCCATGGGCCACGGTGCCGCCGAAATCCGTCTTGGCCGCGCGGAGCGGGTCGACATGGATGAACTGGTGGTCCTCGGTCACATCGGCAAAGGCGTCGATCCGCGCCTGATCCATCATGAACCACGGCGAGACGCCCAACTCACGGCCCACGGCGGCCTCCATCTCTGCCCGGTCAATCTCTTTGCGCATCGCGGCCTCCTCTTTGCGCCAGTCTAGCCGCGCGGGCGCTCGCTGCGAAAGCCCTTGCGCCCGGCGCGACATCTCTCATGCTGGGGCCAAGCAGAGCGGAGCCGCCATGAACACCCCCATCCTTGCCCTTATCACCGTCGCCATCGCCGGGGCCGCCGTGGCCCTGCAAACCCCGATCAATGCCGCCTTGGGGCGCAACATCGGCAGCGGGGTCGCTGCGGCGGCGGTGTCCTTTGGCGTCGGCTTTGCGATCCTGTTGGGGGTCTTGCTGCTGCGCGGCGAGTTGAGCGCCCTGTCCCGCGCGGCCTCGGCCTCGCCCGTCTTACTGCTGGGCGGGGTGCTGGGGGCCTTCTACGTCTGGTCGGTGCTTTGGGCGATCCCGACGCTGGGGGCGCTGACGGTGATCTCGGCGCTGATCCTCGGGCAGTTGAGCGCGGCGCTGGTGATCGATGCCACGGGGCTTTTGGGCCTGACGGTGCAGGCCATCACCCCCACCCGCATCGCCGCCGCCGCGCTGGTGGCGGCGGGGCTGGTTCTATCGCGGTTCTGAAACTCAGATCGCGGTTTTGCGCATCTCTTCGAGATAGATTTCACGCAAACGGGGCGCCAATTTGCCAGGCGTGCCGCTGCCGATCTTGGCCCCGTCGATCTCAACCACCGGCGTCACGAAAGCGCTGGCTGAAGTGACAAAAGCCTCATCCGCCTGCTGCGCCTCTTCGATGGTGAAGTTGCGCTCCTCCACCTGCATCTGCGCTTCGCGGGCCAGTTCCAGCACCGCCTTGCGGGTGATGCCATGCAGGATGTTGTTCGAGGTCTCGCGCGTCACGATCTTACCGTCCTTGACGATATAGGCGTTGTTCGAGGTGCCTTCGGTCACGAAACCCTCTTCGACCATCCACGCGTCTTCGACACCGGCTTTCTTGGCCATCATCTTGCCCATCGAGGGGTAGAGCAGCTGCACCGTTTTGATATCGCGGCGGCCCCAACGGATGTCTTCGATGCTGATCACGCGGATGCCGTCACGGGCGGCAGGGTTGTCGGCCAAACCCGGTTTGGACTGGGTGAACAACACCAGCGAGGGCGCGGTGGTGTCGGGATCGGGGAAGGCGAAATCGCGGTCGCCATCCGACCCGCGCGTGACCTGAAGATAGATCAGCCCGTCTTTGATGTCGTTCAGCCGCACCAGCTCGCGGTGAATTTCCAGCAGTTCTTCGGTCGTCGCAGGCGCGCGCATGTCGAGCTCGTTCATCGAGCGGGTCAGACGCTCGGCATGGCCGTCAAAGGCGATGAGCTTGCCATCCAGCACGCTCGTCACCTCATAGACCCCATCGGCCATCAGGAATCCCCGGTCAAAGATCGAGATCCTGGCCTGATCCTCGGGCAGGTATTCGCCGTTTACATAGACAGTTCGCATGGTCACCCCCAGAGCGCTGCGGCGGGGGGATGCACGCCCGCGCCGTCGAATTTCAAAGCATTGTCGCGGTCTTCGGCCAGAAGCAGCGGGCCGTCAAGGTCCACCACCTTTGCGCCTTGGGCGACCAGCGTCGCGGGGGCCATCGCGAGCGACGAGCCGACCATACAGCCGACCATGACCTCGAAGCCTTCCGCCCGCGCCGCATCGCGCAAGGAAAGCGCTTCGGTCAGCCCGCCGGTCTTGTCGAGTTTGATGTTCACCACATCGTATTTGCCCTTGAGGCCGGGCAGGCTGGCGCGGTCATGGCAGCTTTCATCCGCGCAGACCGGCACCGGGCGCTCCATTCCCAAAAGCGCGTCGTCTTCGCCAGCGGGCAGAGGTTGCTCGACCAGCGCCACACCCAGACGGACCAGATGCGGGGCGAGGTCGGCATAGACCTCAGCCGACCAGCCCTCATTGGCGTCGATGATGATGGTGGCATCGGGCGCCCCGGCGCGCACCGCTTCGAGCCGCGGCATGTCGTCGGGGGTGCCAAGTTTGATCTTCAACAGCGGCCGCTGCGCATGTTTCGCCGCCTGCGCGCGCATTGCCTCGGGTTCGTCCAGCGAGAGGGTATAGGCTGTGATCTCCGGCCCCGGGGCGGTCAGCCCGGCCAGTTCCCACACCCGCTTGCCTGCGCGTTTGGCTTCCAGATCCCACAGTGCGCAGTCGACCGCGTTGCGCGCGGCCCCGGCAGGCAGAAGATCATAGAGCGCTTGCCGGGTGATATCGCCCGGCAGGCCGTTGATCTCAGCCGTGACCGATTCGAGGGTCTCGTCGTAGCGGGCGTAAGGCACACACTCGCCCCAGCCGGTCACGCCGCCCTCCGTCACGCGGACGGTCAGCACCTTGGCTTCGGTCCGCGAGCCGCGGCTGATGGTAAAGACCTGCGCCAGTTTGAAGGTATCTGCGGTAACATCGATCTGCATGGTCACAGCGCCGCCAGCGCATCGGCCAGTCGCGCTGCCCCTTGGCGGAAGGGATCGACCGCAGGCAGGCCAAGACGCTCTTCAACCTCGGCCAGATAGGCATCCGCCTCGGCCTCGGACATATGGTAGGTGTTGACCGAGATACCGACGACCTTGCAGTCGGGGTTCGGCACCTGCGCCAGCGTCAGCGCCATGTCGCGCACCGCTTCGAGGCTGGGCAGGCTGTATTCCGGCAGGCCGCGCATATGGGTCCGGGTCGGCTCATGGCACAGGATCAGCGCATCGGGCTGGCCGCCGTGGATCAGCGCCATAGTCACCCCGGAATAAGAGACGTGGAACAGGCTGCCCTGCCCTTCGATGATGTCCCAATGGTCATCGTCATTGGCGGGGGTGAGATATTCCACCGATCCCGCCATGAAATCGGCGATCACGGCATCCAGCGGCACGCCTTCGCCGGTGATCAGGATGCCGGTCTGGCCGGTGGCGCGGAAGGTGCTTTTCATGCCCTTTTCGCGCATCGCCTCGTCCAGCGCGAGGGCGGTGTACATTTTCCCGACCGAACAATCGGTGCCCACGGCCAGAACCCGCTTGCCGCTGCGCTTCTTGCCGTCGGCAATGGGGTATTCGACGCTGGGCACGCGCACGTCATGCAATGTGGTGCCGTTCGCCTCGGCAGCCGCCACCAGATCGGCTTCGTTGCGTAGCAGGTTGTGCAGGCCCGAGGCGATGTCGAAGCCCATGTTCAGCGCCTCAATCAGCACCTCTTTCCATGCCGCGCTGATTTTACCGCCACGGTTGGCGACACCGATGACCAATGTCTCGGCCCCTGCCTCGCGCGCTTCGGCCAGCGTCATGTCTTGCAGACCGAGATCGGCCTTGCAGCCCTCCATGCGGAACTGGCCGACCGCATTGTCGGGCCGCCAATCCTTGATGCCTTGAGCGACCTTGGCGGACAGAGAGTCAGGTGCGTCGCCCAGAAAGAGCAGATAGGGGGTTTTGATCATGGCAAGCCTCCGGCATTGAATTTGTCCGCATATTGCGCGCGAGAATACGCAAGTGCGTGGCGTTGTCGACGCATCTGCATGCAAATGCGCAGCAATTCTCGCAAATTACCGTTGGCTGCGCAAAATTCGTGCGCAGCTTGGTTTTGCAGGCAAACCCTTCGAAATGCTGCGCCTGCGAAAACCTTCTTGCGATTGGGGGCGCAATTTCATACCAGAATGAAGACGCTTGATGAAACAAAATTACCCATAGGTGCCCCATGAGCTTCCGCATTCAGCCTGCCGCCCCTGCCCGCCCGAACCGCTGCCAATTGTTCGGCCCCGGCTCCCGCCCGGCAATCTTTGAAAAGATGGCAGCGTCGAATGCCGATGTGATCAACCTCGACCTCGAAGACAGCGTGGCACCTTCGGACAAGGACAGCGCGCGCGCCAATATCATCAAGGCGATTTCCGAGATCGACTGGGGCAACAAGACGCTTTCGGTGCGGATCAACGGGCTGGACACACCCTATTGGTATCGTGACGTGGTGGAACTGCTGGAGCAGGCCGGGCCGCGGCTTGATCAGATTATGATCCCCAAGGTGGGCTGCGCGGCGGATGTCTATGCCGTCGACGCGCTGGTGACGGCGGTTGAGACCGCCAAGGGCCGCGAGAAGAAAATTAGCTTTGAGGTCATTATTGAATCCGCCGCCGGTATCGCCCATGTGGAAGAGATCGCCGCCTCTTCTCCGCGTTTGCAGGCCATGTCGCTTGGGGCCGCCGACTTCGCCGCCTCCATGGGCATGCAGACCACCGGCATCGGCGGCACGCAAGAAAACTACTATATGCAGCGCGGCGAGCAGAAGCATTGGTCGGACCCGTGGCACTGGGCGCAGGCCGCCATCGTCGCCGCCTGCCGCACGCATGGTGTGCTGCCCGTCGACGGGCCTTTCGGCGATTTCTCGGACGACGAGGGTTTCCGCGCACAGGCGCGCCGCTCGGCCACCTTGGGCATGGTCGGCAAATGGGCGATCCACCCCAAGCAGGTGGCGCTGAGCAACGAGGTGTTCACCCCGTCGGAAGAGGCTGTGGCCGAGGCGCGCGAAATCCTCGCGGCGATGGAAGAGGCCAAGGTCAAGGGCGAAGGGGCCACCGTCTATAAGGGGCGGTTGGTGGATATCGCCAGCATCAAACAGGCGGAGGTGATCGTACGCCAGTCCGAGATGATCTCCGGGGGCTGAGCGCTTTTGGCAAGCCGCCGGGGGCCCTGCCCCCGGCCCCCCGAGGGTATTTGAAAAAGGATGAAGAGGGAGGGGCGTGGGCTCGCCTGCCTTGCAAACCCGCGTTGCAAACCGGCGCGCGGCGCTCCATATACACAGGCAACAAGCCGGAGCATGCAATGACCCAATATCTGGATTTCGAAAAACCACTGGCCGAGATCGAAGGCAAGGCGGAAGAGCTGCGGGCGTTGGCCCGGTCCAATGAAGAGATGGACATCACCGATGAGGCCCGCGCGCTGGATAAGAAAGCCGCCGGGATGCTCGAAGACCTTTATGGCTCTTTGACGCCTTGGCGGAAATGTCAGGTGGCGCGCCATCCGGAGCGGCCCCATTGCAAGGATTATATCGAGGCGCTTTTCACCGAATTCACGCCTTTGGCGGGGGATCGGAACTTTGCCGATGATCTGGCTGTCATGGGCGGGTTGGCGCGGTTCAACGATACGCCGGTGGTGGTGATTGGCCATGAGAAGGGCAATGACACCAAGAGCCGGATTGAGCGTAATTTCGGCATGGCGCGGCCTGAGGGCTATCGCAAGGCGGTGCGGTTGATGGAACTGGCCGACAAGTTCAACCTGCCGGTGGTCACCATCGTCGACACGCCCGGCGCCTATCCCGGCAAGGGTGCCGAAGAGCGCGGCCAGTCCGAGGCGATTGCCCGTTCGACGGAGAAATGTCTGCAGATCGGCGTGCCTTTGGTCAGCGTGATCGTAGGCGAAGGCGGCTCTGGCGGGGCGGTGGCATTCGCCACGGCGAACCGCGTCGCTATGCTGGAGCATTCGGTTTATTCCGTGATTACGCCCGAAGGCTGTGCGTCGATCCTGTGGAAAGACAGCGAGAAGATGCGCGAAGCCGCCGAGCAAATGCGTTTGACGGCGGAAGAGCTCAAGACGCTTGGTGTGATCGATCGGATCATTCCCGAGCCGATGGGCGGGGCGCACCGCCATGCCGAGGAATCGATCAAGGCCGTGGGCAAGTCGATTGAAGCGATGCTCAAGGAGCTTGACGGCAAGGACGGCAAGACGCTGGTTCAGGAACGCCGGACCAAGTTCCTTGAGATGGGGCGCAAGGGGCTGGCGGCCTAAGCCAGCCGCCGCCGAAAACGCGGATCAGGCGTGATTTGATCGAAACCGGCGGCGCGGTAGAAGCCCTGCGCACGTCGGTTTTTTGTATCCGTGCCTACGGTGACATAGCTGCATCCTTGGCTCTGGGCGTGGTCCAGCGCCGCTTCGACCAGCGCGCGGCCAATGCCGCGACCGCGGGCCGTGTCGCAGACGAAGAGGTGGTGCAGGTCCATCCCTCTTGCGCCGAATTGCAACTGCATCCGCGGGCAGAGCGCGGCATAGCCATGCAGGCCGGTTGCGCCTTCGGCCACCAGAAGGGTGACCCACGGGTTGGGGCCGAAGCAGTCACGTTCCAGCGCGGCGCGCGTCACGGTGGCAGTGTCGCCGTGGTAGGCGGCCAGCGCGTGGGCCAGATCGAGCACCATCGGCAGGTCGGATTTCACGGCGGGTCGAATGGGGGGCATGTCGTCTCTTTCTGTGATCACCACAGGGAGACAAGCAGAGCCGCGCTGTGGCGGCTTGTGGATATGGGAATGGGTGCCGCGCCGATCAGGAACGGGGGTAATAGACAGATGTGAAGATGGTCTTTTCCATATGCCTTTGATGCGCCGCTGCTGCCCGGCTGTCAAGCCATGGGCGGGATCAGCTGGCCAGCATGCGCAGACCTTGTGTCACATCCGAACGCACTGCCAGCCGCAGCCCCGGCTCATCGCCGGCGCGCAGGGCGGCGATGATCAGACGGTGGAAATGCGGCGGCTCGGTCCGGCGCAGGCGGCCATAGAGCGCGCGCATGGTGGGGCCCAGTTGCAGCCAGACCGTCTCTGCCATGGCGAGCATGGCGGGCGCTTGGGCGCGCAGATAAAGTGTGCGGTGGAATTCGAGATTGGTGCGGATGTAGCTGACGGCATCGCGGTGGGCCACGGCCTCGGCAATATTGGTGTTGATCGTCTGCATCCGCTCGATCAGCGCCATATGGGCGCGTGGCAGGGCGCGTGAGGCAAGCTCGACCTCCAAGAGCGCGCGGAGAGCGGCCAGCTCCTCGATCCGCTCGTTGCTGAGTTCGGGGGTGGAGATGCGCCCGGAAGTCGACATGGTCAGCGCCCCCTCTGCCGCCAGCCGCCGCACCGCTTCGCGCGCCGGGGTCATCGAGACCTCATATTCCTTGCCGATGCCGCGCAGGGTGAGGGCGTGGCCGGGCGGCAGATCACCATGCATGATCCGCGCGCGCAGGCGGCGGTAGACACGATCATGGGCCAGTGGTGTGGCCTCAACAGGGCGTGGGGTCAGGTTCATGATGCGGTTGTGATCACAAAGCGGCCACCCGTCAAGCGCGGCATTTTGCAGCCAAGACGCGATCACCCGTTGTCGCGGGCCTTGCGGCGATTTATCGGAGGTCAAACTGCCTTAAGGAGACGCGCCGTGACCAAACGAAACTTCATCCGTCATGTGGTCTTTTTCTCGGCCAAGGACCCCAAGGACATTCCGACGATCGTGGCGGGGCTTTGGAAACTGGCCGACATTCCGCATTCGACGACTTTCGAGATCTGCGAGAACACCCGTGTTGATGCGCTGTCGGGGGATGTGGATGTGGTCGTCTATGCCGAATTCCCGGATGCCGAGGCGCTGGCCGCCTATAAGGCGCATCCGATCTACCAGGAATCCATCGATATCGTGCGGCCTCTGCGCGATATGCGCGTGCCTGCGGACTTTTAAGGCGCGCCATGGCTGGCCCGCGCGTTCTTTTCGACACTGGCCCGCTGGGGCACGGCACGGCCTTTACCGCGCCGCGGCGGATCATCAGTGCCGATACCCCGGCTGAGGTGCCTGCGGCCTTTGCAGCACTTGAAGCGGCGCAGGAAAGCGGCGCCTGGTTGGCGGGCTATGCGAGTTATGAGTTGGGCTATCTCGGCTCGCACAAGCTGCGTGCGTTGATGCCTGCGGCGCGCGGGCTGCCCCTGCTGCGTTTTGGCGTCTTTGATGCGCCCGAGGCCTATGGTTTTGCCGAAGATGCGGGTGATGCCAGCCTGTCGGCGCTCACGCCGGATTGGGATTTTGCACAGTATCAGGCCGCCTTTGCTGAAGTGCAGGATTTCATCAGCGCGGGGGACATCTATCAGGCCAATCTGACCTTTGGGATGGAGGGGCGATATACCGGGACGCCAGCGGCGCTTTATGCCCGGCTGCGCCAGCGGCAAAGCGTGGCACATGGGGCTTTCGTCGATCTTGGCGGGCCTGTGCTGTTGTCGCGCTCGCCGGAGTTGTTCTTTGCGCTCACCGCCGAGGGACAGCTCACCGCCCGTCCGATGAAGGGCACGGCGCGGCGCGGGCGGGATGCTGCGGAGGACGCGAAGCTGTGCGCCAACCTTGCGGCTTCGGAAAAGAACATGGCCGAGAACCTGATGATCGTGGACCTTTTGCGCAACGACATCAGCCGGATCGCCGAGGTGGGCAGTGTCGAGGTGCCGAAACTGTTCGAGATCGAGACCTATGAGACCCTGCACCAGATGACCTCGCGCATCACGGCGCAGGTCTTGCCGGGAAAGCGGTTGACCGACCTTTTTCACGCGCTTTTTCCCTGCGGCTCGATCACCGGCGCCCCCAAGATCCGCGCGATGCAGATCCTGCGCGCCTTGGAGCCGGCCCCGCGCGATGCCTATTGCGGCGCGGTGGGGTGGATCGCCCCCACGGGTGCGATGCAGTTCAATGTGGCGATCCGCACGGCGACCTGTCACCCAGAGGGGCGGCTGCGGCTGAACGTGGGCGGCGGCGTGGTGCATGACAGCACGGCCGAGGATGAATATGCCGAAGCGCTGCTGAAGGCGCGTTTCGCAACGCTGGCCTAGAATCGATAGCGGTGCAGCCCGCCGCCATGGTCGCGCAGCCATTGGCGCGGCGCCTGATAATCGCCGTAGATCCGCGTGACCTCGGCCCAGAAGGCGGGGGAGTGGTTCATCTGTGCCAGATGCGCGACCTCATGGGCGGCGACATAGTCCAGCACCTCGGGCGGGGTCATGATCAGCCGCCAAGAGAACATCAGCGCCCCGTCGCTTGAACAAGACCCCCAGCGGGAGCGCGTATCGCGCAGGGTGATGCGGGCATAGGGTTTGCCCAGTAGCGCGGCGTAATCATCGCAGGCCCCAGCGAGGCGGTCCCGCGCCACCTCGCGCAGGTGTGCGGCCAGACGTTTGCCCAGGCTTTCCTCCGGGCCGGGCACGAGGATCTCTTCGGGGCCAATCCGCACACCGCTCCCCTGCCCGCCGCGGACGCGCAGCAGCTTGCCGCCCACCGGAAGCTCTGCCCCCGGGGCCACGATCACATCCTCGCCCCGCGCGGCGAGGTGTTGGCGAATCCAGTCTTGCTTGCTTTCGGCAAAGGCCAGCGCCTCACGCTCCGCCAGCCGTTTCGGCATCGTCAGGGTCACCCGCCCGTCCAGTTGCGAGATGCGCAGTGAGATGCGCCGCGCGCGCGCCGAACGGCGCAGGATCAGCGGAATCGGCGGGTTGCCGGGCAGCACAGGGTCTTTCATTACCGGAGCAACGTCCCTAGATAGAGGCCAAAGCCTTTGACAGTGCCCCCCTCATATGGCACTTGGCCGGAATCATCTACACGCAACAGCAATATTATAAAGGGGTGTTTCATGCCCAACGAAGAATGGGGAACCAAGCGCCTGTGCCCCACTACGGGCAAGCGCTTCTATGACCTCAACAAGAATCCGATCATCAGCCCCTACACGGGCGAAGAGGTCGAGGTCGACAATTCCAAGTCGCGCATGATCGCGGCGGATGCCGAGGATGCGGTCACAGCCAAAGCCAAGAAGGGCGACAAGGCCGACGACGAATCGCTGGTCGATGACGATGACGCGGTCGATGTGGATCTGGACGACGACATCCTCGACGATGACGACGATGATGACGATACAGTACCGCTCGACGACCTTGCCGATGTGGCGTCGGACGACGAAGATTAATTAATCGGCGGCGGGGTCAATTTTCCGCTTGATCCCGCCTCCGCCAGCGCCTAGACAGCGCCACAGAACGACCCGGATCACACGATCACGATCCACGATGGGGCCTTAGCTCAGCTGGGAGAGCGCCTGCATGGCATGCAGGAGGTCAGCGGTTCGATCCCGCTAGGCTCCACCAAGCCTTTTGCAAAGCAAAAGGCGGCGCGCGGCAGTCGCTTCGAAGAGGCGATGAGAGCGCAGTCCCACCCATAAAAATCAGACGATTGTAGCGCGTAGCCCCATATGATTCGTCGCGATCAAGCCCCGAGAGCCATCGCCTACGGTTTGCCCCGAACCGGAATGGCAACTTCAACCGATTAAAAAATCGCCCGCCGGATCAGGTTCAACCCTGCCACCATCAAGACCACCAGAGTCATCTTGCGAAACAGCACTGGATCGACGCGGTCCATCACCTTGCTGCCCAGCCAAACGCCCAGCATCACCGGCAGGATCAGCAGCGCCGAGAACGGCCATGTCTGTGCGTTCAACACGCCCGATCCGATATGCGCGGCGAGGAGCGCCACCGCCCCCAGCCCATAGATCACCCCTTGGATCCGCATCTGATCATGTTTCGCGGTCCCGAGCGCGGTGAGATAGGCCACCGTGGGCGGCCCCCAGATGCCGGAAATCCCCCCGACGGCCCCGGCAAACCCGCCCACCAGTGCCTCGACCTTCGTCGACCGCTGGGCCAGATGAAACTGATGTTTCGACAGTTGCAGCAGCGCAAACAGCACCACCGGCACGCCGATCATCAGCAGCATCACCGTTGCCGGCACCAGCCGCACCATCTGGGCGGAAAGCACCAGCATCACGCCGCCGCAGAGCAGGAACACCCAAAACAGCTTGATCGACCGCAGCGCGGCCTGCGGCCCCTGCCGCAGGGCTTGGAAAGCGTTGGCCAGCACCGTGGGCAGAATCAGCCCCGCCAAGGCCAGATCGGGCGCCATGAAGGTCGTGAGGCCGGAAATCAGCACCAGCGGCAGGGCGAAGCCCACGACGCCTTTGACGAAGCCACCGCACAGGCCGATTGCAAGTGCAGCATAAAATTCGAACGGGGTGAGAAAGGGGAAAATACTGTTCATACCGTTACATAGCACCCTCCTCCGGGGCCGCACGTCAAAAATGCTCGCGCAAGATTAGAACAAAATGCCGCGACGAAACGTATCTTTGTTGTGCTGCGACTGCGAAAGGTCTATGCCTGTCCTAAGCAAGAAAGGACAGCCCATGGCACATGACGGTCAGGACATGACGATGCATCGCGTAATTCTCGACGATCTGATCGGGCAGACCGGCGCGGCACTGCCGCCGCTCGACCAGTTGCTCGAAACCGCCACCGCCGCCGTGCGTTCGCAGGTTAGCGAGGGCGACCGCGTGTCGGCCAAGCTGATCGAGGCCAACCAGACCGCCGCCCACGGGCTTGCTTGGCTCGCCACCTATGTTCAAGCCTTGCGGCAGATGCAGCTTTGGGCCGAACGCCTGCAAGGCGAAGGCCGCTTTGGCGAGGTTGAGCAACTGCTGCACCAGATCGCCTTTGGCGAATACCTTTGCCAGATCAGCGGCGGCATCCAGATGAATCAAGGCGAAATGCTGCGCCTGCAAGATCTGGGGTTGAGCGCCGAGGATGAGGCCGCGCTCGACAATCCTGCGATCACCGGCCTGACCCGCGCGGGCAACACCCAAGCCGCGCGCAGCCGTCTGGTGGAACTGATGCAGGAGCGCAGCGCCGATGTGACCTTTGGCGTCAGCGGGCTGGATGAAGAGCTTGAGATGATCCGCGACCAATTCCGCCGCTACGCGGTGGAAAAGGTCGAGCCGCACGCCCATGACTGGCACCTCAAGGATGAGCTGATCCCGATGGAGGTGATCGAGGAACTGGCCGAGATGGGCGTTTTCGGCCTGACCATCCCCGAAGAATACGGCGGTCTGGGCCTGACCAAAGCGTCGATGTGCGTGGTCAGCGAAGAGCTGTCGCGCGGCTATATCGGCGTTGGCTCGCTCGGCACCCGCTCGGAAATTGCCGCCGAACTGATTCTCTGCGGCGGCACCGACGCGCAGAAAGAGAAATGGCTGCCCCGCATCGCCAGCGCCGAGACCCTGCCGACGGCGGTCTTTACCGAGCCAAACACCGGCTCAGACCTTGGCAGTCTGCGCACCCGCGCGGTCAAGGACGGGGACGATTACAAGGTGACCGGCAACAAGACATGGATCACCCATGCCGCGCGCACCCATGTGATGACGCTGCTGGCGCGCACCGACCCTGAAACCAGCGACCACCGCGGGTTGTCGATGTTCCTCGCCGAGAAAACGCCCGGCGATGATGCCAACCCCTTCCCCACCCCCGGCATGACTGGCGGTGAGATCGCCGTGCTGGGCTACCGCGGCATGAAGGAATATGAGCTTGGCTTCGACGGTTTCGAGGTGAAGGGCGAGAACCTTCTCGGCGGCGAAGAGGGGCGCGGCTTTAAACAGCTGATGGAGACCTTCGAGAGCGCCCGCATCCAGACCGCCGCCCGCGCCATCGGCGTGGCGCAATCGGCGCTGGATATCTCGATGCAATACGCCCAAGACCGCAAGCAGTTCGGCAAATCACTGATCAACTTCCCCCGCGTCTCGGGCAAGCTGGCGATGATGGCGGTGGAGCTGATGGTAGCGCGGCAACTGACCTACTACAGCGCTTTCGAGAAGGACGCGGGACGCCGCTGTGACGTGGAGGCGGGCATGGCAAAACTGCTCGGCGCCCGTGTCGCTTGGGCGGCAGCCGACAACGGTTTGCAGATCCACGGCGGCAACGGCTTCGCGCTGGAGTATAAGATCAGCCGCGTCCTCTGCGATGCGCGGATTCTCAACATCTTCGAAGGGGCTGCCGAGATTCAGGCGCAGGTTATCGCCCGTCGGCTCTTGGGCTGATCTGCCGGGGTTGCAAGCGCTGCCGATGTCAGAAACATAGGCGGCGCTTCACTCCAAAGGACAGCCCATGCGCAGCTTTCTGATCCTCGCCGCCCTCAGCGCCCTGCCGCAATGCCAAGGCGATGAAACCGTCCGAGCCTATGGCGCGGGCGGCAAGACCTGGCATCTGGTGGAGTTGGACGGCGAGCCCTTCGATGCTCGCGCGACCCTAACCTTCCCAGAGACCGGCAAGATCGCCGGACAGGCCCCCTGCAACGCCTATAGCGCCGCGATGACGGTGCCCTACCCGTGGTTCGACACGGGCCATATCGCCGTCACCCGCCGCGCCTGCCCCGACCTTGCGGGCGAGACGGCGTTTCTGGACGCGCTGACCGAGGTGACCATCTCGGACGTGCTGGGCGACACGATGATCCTGTCGGATGACAGCGGCGAACGTCTGGTTTTTAAAGCCGCCGACTAAAGGCATCGACAAAGCGTGCACGGGCTTCCGGCAGAGGTTTGCCGCCCAAGTCCCGCGCCAGATGCACGGTCAGGAAATGCCCCGTCGTCCGCAGCCCCTGCGCCACCTCAGCATCGCTGCCCGCGCCGCCGCGCAGCACGGGCGGCAGGGGCAAGAGCCGATCCGCCCACTCCCCCGCCCCCTTGGCCGAGACTGCGCGCCCAGTCTTGGGGGAGACATAGATCAGCCCCTCGGTCGCCCCCGTCACCGCGCAGGCATCGAGGTCGAGCGCATAGCCCATTTCCTCCAAAAGGCGCAGCTCCCACTTGAGATAGGCCAGCGGCCAGACATCGCCTTGCCCCAACATATCCAGCAGCGCCTCGGTGCGCCGGTAAAGCGCCGGATGCGGCTCGCGCTCAGGGAGGCAGAAGGCCAGAAGCGCGGTGACCGCATTCAGCCCAGCCAGCGCCAGACGGTCCTGCATGGCCACGGCGGCGCGGCTGCGCAGCGGCTCGACGGTGAAAGCGCCGATATGGTCTTCAAGCCGCGCGCGCCATGCCACGTCAAGCTGCGCACCGGGCTGCAGGCTGGGCGCGATCTTGCGGCTGGTGCCGCCGCGAACGATGCCGGCGTGGCGGCCTTGGGCGGGGGTGAAGACCTCAATGATGGCGGAGGTCTCGCCATGTCGCCGCGCGCTCAACAGGATGCCCTGATCGCGCCATTCCATCAGGCCAACCCCGGCTCGTCTAGAAGGTGCCGGCCGGCGCGGTCCTCGACCTCGATCACCCAGAGGTCCGGATCGAAGCCGCGCTGGCGCGAGACGGTGGCATCGACCTCCCCCTCGTCGCCCGCGGCCAGTTCGACCCACTTACGCGCGCCGCTCATCAGATCGAAGGAACGCTGGAACAGCACCGCGCGGCCATCGAGCGTCGCCAGCTTCACCAGCACCGCGCCGCCGGTGTCATCGCCATGGGCCACGACGAAGGCGGGGATGTCCTGCAACCTGAGCCGCGCGAGATAGGCGTCGACCCAGAAACGCGCGGTCAGGCGGGCCATGGCAGACCTTTGGCTTCAGTCATTGCCATCTTTGAAATCCAGGCCCATCTCGGAATAGCGCTCGGCCTCTTCCAGCCAGTTGGCGCGGACTTTCACCTGCAAAAACAGATGCACCTTGCGGCCCAGAAACTCTTCGAGTTCCTCGCGCGCGGCCTTGCCCACGGCCTTGATCGTCTCGCCCTTGTTGCCCAGCACGATGCCCTTGTGGCCGTCGCGCACGACATAGACCAGCTGGTCGATCCGGGCCGAGCCGTCCTTGCGCTCTTCCCAGTTCTCGGTCTCGACGGTGAGCTGGTAGGGCAGTTCCTGATGCAGGCGCAGGGTCAGTTTTTCGCGCGTGATCTCGGCGGCGATGTTGCGCATCGGCAGGTCGGCGATCTGGTCCTCGGGGTAGAGCCACGGGCCCTCCGGCACCTCGCCCGCCAGCCATTCGCGCAGGGTGTCGGTGCCGTGGCCGCGCTCGGCGGAGATCATGAAGGTCTCGGCAAACTCAAACCGCTCGTTCATCTTCTCGGCCAGCCCCAGCAGCACCGGCGCCTCGACCCGGTCGATCTTGTTGATCGCCAGCGCCACGCGGCGGCCCTTGGCGATGTTGCCGAGCTCTTCGAGGATGCGTTCCACGCCCTCGGTCACGCCGCGGTGCGCCTCGATCAGCAGCACGATCACATCGGCATCCGCGGCCCCGCCCCAAGCGGCGGCGACCATGGCGCGGTCCAGACGGCGGCGCGGCTGGAACAGGCCGGGGGTATCGACAAAGACCAGCTGCGCATCGCCCTCCATCGCCACGCCACGGATGCGGGCGCGGGTGGTCTGGACCTTATGTGTCACGATCGAGACCTTGGCCCCGACCATGCGGTTCAGCAGGGTGGATTTGCCCGCGTTGGGCTCTCCGATCAGGGCGACGAATCCGGCACGGGTGGTCATGTGTTGCTCTCCAATTGCCGCAGCAGCGTGCTGGCGGCGGCCTGTTCGGCGGCGCGTTTCGACGGCGCGGTGGCGGCGGCCTCGGCCCCGTTGTCCAGCCGCGCGGTAATGGTAAAGACCGGCGCGTGATCCGGGCCGCTGCGCCCGGTCTGCACATAGCGCGGCGGGTTCAGCCCCCGCGCCTGCGCCCATTCCTGCAAAGCGGTCTTGGCGTCGCGGGCGTCTTCCTTGACGGTTTTGAGGCGGTCGCCCCAAAGCCGCAGCACGAGGTCTTTGGCGGCGTCAAAACCACCGTCCAGATAGACCGCGGCGATCACCGCCTCGATCGCATCGCCCAAAAGCGCCTGCTTGCGCCGCCCGCCCGAGATCATCTCGGACCGACCGAGCTTGAGCACCTTGCCCAGATCAATCTCACGCGCCACATCGGCGCAGGTTTCCTTGCGTACCAATGCGTTGAAACGGGGGGCCAACTGGCCTTCGCTAGCACCGGGATCAAGCCCCAGCAGCGCTTCGGCCATGACAAGGCCCAGCACCCGGTCGCCCAGAAACTCCAGCCGCTGGTTGTCGTCGCGGTTGGCCGAAGACATGGAGGCATGGGTCACCGCGCGCACCAGCAGCTCCGGCTTGGCAAAATGATGGCCAATCCGGGTCTCGAAGGCTTTGAGGTCTCCGCTCAGTTTCATCTGACAGCTTCGAAGAAGCGGTCGCCGCGCCATGTCCAGAAGAACAGCATCGAACGCCCGGCAGAACTGAACATGATCCGGTCGGCGCGGCCAATGAGGTTTTCGAAGGGCACGAACCCCACGCCCCCGGCGCGCTGCGCCAGACGGCTGTCGGCAGAGTTGTCGCGGTTGTCGCCCATGAAGAAGTAATGCCCCTCAGGCACGGTATAGACGCCCGTGTTGTCCGACTGCTGATTGGTGATGTTCAGGGTCGGGTAGGACACGCCATTGGGCAGGGTTTCGATCTGGCGGCTTTTCACGCAGGTCGCCCCTTGGCCCACGGGGCCGTTTTCGCAGCGCGGGCGCAGTTGTTGCGGGCCTTGTGGGGCCATGACCTCTTCAAACGTGCCCGCATCTTCGACCTCGACCGGGGTGCCGTTCAGGCTGATGACACCGTTTTTGATCTGCACCTTGTCCCCCGGCAGGCCAATCAGGCGCTTGATATAGTCGCGGCCCGAGACAGGATGACGGAAGACGACCACATCGCCGCGCTCAGGCTCGGAGCCGAAAAGACGCTCGTTATCGCCATCAAAGACACCGCAGACATCCTTGGCGTCAACCTCGATCCCGACACCGGGCAGCATCAGGCTGGGGCAAGAGGCGTAGGAATAGCCGTAGGCCATCTTATTCACGAAGAGGAAATCACCGATCAGCAGCGTCTCTTTCATGGAGCCGGAGGGGATCCAGAAGGGCTGGAAGAACAGGGTCCGAAAGACACCGGCGATCAGCAGCGCCCAAAAGATTGTCTTGATGGTTTCGACAAAGGCGTTGCCGGTTTTTTCCTTAGCGGCCATGCGGCGCTCCTGACATATAGGTTTGGGGTTACATGCGGGGCCGTGCGGGCCAAGTCAAGTAAAGCGAAGCCGGATCGGCCTGCCCCGCGTGCATATGACGCGAAACGGCGGGGCGCGCCAGCCTATGCGGCCTAATCGGCAAGAGGGCGCGCTTCGATCACCACGAAAGCCTGCGCCCACGGATGGTCGTCGGTCAGGGTGACATGAATGATCGCCTCATGCCCCGGCGGGGTCATCGCGGCGAGACGGTCCGCGGCCCAGCCCGTCACCTCCATCACCGGCTGACCGGTGCGCAGATTGCTCACCGCCATGTCGCGCCAAGCGATGCCCATGCGCAGCCCGGTGCCAAGCGCCTTTGAACATGCCTCTTTCGCGGCCCAGCGTTTGGCATAGGTGCCCGCCACGTCATGGCGGCGCTCGGCCTTGCGTTGTTCGACCTCGGTGAACACCCGATTGCGAAACCGGTCGCCAAAACGGTCAAGCGTGCCTTGGATACGCTCGATATTTGCCAGATCAGTGCCGATGCCGAGGATCATTGGGTGCCATTCTTGCCGCGTGACGGGGCCGATGGCCCTTTGTCCTCAATAGATCACGCGGCGGAAGCGAGGAAAAGCGGCAATCCGATGCGAAAACGCCGCCCCGCGGGAACGGGACGGCGTTGAATTTACCACAAGGCGCGGCGCTTAGGCTGCGACGTGGCGCGCCTTCTCGGCTTTCGCCTCGTCGATGGCGCGCTGAACGGCGGCGCGCTGTTCGGTCAGGAATTCATAGCCGGGGCGCCCAGCAGTGGCTTTGATCGCATCGTCGTAGTTTTCGACCAATGCGGATTCGCCGTTGATGATCTCGTCATAAACAGCTTCGTTGTCGCCGGTCACGGCGTCGCGCAGTTTCAGCCAACCGCGGTGAGCCGATGCGGCGGCAGAGCCTTCTTCGGATACATCCACGCCGTCGACGCCAAGCTGGCGGTGCAGTTCTGTGTGGAACTTCTCACGTTCCGCGATACGCTGGTCGAAGAAGCCGACAAATGCCGCTTCATCCGAGACCTGCTTGCGGGATTCACGATAGCCGTCGCGGCTGTCGATCAGGCGGGTGTGCAGTTTCTTCAGCGTGTCGATATGGTCGCTCATTGGTGCCTCCTTAGGTTCGTTAACCAGTCTGGCGGCCCAACGCGGCCAAGGCCGCTTTAGGTCCGGAGGAGACACGCTTTGAGAGATTCTCCGCCACCGGCGGGCGGCAGGTTCAGCCCTCGCGGGCCTCATCCATCAGGCGGCGCATTTCGGCAATCGCGGGTTCCAACCCGAGGAAGATCGCCTCTCCAATCAGGAAGTGCCCGATGTTAAGTTCCCGCACCTCAGGGAAAGCGGCGATCGGGGTGACGGTGTCATAGGTCAGCCCGTGGCCCGCGTGCACCTCAAGCCCGAGAGAGTCGGCGAAACGCGACATCTCGCGCAGCTTGTTGAGTTCGACATCCGCCTCATCCCAACGGCCTTCGGCGAAGGCATCGCAATAGGCACCGGTGTGCAGTTCGATCACCTCTGCGCCGATGCGGTTGGCGGCTTCGATCTGCGCGCGCTCGGCTGCGATGAAGATCGACACCCGGCTGCCCGCCTCGCGCAGGGGCGCGATGAAATGGGCCAATTTGTTCTCTTCCCGGGCGACTTCCAGCCCGCCTTCGGTGGTCCGCTCTTCGCGCTTCTCGGGCACAATGCAGACCGCGCGGGGCTTGTGGCGCAGGGCGATCTTTTGCATCTCATCCGTCGCGGCCATCTCGAAGTTGAGCGGGACCGACAGCACCTCCATCAAACCTTCGATATCGGCGTCGGAGATATGCCGCCGGTCTTCGCGCAGATGCGCGGTGATGCCATCGGCCCCGGCCTTTTCCGCGATCTTGGCCGCGCGCAGCGGGTCGGGATAGTCGCCGCCACGTGCGTTACGCACCGTCGCCACATGGTCAATGTTCACGCCCAATCTCAGCTTTGGTTGATCCGCCATCTCGATTCCCCTTGCATCACTTGCCCCGACCATAGGTCGGAACTTTCGCCAACCCCATAGGGAGAAGCGGTTTTTCCGAAATTTGATGGCGCGACAGGATCAGTCCGCGTGGCGCTTGGCGTCGGCCTTTTGCGCCGCCTTATGTTTGAGCGCCTCGAACTTGGCTTTGATCATGCCGCGCCGCCGCTTTTGATAGGCGCGCAGCACCGGGACCGAGATGTAATAGGCGATAGAGGCGCAGATCATCCCCGGCAGGATGCCCCCGATCAGATAGGGGTAGAAGACCTGATGGAAAAACACCGTCAGCCCGGTCCAATCCATCTGGGTGTCGGTAAAGATCGCGACGAAATTCTCTTTCAGATCGCGCCCGGCGTCGAGAAACTTTCCCCCGAAAGAGCGGTGCGCCGTCGGTGCCACGGGCGCGCCGAGGATCCAATGCCCGGTTTGCAGGGCCGCGATGCCGATGGGCACATAGGTCAGCGGATTGCCAAAGAAGGTCGCCATCAGCGCAGCAAGGATATTGGCCCGCATCACCCGCCCGATCAGCGCGGCCACGATGAAATGCAGACCATAGAAGGGCGTAAAGGTGGTAAAGACCCCGGCCCAGATGCCGCGCGCGATCCGCTCGGGGCTGTCGGGCAGCCGCCGCATCCGGTGTTTGACATAGTGAAACGCACGCGTCCAACCACCGCGCGGCCACAGAAACTCGGCCAGCGCGCGCAGGGTCGGTTTCGGATCGCGGCGTTTGAAAATCAAGTCTCAGGTCCAGTATCGGCGTTTCGTCTGCGCGGGGTCAGGCGGTCTTTTCGACGGTCTTTCCCATGCTCATATTGCGGTGCCTGCTGACATCGGCGACCTCACTCTCGGCTTCGAGCGTGGACATCAGCGAATGCAGGTGACTCACGTCTCGGAGATCCACATAGACCACCAGCCGGTAAAAGTCAGGCTTGCGCTCCACAAACTCCAGATCCGAAATATTGGCCGAGGCTTCGCCGATCAAGGTGCAGACCCGCCCCAGAACGCCCGCGCCATTGCCGATGGTGATGTCCAGCGCGCAGGTATAGACCGCCGGATGGCTGCCGTCATGCCAACGCAAATCGAGCCAGCGTTCGGGCTGGTCCTCATATTCCGAGAGGCGGTCACAGTCGATGGCATGGACAGTCACGCCCTTGCCGCGGAAAGTGATGCCGACGATCCGCTCACCGGGCAGCGGGGTGCAGCAGGGGGCGCGGTCAAAGCTCTGCCCCGGCTCTAGCCCCACGACCGCGCGGCGCACGTCGATCTGTTCGCCCTTTTGCGGGGCAAGGTCGGGATAGACGCATTCCACCACTTCGCGGCCCGTGAGTTCCGAACTGCCAAGCCGGGCGAGCACCTCATCAGGGCCATTCAGCCGCATGTTCTTGGCCACGGTATGCAGCACCTTATCGGTGGCCTTTTTGCCCACCTGCGCAAAGGCCGAGCGGGCCAATTCGCGGCCCAGTTTGATAAAGCGCTCGCGGTCGACCTCACGCAGGGAGCGCCGGATCGCCGACTTGGCTTTGCCCGTGGTGGCAATGTCGAGCCATGTCACCTGCGGTGTCTGGCCCTGCGCCGTGGTAATTTCGATCGACTGGCCGTTCTTGATCCGCGTCCAAAGCGGCACGCGCATCCCGTCGACCTTGGCCCCTACACAGGCGTTGCCGATACGGGTGTGGATCGCATAGGCGAAATCAATCGGCGTAGCCCCGCGCGGCAGTTTCACCACATCGCCTTTGGGTGTGAAGCAGAAGACCTGATCGGCGTACATCTCAAGCTTCACCGCTTCGAGGAAATCCTCGTGATCGGTCTCGGCGTCGAACTGTTCAGTCAGCTGGCTGATCCACTTGGCGGGATCGACGGCAAAGGGGTTCCGGCTGCGCACCCCGTCACGGTAGGACCAATGGGCGGCGACGCCGGTCTCGGCCACGTCATGCATCTGGCGGGTGCGGATCTGCACCTCCACCCGCTTGCCGTCACGGCCCGAGACGGTTGTGTGGATCGACCGATAACCATTGGTCTTGGGCTGGCTGATGTAATCCTTGAACCGCCCCGGCACCGCGCGCCAGCGGCGATGGATCGCCCCGAGGGTACGGTAGCAGTCCTCCTCAGAAGCGGTGATGACCCGGAAGCCGTAGATGTCGGACAGGCGGGAGAAGCTTTGCTCCTTCTCCTCCATCTTGCGCCAGATCGAATAGGGTTTCTTGGCCCGGCCAAAGACCTCGGCTTCGATATCGGCCTTTTCCAACTCCACCCGCATATCGCCGGTGATGCGCTGGATCACATCGCCGGTGTCACGTTGCAGGGTGATAAAGCGGCGAATGATCGAGGCGCGCGCCTCGGGGTTGAGCACCCGAAAGGCGAGGTCTTCGAGCTCTTCGCGCATCCACTGCATGCCCATGCGGCCCGCCAGCGGCGCATAAATGTCCATCGTCTCCCGCGCCTTTTTGATCTGCTTGTCCGGGCGCATGGATTTAATCGTGCGCATGTTGTGCAGACGGTCGGCGAGCTTGACGAGGATGACGCGCAAGTCCTTGGACATCGCCATGAACAGCTTGCGGAAATTCTCGGCCTGCTTGGTCTCGGTCGAGTTTAGCTGAAGGTTGGTCAGCTTGGTGACGCCATCGACCAATTCCGCCACTTCTCCCCCAAAGAGGCTTTGCACCTCGGCATAAGACGCTTTGGTGTCTTCGATCGTGTCGTGCAGCAGGGCGGTGATGATTGTCGCATCGTCAAGCTGCTGTTCCGTGAGGATCGCAGCGACGGCGACGGGATGGGTGAAATAGGGCTCACCAGAATGGCGAAACTGCCCCTCATGCATCCGCGCCCCATAGTCGAAAGCGGCGCGGATCAGGGGTTCGTTGGTACGCGGATTGTAGCCTTGAACGAGAGCGATCAGGTCGTCGGCAGTGATGTCGGCGCTGTTCATGCCATCTGCCTCATAGCCCCGGCCGGGGCGCGGGGGTTAGCCCTGCCCCTGTGCGGCCATCAACTGGCGCAGCAACATTTCTTCGGACATGCTGTCTTCTTCGGGCTTGTCCTCTTCGGCACCCATCAAAAGCGCCATGGCGTCTTCTTCGGGCTCATCGACTTCGATCTGGCTCTGGTTGCTCTCGATCAGACGCTCGCGCAGATCATCGGCCGACTGTGTTTCTTCGGCGATTTCGCGCAAGGACACGACGGGGTTCTTGTCGTTGTCACGGTCAACGGTCAACTGCGATCCGGCAGAGATCTCGCGGGCACGATGTGCGGCCAGCATGACGAGTTCGAAACGGTTCGGAACCTTATCCACACAATCTTCGACGGTGACGCGGGCCATGAAGCCTCCAATATCTCATTTGCTGCCAGAAGTGCCGTATTTAAGCCGCCTCGGGCAGATTTACAAGCCGTTATTGCAGCCGCCGCACCTCGGCACGATCCCGCTCAGGCAGGGCTTCGAGCAGGGCGCGCACCGGCTTTCCAATCAGCGGATGCACCCAATCTGGGGCCACATCGGCCAGCGGCACCAAGACAAAAGCCCGATCCTGTAGCCGGGGATGCGGCAGAATCAATTGATCCGGCGTGCGGCCAATCTGTGCCTCCAATGGCAACTCGCGCCATATCTTGTGGGTCTGACGGTCTGGCAATACGATATCATCACAGGCCAAAAGATCCAGATCCAAGGTCCGCTGGCCCCAGCGTTGCACCCGCTCGCGGCCCATCTGCGCCTCGATCCGGTGCAAGACGCCAAGCGCGGTCTGCGGATCCCATGGCGCTTCGAGCCAGGCGGCGGCATTCACATAGTCCGGCCCCGCCCCTGCGGGAAAGGCCGGAGTGTGATAGAATGCACTTGTGGCGCGAATCACCGCGCCGGACGTCTGCAATAGCTTTAAAGCCGATTTTAGCGTTTCCTGAGGCTTACCCACAGAAGATGCAAGGTTACCGCCGAGCGCAACCAGAAGACTATACTTTCGTATAGGGCCTCTACTGCTTAATTCCATGCCCTCGGGGTCTTGCGACATCGTTAAAAAGCCTTAGTTATGCACCCTGATGTGGGGGCATCGCCAGAGGTCACGGATTTATTAATCCGCGGCGATTACAGTTCAAACCGGGAATACGGCGAAGCCTGCCGAAAGGATAGTTTAATGTTCTACAAAGATGAGCGGTTGGCGCTTTTTATAGATGGCTCCAACCTCTACGCCGCGGCAAAGACGCTGGGCTTCGACATCGACTACAAGCTGCTGCGGCAAGAGTTCATGCGCCGCGGCAAGCTGCTGCGCGCCTTCTACTATACCGCGCTTTTGGAAAACGATGAATATTCGCCGATCCGCCCGCTTGTCGACTGGTTGAACTACAACGGCTTCTCCATGGTCACCAAACCGGCCAAGGAATACACCGACAGCATGGGCCGCCGCAAAGTCAAAGGCGATATGGACATCGAACTGGCCGTCGATGCGATGGAGCTGGCCCCGCGTGTCGATCATATCGTGATCTTCTCTGGCGATGGTGATTTCCGCCCGCTGGTGGAAAGCCTGCAACGCCAAGGCGTGCGCGTCTCCGTCGTCTCCACGATCCGCAGCCAGCCGCCGATGATCTCGGATGATCTGCGCCGCCAAGCCGACAACTTTATCGAGCTTGACGACCTGCGTGACGTTATCGGCCGCCCGCCGCGCGATCTCGCACCGCAGGACTGAACGAAGTAGACCCATTTCGCGCAGAACCATGCCGCCCCGCGCGGCAGCGGTCCTATTGTGCGCAGCGTCCGGATGATGGGCAAACGAATACCAGGCCAGCGACTGTGGCGTCACTGGCCTGTGAAATTTCTAAAATACCCCAGGGAAGATACAATACAGCACATGAACCCATGCGTTCCCCTTGATCCCACACTACCTGCTCCCGTAGAAGTAGACGACCCCCCGAAAAAGGGGGGTAAAAGTGAGGGAAGATGCTGTTCGATGCCGCTGTACGTTTGGAAAAGCTGCAAGATGTTAGCGCGCTTTGGGATGGGATCGTAAAGACATTTCGAAAGACCGGCTTTACCCATGCCATCCACATCAGCGTGGGTGCGGATTTCAAAGACGCACAGTTTCTGTCGACCATCCCCGACCTTTACGATGACCTCCCGCCCGAGGATGATCCATTCCTGCACCACTCGTGCAACAGTTATGATGTGCTGACGATCGGCCAAGCCTTCGTACACCTCTACCCCGATGTCACCCCGTCCGAGCATTCGCTGATCGCCCGCGCGGGGCGCGAAGGTCTGCATGCTGCCTTTGCCGTGCCGATGCGGCTGAAGGGCTCCGAACGCTTTGGCGGCTTCATCGTCGGCAACGGGATGGAGGCCGAAGAGTTCGAGCGCGCCTTCAGTGACATCGCCGAGGATCTGCGCCTCTTCTGCCTGCTGATGCACCGCCGGATCGAAGACCTGACCGGCACCGCGCCGCTGCCCCTGCCCGAAAACCCTTCGGCCTTCGACAAACTCAGCCCGCGCGAAGCCGAAGTGGTGAACCTGCTGGCCCATGGCTACACCCGCCAGCAGACCGCGCACCGCTGCAATCTTTCTATCCACACCGTGTCGGACTATGCGAAATCTGGCTACCGCAAGCTCGGCATCCGCAACCGGGCGCAGGCCGCCGCGCTCGTGCACGCCACGGCGGGCGAGCCTGCGCCCAAGTCGGACTGACGGGCTGGACGAAGCGGGCCCAAGCCCTTACCTCTGCGCCAACCGTCCGGAGATTTCGCCATGACCAAACCGCCTCTTACCCTCTACCTCGCCGCGCCGCGCGGATTCTGTGCGGGCGTGGACCGGGCGATCAAGATCGTCGAAATGGCGATCGAGAAATGGGGCGCGCCGGTCTATGTGCGCCATGAGATCGTGCACAACAAATTTGTCGTCGACGGGCTGCGCGACAAGGGCGCGGTCTTTGTCGAGGAACTCAGCGAATGCCCCGATGACCGTCCGGTGATCTTCTCGGCCCATGGCGTGCCGAAATCCGTGCCCTCGGCGGCCCAGGCGCGCAACATGATCTATGTCGACGCGACCTGTCCGCTGGTCTCCAAAGTGCATATCGAAGCGCAGCGGCACGCCGACGCGGGCCTTCAGATCATCATGATCGGCCACGCGGGCCATCCTGAGACGATCGGCACCATGGGCCAACTGCCCGAGGGCGATGTGCTGCTCGTCGAAACGCCCGACGATGTGGCCGAGGTCACCGTGCGCGATGAAGAGCGTTTGGCCTATGTCACCCAGACCACGCTCAGCGTTGACGACACCGCCGATATCGTGGCCGCCCTACAGGCGCGGTTCCCCGCCATCATCGGCCCGCATAAAGAAGACATCTGCTACGCCACCACCAACCGTCAGGAAGCGGTCAAAGCCATGGCGCCGAAATGCGACGCGATGCTGGTGGTAGGCGCGCCCAATTCCTCGAACTCAAAACGGCTGGTCGAAGTCGGCGCCCGCGCAGGCTGCGCCTATGCGCAACTGGTGCAGCGCGCCGATGACATCGACTGGCGCGCGCTAGAGGGCATCGGCAGCATCGGCATCACGGCCGGCGCATCGGCCCCCGAAGTGCTCATCAATGAGGTGATCGACGCTTTCAAAGCGCGCTATGATGTGACCACCGATCTGGTCGAGACCGCGCAGGAGAACGTGGAATTCAAGGTGCCGCGCGTTCTGCGCCAACCCGCCTGATTGACCGCCGCGCGCCAGCCGCCTAAACCGCGCTGGAAACTGCCGGAGATACCCATGCCTGACCTCTACGCCTATACTGACGGTGCCTGTTCGGGCAATCCCGGCCCCGGCGGCTGGGGCGTGCTGATGCGCGCCATGGACGGCGATAAGATCGTCAAGGAACGCGAGTTGAAAGGCGGCGAGGCGCAGACCACCAACAACCGCATGGAGTTGATGGCCGCGATCTCGGCCTTGGAATCGCTCAGCCGGCCGACCGAGATCACGCTGGTGACCGATAGCAACTACGTCAAAAACGGCATCACCGGCTGGATTTTTGGCTGGAAAAAGAACGGTTGGAAGAACGCGGCCAAGAAGCCGGTCAAGAATGCCGAGCTTTGGCAACGGCTGGACGCCGCGAATGCGCGGCACAATGTGACGTGGAAATGGGTCAAGGGCCACGCCGGCCACCCCGAGAACGAGCGCGCCGATGAACTGGCCCGCGCGGGCATGGCCCCCTTCAAACCGGGCGGCAAGAAGTGACCCTGCTGGCCCTGCTGGACTATGCCGCCGTGCTGGTCTTTGCCATCACCGGCGCGCTTGTTGCCAGCCGGGCGCAGCTTGATATCGTGGGCTTTGCCTTTATCGCCTGCCTGACCGCCGTGGGCGGCGGCACGATCCGTGACCTTCTGCTCGACCGCAACCCGATCTTCTGGATCGAGACCCCCAGCATGTTGGGCGTGGCCATCCTGGCCGCTTTGGTGGTGTTTTTCACCGCCCACCTGCTCGAAAGTCGCTTTCGTACCTTGATCTGGCTCGACAGTCTGGCCCTTGCCGTTGCCGTGGCGGCGGGGGTTGGTGTTGCCATGGCGCAAGAGCAGTCCGCGCCAATCATCATCGTCATGGGCATGATCACCGGCTGTATGGGCGGGCTGATGCGTGATGTGGTGGTGGGGCAGCTGCCGCTGGTGCTGACCCAAGGCGAGCTTTACGCCACCGCAGCGCTCTCAGGTGCCGCCGTTGCCGTGCTGCTGTCGCCCTATTTCGATGGCACGCTCTACCCGCTGCTGGCCTGCGCTGCGACGACTTGGGTGCTGCGCGCCGGGTCGCTTTATTTTGGCTGGCACCTGCCGGTCTACAAAAGCACCCCGCCCAAAAGCTGAACGCTCGGCCTCAGCTAAGACGCGCACCCACTGCGATCTGCGCACCGCGTTGAAACACATCCGCCTCCTGCACGCCCTTGCCCGCGCGCTGTAGCCGCGTCAGCCGCACCGCCCCCTCGCCACAGGCGATGCGCAGCCCGTCCGACAGCACCTCACCCGGCGCGCCGGTGCCCTCGTCCAGCACCGAGCCGAGGACTTTCACCCGCTGGCCGTCAATCTCGAACCACGCGCCGGGAAAGGGCGACAGCCCGCGGATCTGGCGATCCACCTCAACCGCGGGGCGGGTCCAGTCGATGCGCGCTTCGGCCTTGTCGATCTTGGCGGCATAGGTGACGCCCTCTTCGGGCTGGGGCTGCGGCGTCAGATCGGTCAGTTGCGACAGCGCCTTGTTGATCGCAACCGCGCCCATGGCGCTCAGCCGGTCATGCAACTGTGCCGTGGTCTCATCGCTGCCGATCTCGGTCTCTTCGCACAGCAGCACCGGCCCGGTATCCAACCCCGCTTCCATCTGCATGATGCACACGCCGGTCTTTTCGTCGCCCGCCATGATCGCACGGTGAATGGGCGCCGCGCCGCGCCAGCGCGGCAGCAGGCTGGCGTGGATGTTCAAACAGCCATGTTTCGGCGCGTCGAGAATGGGCTGCGGCAGGATCAGACCGTAGGCCACGACCACCGCCGCATCGGCCTCAAGCGCGGCGAACTCTTCCTGCGGCTCGGGATGTTTGAGCGATACCGGATGGCGCACCAGCAGTCCAAGCGCTTCGGCGCGTTGCTGCACCGGGCTGGGGCGGGGCTTCTTGCCGCGCCCGGCGGGGCGGGGCGGTTGGCAATAGACCGCACAGATCTCATGCCCACCCTGCACCAGCGCATCGAGGATCGGCACCGAGAAATCGGGCGTGCCCATGAAGATCAGTCGCATCTGTTCACTCCTGCCGGACAGCGCCTTGGAGAGCGCCGTCAGCCGTTCTGTTTGCGTGCCTTGCGCAACAGCATGTCGCGCTTGGTTTTGCTGAGGTTGTCGAAATACATCTTGCCCGCCAAATGGTCGATCTGGTGCTGCACGCTCACCGCTTCCAGCCCGACGAAATCACGCTCCACCTCGGCCCCCGTCTCATCCAGAAAGCGTACCTTCACCCCACGCGGGCGGCGGATCACGGCGCTGAAACCGGGCAGATTGGGGCTGGCCTCCTCGTAAGGATGCAACACGGCAGAGGCATCGACGATCACCGGGTTCGCCAGCCGAATGCGTTTGTTTCGCGCTTCCGAGGCATCGACGACGGCCACCTGCAACATCACCCCGATCTGCGGCGCGGCAAGGCCGACGCCGGGCATGGCGTCCATCGTCTCGATCATGTCGTCCCAGAGGGTGCGGATTTCATCCGTCACCGCCTCAATCGGTTCGGCGGGGCTGCGCAGGCGTTTGTCGGGCCATGGAACATAGCGGCGTAGGGTCATTGTGCGTTGAACTCCGCAATCTTGGCCGCGCGGGTCTCCGCGTCGAGGTGATCGAAGGTCACCACACCATCAAGGTGATCCATCTCATGCTGCGCGATTAGCGCGGCGGCGCCTTCCATGCTCTGCACATAGCGGCCCCCGTTCAGACCGGTCCAAACCATCTGGACCTGCGCAGGGCGCGAGATGTCGGTGCTGATGCCGGGGATGCTAAGGCAGCCTTCGGTATTGGTCACCCGCTCTTCGCCGATCTCTTGAAACATCGGGTTGATGCAGACGAGCGGGTCGGACTTATTTTCTTTCCAGCCCGCATCCATCACGAAGATGCGCAGCATCGCGCCCACCTGCGGCCCGGCAAGGCCCCGGCCCGGTGCGGCATACATCGTTTCCAGCATATCGGCGGCAAGGCGTTCGATCTCGGGCGTGATCTCCTCGACCGGGGCGCAGATTTCGGCCAGTCGCGGGTCGGGCCAGCGAAGAACCTCCAGCACGCTCATCCGCGCGCCAGCTCGCGCTTGAGCTTGACCATCTTGCGGGTGATCATCTGACGCTTCAGCGGCTTGAGGTAGTCGATGAAAAGCTTGCCGTCGAGGTGGTCGATCTCATGCTGAACGCAGGTCGCCCAAAGCCCGTCAAAGGCCTCCTGCTGCTCTTTCCCGTCACGGTCGAGCCAGCGCACCTCAACCTCTGCCGGGCGGGTCACCTCGGCATATTGGTCGGGGATGCTGAGACAGCCTTCTTCATAGGTGTTGAGCCCGTCCGAAGAAGCCACAATTTCGGGGTTGAACATCAGCAAGGGCCGGGGCGCTTCGCCCTCTTCCTTGACGCAATCCAGCACGATCACCCGGCTCAACACGCCGATCTGCGGCGCGGCAAGGCCGATGCCCGGCGCATCATACATGGTGGTCAACATATCATCGCCCAGCACGCGCAGCTCGTCGCTGAGATCGGCGACGGGGGCTGCGGCTTTTTTGAGCCGTGGATCGGGGTGCAAAAGGATCGGGCGTTTCATCCCGCTCATTTAGGCCATGCCCGTGCATCGCGCAACCGGGGGCTTGCAGCGCCTGCGGCAGCCGTTAGCTTGGCCGCAATATCAGGAGAGACCAGCATGAGCTTTGACGACATCATCGACCGGCGCGGCACCCATTGTGCGAAATGGGACAAGATGGAAGCGATCTATGGCGTGCCCGCAGATAGCGGCATCGCCATGTGGGTGGCAGACATGGATTTCCGCCCCCCGCAGGTGGTGCAGGACGCGCTTCAGGCCCAGATCGACCACGGGGTGCACGGGTATTTCGGCGACGACAGCAAATACCTCGCCGCGATCCAGTGGTGGATGGAAAACCGCCACGGCTGGAAGGTCGATCCGCAGGCGATCTTCACCACGCATGGCTTGGTGAACGCCACCGCCATGTGCGTCGACGCCTTTACCCAGCCCGGCGATGGCGTCGTGCTGTTCACCCCGGTTTACCACGCCTTCGCCCGCGTGATTAACGCCGCCGAGCGACGGGTGGTGGAATGCCCGCTGACCAATGCCTCGGGCCGCTACGAGATGGATTTCGATGCCTATGATGCCCTGATGACCGGGGATGAGAAGATGGTGATCCTCTGCTCGCCGCATAACCCCGGCGGGCGGGTCTGGAGCCGTGAGGAACTGCAAGGCGTGGCCGACTTCGCCAAGCGGCACGATCTGGTGCTGGTCTCGGATGAGATCCACCACGATCTGGTGATGCCGGGGCACAAGCATATCCCCATGGCGCAGATCGACGGGATTGCAGACCGACTGGTTATGATGACCGCCACGACAAAGACCTTCAACATCGCGGGCGGCCATACCGGAAACGTCATCATCCTCGACCCCAAGCTGCGCGCGCGCTTTGCCCGGCGCATGGCGGCCTTGGGCGTTTCGGCAAATTCCTTCGGGCTGATCATGGCAACCGCCGCCTATTCGCCCGAAGGGGCCGCTTGGGTGGATGAGTTGACCGCCTATCTCGACGGCAACCGGCAGCTTTTCGACGAGGCGGTGAATGCGATCCCGGGGCTAAGCTCGATGCCGCTGGAATCGACCTATCTGGCTTGGGTGGACTTTTCGGGCACCGGCATGGCGCCCGCGGAGTTTCAGGACCGTGTCGAGAAAAGCGCCGCCATCGCTGCCAACCACGGCGCCACCTTTGGCACGGGGGGCGAAAGTTTCATGCGCTTCAACCTCGCCACCCCGCGCGCCCGGGTCGAGGAAGCCTGCGAGCGGCTCACCAAAGCCTTCAGTGATTTGCAGTAACGAAACGGCGCGGCGGGGCAGCCCCGCCGTGCCGCCCTATCAGGTGCGGCCGTCTTCGATCAGCCCCAGCGGCGCATCGGCGGGGCGTTCGAAATCAAGCGGCGGACGGTCCGCCACGGCGGTGGCGCGTTTGAACTCATAGCGCATCTCGCCCGCTTCTTCCTCACTCGCCACGATCAGACATTGGAACAGATGCAGGCTGCCGTCATAGAGATCGACCAGCCCGCGCAGCTTCGGCGCATCCTCCAAATCGACGGAGAAACCGGTCTTCCACATGCGCAGCACGCGGTAGACATCACCGCCCGCCTCAAGCCGCAGGCGCGCGCCCTTGCGCAGGCTTGTCATACGCGCGGCATCCAGCCCCGCCTGTATTTCTTTCGACAGAAATTCTTCCATGCGCAATCCCCCCGCTGATGCCTCTAAGCTGGCGGAAAGCGTAGAAAATTCAAGTTAAGAATTGGTGACGTTTGGGCAGTCTGCATCAGCGCAGAGCGGCTGCGCGCCTATGAAGATGGGCGGCCCCCGCGCCCTGCCCTAAATATACCCTCAAACGCGGAAAGGAGAACAAGATGGGCCTATTGGTCGACGGTAAATGGCAAGATAAATGGTATGACACCAAATCCTCGGGCGGCAAATTTGAGCGCAGCGAGGCCAAGTTTCGCAACTGGGTGACCGCCGATGGCAGCGCCGGACCAAGCGGCGAAGGCGGGTTCAAGGCAGAATCGGGGCGCTATCACCTCTACGTCAGCTATGCCTGCCCTTGGGCGCATCGCGCGCTGATCTTCCGCCAGTTGAAGGGGCTTGAGGATCACATCGGTGTCTCTGTCGTGCATCCCGATATGCTGGGGGAGGGCTGGACCTTTGACACGGATTTCCCCGGTGCCACGGGCGACACGCTCTTCGGCCTGCCCTATGCCCGCGACATCTACACCCGTGCCAATCCCAATTTCACAGGCCGCGTCACCGTGCCGATTCTTTGGGACAAAGCGCGCGAGACCATCGTCAGCAATGAGAGCGCCGAGATCATCCGCATGTTCAACAGCGCTTTCAACGCGATCATCGGCAACAGTGATGACTATTACCCCGCGCCCCTGCACGGCCGCATCGAAGAGGTGAACGCCCGCGTCTATGACACGCTGAACAACGGCGTCTACAAAGCCGGCTTCGCCACCACGCAAGAGGCCTATGACGCCGCCGTGCATCCGCTCTTCGACACGCTGGATTGGATCGAAGACATCCTGTCGCAGAACCGCTACCTCGCGGGCGACCGGATGACCGAGGCGGACTGGCGGCTTTTCACCACGTTGGTGCGCTTCGACAAGGTTTATCACCTGCACTTCAAATGTAACCGCCACCGGATCGTCGATTACCCGAACATCTGGGCCTATACGCGCGAACTCTATCAGGTGCCGGGCGTGGCCGAGACGGTGAACTTCGACCATATCGTGCGGCACTATCACTACAGCCATGATACGATTAACCCGCACCGCATCATCCCGATCAATCCGGTGCTGGACTTCGACGCGCCGCACGGGCGCGGCTGACCTCCCCTCCCCCTGCCCCGTGGAAGACGCTTGATCGCGCAGCGCTTTTGCGCTTTCACCGCAGCGACGACGGCAGGGGGATGATCATGCAAAAGCCAGACCAGCGCGACCACGGCGGCGGTGTCGATGCGGCAGCGGCGCGTTTCGGCGGAGCGCGGTCGGATTGGATCGACCTTTCCACCGGGATCAACCCCGCGCCCTACCCGATACCTGCCCTGCCTGCGGGCACATGGACTGCCCTCCCCGATGCCGCGGCGCAAGACGCGCTGCTGGCCGCCGCCCGCGCCTTTTGGCAAGTGCCCGAAGGGGCCGCGATCCTCGCCGTGCCGGGGGCCTCCTCGGCCATCGCGCGAATCCCGGCGCTGGCCCCGAAGGGCCGCGTGCGCATCCCCGGGCCGACCTATAACGAACATGCCGCCAGCTTCGCCGAGAACGGCTGGCAAGTGGTCGAGACGGGCGAAGCCGAAGCCGCCGTTCACGTCCGTCCCAACAACCCCGACGGGCGCCTGTGGCCCATGGCAGAGACGAGAGCCCCGCTCAGCATCATTGATGAGAGCTTTTGCGACATCACGCCCAACGCCACCCTGATGGCGCAGGCCACGGTGCCCGGCACGCTGATCCTCAAGAGCTTTGGCAAGTTCTGGGGGCTGGCCGGGCTGCGGCTGGGGTTCGTGATCGGCGATCCGGCCTTGGTCACGCGGCTTGAACAGATGCTTGGGCCGTGGCCGGTCGGCGGCCCCGCGCTGCATATCGGCGCAGCGGCGCTGCGGGATCAACCATGGGCCGAGGCCACGCGGGCGCGGCTGGGGGCCGAGGCCACGCGCCTCGACGGGTTGATGACCACAGCAGGCGCAGAGATCGTCGGCGGCACCCCGCTTTTCCGGCTCTATGAGGTCGAAGACGCGCAGGCTTGGCAAACCCGCCTCGCCCGGCACCAGATCTGGAGCCGCATCTTCCCCTATAACCCCCGCTGGCTGCGCCTTGGCCTGCCGCCCTCGATAGGTTGGGCGCGGTTGGAGCAGGCGCTGGCATGAGCACGGCGGCGGTCCTCGCGCTGGCCATGCTGCTGGATGCAGCACTTGGAGAGCCGGATTGGCTCTGGCGTCGCCTGCCGCATCCGGCGGTGCTGATGGGGCGGCTGATCGGCTGGGGGGATCGTCGGTTAAACCACGGCGAAGCCCGCCGCGCCAAGGGCGTGGCGCTGCTGCTGGCGCTGATGATCGGGGCCGCGCTGCTCGGCTGGGCGCTCAGCCTTGCTGGCCCCCTCGTCGAGATCATCCTCGCCGCCATCCTGCTGGCGCAACGTTCCCTCGTTGAGCACCTGCGCGCCGTGGCAGATGGCCTGCGCCAGTCCCTGCCCGCAGGGCGCCGCGCCGTGGCGATGATCGTCAGCCGCGACACTGCCGCGATGCCCGCAGACGCCGTCGCCCGCTCCGCCATCGAAAGCGGGGCGGAGAACCTCAGCGACGGGATCATCGCCCCTGCCTTTTGGTTCCTGCTGGGCGGGCTGCCGGGGCTGCTGGTCTATAAAATCGTCAATACCGCCGACAGTATGATCGGCTACCGCACCCCACGCTATGCCGATTTCGGCTGGGCCGCGGCGCGGATGGATGACCTTCTGAACCTCGCCCCCGCACGGCTGACCGCGCTGCTGATTGCCCTGCCCGGCGGGGTGCTGCACCGCTGGCGCGACATCAAGGCCGACGCGGCGCTGCACCGCTCGCCCAACGCCGGTTGGCCGGAAGCCGCCATGGCGCGGGCCATAGGTGTGGCCCTCGCCGGTCCGCGCAGTTATGATGGGCGGGTGCAGCAGTTTCCTTGGGTGCATGGCGCGGGGGCGCGCGTCATCGGACCTTTGGAGATCGATGCGGCCATCACCCGCCTCTGGCAGGCATGGTTGGTGATGTGGGCAATCGCCCTAGTTCTGGCCTGTCTGTGACAAAGAGGTATCCATGCGCCCCACGTTTCTCGCCGCCGCCCTTGCGGCCCTCACCCTTCCCGCCAGCGCCTATGCGCAAGCCAAATGCGGCGGGGATTTCTCCAGTTTCATCGCCGATGCCAAGGCCGAGGCCGTGGCGAACGGCGCCGATCCCGCCAAGGCCGAGCGTTTCTTTGCCGGCCTGCGCCAAGACCCCGCCGTTCTGCGCGCCGATCAGGCCCAAGGGGTGTTTCAAAAGCCCTTCATCGAATTCTCGCGCCGCCTGATCTCGGAAAACCGGATCAACCGGGGCCGCGCCATGGCCGAGAAATACGACGCCATCTTCGACCGGATCGAGGCGGAATACGGCGTCAGCCGTGGGGTGCTCTTGGCTTTCTGGGCGTTCGAGACGGATTACGGCGCAATCCAAGGCGACTTCAACACCGCCAACGCGCTGGCGACCCTTTCCCATGACTGCCGCCGCCCCGAACTGTTCCGCCCACAGCTTTTCGCGGCGCTAGAGCTTTTCGAGCGCGGTGAGTTCGACCCGGCCACCACCACCGGTGCTTGGGCCGGTGAGATCGGCATGGTGCAAATGCTGCCGCGCGACATCCTAGAGAACGGGGTGGATGGCGACGGCGACGGCGCGGTCTCGCTCAAGACCTCCGCCCCCGATGCGCTGCTGTCAGGCGCCAAGATGCTGCAAAGCCTCGGCTGGCGCGCGGGCGAGCCTTGGTTGGCCGAGGTCACCCTGCCGCAGGATTTCGACTGGTCGCAAACCGGGCTGGAGACCACGAAACCCGTCAGCGAATGGCAGGCCATGGGTGTCTCCCCCCGCAACGGGCTGCTGGCCGAGGGGCTGACCGCCTCCGTCCTGCTGCCGCAGGGGCGCGGCGGGCCTGCTTTCATCGCCTATCCGAACTTCCGCGTTTATTTCGAGTGGAACCAGAGCTTTACCTACGTCATGACCGCTGCCTATTTCGCCACACGGCTGGAAGGCGCGCAGGTCTATGACGCGGGCAGTCCGGCCCCCGGTCTGGGCGGCGAGGCGATGAAAACGCTGCAACGCAAACTCCAAGCCAAGGGCTATGACGTGGGCGATGTGGATGGCATCCTCGGCTCCGGCACCCGCGCCGCCGTACGCGCGGAACAGGCCCGTCTTGGCATGCCCGTCGATGGCTGGCCCACGCCCGACCTGCTGAACCAACTGTAAGGAGAAGACCGATGGCCCTCAAGAAAACCGCCGCGCAAATGGTCGCCGAGGCCCGCGCCCGGATCGAAGAGATCGACAGCACCGAGGCCATCGCCATGCTCGACGACGAAAACGTGCAATTCGTCGACCTGCGTGACCCCCGCGAACGCGAACGCACCGGGTTCATCCCCGGTGCCTTCCACTGCCCGCGCGGCATGTTGGAGTTCTGGGTCGACCCCGAGAGCCCCTATTTCAAAGAGGTCTTTGCCCAAGACAAGAAGTTCGTCTTTCACTGCGCCTCTGGCTGGCGCTCGGCCATCTCGGTCGCGACGCTGCAAGACATGGGCTTTGACGCGGCCCACCTGAAGGACGGTTTCGGCGGCTGGGAAAAAGCGGGCGGCCCGATCGAGAGGTCTTGAAGCGTAGGCTTTGATCTGGCCTCCCCCGCGCAAAGCTGCCACAAGTTTTGCAACGTCAAAGGAGAGACAGAATGACCGAGATCAAACGCCACCACACCAACACCCGCATGAGCCAGATCGTCGAGCATGGCGATGTGATCTACCTTGCCGGTCAGGTCGGCACGGCGGGGGCGGATGTAGCCCAGCAGACCCAAGATTGCCTTGATAAGGTCGACGCCCTGCTGGCCGAGGTCGGCAGCGACAAGACCCGCATCCTGCAATCCACCATCTGGCTGGCCGACATGGCCGATTTCGAAGCCATGAACGCCGTTTGGGACGAATGGGCGCCCGAGGGCCAAGCCCCCGCCCGCGCCTGCGGCGAATCCAAACTCGCCACGCCGGAATATCTGGTCGAAGTGCTGGTGATCGCCGCCAAAGCCTGAGCCATTGCCCCGCGCCCTGTTACGGGGCGCGGGGCTTTGTCGGACCCCCAGATGACCCCCTGCACCCTCACCGCCCTGTCGGACCTCGCCCAGCTCCGCGTCGATACGATCATCGACGTGCGCGCGCCAATGGAGTTTGCCGAGGATCATCTGCCCGGTGCCATTAACCTGCCCGTGCTGTCGGACGCGGAGCGCGCCGAAGTGGGCACGATCTACAAGCAGGTCAGCCCCTTTGACGCGCGCAAGATCGGCGGGGCGCTGGTCGCGCAGAACACCGCGCGGCATTTGCAGACGGCGCTGGCGGATAAAGACGGCGGCTGGCAGCCGCTGGTCTATTGCTGGCGCGGCGGGCAGCGGTCGGGGGCATTCTCGACGATCCTCGATCAGGTTGGCTGGCGCGTGCAACTTCTGCGCGGCGGCTATCGCAGCTACCGGCGGCTCGTGGTCGCGGCACTCTACGACACGCCCCTGCCGCATCGGCTTATGCTGATCGAAGGTGGCACCGGCACGGCCAAGACACGGCTGTTGCATCATCTGGCGCAGGTGGGCGCGCAGGTGCTTGACCTCGAAGGGCTGGCGCAGCACCGCGGCTCGCTTTTCGGTGCGATGGATGGTGGGCAGCCGCATCAAAAGATGTTCGAATCCCGGCTCGCCCGAGCGCTATTGCCGTTCGACCCCGCGCAGGTGACATGGGTCGAAGCCGAGAGCAGCAAGATCGGCGACATCACCCTTCCGCCTGCGCTTTGGGCCGCGATGCGCGACGCCGCGCGGGTTGAGATCGCCGCCCCCTTGGCCGCGCGGGCGGATTTTCTGTGCCGGGCCTATGATGACCTGACCACCGACCCCGCCATGCTCGAAAATCGCATCGACAAGCTGCGGCCCTATCATAGCGGTGAGACGATCACCCAGTGGCAGGCCCAAGCCCGCGCAGGCGATTGGGCCAGCCTCGCCGAAGGGCTGATCGGCCAGCATTACGATCCGCGCTATGCCAAGGCCGCCAGCCGCAACCCCGCCCCGCGCGCCCGGTTGACGCTGGACCGGCTTGATGACAGCACATTGGCCGAAACCGCCGCAGCCCTGCACAGCCGTTTCACCGCAAACGGATAGAAGGCCCCCCCGCCTCAAGCCGCCCGATGATATGGCCCGCCAAGCCTTCGGCCTTTAACCGCGCCTGCGCCGCTTTCGCCGCATCCTCGGGCAGGGCTGCCAGCAGCCCCCCGGCGGTTTGCGGATCGTGGAAAAGCGGGTTCACCGGGTCTGCCGCCGCAATCGGGGCGTCCGCCTGATTGACCGCCAGCAAGGAAGAGGCCACCCCCTGATCCGACAGCGTCTGCGCGCCGGGGTAGATCGGCACCGCCTCCGCCCAAAGCTCCGCCGCCAATCCCGAGGCACGGCAGATCGCTTGCAAATGGCCGGCAAGGCCAAAGCCCGTCACATCCGTCATCGCATGGGCCGTGCCCAAAATCTCCGCCTCCCGCGCCTGCGGGGTGGCCATGACGTCGAGCGCTTCGGCCACCACCCGCCCCGGCGCGGTCCCCGCCATATGGCCTGCAAGGATCACCCCCGACCCGATGGGCCGGGTCAGCACCAGCACATCGCCCGGCTGCGCGCCACCGTGGCCAATCGGCATCGCGTCGCGGGTGCCGGTGACCGTAAAGCCGATGGTCAGTTCCGCGCCCATGGTCGTATGGCCGCCCACGATCTGCGCACCTGCACCCGCCATCACCTCCTGCGCGGCCACCGCGATCTCGCGCAGGGTCCGGGCCTGCAATTCGGGCGACATGCGCGGCAGGATGATCGAACTCAGTGCCGCCTGCGGTGCGGCCCCCATCGCCCAGATGTCGCCCAAAGCATGCACCGCCGCGACCCGCGTCATCAGGGCCGGGTCTTCGATGAAGCCGCGCAAATGATCCGTGCTCATCACCTGAAAGCCGCCACCGGGGCGGCGCAGCACCGCCGCATCATCGCCCGCCCCGGTGAGCACATCGCCCGAGACGGGCGGCTGCACCTCGGCCAAGAGATCGCCCAGCACCGCACCGCCCACCTTGGCCCCGCATCCACCACAAAGCGGTTTGCCCGCCAGCGCCTCCTGCACGCCCGAGGCCACCGGGCCCGTCAGCGCATCGGTCTTCATCGCGGGCAGGTCATCGAGCCCGTCCATAAACTTCCGGTCGATCCGGTCTTTCCACTGCCACAGCAGCGCACCGCCAAGGGCCAGCCCATTCCGCTCCGCCACAGCGGCTTTCCCGCCGAGTGAAATCAGCTTGAGATAATGCCGCTGCGGTTTGAACGCCCGCCGTGTCCCGCCGCTAAGCGCCGCGCGCAGGTTGTCGTGCAGCACCGGCGCCGCCCGCACGGCAAAGACACCGGCCTTGGGGCGCGGGCTGGCCTCCATATGGGCGCAATCGCCAACGGCGAAGAGCCTGTCATCATCTACCACCCCCAGATCGGCCCCGACGCGGATGAACCCCGCGTGCAGCGGCAGATCGGTCTGGGCAAGCCAGCCCTGCGGCACCGCCCCCGCAGCCCCCACGCAAAGCGCCGCGGGGATCGGCGCGCCATCCGCCAAGAGTACCTGCCGGTCGGTGATCTGCTTGACCTCGGCCTCAAGCGCCACGGTCACCCCAAGCTCTGCCATCTGCCGCCGCACCATCGCCTCGGTCCGGGGGGCCATGCCGGAAAGCTGCGGCCCGTGTTCCACCACCGTCACCGCTGGCTGCCCCCCCGCTTCGCGCAGGGCAAAGGCCATCGCCATGGCAAGCTCGCAGCCCGCCACACCGCCACCGATCACCGCCACCTCGGGCGGCTGCTCCCCCGCCTTGACCGCCGCGAGAAACTCCCGCCAACGCGCGGCATAGCGATCGAGCGGCTTGGCCCCGACCGCGTGCTCGGCAAATCCCGGCAGGTCCATCTTGGCCGTGATGCCTATGTCGATTGACGCCACATCATAGGCCACGGCCCCGCACCCTTCGACCGTGATCTCCCGCGCCGCGCGGTCGATCCCCGTCGCCGCCCCAAGGATCAACCGCGCCCCGGCGTGGCGACAAAGGCGCATGAGGTCGATCTCCAACGCATCGCGGTCGTAATGCCCGGCGATATGACCGGGCAGCATGCCGGTATAGGGCGCAGTGGGGCCGGGGTTGATCACCGTCAGCCGCGCGCCGGGCAGCGGGTCCATCCCCCATTTGCGCAGCACCAGCGCATGGGCGTGCCCGCCCCCCACCAGCACCAGATCCCGCGTCAGGGGCAGATCGCTTTGCACCAGATTGCCTCACTCTCTCTTTCCGCTTTGGCTTATAGCTACCCCAAGCCGCCCGCCCGCGCCATCGGCCTGACCGAGATGTGAGCGGGCCGGATCAGAGCGGAAATGGCGCTTCCCCGCCCATTCAGGCCCGGAAAGCCGCCAAACCGGTAAAAAGGGTGACAATTCGCCACAAAACCCCCATGTACATTCCATCCCCGACCCTCTACCGACGGTCGGATTCCTTTGCCGTGGCTGGTAGCACCCCACGTGCCCGCCCCCCGCACAACGTTCAAGACAGGACAGCCTTCGTGATCCAGACTATTGCCGATGCCCTTGCCCAACAGGGTTATGAAACACTTACCGCCGTACAGGAGGCCGTCACAGACCCTGCGCTGAACGATCAAGACCTTCTGGTTTCGGCCCAAACCGGGTCGGGCAAAACGGTGGGCTTCGGCCTTGCCATCGCGCCGACGCTTCTGGGCGAGGACACGCATTTCGGCCAAGCAGGCGCGCCGCTGGCGCTGATCATCGCGCCGACGCGCGAATTGGCCATGCAGGTTAGCCGCGAGTTGACCTGGCTTTATGGCAAGGCGGGCGCGGTGGTCACCACCTGCGTCGGCGGCATGGACACCCGGACCGAGCGCCGGGCGCTGGACCGCGGCGCGCATATCGTCGTCGCCACGCCGGGTCGCCTCTGCGACCACATCAAACGCAACAACATCAACCTCGACGCGATCCGCGCCGTGGTGCTGGACGAAGCGGATGAGATGCTCGACCTCGGCTTCCGCGAAGACCTTGAGTTCATCCTGTCGGAATCCCCCGAAGAGCGCCGCACGCTGCTGTTCTCGGCCACCGTACCTGCGGCGATTGCCAAACTGGCGCAATCCTACCAGCGCGACGCGCAGCGCATCACCACCGTTGGCGAAGCCAAGCAGCACAGCGACATCGAATATCGCGCGCTGAACGTCCACCCGCGCGACACCGAGAACGCGATTATCAACGTGCTGCGCTTCTATGAAGCCAAGAACGCCATCGTCTTCTGTAACACCCGTGCCGCCGTGGCGCGTCTGACCACCCGCTTCACCAACCGCGGCTTTTCGGTCGTGGCGCTGTCGGGTGAGTTAACGCAGTCCGAGCGCACCAACGCATTGCAAGCCCTGCGCGATGGGCGTGCGCGCGTTTGTATTGCGACCGACGTCGCCGCGCGCGGCATCGACCTGCCGAACCTCGAACTGGTGATCCACGCCGACCTGCCCAGCAACTCCGACACGCTGCTGCACCGCTCGGGCCGGACGGGCCGCGCCGGGCGCAAGGGGGTTTCCGCCCTGATCGTACCGCCCAAGATGCGCAGCAAGGCGAACCGGCTTCTGGGCTGGGCCAAGCTGAAAGTGGAATGGGCCGCACCGCCCTCCGCCGCCGAGGTCAACGCCGCTGACGAAGCCCGCCTGCTGGCCGATTCCGCATGGGTGGAGCCTGCGCCCGAGGATGCGGCGGAATTCGTCACCTCACTGGTCGAGAAATTCAGCGCCGAGCAATTGGCCACCGCCTTCGTCAACCTCTACCGCAAGCGGCAATCCGCTCCGGAAGAGCTGAGCGACCCCGGCGCGCCGGGCGAGGACAAGCCGCGCCGCGACTTTGGCCCATCGGTCTGGTTCTCGGTCTCCACCGGGCGCAAAGACGGGGCCGAGCCGCGCATGTTGCTGCCGATGCTCTGCCGCCGGGGCGACCTGACCAAGGACGACATCGGCGCGATCCGCGTGCAAGACAGCCACAGTTTCGTGGAGGTGGCCGAAGCCTCGGTGCCCGGCCTGCTCGACACGCTCGGCGGCGACATGAAACTGGAAGACGGCGTGGTGCTGACCAAGCTGGACAAAGCGCCCGATCTGCCGCGCGGCCCCAAGCCCGGCGGCAAACGTGGCCCGAAACCCGGCGGTTTCAAAGGCGACCGCGGCCCCCGCAAACCGCGCGGCGATTATGACCCGGATGCCGCCCCCGCCCCGCGCAAACCCCGCGCGAAATCCAGCGACGGCCCCGGTGCTGCGTCTTTCGACAAGCCGAAATTCGACAAACCCCGCGCGCCCAAGGGCGAACGCCCACCGAAGTCGCATAAGACCGAGCGTAGCCCGATGAAACCCGGCGCGACGCCCAAGCCCAAATCGGGCGGCGACACGAGCGGCAAGCCCAAGGCAAAGGCCGTTTGGAAAAAGGAAAAGCCCGCGGGCGACGCCCCGCGCAAGGGCAAGGGCAAGCCGACCACCTCGGTCACCACGCCGGGCGGAGAGAAGTCCTACAAACGGGCCTCCGACCCGTCCAAACGCTTCACCCCGCCGAATAAGATCGGCAAACAGGGCGGCAAGGGTGGCCCTAAATCGAAATAAGACCAAACGCCGGGGCCTCACCCCGGCGTTTTTGCATCCGGCGCCATTTCTTTAAAGAAATCGCCCCCTCTGGCCTCACCGAAGGGGATAAACTGGCACTACTGGATCGTGCCTATTCGCGGTGTTCTTGGAACAGTTTATCCCGCCTTTGCGCGGGCTTCATTCGTGGGCTCGCCCACCCGTAAAGAAAGGTTTGCCCCATGGACGGCAATTTCAACGAGAACGACATCTCCCGCGTTGTCGAAGCCGACCGCGCGCATATCTGGCACCACCTGAGCCAGCACAAACCCTATGAAACCACCGACCCGCGCATCATCGTCGAAGGCAAGGGAATCCGGGTCTGGGACCAAAAGGGCAAGGAACACCTCGACGCCGTCTCGGGCGGGGTCTGGACGGTCAACGTCGGCTATGGCCGCGAAAGCATCGCCAATGCGGTGCGCGATCAGTTGATCAAGCTGAACTATTTCGCGGGCTCTGCAGGCTCGATCCCCGGCTCTCATTTCGCCGAGAAATTGCTCGACAAGATGCCGGGGCTGGACCGCGTCTACTATTGCAACTCCGGCTCCGAGGCGAATGAGAAAGCCTTCAAGATGGTTCGCCAGATCGCGCACAAGCGCTACGGCGGCAAGAAGCACAAGATCCTCTACCGCGACCGCGACTACCATGGCACCACGCTTGGCTGTCTCTCGGCAGGCGGTCAGGACGAGCGCAATGCGCAATACGGCCCCTTCGCACCGGGTTTCGTGCGGGTGCCGCATTGCCTTGAATACCGCAGTTTCGAACAGGACGGCGCGCCGCAGGAAAACTACGGTGTCTGGGCCGCCGATCAGATCGAAAAGGTGATCCTCGCCGAAGGCCCCGAAACCGTCGGCGCGCTCTGCCTTGAGCCGGTCACCGCAGGCGGCGGCGTGATCTGCCCGCCCGAAGGCTATTGGGAGCGCGTGCAAGAGATTTGCCGCAAATACGACATCCTGCTGCACATCGATGAGGTCGTCTGCGGCGTGGGCCGCACCGGCACATGGTTCGGCTATCAGCACTACGGCATCCAGCCCGACATGGTGACCATGGCCAAGGGCGTCGCCTCGGGCTATGCCGCAATCGCCTGTCTGGTCACGACCGATGCGGTCTTTGACATGTTCAAGGACGATGCCAGCGATCCGCTGAACTATTTCCGCGACATCTCGACCTTTGGTGGCTGCACCGCGGGGCCGACCGCGGGCATCGAAAACATGAACATCATCGAGCGTGAGAACCTGTTGGAGAACACCACCAACATGGGCCACTACATGCTGGAGCAGCTTCACGCGCTGGCCGACAAGCACAAGGTGATCGGTGATGTGCGCGGCAAAGGGCTGTTTCTGGGGGCCGAACTGGTGACGGACCGCGACAGCCGCGCCCCTGTTGAGGAAAAGCGCATTCAGGCCGTGGTGGGCGATTGCATGGCCCAAGGGGTGATCATCGGCGCCACCAACCGTTCCCTGCCTGGCAAGAACAACACGCTGTGTTTCTCGCCCGCGCTGATCGCCACCCGCGATGATATTGATGAGATCATCACGGCGGTCGATGGTGCCTTGGGCCGGGTCTTCACTTCGGCGTAAAACCGCGTCTTGCGGCATGTGACAGGCGGCATCGGTTGACCCGGTGCCGCCTTCCTCTATCTAAACCCCTGTCTTGCCCGAACATGACATCGCACCGAAAGATCGCCGCAGATCGAAACCCGCGGGATTTTTCTGAAAATGTAGCGCCTTCGTGGGAACCTCTTCCAATCCCCCCGCGTTGGCAAATGAGTAAACTGGGAGAAAGACATGAAGAAGTTTCTTATCGCAATTCCGATGATCGCCGGTCTCGCCGCTTGTGACGGCACCACCTCCAACCAAGGTGCTCTGACTGGCGCGGCTCTCGGAGCTGCCACCGGTGCTGCCGTTTCAGGCGGTGACGACAAGGTTCAAGGCGCAATCATCGGCGGTCTCGCAGGTGCGGCGGCTGGCAACTACATCGGTCAGACACAGTCCGGCAAATGCGTGTACCAGAATGCCAACGGCCAGCGCTACGTCGCAGCTTGCCCATAATCGGCTGACATCGCGCGATTTCGCGTTATCGGGGCTTCGACCATCGGTCGGAGCCCTTTTTCGTTTCCGCCTCTCCCCTCACCTTGGCACCGACATGATTTGATCCTAACAGGGATCAAGCGCCCCAAGGGTGCGGGGAGGAACCATGACAACTTTAAGCGATATCGCGATCTTGCTGATCGCGGCCTTCGGCGCGGGGGTGTTGAACACCATCGCCGGGGGCGGCACCTTTCTGACCTTTCCCGCGCTGGTCTTTACCGGCATGCCCCCCGTGGCCGCCAATGCGACCAGCGCCGTGGCGGTGTTTCCGGGCTACCTTGCAGGCGCTCTTGGCTTTCGCAACGAGCTTGGCCGCTTCGACCGCCGCGCCTTGCTGCGGCTGTGCCTTATCACGCTGGCGGGCGGTGTGGTCGGTTCGGGTTTGCTTCTGATCTCTTCCAACGCGGCGTTTTCCGTTGTCGTGCCTTTCCTATTGCTTGCGGCGACGCTGGTGTTTCTGCTGGGCGACCGCATCCGCGCCTTCGCCGCCGCCCATGCCCGAGCCGTGACGCCCCAAGGCGCGCTCGGCCTCTTTGCGGTCAGCGTTTATGGTGGCTATTTCAATGGGGGCTTGGGCATCGTTCTGCTGGCCCTATTCGCGCTTTGGGGGATGACCGACCTGCACGGGATGAACGGCCTCAAGAACGGGCTGAGCTTCGTGCTTTCCTCAATCTCCGTAGCGGTCTTTGCCTTGGCCGGTCTGGTCGCATGGCCGCAGGCGCTGTTGATGATGCTGGCGGCCACGGCGGGCGGCTATGCCGGGGCGCCCTTGGCGCGAGCCTTGCCGAAAGAGACCGTACGCTGGCTGATCGCCGCCATCGGTTTCGGCATGAGCGCGGTGTTTTTCTGGCGGCTCGTGGCGAGCTAGTCCACCACCCGCGCCGCGCCGGTTTCAGGATCGAAAAGCACCAAGGGGTGGGTCGCCCGTTCGATCCGGCCCAGCCCCATGTCATCGCGCAACAGCGCAACCGGCCCCGAGATCGCCCGCGCGAGGGCCACCTCCAGCGGCTCCCCCACCGCATGGGTCAGCGTATGCACCGCGCGGCCCATTTCCAGATCCGCCCCCGCCAGCGTGCCATCCGCCAAGGTCAACCGCCCCTCGGCGCGATAGACCTCCCGACCGTTGAGGGTGAAGCCCGTGATATCCGACCCAGCCGTCGCCATGGCATCGCTGACGAGGAAGGTACCCTCGGGCTTGGCCGCCAGCGCGTTGCGCATAGAGGCGGGATGCACATGGATGCCATCGGCGATCAGCCCGGCATGAACCCCATCCCGCGCCAATGCCGCCCCGACCAGCCCCGGCGCGCGGTTGCCCATCTGGCTCATCGCGTTGAACAAATGGGTGACGCAGGACGCGCCCGCGTCGAAGGCCGCCATACAGGTCTCGTAATCCGCATCGCTATGGCCGAGCGAGACCACGACCCCCGCCTCGGCCATCGCGGCGATCTGGGCGGTGCTGGTGTTCTCTGGCGCGACGGTGACCATGAGATTCGGCAGACGCCCGGCGGCGCGTAGGATCAGGGCGAGGTCCGCCTCACTCATCGGGCGGATCAGCGCCCCGTCATGCGCGCCCTTGCGCGAAAGCGCCAGATGCGGGCCTTCCAGATGCAGCCCGATGATGCCCGGCACCCCTTCTGCGATGGCGTCGACAGCGGCCTCGATGGCCGCTTCGGTCTTCTCGGGCGTGTCAGTGATCAGGGTGGGCAGCAGCGCCGCGACACCGGTGCTGCGATGCGCGTCGGCCATGCGCCGCAGGGTCGCCAGATCGGGGCTGTCGTTGAACATCACCCCGCCGCCGCCGTTAACCTGAAGATCGACGAAGCCGGGGCAAAGCACGCCGCCCGCCATAGGCTCCGCCACGATGCCCTGCGGCACCTCTTCGGCGGTGAGGATGCGGCGGCTGCCGTCCTGCATCTGCGCCAGCACCTTGCCGGGGTGCAACCGCTTGCCGTCGTGGATCTGGGCCTCGGTGAAAACCTTTGCGATCTCGCTCATCACAGAACCTCCTCCGCCGCGGCCTTGCAGGCCAGATGAAACGCCCCGTCCAGCGCCGTGCCCCGCGCCGAGATCCGTCCTGCCAAATGGTCTTCCGGCAGGTACGGCGCGTAATCCGGGCCGATCCCGCCGAGCAGACAGAGCGGATCGCCGGGCGCGAAATCCAGCGCCTTCAACGCGCGGGTGTAATAGGCCGCGCCCTCCCGCATCAACGCCTGCGCGTGATGGTCTCCGGCCTCCGCCGCCGCGATGACCTTGGGCGCGAATGCCGCGTAATCCCCCGGCTGCGCCGTCAGGCTGAAGGCCACGAAAGCCTCAGGATCATCTCTGAAATCCGCCAACAAAGCGCGGGTCAGGTCGCTGTGGAGCAACACCCCGTCATGACATTGCAACGCCAAATCTAGCGCGCCGCGGCCCAGCCAAGCGCCCGATCCCTGATCCGCCAGATGAAACCCCCAACTGCCGGCATAGCGAAACGTCGTGCCATCGGTCGCGGCCACGATCGTGCCGGTGCCGATGGCCAAGACCCAGCCCGCCGCGCCTTCGCCAAGCGCGCCGACCACGCAGGCGGGGCGGTCATCCTCCGCGATGATCCGGCCATAGGGCAGCGCCGCGCGCAGCCGCGCTGCGTCCCGCGCGACGTTCATCCCGGCGAGGCCGAGAAAGGCGGTGGCCCCGGCAAGCGCCTCGGCAGGCAGCCCCGCCGAGGCTGCTGCCGCTTCGACCGTGGCGCGGATATTGATCAGGGTCTGATCCGGGTCATTGCCGATATTGGCCCGCCCGCCAGAAGCCCGGCCAAGGATGCCACCGCGCTGCGTGCCGATGGCCGCACGGCAGCCGGTGCCACCGCCGTCCACGGCGATCAAGAGAGGGGCGGAAATGCTCATGCGATCGTTCTAGGCGAGGGGCCGGGCGAACGGAAGTGCGGGCGCGGCCCCGAGGATAAATTCGGCCAGCCGTAATGCCAGATTGAACTCCCCCTAGGGCCAGCCTAACCTTCGCCCCATGGCCCTGCCCGTCGAAACCTTTTTCCTGCGCCCCGATGCGCAAGGCACCCTGCAACAGCAGATCCAGCAGATGATCGCCCAAGGCATCCTCTCGGGCCGGTTCCAGCGGGGGGAGAAGCTGCCCTCGACCCGCAGGCTCGCCGCGCATCTCGGCGTCAGCCGGATCACCGTGACCATCGCCTATACCGAGCTTTTGGCGAATGACTATCTCACCTCGCGCGGGCGGTCGGGGTATTTCGTCTCGGACAACGCGCCCGCCCCGCCCGCTTTCGCCCCCCGGGCCGAGGCGGATGACGCCATCGACTGGACCCGCGCCATCGGGCAGCGGTTCAGCGCCAATGGGTTGGCCGCCAAACCGCAGGATTGGGCCAGCTACCGCTACCCGTTCATCTATGGCCAAGCCGACCCAACGCTCTTTGATCACGCCAACTGGCGGCTTTGCGCCTTGCAAGCCCTCGGCCAGCGCGATTTCACCTCGATGACGACCGATTACTACGATCAGGACGACCCGCAGCTGATCGAGTTCATTGCCCGCCACATCCTGCCCCGGCGCGGCGTCTCGGCCCGGCCCGAGCAGATCCTTATCACCCTCGGCGCGCAGAACGCGCTTTGGCTTACCGCGCAGGTGCTGCTGACCCAACGCCGCCGCGCCGTGCTCGAAGACCCGTGCTATCCGGCGCTGAGCGGTATTCTCAGCCAGTCCCGTTGCCACATCACGCCCGTGCGGGTGGATCAAGACGGCCTCCCGCCCGAGGCGATCCCCCCCGATACGGATGTGATTTTCGCAACCCCAAGCCACCAATGCCCGACCAACGCCACCATGCCGATGGACCGCCGCCGCGCGCTCTTGGCCCGCGCCCGCGCGCTGGAGGCGCTGATCGTCGAGGATGACTATGAGTTCGAGATGTCCTTTCTCAAACCCGCCTCGCCCGCGCTTAAATCGCTCGATGACGAGGGGCGGGTGATCTATGTCGGCAGTTTCTCCAAATCGCTCTTTCCGGGGCTGCGACTGGGGTATCTGGTGGGGTCCGAACCCTTCATCCGCGAGGCCCGCGCGCTGCGCGCCTCGGTCCTGCGGCACCCGCCGGGGCATATCCAGCGCACCGCCGCCTATTTCCTGTCGCTTGGCCATTACGACGCCCAGATCCGCCGCATGGGGCTAGCGCTGCACGAACGCCGCCGGGTCATGGACGCGGCGCTAGAGACCCATGGCCTGCGCGTGTCGGGCCGGGGGGCCTATGGCGGCTCGTCCTTCTGGATGCGCGCACCAGAAGGCGTGGACACGGCGGAACTGGCCGAAAACCTGCGCGCGCAGGATGTGCTGCTGGAGCCGGGCCATGCCTTTTTCGCCGGGGCTGAAAGGGCCACGAATTACTACCGACTGGCCTATTCTTCGATCCCCGCCGCGCGGATCGAAGAGGGCGTCGGGCTGATCGCGCAAGAGATTGACCACCTGCGCTGATCTGGCCCTAGGGCTGGCGCAATTCTGGCCCTAACCCCGGCCTGCACCTGCTCGTAATTTGCCGATAGCTTTGCCCCATGCCCAAAGGATCGCGCGATGAAAATGACCACCGAAGAAGCCTTCGTCAAAACCCTTCAGATCCATGGGATCGACACGGCCTTTGGCATTATCGGCTCGGCCATGATGCCGATTTCCGACCTTTTCCCCGCCGCCGGGATCACCTTTTACGACGGCGCGCATGAGTGCAATTCTGGCATGATGGCCGATGGCTACACCCGCGCCTCGGGGCGGATGTCGATGATGGTGGCGCAGAACGGGCCTGGCATCACCAATTTCGTGACGCCGGTGAAAACCGCCTACTGGAACCACACGCCGCTTTTGCTGGTAACCCCGCAGGCGGCGAACAAGACCATCGGTCAGGGCGGCTTTCAGGAGGTCGAGCAGATGGCGCTCTTCCGCGATATGGTCGCCTATCAGGAGGAGGTCCGCGACCCCAGCCGCATCGCCGAGACGCTGAACCGCGTGATCCTTCAGGCCAAGCGCCACTCCGCGCCCGCCCAGATCAACGTGCCCCGCGATTTCTGGACGCAGGTGATCGACATCGAGTTGCCCGCCATTGTCGAGTTTGAACGCCCCTCGGGCGGGGAGACCGCCATTGCCGAGGCGGCGGAACTGCTCTCGAAGGCGAAATTCCCGGTGATCCTGAACGGCGCAGGCGTGGTGATCGGTGGAGCCATCGACGACGCGCGGCAGATGGCTGAGCGGCTGGATGCCCCGGTCTGCTGCGGCTACCAACACAACGACGCCTTCCCCGGCTCGCATCCGCTCTCGGTCGGGCCACTGGGCTACAATGGGTCCAAGGCGGCGATGGAGCTGATCGCAAAGGCCGATGTGGTGCTGGCGCTCGGCACAAGGCTCAACCCCTTCTCGACCCTGCCGGGCTACGGGATCGACTATTGGCCGCGGGATGCCAAGATCATTCAAGTCGATATCAACCCCGACCGCATTGGCCTGACCAAGCCGGTCAGCGTCGGCATCCTGGGCGATGCGGGCAAGGTGGCGCGCAGCCTCCTCGACCGGCTGAGCGACGGTGCCGGCGACGCGGGCCGCGAGGAACGCCGCAATCTGATCGCCCAGACCAAATCGGCATGGGCGCAGGAACTGACCTCGATGGACCACGAACACGACGACCCCGGCACCACGTGGAACGAGCGCGCCCGCAGCCGCGAGCCGGAAAAAATGTCGCCGCGCATGGCATGGCGCGCGATCCAGAAGGCGCTGCCCACTGAGGCGATCATCAGTTCCGACATTGGCAATAACTGCGCCATCGGCAATGCCTACCCGACGTTCGAGGCGGGGCGCAAATACCTCGCCCCCGGCCTTTTCGGCCCCTGCGGTTACGGCTTCCCGGCGATCTGCGGCGCCAAGATCGCCTGCCCGGACACGCCCGTAGTGGGCTTTGCCGGCGACGGGGCCTTTGGCATTTCCATGAATGAGATGGTGAGCGTGAACCGCGACGACTGGCCCGCCGTGACCATGGTAATCTTCCGCAACTACCAATGGGGCGCGGAGAAACGAAACACGACGCTTTGGTTCGACGACAACTTCGTCGGCACCGAATTGGCCCAAGACGTGAGCTATGCCGGGATCGCCAAGGCCTGCGGGGTCGAGGGGGTGCAGGTCTCGTCAATGGAGGAACTGACCGAGGCGTTGGACCGCGCGATCAAGGCCCAGATGAATGACGGCAAGACGACCTTCATCGAGGTGCTGCTCAACCAGGAACTGGGCGAGCCCTTCCGCCGCGACGCGATGAAGAAACCGGTCTCCGTCGCCGGGATCAGCCGGGATGACATGCGCCCGCAACGGGCCTGAGCCATGGCGCTGGTGCTCGTCGTCAATGCAGGCTCGTCGTCGATCAAGGCGGCGGTCTTTGACGGCGGGCTGTATGAAACCCTGCGGATCGAAGCGCAGGGCATCGGCCAGTCCGGCGCCCTGCGTGTGGGAAAGGCTCCGGCACGGCCCCTTGCGCTGCCCGATCACCGCACCGCCTTCACCGCCATTCTGGCAGGGCTGCGTGACGCGGGGATCGTGACCGCTGACCTCAGCGCCGCCGCGCATCGCGTGGTGCACGGCGGCCCGGACTTGGCCGCGACGACGGAAGTCACCCCCGCCGTGCGCGCCGCCATCGCCGCGGCGCAACCGTTGGCGCCGCTGCACAACCCGCATCACCTCAGCGCCATCGACGCCCTTGCAGCGCTGATGCCGGAGCTCCCGCAATTCGCCGCTTTCGACACCGGCTTTCACCGCACCAACCCGGACGTGGCGCGCCGCTACGCGCTGCCCGAGAAGCCCCAGACCGCCGCCCTCCGCCGCTACGGCTTCCACGGCATCAGCTACGAGAGCCTCGTGCGGAATTTCAGCGCCCAGACCGGCGCCCCATTGCCCGCCCGCCTGCTGGCCCTGCATCTGGGCAATGGCGCATCGCTCTGCGCGATCCGCGATGGGAAATCGGTGGCCACAACCATGGGCTTTTCGCCGCTCGGCGGGCTGACCATGGGCACCCGCGCGGGCGAGATCGACGCGGGCGCGGTGTTGCATCTGGTGGGCGATCTCGGGCTGGAAGCCGCGCAGAGACTGCTGCACCACGAGAGCGGGTTGCTCGGCCTGTCGGGCCAGACCGCCGATATGCGGCAATTGGCGGAAAGCGACAGCGAGAGCGCTGGCTTTGCGCGCGCCCACTTTTGCTATTGGATCACCCGTCAGGCCGGGTCGATGATCGCCGCGATGGGCGGGATCAACGGCATCGCCTTCACCGGCGGGATTGGCGAGAACTATTCCGCGGTGAGGGAAAAGGTTCTTGCAAACCTCCGCTGGGCGGGAAATATTCCCTCGTGGGTCATCCCCGCTGCCGAAGAGAAACATATCGCGCGCCAAGCGCTTGCCCTGCTGAAAGCCCCCGCCCCCTCATGACGCATTCCCAGCCGCCGCTCGATCTGTCGCCCAAGGTCTCGGACGAGGTCCGCCGCACGACCTGTTACATGTGTGCCTGCCGCTGCGGCATCAACGTGCACATGAAAAAAGGCAAGGTCGCCTATATTGAGGGCAACCGCGACCACCCGGTGAACCGCGGCGTGCTCTGCGCCAAGGGCTCAGCGGGGATCATGCAGCACAATTCCCCGGCGCGGCTGCGCAACCCGATGAAACGCGTGGGCCCTCGCGGCTCGGGCGAGTTCGAGGACATCAGCTGGGCCGAAGCACTGCAGATCGCCACCGGCTGGCTTGCCCCGCTACGCCATGAGGCGCCAGAGAAACTCGCCTTCTTCACCGGGCGCGACCAGTCGCAAAGCTTCACCTCCCTCTGGGCGCAGGCATTCGGCACGCCGAACTACGCGGCACATGGCGGCTTTTGCTCGGTCAACATGGCGACGGCGGGGATCTATACCATGGGCGGCGCCTTTTGGGAGTTCGGCCAGCCTGATTGGGACCACACCAAGCTCTTCATGCTCTTCGGGGTGGCCGAGGATCACGACAGCAACCCGATCAAGATGGGACTGGGCAAGCTGAAGAAACGCGGCGCGCGGGTGATCGGGGTGAACCCCATCCGTACCGGCTACAACGCCATCGCCGACGATTGGGTCGGCATCACGCCCGGGACCGACGGGCTGTTCATCCTGTCGCTGATCCACTGCCTGATGAAGGCCGGGCGCATCGATCTCGACTACCTCGCGCGCTATACCGACGCGCCGGTGCTGCTGAACGGCGACCCGAAGTCGCCCGAGTTCGGCCTGCAACTGCGCGACGCGGACGGCAAGGCGCTGGTGATCGACCGCAAGACCCGCAAGCTCACCCCCTTCGACCAACCCGGGGTGCGCCCCGACCTCTCGGCCACCTACCGCGCCGGCGGGATCACGCACCGACCCGTGTTCCACCAGATGGCCGAGCAATACCTCGGAGACGATTACGCCCCCGAAGCAGTGGCCGAGCGCTGCGGCATCCCTGCGTCGCGCATCCGCGCCATCGCGGCGGAACTGGCGCGCGTGGCCTTCGACGAGGCTTTTGAACTCGACCAGCCCTGGACCGATTTCCGGGGCGAGCGCCACGAGAAGATGATCGGCCGGCCGGTTTCCTTCCACGCCATGCGCGGAATCTCGGCCCATGCCAACGGTTTCCAGACCTGCCGCGCGCTGCATGTGCTTCAGATCATTCTCGGGACTGTCGAGGTGCCCGGCGGCTTCCGCTTCAAACCGCCCTACCCCAAGCCCGCCACGGCACATCCGAAACCGCATTGCAGAGCCACGCCGGGCGGACCTCTTGACGGGCCGCATCTGGGGTTCGTCCACGGGCCAGAGGATCTCGCGCTGAAAGCCGACGGCAGCCCGGCGCGGATCGACAAGGCGTTTACATGGGAAAACCCGATGTCGGCCCACGGGCTGATGCACATGGTGATCAGCAATGCCCATGCGGGCGATCCCTACAAGATCGACACGCTCTTCATGTACATGGCCAACATGTCGTGGAACTCCTCGATGAACCCCGGCGGGGTCATGAAGATGCTGACCGACACCGATGAGAACGGGGATTACGTGATCCCCCGCATCATCTATTCCGACTCCTATTCCTCGGAAATGGTGGCCTATGCCGACCTGATCCTGCCCGACACGACCTATCTGGAGCGGCACGATTGCATCTCGCTCCTTGACCGCCCGATCAGCGAGGCCGATGCCGCCGCCGACGCGATCCGCTGGCCGGTGGTGGAGCCCAACCGCGACGTGCGTGGCTTTCAATCGGTGCTCTGCGATCTGGGGGCCAAGCTCGGCCTGCCCGGCTTCGTGAACGACGACGGCAGCCAGAAATACAAAGACTACGCCGACTACATCACCACCCATGAACGCCGCCCCGGTGTCGGCCCGCTGGCGGGCTTTCGCGGGGAGGACGGCACCAAGAGCGGCCGGGGTGCTCCGAATCCTGCGCAGATCGAGCGCTACATCGAGAACGGTGGTTTCTCGGTGCATCACATCCCCGCCGAGGCGCAATACTACAAGCCGTGGAACAGCGCCTATCAGGACTGGGCCGTGGGCTTGGGCCTCTTCGACGCACCGCAGCCCTATCTCTTCTCGCTCTACGTGGAGCCGCTGCGCCGCTTCCAGCTCGCCGCCGAGGGTCACGGCGACCGCCAGCCCCCGGAGCATTTGCGCGAGCGCATCAAGCAGTTCATGACACCGCTGCCGCATTGGTACGAAAGCGACCCCGAGGGCACGCAGGGCTACGATGTCCACGCCCTCACCCAACGCCCAATGGCAATGTACCACTCCTGGGGCAGCCAGAACGCATGGCTGCGGCAGCTGCATGGGCATAACCCGCTCAACCTGCCCACCGCGATCATGCGGGCAAAGGGTTTGAAGGACGGCGATTGGGCGCGCGTGACCTCGCCCCATGGCGGGATCACCGTGCCAGTGATGGAGATGGCCGCGCTTAACCCGCATACCGTCTGGACATGGAACGCCATCGGCAAGCGCAAAGGCGCATGGGCGCTGGACCGCGATGCGCCGGAGGCAACAAAGGGCTTTCTGCTCAACCACCTGATCCACGAGCTTCTGCCGCCAAAGGGCGACGGCCTGCGCTGGTCCAACTCCGACCCGATCACCGGACAGGCCGCGTGGTTCGACCTCAAGGTCCATATCGAAAAAACCGACGCCCCTGCCGAGGCGCAGCCGGAAATCCCGCCGCAACGCTCCCCGGTCCCGCCCGCGCCGCGCGGCATCGCGTGGAAGGTGGGCAAATGACCCGCTTCCGCCCCCGCGCCGCGCACAAGCCCCTTCAGGACCACCGCCCATGACCACGCTTCCGCAACAGACCGACCGCAAACTCGGCCTCGTGATCGACCTCGACACCTGCGTCGGCTGTCATGCCTGCGTGATCTCCTGCAAGGGCTGGAACACCGAGAACTACGGCGCACCGCTGTCGGACCAAGACGCCTATGGCGGCGACCCGTCGGGCACCTTCCTCAACCGGGTGCACAGCTACGAGGTCCAGCCCGAGGCGGGTGCGGCGCAACTGGTCCATTTCCCAAAATCCTGCCTGCACTGCGAAGACGCGCCCTGCGTCACCGTTTGCCCCACTGGCGCGAGCTACAAGCGGGTCGAGGACGGCATCGTGCTGGTCAACGAAAGCGATTGCATCGGCTGCGGCCTCTGCGCTTGGGCCTGTCCCTACGGCGCGCGCGAGTTGGATCAGGCAGCCGGTGTGATGAAGAAATGCACCCTCTGCGTCGACCGGATCTACAACGAGAACCTGCCCGAGGAAGACCGCCAGCCCGCCTGCGTGCGCACCTGCCCCGCGGGCGCGCGGCATTTCGGCGATCTGGGCGATCCCGACAGCGCTGTCAGCCAGCTTGTAGCAGAGCGTGGCGGCGTGGACCTGATGCCCGAACAGGGCACCAAACCGGTCAACAAATACCTGCCGCCGCGCCCGCGCGACACGCTTGGCCCTCCCGAGGGCGAGATCGACGTGCTCGCCCCCTTCCTCGCCCCGGTGGACGAGGGGCCGAAGGGCTTTCTCGGCTGGCTTGATCGCACTTTGGAGAAGCTCTGATGCATCCGGCGCCTTCCGTTATTCTGTTCAGCAGCCTGTCGGGCATGGGTTTTGGCCTGCTTGCATGGCTCGGGATCGGCCTGCCTGCGGTGACCGGCTGGGTCGCTTTCGTCTTCTTCGCGCTGGCCTATCTCTTGGCCGTGGGCGGGCTCATCGCTTCGACCTTTCACCTTGGCCATCCAGAGCGCGCGCTCAAAGCCTTCACCCAATGGCGCAGCTCTTGGCTCAGCCGGGAGGCTTGGGCCTCGGTCGCGGCCTTGTTGACCATGGCAGCCTATGGCACGGGGTTGGTGTTTTACGACACGCGGCTTTGGCCCTTGGGGGTGATCGGTGCGGCGCTGGCGCTGCTGACGGTGCTGACCACGGCGATGATCTATACCCAGATGAAAACCGTGCCGCGCTGGCACAGCGTGATGACGCCGCTGAATTTCCTGTCGCTCAGCATCGCGGGCGGTGCCCTGCTGGCGGGGCAGGTGACGGCGGCGACGATCCTGCTGGCGCTGGCCGGGGCGGTGCAGATCGCCACATGGTGGCGCGGGGATCGGGCGCTTGCGGCCTCAAACAGCGATATCGCGAGCGCGACGCGGTTGGGGCCGCAGGGCAGTGTCCGCGCCTTTGAGCCGCCCCATACCGGCAGCAACTATCTGCTGCGGGAATTCGTCTATCAGATCGGGCGCAAACATGCGCTGAAACTGCGGGTGATCGCGATTGCCCTGATGGTGCTGCTGCCGCTGCTGCTGCTGCTCTCGCCCGTGTTTCACCACCTTGCTGCCGGTCTTGCGGTGCTGAGCCATGCGGCAGGGGTGCTGACCGCGCGCTGGCTGTTCTTTGCCCAAGCCGAACATGTGGTCGGCTTCTATTACGGCAAACGCTGAACGCAAAAGAGGGGGTGTCTTCACCCCCTCTTCGTATTGGCCAGCCTGTTTAAATTAGGCTTAATTCATCAGACCCGCATGGCGCAGGGCCGCATCGACCAGTTCCTTGGTCGGGTCGGTCAGCTCCGTGAGCGGCAGGCGCACCTCGTCCGAGCAAAGGTCGAGCCGCGACATGGCGTATTTCACACCCACAAGCCCCGGTTCGGTAAAGATCGCCTTGTGGAGCGGCATCAGACGGTCCTGCAGCTCCAGCGCCTTGGCATAATCGCCCTCAAGACAGGCGGCCTGCATCTGCGCCACAAGGCGCGGCGCGACATTGGCGGTGACCGAGATACAGCCGACGCCGCCTTGAGCGTTGAACCCATGCGCCGTGGCGTCTTCGCCGGAGAGCTGGCAGAAATCCGGGCCGCAGGTGATGCGCTGATCGCAGACGCGCGCTAGATCGCCGGTGGCGTCCTTGACGCCGACGATGCGCGGCAGCTCGGCCAGTTCGCCCATCGTTTCGGGCATCATATCCACCACCGAACGGCCGGGGATGTTGTAAATGATGATCGGCAGGTCACAGCAGTCATGCACGGCGGTGAAATGCGCCACCAACCCGCGCTGCGTGGGCTTGTTGTAATAGGGTGTCACCACCAGCAGCGCATCCGCGCCGACCTTTTCGGCGTGACGGGCGAGGCGGATGCTTTCGACCGTGTTGTTCGACCCGGCGCCCGCGATGACCGGGATGCGGCCCGCGACGGCTTTGACCACCTCTTCGACGACGGTCTCATGCTCGGCATGGCTCAGCGTGGGGGATTCGCCAGTGGTGCCGACGGGGACGAGCCCGCTCGACCCTTCGCCGATGTGCCATTCGATAAGTTTCTTAAGCGTATCCAGATCCAGCGCGCCGTTGCGAAACGGCGTGACGAGGGCAGGCAGAGAGCCTTTGAACATGTGCACGCTCCTTAAGTGCTGGCCGGTGGAAAACCGGACTGGATGAGGGCTTTTGCGGGCGCTACGGTTTGATAAACGGCGCCCAAGCCATATGTTGCAAGGCTCTAGCCTCGGAGACGTGGGAAATGCAAGCGATGACGCGCCTGATGGCGATCCTCATGAGTGTTTTTGTCCTGACCGTGCCTGCGGAAGCGCAGCGCCCGCGGCCTTTGGGCTGGGCAATGGATGCGATGCGCAGCGGCAATTGGGACGCGGCTGCGGCGCTGGCCGCCCGTGACGGGCAGGTCGCCGCCGATGTGATCGAATGGCACCGGCTGCGCGCCGGGCGCGGCACCTATGCCGACACCCGCGATTTCCTGAACCGCAGACCCGACTGGCCCGGTGAGGCGTATCTGCGCAGGCAGAGCGAAGCGGCGGTCATCAAACAGGGTGAGAGCGAGATACTGGATTTCTTCTCGGCCATGGCCCCGCAGACCCCACGCGGCGTGCTGGCCCATGCCGAGGCGCTGATCAACATTGGCCAGCGCGGTGAGGCCGAGGCGAACCTGGTTCTGGCGTGGCGCACCATGCCGATGAACGCCAGCAGTCAGGCCCTTTTCACCGACGCCCACGGGAGCCTTCTGGCCCCGCATCACGCGGCCCGGCTGGAAGAGATGCTCTGGCAGCGCGAACATTCCGAAGCGCGGCAGATGTTCGATCTGGTCTCAAGCGCCGACAGGGCGCTGGCGGAAACCCGCATCGCCCTGCAAAAGCTGGAAAGCGACGTGAACGCCAAGATCGACGCGCTCCCCGCCTCCAAGTCCGATGCGCCGGGGCTGGCGCATGACCGCTTTGAATGGCGTATTCGCAAGGGGCTGCGCGAGGATGCCAAGGATTTGATGCTGGCGCGCTCGACCTCGGCTGAGGCCCTGGGCCAGCCCCCCAAATGGGCCAACCGCCGTCGCGCCTTGGCACGGGATGAAATGCGCAATGGCGATGCGCAAAGGGCCTACCGACTGGCGTCGCAGCATTTTCTGACCGATGGCTCGAACTATGCCGATCTCGAATGGCTCTCGGGCTATATCGCGCTGCGGTTCTTGGACGATCCCACCACCGCTCTGGGCCATTTCCAGAACCACGACAACGCCGTGGAATCTCCCATTAGCCAAGGCCGCGCGGGCTATTGGCAGGGCCGCGCGTTAGAGGCGATGGGCGATGCCGAAGGCGCGGCGAAAGCCTATGCCATGGGGGCGGAATACCAAACCTCCTTCTACGGGCTGCTGGCCGCCGAACGGGGCGGCCTCCCCTTTGATGAAAAGCTCGCAGGCGCGGCACCTGAACAAGACTGGCGCAGCTCTCCGCTGGCCCGTGCGCCCCTGTTCGAGGCCGGATTGCTGCTGCAAGCCTCGGGCGAGCTGTCCACCGCCGAGCGGTTCTGGACCCATTTGGCCGAACAACTCGTCCCCGAAGACATCGCCCTGCTGGGGCAAGCCGCCATCGACGTGGGCCAGCCCCATATCGCGGTGATGATCGGCAAACGCGCCGCGCAGCGGGGGCTGGAGGTGCCCGCCCCCTATTACGCGCTGCACAGACTGGTGGAGAAAGACCTGCCGATGGCGACCGAGATGACCCTCGCCATCGCGCGGCGTGAAAGCGAATTTGATCCCAATGTGCAGAGCGGCGTCGGCGCGCGGGGTTTGATGCAGATCATGCCCGCCACGGCGCGGGACGTGGCGCGCGATCTGGGCATCTCAGGCCAGCACACGACGGACCGCCTGACCGCCGACCCCGATTACAACGCGCGGCTTGGCGCGACCTATCTGTCACAGATGGCGGGACTTTTTGACGGCAATGTCTCCATGATGTCGGCGGCCTATAACGCAGGCCCTAGCCGCCCGCGGCGCTGGATGGCGACCTATGGCGACCCGCGCAAGGGTGAGATCGACATCGTCGATTGGATCGAGATGATTCCCTTCCGCGAGACGCAGAACTACGTCATGCGGGTGACCGAAAGCCTGCCGGTCTACCGCGCCCGACTGGGCAAAGACCCGCTGCCGATCCCCTTCAGCAAAGAGTTAACCGGATCGACTTTGAAGGCGTTCGCGCCATAGGGTGAACAGCCCCGCCGCCACGATCATGCCCGCGCCCAGCACCACGCTGGGGCGCAGCACCTCGTTAAAGACTGACAGGCCGATGATCACGGTAAAGATCAACTGGGTATAGGCGAAGGGCTGCACCGCGCTGGCCTCGGCCACTTCGTAGCAACGGATCAACAGCCAGTGGCCCGTAACCCCGGTGATGCAGAGCGTGCCCATCAACAGCCAGTTGCCCGGCGTCATCGGCTCCCAGAACCAGACGCCGACCGCCGTCATGACAACCGCGCCGGTGACGCCGGTCCAGAAGAAGCTCGTCGCCGTATTGTCGCGCCGCGCGACATAGCGAGTCAGCAGGCCATAGACCGCGAACATCGCCGCCCCCGCCAGCGGGATCGCGGCGGCAGGGTCCACCACCCGAAGCCCGGGTTGCAAGATGACCAACACCCCGACAAAGCCCACACCAATCGCGGCCCACCGCCGCCAGCCGACTTTCTCACCCAAGATCGGACCGGAGAGCGCCGCCACCAAAAGCGGGTAGCAGGTAAAGACCGCATGGCTCTCCACCAACCCCAGAATAGTGAAGCCCAGCACCATCGTGCAAATCTGCGCCGAGAGCAGCACCCCCCGCAGGATTTGCACCGCGGGCTGTGTCGTGGCGGCGGCGCGGCGGATGCCGCCCGCCTTGCGCAATGCCAGCGCGATCACGAAGGCCGCGAAAAACCAATAGCGGATCATCACCACCATTAGCACGTTGTAGTTCTCGGCCAAATGGCGCGACAGCCCGTCTTGGACGGCGAAGACCATCGTCGTGGCGATCATCAGCATGATGCCGAGCGGGATATTGTTGGACTGGCTCATGCGGGCATCCGTGCGCAGGTCATGTGGCGTTTGCGGCCATAGCCGGGGATGCGGGCAACCTCAAAACCGCCCGCGGCGAGCGCCCGGCGCACGAAGCCCGCGGCGGTATAGGTCGCCGCACTGCCGCCCGGTGCGGTATGGCGGGCCACCTCGGCCATCAGATCATCGCCCCAAAGCTCGGGGTTCTTGGCCGGTGAAAACCCATCGAGAAACCAAGCATCGGCCTGCCCCTGCCATGCGGGCAGGGTTTCGCGCGCGTCCCCAATGATGATTTCGGCCCGGAAGCCGGGCAGTTCCAACACGCCACCCGCGCCATCCCACGCCGCTGTCAGCGCATCGCGCCGCCCGTCGAGCGCGGGAAAGGCCGCATGGGCCTGCGCCATATCCTCGGGGTGCATCGGGTAGGCTTCGAAACTGGTGAAATGCAGCGGCCCGTCATGGCCCGCCCGCATCCAAGCATCCCATGCCAGCAACAGGTTCAACCCGGTGCCAAAGCCAAGCTCGGCGATGTGAAAGCCGGGGCGGAACCTCTCGGGCAGGTCATTGCCCGCCAGAAAGACATAGGCCGTCTCTGCCGCGCCATCCTCCAAGCTGAAGTAGGGGTCATCGAACTGGGTCGAGACGGGCACTTGGCCCGCGCGCCAAGTGATCTGGGCATTCTGGTCTGGCACGGCACGTCCTGCTAGAGGGGGAAGAAGTCGCGCAGACACTGCGCAAGCTGGCGGGGAATGGCAATGGTGGATGTAACCGTAAGAGGGGCCGGGATTTTTGGCCTGTCGGTGGCTTGGGCCTGCGTCCGGCGCGGGGCGGTGGTGCGCGTGGTCGATCCGTCAGGACCGGCGGCGGGGGCGTCGGGCGGGATCGTGGGCGCGCTGGCGCCGCATGTGCCAGAGAATTGGAACGCCAAGAAAGCCTTTCAGCTTGAGAGCCTGCTCAGCGCCGAAGCCTTCTGGGCCGAGGTCGAGGCTGCGGGCGGTCGCGCGCCCGGCTATATCCGCAGCGGGCGCTTGCAGCCGGTGACAGATGACGCGGCCCTCGCGCTGGCGCGGCAGCGGCAGGACACGGCAGCCGCGCTTTGGCAAGGCCGCGCCCGGTGGGAGTTGATCCGCGCCGAGAGCCGCGATTGGGCCCCGCAGAGCCCCACGGGCTGGCTGATCCGCGACACGCTAAGCGCCCTCGTCCACCCGCGCCACGCCTGTGCCGCCCTCGTGGCGGCGCTGGCGGCCAAAGGCGTTGAGATCGTGGCCGAGGCGCCCGATACGGGCCTGACCCTCTGGGCCACTGGGGTCGCGGGGCTGGAGGCGCTGAATGCGGGCCATCCGCGTTTGGTCGGCGCAGGCATCAAAGGGCAAGCCGCGCTCTTAAAACTGAACCGAAGCGGCGCGGCACAGCTTTTTGCCGATGGGGTCCATGTGATCCCGCATCTGGATGGCACGGTGGCTGTGGGCGGCACCACTGAGCGAGAATATGACAGCCCTGACGGCACCGATGCACAGCTCGATGCGGTGATCGCCAAGGCCCGCGCGGCGGTCCCCGCATTGCAAGACGCGCCGGTCGTCGAACGCTGGGCCGGGCTGCGCCCGCGCAGCCGCAGCCGCGCGCCGATGCTGGGGCCGTGGCCGGGCAGACCGGGGCATTACATCGCCAACGGCGGCTTCAAAATCGGCTTCGGCATGGCCCCCAAAGTGGCAGAGGTCATGGCCGATCTTCTGCTTGAAGGGCGCGATGCCATCCCCAAGGGTTTCAGGGTCGAGGACAACCTCTAGACCAACAAAAAACCCCGGCCACTGGCCGGGGTTTTCTGTCACTTTCAACCTGCGGCTTAGCGCGCGTTGGGCAGGATCACGATCTCGACCCGGCGGTTCTGCGCCTTGCCAGCGGCGCTCAGGTTGCTGGCAACCGGCTGGCTTTCGCCACGGCCGAATGTCTGCAAACGCTGCTGCGGCACGCCGTTGGACAGAAGGATGTTGCCCACGGCCTGCGCGCGACGCTCGGAAAGCTGCTGGTTATAGGCCGCTTCGCCATCGCTGTCGGTGTGGCCCACGACTTGCAGGGTGGAGTTCTGATAGATGTTCACATTCTGCGCCAGCGCGGCCAGATCGTCACGCAGGGCGGGCGATACGCTGGTGCTGTCGGTCGCAAAGAGGATGTCTTGCGGCAGTGTCACGATCAGACGGTCGCCGGTGTTGGTGATCACCACACGGCTGTCCATTGCGGCGCGCAGCTCGGCCTCTTGCTTATCAAGCGAATAGCCGACGCCCGCGCCGATCGTGCCGCCGATCAAAGCGCCTTTCAGCGCGCCTTTGCCGTCACCTTCGGAAATCGCACCAGCAAGGGCCCCGACGCCCGCACCGATCAAAGCGCCATTCTTGGTCCGCTGGTTGGGATCGCCATTGCCCGGCTGCATCGGCTGCGTACAGGCACCCAGTGTCATCGCGCCGGCCAGAGCGGCGGCCAAAGTCATCTTCGAAGAAATCATGTCTACTGCCTTCATGTTTGCGGCCCCGTTCGGGCGGGGCATCTTGACGTGAACGCAATATAGGCACGCAAAGTTCCCAAAAACATTACATATAACCGCTATTCGGCAGAAACCCGCCCAGAAGGGGCCATTTGCGCCTCTGCCCGTGCCGCCTCGAAGGCGAGCATTGCGCGTTTCACCGGCAGCCCCCAGTGGTAGCCGCCCAAGCCCCCGCTTTTGCGCAGCGCCCGGTGACAGGGGATCAGCCAACTCACCGGATTGCGCCCTACTGCTGTGCCCACTGCGCGCACGGCGCGGGGGCTGCCGATGCTCTGCGCGATTTCGGAATAGGTGGTCACCTGCCCTGAAGGGATGCTCAGCAGCGCCTCCCAGACCTTGATTTGAAAGGGCGCACCGATGAGGTAGAGCGGCGCTTTCGCCTCGGGGTCCTTCCGCCGCCCAAAGGCGGCGTCGACCCATGCCTGCAACCGCGCGGGGGCCTCCTTGAAATCGGCGAGCGGCCAGCGGCTACAAAGATCCGCCATCGCCGCATCCTCCCCCACTTCCGACGACAGCGCGAGCCCGCAGATGCCCTTGTCGGTGCCCATCACCAGTGTCGGGCCGAAGGGGCTGTCAAACCAACCCCAGTAGATCGTCAGCCCCGCGCCCTTGCGGGCAAACTCACCGGGGCTCATCGCCTCCCAGCGCAGGAAAAGGTCATGCAACCGCCCGCTGCCCGACAGCCCCAATTCATGCGCCGCCGCCAGCGTGGTGAAACGGTCGCGCAGCATGACCTTGGCCTGATCCAGCATCAGATACTGCTGGTATCGCTTCGGCGAGACCCCCACCCAGCGTGAGAACAGCCGCTGGAAATGCGCGGCGGACATGCCCATCTCGCCCGCGATCCAATCGAGTTGCTTGGGGTCCTCGGCCTCGTCAATCAGGGCGATGGCGCGGCGCATCACCTGATAGTGGTACCCCTGATCTTCGGGCGCGGGAGAGAGCTGTGCAATCTGTGTCATGCCACCAGATTAGCCGCGCCCCTGCCCCCGTGCGACCCGTTTCTTGCGCCATCGCAGCCCAAGCCCCGCCCCCGCTTGCCCTGCCGCGCCATTCATCGCATACCCTGAGCCATGGCCCGCCAACTTGATTATCATACCATCCGCGAGATCTTCGCCCGCTTCCAACAGGCAGAGCCTGAGCCCGAGGGCGAGTTGGAGCATGTGAATGTCTATACGCTCGTCGTGGCCGTGGCGCTGAGCGCGCAATCGACCGATGCGGGCGTCAACAGAGCCACGCGCGAGTTGTTCAAGATTGCCGACACGCCGCAAAAAATGCTCGATCTCGGGCTTGAGGGGCTAATTGAACATATCAAGACCATCGGCCTCTACCGTCAGAAGGCCAAGAACGTCATCAAGCTCAGCCAAATCCTCGTCGACGATTACGACGGCGAGGTGCCGAACTCCCGCGCTGCGCTGCAATCGCTGCCGGGGGTGGGGCGCAAGACTGCGAATGTCGTGCTCAATATGTGGTGGGGCCAGCCCGCGCAGGCGGTGGACACGCATATCTTCCGCGTTGGCAACCGCACCGGGATCGCACCGGGCAAGACGGTCGACGCGGTCGAGCGCGCCGTTGAGGACAACATTCCCGCCGATTTCCAGCGCCATGCCCATCACTGGCTTATCCTGCATGGCCGCTATCACTGTAAAGCCCGCAAACCCCTGTGCCGCACCTGTATCATCCGTGACCTGTGCCAATACGAGGACAAGACAGAATGACCCAATACGAAGTGATTGGCATCGGCAACGCCGTCGTCGACGTGATCTCCCATGCCGATGACGCTTTCCTTGCCGACAACGGTATCGAGAAAGGCATCATGCAGTTGATCGAGCGTGACCGCGCCGAAGACCTCTACGCCGCGATGCAAGACCGCGTGCAGACGCCGGGCGGCTCGGTCGCCAATACCGTTGCGGGCGCGGGCGCGCTGGGCCTCAAGACCGCCTTTATCGGGCGGGTGCGCGATGATGAGTTGGGCCAGTTTTATGCCAAGGCGATGACCGATATCGGCATCGACTTCGTCAACGCCCCCGTGGCCGAGGGCGAGAACCCGACCTCGCGTTGCATGATCTTCGTCACCCCCGATGGGGAGCGGTCGCTGAACACCTACCTCGGCATCTCAACCGGGCTGACCTCGGCCGATGTGCCGCAGGCGGTGACGGAGAAGGCCAAGCTGATGTTCCTCGAAGGCTACCTCTTCGACCACGAGGCGGGCAAAACCGCCTTTCGCGAGGCCGCGCGGGCCGCGACGGCGGGCGGCGGCATGGCGGGCATCGCCATCTCCGACCCCTTCTGCGTGGAGCGCCACCGCGACGACTTCCTCGCGCTGATCGAAAACGATCTGGGCTATGTCATCGGTAATGAGGCCGAGATTCGCGCCCTTTGGGAAACCGACGACACCGAAGCCGCCCTGGCCAAAACCGCCGAGATTTGCCCGCTGGTGGTCTGCACCCGTTCAGGCGACGGGGTCACGCTGGTCCGGGGCGAGGAACGGGTCGACGTGCCGGTCGAAAAGGTCGTGCCGGTGGATGCCACGGGCGCGGGCGATCAATTCGCGGCGGGCTTCCTCTATGGTCTTGCCACGGGCCGCGATCTTGAGACCTGTGGCCGCATGGGCAACATCTGCGCGGGCGAAGTGATCCGCCACATCGGCCCCCGCCCCCAGACTGACATCATGGCCCTGTTCAAGGCCGAAGGGCTGGTCTGACCATGATCGAGAACGGTTTTCACGATGTCCCGCCCGGCAAACTCGCCGTGGTGGTGACCCATCTTGAGATGGACGCCAAACCCAGCCTGCGGGAGGTGCCCCTGCCCGAGGGTGTCACCTTTCGGAAGGTCACACCGACGCCCGACTGGTTTCGGGACATTTTCCGGCGTGTCGGGATGGATTGGCTCTGGTACGGGCGGCTCAAACTGGAGGGCGCGGCCCTCTCTGCGCTGCTGCAAGACCCGGCGCGGGACTTTTATACGCTGACCCGCGATGGCAAGGACGAGGCGCTGCTTGAGTTGAACTTCCCCGAAGATGGCAGCTGCGAGCTGGCCTATTTCGGGCTGACCTCTGCGCTGATCGGCAGCGGTTCGGGGCGGTATCTGATGAACCAAGCGATCACGCTGGCATGGGAAAAGCCAATCACCCGGCTGCATCTGCATACCTGCACCAACGACAGCCCACAGGCGCTTGGCTTTTATGTGCGGTCAGGCTTCATCCCGGTGCGCCGTCAGGTCGAGATCGACGACGATCCGCGTCTCACAGGGCTGCTGCCGCGCGATGCGGCACCGCAAGTGCCGCTTATCGAGGCATAGGACCGCCGCCGGATCATCGAACCGGCGTGCACTCCGCCCCTTGGAAACAGGCGATTACTTTATCGACCATGGCAGGCTTCGGAGAGCCGAAGAGGTCGCCCCCGCAGGGGTTGCTTTCCAGCGCATAGGCCCCATCCGGTTTGCGTTCGAGGAAGGCCAGAACATCCCCCTCTTCGGCGGAGCCGCACCAAGGGCCGAAACACTGAACGTTGAGCGTCAAGGGCTGGTCAAAGGGCACGTCAAAGCCCCCTTCGGATAGCGCCGTGCCGCTGATCTGCGCCCGGATCGGCGTCTCTTCGGGTGGGTTGATCCCGATGGTGCCACCCTTCGGCAGGGCGCTGGCATCCAAGGTCAGACGCCCCTGCACCACGACGTAACTTTCCTCGGCCTTGGCCGCGCGTTGATAGGTCGCCTCGACCGAATGGGGCAGGCAACTGAGCGCAAGCGCGGGCAGCGGGGCCAAAGTGGCGAGGGCGCAGGCGATGATCCGTGTCATAGCTTCTCCTCAAACTCTTCAAGAACCGCCGCATAGACCGCACGTTTGAACGGCACGATATTCGCGACCAGTTGATCTGCGGGCATCCAGCGCCATTCCGAGAATTCAGGCTCAGCCGTCTGGATATTGACCTGATCGTCCTGCCCCATAAAACGCATGAGAAACCACTTCTGTTCCTGCCCCCGGTAGCGGCCCTTCCAGATGTTGGGCACCAGTTCATGGGGCAGATCATAGGGCAGCCAGCTTGTCGTCTCGGCTTCGATCCGCACCAGATCGCTGGAGATGCCGGTCTCTTCCTCCAACTCACGCAGGGCCGCATCGCGCGCGGCCTCGCCCTTGTCGACCCCGCCTTGGGGCATTTGCCAAGCGTCCTGATCCCGGTCGCGCCGCTGGCCAACAAAAACCTCGCCCTCGGCATTCACCAGCATCACGCCGACGCAAGGTCGGTAGGGCAGTTTGGCAATCTCTTCGGGGGTCATGGGGGCAGGTCTCCTGAATGGCGTTCATGAGGGAGTTAGCACGACCAAGGCGCGGCTCAAAGCGGTCACATCGCGGCTATAACGTTTCGGCAGCCGCATCCTTGACGCGGCGTTTCGCGTGACTTGCCCTGCCGTTTCCGATGGTGTCACAGTGACCCAGCCCTCCCAGAAAGGTAAAGCCATGTCCGACTATCCCCACCTGCTTGCCCCGCTCGACCTTGGTTTCACTACGCTGAAGAACCGGCTGCTGATGGGCTCGATGCACACCGGGTTGGAGGAGACGGGCGATTGGAACCGCGTGGCGGAGTTCTATGCGGCACGGGCGCGGGGCGATGTGGGGCTGATGGTCACGGGCGGCATCGGGCCGAACCGCGAAGGCGCGGTGGCCCATGGCGCGGCGATGATGGTCAGCCAGAAGGACGTCGACAACCACAGCATCATCACCCAGCGGGTGCATGAGGCGGGCGGCAAGATCGCCATGCAGATCCTGCACGCGGGCCGCTATGCCTTCACACCTGAATGCGTGGCCCCGAGCGCGGTGAAATCCCCGATCTCGATGTTCGCGCCCAAGGCGTTGGACGAGGAAGGCATCGAAAAACAAATCTCCGACATCGCCGCCTGCGCCCTGCGCGCCCGCGAGGCGGGCTATGACGGGGTCGAGATCATGGGCTCCGAGGGCTATTTCCTGAACCAGTTCCTCGTCACCCATACCAACAAGCGCGAGGACCGCTGGGGCGGGTCTTACGAAAACCGCATGCGCCTGCCGCTGGAAGTCGTCCGCCGCGTGCGCGAAATGGTGGGCGAGGATTTCATCCTGATCTACCGCCTGTCGATGATCGACCTCGTGCCCAACGGCTCGACCTTCGAAGAGGTCGTGCAATTGGCGCAAGAGGTCGAGAAGGCGGGCGCCAACATCATCAACACCGGCATCGGCTGGCACGAGGCGCGCATCCCCACAATCGCCACCTCGGTGCCACGCGCGGCCTTTGCATGGGTCACGAAAAAGTTGATGGGCAAGGTGGGCATCCCGCTGATCACTTCGAACCGGATCAACACGCCGCAAGTGGCCGAAGAAGTGCTGGCGGAGGGCTGCGCCGACATGGTCAGCCTCGCGCGGCCGATGCTGGCCGATGCCGATTTCCTCGCCAAGGCGAAGGCCGGTCAGGCCGAGCGCATCGCCCCCTGCATCGCCTGCAACCAAGCCTGCCTCGACCATACCTTCGGCGGCAAGATCTCCACCTGCCTCGTGAACCCGCGCGCCTGCTACGAGACGGAATTGCGGATCGAACCCGCCGCAAGCCCGAAAACAATTGCCGTTGTCGGCGCGGGGCCCGCCGGTCTCTCGGCGGCCATCACGGCGGCGGAGCGCGGCCACAAGGTGACGCTCATGGACCGCGCAAGCGAGATCGGCGGGCAACTCAACCTCGCCAAACAGGTAGCCGGCAAGGAGGAGTTCTGGGGCCTCGTCGACTGGTACCGCACCATGCTGGACGTGCACGGCGTGACCGTACAGCTTGAGACCGAAGCCACGAGCGAGGCGCTCTCAGACTTCGACGAGGTCATCATTGCCACCGGCGTCGTGCCGCGCGACCCGGAGATTCCCGGCCAGAACCGCGACAACGTGGTCAGCTACATCGACGTGCTGAACGGCACTGCGAAGGTCGGCCAACGGGTCGCCGTGATCGGCGCAGGCGGGATCGGCTTCGACGTGTCGGAACATCTGGTCCACGATGGCGAGAGCAGCACGATGAACCTGCCCGAGTGGATGCGCGAATGGGGCGTCACGGACCCGGGCGCGCATCGCAGCGGCCTCGCCCCCGAAGGCCCGCAGCCCCCGGCGCCCGCGCGCCAGATCACCATGCTGCAACGCAAGACCAGCAAGCCCGGCAAGGGTCTGGGCAAGACCACGGGTTGGATCCACCGTGCCTCGCTCACCATGCGCGACGTGAAGATGATCGCGGGCGTGAACTACGAGCAGATCGACGACGCGGGCCTGCATATCTCCTTTGGCGAAGCGCGCGAGAACCCCACGCTGATCGAGGCCGACACCATCGTGCTCTGCGCCGGGCAATTGTCCGAGCGCAGCCTCGCCGATGCACTGGAGGCGCGGGGGCAGACCTGCCACGTGATCGGCGGCGCGGATGTGGCGGCGGAACTGGACGCGAAACGCGCCATCAACCAAGGCACACGGCTGGCCGCCGGGCTGTAAGCGAGGGGCGGGCGCTTGGCCCCCTTGCGCCCCGCCCTAGATCGCCGCAGGATTGCCAAAACGATCCAAGGTCTCCATGCCCCTCTGCGTCTTCGACATCTATGAGGACGGCACCGCGCAGGTGCCCTCTGACAACAACCTCACCGGGCCGGGGCGCTACCGCTGGTGGCACTACGACATGGCTGATCCGGCGCTGGCACCGTGGCTGGCCGAACACCTGCCCGAGATCCCGGCGGGCGCATTGCTACAGCCCGAAACCCGCCCGCGCTGTGACGAATATGACGACGGGCTGATCCTGAACCTGCGCGGCATCAACCTCAACGAAGGTCAACAGGCCGACCAAATGGTTTCGGTCCGGATGTGGGTGACGGATGCGGTGGTGATCACCGTGCGGATGCGCCGGGTCTTTGCCATAGATGAGCTGCGCGCGCTGGCCGCCGAGAATAATGCGCCACCCCGGCCTTCGGCCTTTGTCGAGGCGCTGGTGATGCGGCTCACGGCGCGGGTACAAGCCGAGGTCGCCCGGCTGGCCGAGCGCACCGCCTTCTACGAGGCCGACCTCGAAGACCTCAGCACCCCGCCGCCGAAGGAACTGCCGGTGACCCGCCGCAGCGCGATCCGGCTGGAACGCTACCTCGCCCCGCAGCGCCATGCGCTGGAGCGGTTGGCGACACTGGACCTGCCGCTGGTGCCGGACGTGGACGCGATGAAGCTGCGCGAACTGGCCAACCGGACCGCCATCGTGGTCGAGGAATTGGACGCGCTACAGGAACGCATCGTCACGGTGCAGGACGAACACGACAACCAGGTCGCGCAGCGACAGGCGCGGCACAGCTACATGCTCTCCATCGCCGCCGCGGTCTTTTTGCCGCTAGGGTTTCTGACGGGACTTTTCGGCGTCAACGTGGGCGGGATGCCGGGCGTGGACGATCCGCGCGCCTTCGCGATCCTTTGCCTTGCCATGGTCGGCCTCGCTGCCATCATGCTGGCCGTGTTGAAATGGCTGCGCTGGCTGTGACGGGCGGGGAAACGGATTGTTCTGCCGTTTCCATGCCATGAACGATCCCCGCAAAGACCACGGGACTGTCTTGCCTCCGCCCCGATCCTGCCCGAATTGACGCCCATACCTGACCGCAACAAGATCAATGCGAAGGGACAGGCAATGGACCGCCTTACGGAAATGGAAGCGTTTGCCACTGTGGTGGATCAAGGCGGCTTTACAGATGCTGCCAAGAAGATGGGGATCTCGAAATCCGCCGTCTCAAAGCATGTCTCCTCACTCGAGGCCCGTTTGGGGGCGCGACTGCTGAACCGCACCACCCGTCGCGTATCGCCCACAGAGATCGGCCTTGCTTATTACGACCGCGCCCGCCGCGTGCTGAACGACGCGGGCGAAGCCGACGCGCTGGTGACCTCGATGCAATCCGCGCCCTCGGGGTTGCTGCGGATTTCGGTGGCGACGGACTTTGGGGTGAACCACCTCTCCCCCGCGCTGTCGGAGTTCTTGCAGGATTTTCCCGATATCACCGTGAACATGGTGCTGAACAACCGCTACGTTGAGTTGATCTCGGAAGGCTTCGACATGGCCGTGCGGATCGGGGAGCTGGAAGACAGCACCCTGCGCGCGCGCAAATTGACCGAGACGACCAAACGCATGATCGCCAGCCCGAAGTATTTCGAGCAATACGGACGGCCGGAAAAGATCGACGACCTGAACAATCACAAGCTGCTGCATTACTCGAACCAGTCCTCGGGCAACGTGTGGAAACTGACCGCGCCCTCGGGCGAGAAACGGCAGGTGCGCACGGCGGGCTGGCTTTCGGTCAATGACGGGCAGAGCCTTTTGAACGCCGCGATCTCGGGGCTGGGCATCGCCTATCTGCCAAGCTTCCTCTACGCCGAGGCGATGGAGAAAGGACTGGTCGAGGACGCGATCCCCGATCTGCCGCTGGAGACGCAGGGCATCTATGCCGTCTATCCGCCGGGCCGGTTCACCCAGCCCAAAGTGCGGGCGTTCATCGACTTTCTGGTGCATGAGTTTGCCGAGAAGGGGCCGGCGGACTGGTAACAGTCGCGACTGCCACCTGGCCCGGAATCAAGCCGTAGGCGCCGGGCCATCGCCTGCCCGCCCGGACGGGTAGGCGATTTAGCGAGGCTGGGTACGACCTTGCGAACGCACACAATGGTTGAGCCATAAAGTGGCAACGCCATACCGCCTGATCGCCGACCCGCGGGCAGGCGACGGCCCTCCTCGCGAAATGCTTTCCTCTCCCTCACCAGCACGCTATCTCTCCCGCCATGAGCAACATGCGCGAAACCTACGCCCGGCTTGTCGCCGAGGGCAAACTACAGGCCGACCCGGCCCAAGAAACCGTCATGGCCGAGTTCGACCGCATCCGCGATGCACTGGCCAACCCGCCGAAGAAAAGCTTTTTCCGCAAAGCCCCAGAGCCGCCCAAGGGCCTGTACCTATGGGGCGGCGTCGGGCGCGGCAAATCCATGCTGATGGACATGTTCGTGGCGCATCTGCCCGACGTGCCTGCGCGCCGCGTGCATTTCCACGCCTTCATGCAGGAAATCCACAACGCCATGCACGAGGTCCGCAAGACCAGCGTGGATGACGCCATCGCGCCCGTGGCCCGCGACGTGGCGGAAAGCGTCCGCCTGCTCGCTTTCGACGAGATGCAGATCACCGACATCACCGACGCGATGATCGTGGGCCGCCTGTTCGAAGCGCTTTTTGCCGCGGGTGTCGTGGTGGTCACCACCTCGAACCGCCTGCCCGATGACCTCTACAAAAACGGCATCAACCGCGAGGTTTTCGTGCCCTTCATTGACCTCATCAAAGAGCGGATGGTGGTGCATGAATTGGCCAGCCCGACCGACTACCGCCAAGACCGGCTGGCAGGGACGCAGGTCTATTTCACCCCCGTCAACGCCGAAAGCCGCGCCGCGATGGACGCGGTCTGGGACGATCTGGCGGGCACCGAGGGCGAACCGCTCACCCTACACGTCAAAGGCCGCGAAGTGACCATTCCGCAATATCACAACGGCATGGCCCGCGCCGGTTTTCACGCGCTCTGCGGGCAGCCCTTGGGCGCGGCGGATTACCTCGCGCTGGCGCAGGCTGTGCGGGTACTGCTGCTGGACAACATCCCCACCCTTGGCCGGTCGAATTTTAACGAGGCGAAGCGTTTCGTCACCCTGATCGACGCGCTTTACGAGGCGAAGGTGCGGCTGATCTGTTCCGCCGCCGCCGCGCCGGAAATGCTCTACCTCGAAGGTGAAGGCACCTTTGAATTTGAGCGTACAGCCTCCCGCCTGCGGGAGATGCAGGGGGAAGACTGGGGGCGCTGACCGCCCCCGGCCAACCGATCAGGAATCACTAATCGGCTGCATATGCAGGTCATTGCCCTGCAGGAAAGGGTGGTAAGGTCGTTCGACCTCATAAAGCCACCACAGGCCGCCCGCGATAATTGCGAGACCTACGGCCATGAAGATAAATTGAAATTTCCGTGCATCGTCCTGATCGTGACGCGCGGACCGGCTGAAATTGCGCATGGGGACACCTCGGTTAAATTCGAAAGGGGAGACTTCCGCGGACCAAGATACACCACATCTGCACCTCGCAGCAGCGGTACACCCAAATATGGTTAATCAGACGTTTTCACGCAACACGCTACCGGCAAGGTAGAGCGAGCCGCAGATCAGCACACGCGCATGGGGTTCGCGGGCGATGATCGCCTTGAGCGCCGCGGTGACGGTCTCGGCCTCTGCGGTCTCGAACCCTACATCGCGCGCCACTTTCGCCGTCGCCTCGGCAGGCAGGGTCGCCGCCTCGCCGGGGATCGACACGGCGGTGAGGCTTGCAGCCTCTGCCGCCAGCGGGCGCAGATATCCGGCGATATCCTTGGTATTCAACATGCCGCAAATCAGATGCGTCGGGCGTTTCGGGAGGACCGCCAACGTGGCCGCCAATGCCGCCCCCGCCGCGGGGTTATGGCCGCCGTCGAGCCACAACTCGCCCTCGGGCGCCATACGGGCAAGCGGCCCGTCTGACAGCCGCTGCATTCGCGCGGGCCACTGCGCCTGCGTCACGGCAGCCTCACAGGCCTCCGCATCGACGCCAAGTTGGCGCAGCGCGGCCAGCGCGGACCCGGCGTTCATGATCTGGTGGTCGCCGGGCAGATTGGGACGCGGCAGATCAAGCAGGCCGCGCTCATCCTGATAGACCATGCGCCCGGCTTCGGGCGCGACATGCCACTGCTGACCATAGGCCAAGAAGGGTGCCCCGAGTTTCGCGGCGCGGTCTTCGATCACCTCAAGCGCGGGCTCTTCCTGCTTGCCGACCACGCAAGGGACAAGCCGCTTGATGATACCCGCCTTTTCGCCCGCGATCTCGGCCAGTGTTTCGCCCAGATACTGCTGATGATCGACCGACACCGGGGTGATCACGGTCAGGGCGGGATCGGCCACATTCGTCGCGTCGAGCCGCCCGCCAAGGCCGACTTCGAGCAGGGTATAATCGGCAGGCACCCGCGAAAAGGCGAGGATCGCGGCGCAGGTCGTGATCTCGAAATAGGTGATCTCTTCGCCGCCATTGGCGGCATGGCATTCGTCCAGCACGGCGGCGAGGTCAGGCTCCGAGATCAATTCTCCCGCGACCCGGATACGCTCGTGAAACCGCGCGAGATGCGGCGAGGTATAGGCGTGCACCGTCTTTCCCGCCGCCTCCAACCCCGCGCGGATCATCGCTTGGGTCGAGCCTTTGCCATTGGTGCCCGCAATATGGATCACCGGCGGCAAGTCGTTCTGCGGATTGCCCAAAGCATCGAGCAGCCGCCACATCCGGTCGAGCGTCAGGTCGATGATCTTGGGGTGCAGCGCCATCATCCGTTCAAGGATGACGTCGGATGAAGGCGTGCTCATTTCTTCTCTGGCGTGTCGGCGGGCAAATCCGCTGCGGCCTGAACGGCGGCGGCGGCCTCGGCCACCTCAAGCTCTTCGGGGGCGGGCAGGTCGCCGCGCACGACAGGGGGCAGGCCCATTAGCATGCGGGTGATGGTGATCAACTCATCGCGCATCTCGGTCCGTTTGGTCACCCGGTCAAGCATCCCGTGGTCGAGCAGATATTCCGCCCGCTGGAACCCTTCGGGCAGTTTCTCACGGATGGTCTGTTCGATCACGCGCGGTCCGGCAAAACAGATCAGCGCGTTCGGCTCGGCGATCTGCACATCGCCCAGCATTGCATAGGACGCGGTGACGCCCCCGGTGGTGGGATGGGTCAGCACGACAATGTAAGGAAGCCCCGCCTCTTTCAGCATCTGCACGGCGACGGTGGTGCGCGGCATCTGCATCAGGCTGAGGATACCCTCCTGCATGCGCGCGCCACCGGCGGCGGAGAACAGCACCAGCGGGCGCTTCAGCTTCACGGCTTCCTCGGCGGCGGCAATGATCGCATTGCCGACATACATGCCCATGGAGCCGCCCATGAAAGAGAAGTCCTGCGCGCAGGCGACGATCGGCGTGCGACCAATATCGCCGGTCACGACCAGCATCGCCTCATGCTCACCGGTCTGCTTTTGCGCGGCCTTCATCCGGTCGGGATAGCGCTTCTGGTCTTTGAAATGCAGCGGGTCGGGTGTGGGCGCCGGAACCTTCACCTCGGTAAAGATGCCACCGTCGAACAGCGCCTTGAAACGCGCGCGGGGGCTGATGTGCATGTGGTGGCCGCAATTGGTGCAGACGTTCAGATTGTCCGCCAACTCACGGTGAAACAGCATGGTGCCGCATTCGTTACACTTGGTCCACAGATTGTCCGGCGTCTCGCGGCGCGAGAAGATCGAGTTGATTCGCGGGCGGACGTAGTTCGTGATCCAGTTCATTGGCAGGCCTCTGCTGTGGTTCCGTCCCAGATAATCCCCGCATGGGGAAATTGCAATCAGCGGCGTATCGCCAGCCGCGCCGCCAGCCATGAGACCAGCATCAAGGCGAAATCAACCGGCAGCCATGAACGCAACGCCGCCGCGTCATCCATTGAAAAGGGCGTCAGATAAAGCGCCAGCCCCGAAAGATCATCCGGCAGAGAGACAATGAGAATGGCTGAGACATTGTTCCACAGATGCACCGCGATCGCGGGCCCAAGCGAGCCGGAGCGCGCGGTAAGGTCCGCCATCAGGATGCCGAAAACCCCCGCCCAAAGCGCCACCATCAGCGCATTCTTCCCCGCCTCGGCAGGCAGGTAATGGCCCGCCGCGAACAGCGCCGACGGCAGCACCATCCAGATCAGCGGCGCGTTGAACCGCGCCGCGAGTTGCTGTTGCACATAGCCGCGAAAGACGATCTCTTCGGCGCTGACCTGCACCAGCACGGCCAGCAGCGACAGCGGCAAAAGCAGCAACCAACGGCTTAGGGGCAGGTTCGGCGTCAACTCACCGCCCATGCTCCACGGCGGCAATACCGCAAGCGCAACGCCCAGCAGCAACATCGCCCCGGAAACCGCGCGAAAACTGGGCCAGAGCCGCCCCGGCAGGCCAAAAAGGCTCCCCGCGCTGCGCCGGTGCACGATCCGCACGGTCACGGCGACGGCCATCGCCATGGTGCCAAAGCTGAACAGTAGCAGATACATCGCCTGCGGCGTGGCCCCTTTGAGCAGGTTGCCGTGCAGCGAGGGGGCCGCCGATCCCGCCAGCCCATAGACCGTTTGAAAGTAAAGCTCGTTCAGCGCGACATAGGCCACCACGGCCACGAACAGTCCCAAGAAAAACCGCCACAGCGCCGATGACGGGCGCGCGGGTGCGACAAAGGCCGCATGGGCGCTATAATCGGGCCGCCAGTTCATCAGCGGCGCCGTTCAAATCGGGGGTGGTGCTTGCAGAGCATATGCCGGGCCTTCACGCTTGCGGGCGGGCCGAACCGACCGCGCCAGAAGGTCAGAACCTATGCCCTAACACGCTGCAATACAACAGTTCCCCCGCCTCATACGCGCCAAAGCCTTGCAGCATAGCCGCCGCCCGACTATTCCATTCACGACGTTTCAAGGAGCCCACCGATGTCCACCACGCCCCGCTTCGACAAATCCCGGCTGCCCAGCCGCCATGTGACCGAAGGCCCCGCCCGCGCGCCGCACCGGTCCTACTACTATGCCATGGGCATGACCGAGGAAGAAATTCACCAGCCGCTGGTAGGCGTCGCCACCTGCTGGAACGAAGCCGCCCCCTGTAACATCGCGCTGAACCGTCAGGCGCAGGCGGTGAAGGTTGGCGTGCACTCCGAACAGGGCACCCCGCGCGAGTTCACCACCATCACCGTCACCGACGGCATCGCCATGGGGCATGAGGGCATGCGCTCCTCGCTGGCTTCGCGTGAGGCGATTGCCGACACGGTGGAACTGACCATGCGCGGCCATTGCTATGACGCCATCGTCGGGCTGGCGGGCTGCGACAAGTCGCTGCCGGGGATGATGATGGCGATGCTGCGGCTGAACGTGCCGTCGGTCTTCCTCTACGGCGGCTCGATCCTGCCGGGCAAGGCGCCTGCGGGCGCCGACGTTCCCGAAGATTTCGCCACCCGCGATCTCACGGTGCAGGACATGTTCGAGGCCGTGGGCCGCTTCCAGAACGGCTCCATGTCGCAAGCCGCCCTCGATGTGCTGGAACGCGTCGCCTGCCCCTCTGCCGGGGCCTGCGGTGGCCAGTTCACCGCCAACACCATGGCCTGCGTCTCCGAAGCCATCGGCCTCGCGCTGCCGAACTCCTCCGGCATGCCCGCCCCTTACGAGAGCCGCGACGCCTATGCCGAAGCCTCAGGTGCTGCGGTGATGAACCTGATCGAGAAGAACATCCGCGCCCGCGACATCTGCACCCGCGAAGCCTTCGAGAACGCCGCGCGTATCGTCGCCTGCACCGGTGGCTCCACCAACGCGGGCCTGCACCTTCCGGCGATGGCCCATGAGGCCGGGATCGACTTCTTCCTCGAAGACGTTTGCGAAATCTTCCGCGACACGCCGTATTTCGTCGACATGAAACCGGGCGGTGCCTATGTGGCGAAAGACCTCTATGACGCCGGCGGCGTTCCGGTTGTGATGAAAGAACTGCGCAAAGCGGGTCTGCTGCACACCGACTGTCTGACCGCAACGGGCCGCTCTATCGGCGAGGAACTCGACCGTATCGAGCGCGAAGCAGACGGCAAGGTGATCCACTCGGTCGCCAATCCGATCAGCAAGACCGGCGGCGTTGTGGGTCTGAAAGGCAACCTTGCCCCCGAAGGCGCCATCGTGAAAATCGCGGGCATGTCCGAAGACGACATCGTCTTCACCGGCCCCGCGCTGGTGTTCGAATGCGAGCAGGATGCCTTTGAAGCGGTGCAAAACCGCGCCTATTCCGAAGGCGATGTTTTCGTCATCCGCAACGAAGGCCCCGCGGGCGGCCCCGGCATGCGCGAGATGCTGGCGACAACGGCGGCGCTCTCGGGTCAGGGCATGGGCAAGAAGGTGGCGCTGATCACCGACGGGCGCTTCTCCGGCGCGACCCGCGGTTTCTGCGTTGGCCACGTCGGCCCCGAAGCGGCGCATGGCGGCCCGATCGCGCTGCTGAAGAACGGCGACATGATCACCCTCGACGCGGTCAAGGGCAGCATCACCGTGGATCTGTCGGACGAGGAGCTGGCCGAGCGCCGCAAGGCTTGGGCTGGCCCGCGTGCCACCAACTACGAAAGTGGTGCGCTGTGGAAATACGCGAAACTCGTCGGCCCCACCTACCTTGGCGCGGTGACACATCCCGGTGCCAAGGCGGAGACCCATGATTACATGGACCTCTAAAAGCCCCCTCGCGGCGCTTGCAATGCTCACCCTGTCCGCCTGCGAAGGCGGTCAGGGTTTTTCCTTTGGCGGCAGCCCCGCCACGCCTGAGAAACCGCTGCTGCAAACCGCTTTGGCCGGGGGCGCGGTGCAGGTTGTGCCGCCGCAAGGCTATTGCATCGACCCCAAAAGCCTCAAACGTCGCTTTGCGCTGATGGCGCGTTGCGATGCGCTTGGCCTGCCTGATGTGGTCAGCGCCGCGCCGCGCGGCATTCTCACCCTCGCGCTGATCGAAGCCGAGGCCGACGCGCCCCTGCCCACGCCGCAACAGGTTGCCGAGGCGGCAGGGCTAAGCCAGTTGCAAGAGGCCGGTAGCATCGAAGGGGCATCAATCTTTGTGGCCCAAGGGCCGGTGCCCGCCGAGGGCATGTCCCCCCGCCATTGGCGCGGCACGGCGCGGATCGGCGGCCATGTCGCCAGCGTCACCCTCTACGGCGCGCCGCACAGCCGCGCCATTTCCGAAGAGGGCCGCGCGCTGGTGGCAGAGCTGATCCAGCAAAGCCGCAGCAAAAGCGCAACACCCACCGCCCCCGGCAGTTGACCGACCTTTGTTTCCAAATCGGCAACACTGCCCGGGGACGGAAACAATCACGGGGGCTATTCATTTGAACGAAATCCCCGCCTTGCATAGACTGCGAGCAAACGAGAGGCGCAGGGCCATGGTCAACTTCCGCAGCGGTTATCTTGAGGGCAAGCTCTTTGCCCGCGCGCTGCAACGCTGGGCGGTTGCGGCCCGCAAAGCGGCCACGGCTGACCCTGCCACCCTGCGCCGCCAACGCAGCCGCGCCCGGCTGCTGCGTGCCGAACTGAACCGGCTGATCCACCGCGCCGAAGACCGCCTTGCCCTGCCCGCCATCGGGGCCAGCGGCTTCCCGAAACCACATAACGCCGATTGGGCATGGCGGCCGGAGTTGTGGCGCGGCCCGCTTGCCACGCCGGGGCTGTCCTCGGTCGCGACCAAATCAAAACTGGGCGAAGAGGTGACCCTGTTCCACGATTGCGCGCAGTCGGAACTGACCCTGCGCCAATTGCGCAACCTGCGCGAGGCCGATCTGGCCCCCTTTGGCCTGCAACTCGACGTGTTCAAATTCGACGGGTCATTCCTGTCGCTGGTGGTCGATCTGCCGACCGAGGCGATCACCGGATTGAAACGCCGCCACCTGTTCCGCATGGACACGATTGTGGAATTGGAGCACCCGCTGGAGATCTTTGCCCGGCTCAACATCCGCCACGGGCCGAACACCGAACAGATCGTCCGCGAACTGCCTGTCGGTCAGGAACACATCAGCGTCGAATTCGATCTGGCCTATAGCAAGCTCAACGAAAAACGGATCGAGGCGGCATGGATCGACCTGATCTTTGAAGGGCCGGAGATGAACCAAGTCGTGCTGCGCGACCTCACTTTTTCCCGCTCCCCCCGCGCCCAGATCTAGGACCCCGTGATGAGCCGATATGACCTCACAAAAACCGTGCTGCGCCAAGGCGCCTGGCACGGCGTGCTGACCGCCAAAGAGGGTGCAGACACGCCACAGATCAGCGTGACCCATGAGGGCAAGGAGGTGACGGATATCACGTTAAAGGCCGAAGGGTCCGAGGGGCGCTGGCATCTTTCCTTCCCGGTCCCGGCAGAGGCGATTGCCGATGGGGTCCAGACCCTCGTCATCACCGAAATGGCCAGCGGGGCGCTCTTGGGTCATGTGACCCTGATCGCGGATGAAGCGCTCGGCGATGACATACGGGCCGAGATGGACCTGCTGCGCGCCGAACTCGACATGCTGAAACGCGCCTTTCGGCGGCATTGCCGCGAGACGGAATAAGCGAAACGCCGTCCCGCAGGGCTGCGCCCAATAAAAAGCCCCGCTGTCTCCAGCGGGGCTTTGTGCATCTATGTGAAAGAGATCACTCGTTCGGACCCAGAGCCGACAGACCTTTGAGGATGTCGATGGCATAGGCCAGCTGGTAATCCTCTTCGCGCAGCTCCGCCGCTTTGCGGGCCTTTTCGCGGTCGTCTTCGATCTGTTTGATCTGATCGTCGGTCAGGCTGTCGTTGTTCAACCGGCCCCGCAGATCGGCTTCGGAGCGGAGGGGGCGTGCCGACAATGCGTCGTCATCTTCCTCGGTCTCTGGCGTGACCGGAGGTTGGGCCACGACGATATCGGGCGATACGCCAAGCGCTTGGATCGACCGGCCCGAGGGCGTGTAATAGCGCGCCGTGGTCAGGCGCATGGCCCCGTCCCCGCGCAGCGGCATCACGGTCTGGACAGAGCCTTTGCCAAAGCTCTTGGTGCCGATGACGATGGCGCGGCGGTGGTCTTGCAAAGCGCCCGCGACAATCTCGGAAGCCGAGGCCGAACCGCCGTTGATCAGCACGACGATCGGCTTGCCCATCGCCAGATCACCCGGCGTGGCGTTCACCCGGTCACCATCTTCGATATCCCGGCCCCGGGTGCTGACGATCTCGCCTTCCTCAAGAAAGGCATCCGACACGGCAATTGCCTGATTAAGCAGGCCACCGGGGTTGTTGCGCATGTCGATGACGATGCCGTTGAGATTCTCAATGCCGCCCGCCTCTTCGATCTGCTGCTCCAGCCCTTCCTTCATCTTCGGATAGGTCTGCTCATTAAAGGTGGTCAGGCGCAGCACGGCGGTATCGCCCACGGTACGGGCCCGCACGGCGGTCAATTGGATCGTGTCGCGCACGATGGAGACGTCAAAGGGCTCAGGCTCCCCTTCCCGCACCACGGTGATCAGGATCTCGGACCCCACCGGCCCGCGCATCATCTCGACCGCATCGTCGAGGCCGAGACCCAGTAGGCTTTCGCCATCGACATGGGTGATGAAATCCCCCGCTTCGATGCCGGCCTCAGCAGCAGGCGTGCCGTCGATGGGCGAGACGACTTTGACAAAACCCTCTTCTTGGGTGACCTCGATGCCAAGGCCGCCAAACTCACCGCGCGTCTGTTCGCGCATCTTCTCGGCGTCTTTCGGCGACAGGTAGGACGAATGCGGATCAAGCGAGGTGAGCATGCCGTTGATGGCCGCCTCAATCAGGTCGCCGGGATCGACATCTTCGACATATTGGGCGCGGATGCGTTCGAAAATATCACCGAAAAGATCAAGCTGTTCGTAAACATTGGTCGTCTTCTCGGCCTCTTGCGCCAGCAGCGGCCCGGCGATCTGAGTGGTGGCGACCACCCCCGCCACCGTGCCTGCAACGGCTGCCATCACGAATTTCTTCATCTGCTATCCATCCTTGTCGGTGCGGAACCAGTCTGCCGGATCCTGAGGTGTGTTGTCTTGCCTGACTTCTATATAGAGCGTTTCCGTCCGGTCAGTGCCAGTGGCTTCACCATTTGGTGACATCTGAGAAGTTGTGCCGCTTTCCGGCCCGCCCATCAACCCGATGGGGGTGCCACCGGCAATCACCTGCCCGGCTTGGCCGTAAACCACATCCAGCCCCGCCAGCACGAAAAGCGTGTCGACCTGCGGCTCAAGGATCACGACATTGCCCAGATCAAGCAGCGGCCCGACATAGCGGATCGTGGCCGCCGAGGGGCTGGTCACGATGGCGCGCGGGCGCGTGGCAAGGATCATGCCCGGTCGCGTTACGCCCGCCGAATCCGTCTCGCCAGCCTTGCGGATCACCAGCCCCTGTGCGGGCAAGGGCAGATCGCCCACCTGCCCGTCAAGGTTCACCGGCGCAGGCTCAACCGCGCCGGTGGTGATCTCGGACAGGCCGCTGGCAAAGCCGTCCAGCGTCTCGGTCGAGGCGATGAGGATCGCGGTGCGCACCGGGTCTTCGGTAAAGCGCATCGGCAGATCGGTGCGGTTGGCCATGGCCTGATTGAGCGCGGTGCGCGCGGCCTGAAGCTCGGTCAGCCCGTCTTGCAGGCGCTGCGCCGCATCGGTTTGGAGCGCGCGCAGGGTCTTGATGTCCTCATAGTCCTGCCGCAGCGCATCGGCGCGAGCGTTCAGCGCAGGCGTCAATTCAGCCAGCAACATGCCCGCGCGGGCGGTGCCCATCGGGCCATCGGGGTGCAGAAGCACCACGGGCGAGGGATCGCCGCCGATGCTTTGCAAGACGCCCAAGAACTGCGCCACCTCGCCCTCGCGCGCCTGAAGCTTGCGGCTCAGCTGCGCCTCATTGATCGCCGCCTGCCGCAGCCCTGCCCGCATCGCCGCCAGCCCCGCCTCAAACGCCTGAATCGTCTCGGTCAGCGCCTTCACCCGGTCGCGCGCGCCATCGGCTTGGTCCAGCCGCGCCGATGCCGCCTCCAAGGCGGTCGCGGCTGCGCGTGCCTCCGCGGCGGCCTCATCGGCCTGCGCCTGTGCCATCAAGGGCAGACAGGCAAAAAGGGCAGCCGCGGCAAGATGTTTCATGAAAGCAGGCTTTTCCCGGTCATTTCTTCGGGCTGCGGCAGCCCCATCAAATCAAGCACCGTCGGCGCCAGATCGGCCAGCCGCCCGTCGCGCAGCGCCGCCCCTTCGGGCGCGCCCACCGCCACCACCGGCACGGGGTTCAGCGTATGGGCCGTATGCGCGCCGCCGGTCTCGGGGTCGATCATCATCTCGCAATTGCCGTGATCTGCGGTGACGATCATCGCGCCGCCTGCGGCCTCCAGCGCCTTGAGCACCCGGCCAAGCCCCGCATCCACCGCCTCACAAGCCGCAATCGCCGCCTCCAGATCGCCGGTATGGCCGACCATATCGGGATTGGCGTAGTTCACCACGATCAGGTCATAACCCGCCTCGATCGCCTGCACGAATTGATCCGTCACCTCGGCGGAGGACATCTCGGGCTGCATGTCATAGGTCGCCACATTGGGCGATTTGGGCATGTTGCGGTCCTCCCCCGTGGCCGGGGTCTCACCCCCGCCGTTGAGGAAGAAGGTCACATGGGGATATTTCTCGGTCTCGGCCAGCCGGAACTGCCGCAGCCCATGCTGCGCCACCCAATCGCCCAGCGTGTTCTTGATGTCCGGCTTGGGGTACATCGTGGTCATATAGGCGGCGTGGTCCTTGGAATATTCCGCCATGCCCATCAGCGCCGCCCAATCGGGGCGCGCGCCGGTGTCATAGGCGTCAAAGCCCGGATCGCCCAAAGCCGCCATGATTTCCCGCGCGCGGTCAGCGCGGAAGTTGAGGCAGAAGAACCCGTCGCCAGAAGCCGCCCCCGCGTAGCCCTCGATCACGCTGGCGGTGATGAATTCATCCGTCTCGCCCCGCCCATAGGCCGCCTGAACCGCCGCGCGGGGATCGGGAAACCCCTCCCCTTCGCCATGCAGGATCGCCGCCGAAGCCTTGCCGACCCGGTCCCAACGGTTGTCGCGGTCCATCGCGAAATAGCGCCCCGTCACGGTGACGATCTTCACGGCCTCGGGCAGCGCCGCCTCTAGCGTCTCGAAATAGCCAAGGGCAGAGGACGGCGCCACGTCGCGCCCATCTGTCACCGCGTGGATCACCACCGGCAGCCCTGCCGCGTCCAGCGCGCGGGCGGCGGCGATCATATGGCTGAGATGCCCATGCACCCCCCCGTCCGAGACGACGCCCATCAGATGCGCGGTGCCGCCGGTTTCCTTGAGCTTGGCGATGAAATCTTGCAGGCGCTCATTCTCGGCAAAGCTGCCCTCTTCGATGGCGAGATCGATCTGCCCCAGATCCATCGCCACCACCCGGCCCGCGCCAATATTGGTGTGCCCGACCTCGGAATTGCCCATCTGCCCGCGCGGCAGGCCCACGTCGGGGCCATGGGTGATCAACTGCGCCTTTGGTCCTGCTTGCATGATCCGGTCGAAATTCGGCGTCTTGGCCAGCAGGGGCGCGTTGCCCTCAGGCACCTCGCTGAGGCCCCAACCGTCAAGGATGCACAATACGACAGGTTTGGGGGCGCTCATCAGACTGTTGCTCCGGCTTGGTGGCTGTTCAGCGCCTTTTACCCCTTGTGGGCTGGCACTTGAACCACTTTGTGCACAAGCCCCCCATTCCCGCGCAGAGCCCTTGCCCCGCGCGGCTGCTTTGGTCATAACGAGTGGCAACTTTCGCCTGAGCCGAGGACCAACTCCATGACCCTGCAAGCGCCCGAAACCCGCATCGTGAACACTTGGCGCGTGGCCTGCGACGGCAGCGAAGGCGCGCTTGGCCACCCGCGCGTCTGGCTGCAAATCCCCCAGGATCGCGGCTGGGTCGAATGCAGCTATTGCGACTGCAAATTCGTCCATGCGGATTTCGAAGGCAAAGTCTGAGCCTTTCCGCCCCCCCTGAACAACTGAACCGACGGCACGAACCTGCCCGCGCGGCGCATTGGCGTCTGGCCGTGGGCCATGCTTCGTGGCAAAAGGGTCGCCAACCCAGCGGAGCATTCCTATGACATTCGGCAAAGGCCACCACCTGCATCTGATCGACGGCTCTGCCTTCATCTTTCGCGCCTATCACGCCCTGCCGCCGCTGACGCGCAAATCCGATGGCTTGCCGATTGGCGCCGTGGCGGGCTTCTGCAACATGCTGCACCGCTATGTCGAGGGCAACACCGGCCCCAACGCGCCTACCCATGTCGCCGTGATCTTCGACAAGGGCAGCCACACCTTCCGCAATGACATGTACGACCAGTACAAGGCCAACCGCGACGCGATGCCCGAAGACCTGCGCCCGCAGATCCCGCTGACCCGCACGGCGACCGAAGCCTTCAACATCGCCTGCAAAGAGCTTGAGGGCTATGAGGCCGATGACATCATCGCGACCCTCGCCGTGCAGGCCCGCGCCGCCGGGGGGCGTTGCACCATCATCAGCTCCGACAAGGACCTGATGCAGCTTGTGGGCGACGGGGTGGAAATGCTCGACGCGATGAAGAACAAGACCATCGACCGCGATGGGGTGTTCGAGAAGTTCGGCGTCTATCCCGAACGCGTGGTCGACGTGCAAGCGCTGGCGGGCGATTCGGTCGACAACGTGCCCGGCGCGCCCGGCATCGGGATTAAGACGGCAGCGCTTTTGATCAATGAATACGGCGATCTGGATGCGCTGCTTGAACGGGCGGGCGAGATCAAACAGCCCAAGCGCCGCCAGACCCTGATCGACCATGCCGAGCAAATCCGCCTGAGCCGCAACCTCGTCCTGCTGGACGAGAACACGCCGCTCGACTTCACCATCGACGATCTCGAAGTGCGCGACCCCGATGCGGACCGCCTGCTGGGTTTCCTGTCCGAGATGGAGTTCCGCACCCTGTCGAAACGCGTGGCCGAGGTGTTGGGCCGCGAGGCCCCCGTCATCCCCGAAGCGCCCGCCCCCGCCGTGGCCGATGCGCCGCAGGTGGCCGAGGTGGCCTTTGACCACAGCCAGTATGAACAGGTCAGCGACGCCGAAGCGCTGCGTGTCTGGCTCAATCGGATTTACGAGCGGGGCTATGTCGCGGTGGACACCGAGACCACCGGCCTCAATGAGATGACCGCGGAACTGGTCGGCGTTTCGCTGGCCGTAGAGCCCGGGCAGGCCTGCTACATCCCGCTGACCCACAAAGCCAGCCGCGACGACGACCTCTTCGGCGGAGAGGGGCTAGCCCCCGGTCAGATGCCGGTCGAAGAGGCGCTGCAACTGCTGACCCCGATGCTGGAGGATCCCGCGATCCTCAAGATCGGGCAGAACATGAAATACGACAGCAAGATTTTCGCCCAACTGGGCATCGCGGTCGCGCCCATCGACGACACCATGCTGATGTCCTACGCGATGCACGCGGGCCTGCACGGGCATGGGATGGACACGCTGTCGGAACGCTACCTCGGTCACACACCGATGCCGATCAAGCCACTCTTGGGCAGCGGCAAATCCGCCGTGACCTTCGACAAGGTGCCGCTGGCCGATGCCGTCCCCTATGCCGCCGAAGATGCCGATGTCACCCTGCGCCTGTGGCAGCTTTTCAAGCCACAACTGCACCGCGCCGAGGTCACCAAGGTCTACGAAACGCTAGAGCGCCCGCTGGTGCCGGTCTTGGCGCAGATGGAGCGGGCGGGCATCGAGGTCGATCGCGATACGCTCAGCCGCATGTCCAACGCCTTTGCCCAGAAAATGGCCGGGCTGGAGGCGGATATTCACGAGTTGGCGGGCGAGAGTTTCAACGTCGGCTCCCCCGCCCAGCTTGGTGAAATCCTCTTTGGCAAAATGGGGCTGCCGGGCGGCAAAAAGGGCAAGACCGGGAAATACTCCACCGGCGCGGATGTGCTGGAGGATTTGGCGACCGAACATGACCTCGCCCGCCGGGTGCTGGACTGGCGGCAGCTGTCCAAGCTGAAATCGACCTATACCGATGCGCTGCAAGACCATGTGAACGCCGAGACGGGCCGCGTGCACACCTGCTATTCCATCGCCGGGGCGGCGACGGGGCGGCTCGCCTCGACCGATCCGAACTTGCAGAACATCCCGATCCGTTCCGAGGAAGGCCGCCGCATCCGCGAGGCTTTCGTCGCCCCCGAGGGCAAGGTGCTGGTGGCGCTGGATTACAGCCAGATCGAGCTGCGGATTCTGGCGCATATCGCCCAGATCGACGCGCTGAAGGAGGCGTTTCACCGCGGCGACGACATCCACGCCATGACCGCGTCCGAGATGTTCGACGTGCCGATGGATCAGATGACACCTGAGATTCGCCGCAACGCCAAGGCGATCAACTTCGGCGTGATCTACGGCATCTCGGGCTTCGGCCTTGCGCGCAACCTGCGCATCCCGCGGGCCGAGGCGCAGGGTTTCATCGACCGCTATTTCGAGCGTTTCCCCGGCATCCGGACCTACATGGACGAGACCAAGGCCTTTGCGAAAGAGCGCGGCTATGTGCAGACGCTCTTTGGCCGCAAAATCAACACGCCCAACATCGGCGCCAAGGGACCGCAGGCGGGCTTCGCCGCCCGGGCCGCGATCAACGCGCCGATCCAAGGCACCGCCGCCGACGTGATCCGCCGCGCCATGGTGCGGATGCCCGAGGCGATCGCCGATCTGCCCGCGACCATGCTGTTGCAGGTGCACGATGAACTGCTGTTCGAGGTCGAAAAGGGTGCCGAAGATGCGCTGATCGCCGCCGCGCGTGAGGTGATGGAGAATGCCAATGATCCGGTGGTGAAGCTTGACGTGAAGCTGATCGTCGACGCCGGTGTGGGTGCCAATTGGGCGGAGGCGCATTGATGGAAGACGCGGCCCTTCCCGCAGACCTCGCCCAAGCGCTGGAAGAGACCGGCGCGCAGGCCGGTTGGGACAGCTACAGCGACGCGCTGCGCGCCGATGCACTGGCGTGGATCGACGCGGCACGGACCACGACGGCGCGGTCAAAGCGGGTGGATGACGTGGCGCGCTTTGCCGGCAAGGGGCTGCCGCCGACGCCGTTTCAGTAGGGTGGAGGGCCATCGCCTGCCCGCGGGTTGGCGATCCAAGCTCAGTTCCTGCCACTTTATCTCTCAGCCATGATGTGCGGCCTCAAGGTTACGCCCGGCCCCACCAAATCGCCTACCCGGTGGGGCGGGCGGGCGATGGCCCGGCGCCTGCGGCTTGATTCCGGGCCGGCCCCATTCTCAGGCGATGGCCCTTTGTACACGCGTCCCCCATGCGCTAGATCATGCAGCATGACCCCGATCCTCTACTCCTTCCGCCGCTGCCCCTACGCCATGCGCGCGCGTCTCGCCCTCGCGGCCGCGCAAACCCCCGTCCACCTGCGCGAAGTCGTCCTGCGCGACAAACCGCAAGCCTTCCTTGACGCCTCGCCCACCGCCACCGTGCCCTGCCTCGTCACCGAAACCGGCCCCATCGACGAAAGCCTCGACATCATGAAATGGGCGCTGGTCCAGAACGATCCCGACGGCTGGCGCGACATGCCGTCCGAAGGCCACGACTGGATCACCTGCGCCGACGGCCCGTTCAAAGACGCGCTGGACCGCACCAAATACGCCACCCGCTACCCCGAGGCGGACCCCGAAGAGCAACGCGCCAAGGCGGCAACCTTCCTCCATGACCTCGACGCGCAACTGGGGGACTGGATCTTTGACCGCCCCACGCTGGCGGATTACGCGATCCTGCCCTTCGTGCGGCAGTTCGCCTTCATCGACCGCGCTTGGTTCGACGCGCAGGACTGGCCCGCCCTTCGCGGCTGGCTCGACCGCTTCCTCGCCTCGCCCCGGTTCGAAAGCGTGATGAACAAATACCCCCAGTGGCAGCCCGGAGATACGCCGGTGTCATTCCCCTAAGGCGGACACCCACCCCAAGGACTGCTCCGTCGGGCCGCCCGGAATATACTCCCCGCTGACGAAACCGTCATAGCCCGCCCGCAGCGTGGCAAAAAGCCCGTCGAAATCGATATCACCGCTGCCCGGCGCGCCGCGCTTTGGCGTGTCACCTAGCTGCACATGGCGGATCAGGGGGCGATATTCCTCGAAAACCGCCACGGCATCGCCATGGATCATCTGCGCGTGAAAACTGTCGAATTGCAGCGCCACATTCGGCGCATCTACCGCCGCCAGCAGCTCCGCCGCCTGCGCGTAGTCGTTCAGGAAATAGCCCGGCTTGGCCTGCGGGCAGAGCGGTTCGATCATCAAGGTGACCCCTGGCGGCGCCTCTGCCGCGGCATGGCGCAGGTTCGCCACAAGGGCCTTTGCCGCCGCTGGCCCTTCGCCCTCCCCGGCCATGACATGCACCATTTTGGGCCGCAGCGCCACAACATAGCGCCAGACCCGGCGCATATCATGGGCGAAACGCGCCTCGCCTCCCGGCAGGGCGGCGAAACCGGGCGGACCGCCCGTGTAATTCGGCGGCGGCGCGTTAATCAGGGCGAGCGTTAAGCCATTGCGCAGCAAGGCGCGCTGCGTCTCTTTCGCGGGCATGTCATAGGGGAACAAGACCTCAACCGCGCCAAACCCCGCCTCTGCCGCCGCGTCGAACCGGTCCAGATAGGGCAGTTCGGACCAAAGCAGCGACAGATTGGCGGCGGGGGTGATCGGCATTCGGGTCTTTCGGTGAGCTTACGGCAGGTCTTCCGAAGGGATGATGCCAAAGAATTCCCCACCCGACCAGACACCAAACCAGCCATCGCGGTGCTGGCCCAGATCGACCAAGCGATAAAAGCTCTTGCGGTCGATCAGCGCCTCCAGATTGCGGCGCACCAGCACATAGGGTGCAGGTTCGCCCGTCTCTTCATCGCGGACCACGCGGATCGGATGGGCCGCGCCCGCCTCGGCCACATCGCCCAGATTGGTCAAAAACCGCAACTGCTGCGCCTCGCCTGCGCCCTCGGCCTCGAAGTCCACGGCGACGAATGGTGCATCTTCGACGGTGATGCCGACCTTCTCCACCGGGGTTTTGAGGAAATAATCATCCCCCTCGCGCCAGAGAATCGATGCGAACAATTTGACCATTTCGATCCGGCCAATGGGTGTGCCTTGATAGAACCACGTCCCGTCGCGTTTGATCTGCATGTCCAGATCGCCGCAAAATTCCGGGTTCCACTTCTCAAGCGGCGGGGTTCCGCGCGCTTTTGCGGCCTTGGCGGCTTCGATCAAACTGTCTGCCGTGGGTGTCACGGTATTTTGTCCGCTCATTGGTTTTGCCATTCCCTTTGGTCGCGATACACTTACACCTGAAAGATATAACTCCGGGGAAAGAAATGTCATGGCCGAAGCGGATGATCTGATCGCGCAAATCGAAGCGCTGACCGAAAAGCTCGCCGCGGCGAAACAGTCGATCACCGGGCGTTTCGTCGGGCAGGAGCAGGTCGTCGACCTTGCGCTGACGGCGCTGCTCTGCGGCGGGCACGGCCTGCTGATCGGGCTGCCGGGCTTGGGCAAGACGCGGCTGGTTGAGACATTGAGCACGGTCATGGGCCTGCACGGCAACCGCGTGCAATTCACCCCCGATCTGATGCCCGCTGACATCTTGGGCTCCGAAGTACTCGACACCGCGCCCGACGGCAGCCGCGCCTTTCGCTTTGTCGAAGGGCCAATCTTTTGCCAACTTCTGATGGCCGATGAGATCAACCGCGCCAGCCCGCGCACGCAATCCGCCCTGTTGCAGGCGATGCAAGAGAAGACCGTGACCGTCGCAGGACAGGACCGCGCGCTTGGCCAGCCCTTCCATGTGCTGGCCACGCAAAACCCGATCGAGCAGGAAGGCACCTACCCCCTGCCCGAAGCGCAGCTTGACCGTTTCCTCGTGCAGATCGACGTGGCCTACCCCGACCGCGCGACGGAGCGGGACATTCTGCTGGCCACCACCGGTGTCGAAGAGGGCACCGTGCGCCCGGTCTTCACCACCGAAGATCTGCTCTCTGCCCAGACCCTGCTGCGGCGGATGCCCGTGGGCGACAGCGCGGTGGAACTGATCCTCGACCTTGTCCGCGCCTTCCGCCCCGACGAGCCTGAGGCCACCCAGCCCGTGCGCGACAGCGTCGCTTGGGGCCCCGGCCCCCGTGCCGCGCAGGCGTTGATGCTGACCGTGCGCGCCCGCGCGCTGCTGGAGGGGCGGTTGGCCCCCTCCGCCGAAGATGTGCTCGCCATGGCCCGCCCGGTGCTGAGCCACCGGATGGCGCTGAACTTTGCCGCGCGCGCGCGCGGCGAAAGCCTGCAAGGGCTGATCGACGCCACCGCCGGTCAATTGATCGGGAAAAAGGCCGCCGCGTGACCCATAGCCCCCTGTCCCTCAGAGCCAGCGCCGAGGGCGAAGCGGCCCGGCTGCCCGCCCTGCTGGCGCGGGCCGAGCATTTGGCCGGTGCGGTGCTGCCCGGCGCCCATGGCCGCCGCCGCGCGGGGACGGGAGATGATTTCTGGCAATACCGCCCGGTGCAGATCGGTGACAGCCGCCGCATGGTCGACCACCGCCGTTCGGCGCGCGGCGATCAGGAGTTCGTGCGCGAGCGCGAGTGGCAGATTGCGCAGTCCGTCATGCTCTGGGTTGATCAGGGGGCCTCGATGCGCTTTGCCTCGGACAAGGCGCTGCCTGACAAGGCCGACCGCGCCCGCCTTTTGGGCCTTGCGCTGGCGATCTTGCTGCTGCGCGGGGGGGAGCGTGTGGGCCTGACCGGCACCGCCCTGCCCCCACGGCGCGGCAATCCGCAGGTGCTGCGACTGGCCGAATTGCTCTGCCAAGACGATGGCCAAGACTACGCCCCGCCCGAACATCGCGGCATGATCCCCCATGCGCGGGCGGTCTTCATCTCGGACTTCATGGGCGATCTCGACCCGGTACAGACCGCGCTGACCAAGGCCGCCGACCGTGGCGTGCGTGGCGTGCTCTATCACCTGCTAGACCCGGCGGAGGAGGCTTTCCCCTTCGCGGGTCGAACCATTTTCGAAAGCGTCGGCGGCAGTCTGCGGCATGAGACGCTCAAAGCGAATGACCTGCGTGATCGCTACCTCGATCGGCTGGCGGCGCGCAAAGACGCCTTGCAGCAACTCTGCGCCCGGACCGGCTGGCGTTACGGGCTGCACCACACCGATGCCACGGCGCAGTCGGCGCTGCTCTGGCTCTACGGCGCGTTGGACGCGCGGCAGGGGAGTGCGGCATGAGCGTTTTCGGCGGCATCGGTTTCACCGCGCCTTGGCTGCTGCTGGCCCTGCTGGCGCTGCCGATCCTTTGGCTAATCCTGCGGGCCGTGCCGCCCGCGCCGGTTCGCCGCCGCTTTCCCGGTGTGGCGCTGCTCTTGGGGTTGGCGGATGACGACAGCACCAGCGACCGCACCCCGTGGTGGCTACTTTTGCTGCGGATGCTGGCCGTGGCCGCGATCATCATCGGCCTTGCCGGGCCGGTGCTGAACCCGCAGGCCGAGGCGGAAGAGGGCAGCGGCCCCTTGCTGATCCTGCTCGAGGGCTCATGGGCCGGGGCCAGCGGCTGGGACCGACAGATGGCCGCCGTTGACGCGCAACTCACCCGCGCCGGACGGGCGGAGCGGACGGTGGGCATCCTTAGCCTCACCGACCCGCAGGTGCCGACCTTCCAATCCGCCGATGCGTGGCGCAGCCGTCTGGCCGGGTTCACCCCCGCGCCGTGGCAACCGGCCCCGGCAGAGCTGACCCGCGCGACCGAGATCATGGCGGCCCTGCCCGCCTTCGACACCCTGTGGTTCAGCGACGGATTGGACTATCCGGGCCGCGATGAGTTGGTTGCCGCGCTGCAATCCAAAGGCGCGGTCGAGGTGCATCAATCCGCGGGCAATGTCATCGGCATCGCGCCCGCAGTCTACCAAGACGGCGCGATCGACCTGACCCTGCGCCGCGCCGCGCCCGGACCGGAACGCGCGGCGGTGGTGCAGGCCCATGGCCGCGATCCGGCGGGCAACGCCCGCGTGCTCGCCACCGCCAATGCGACGTTCGAGGCAGGCGCGACCGAGGCCCGCACCTCCCTCTCGCTGCCTGCCGAAATGCGCGCGCGGCTCACCTCTTTCGACATCGCGGGCCAACGCTCCGCCGGGGCGCGCAGCTTGGTCGATGACGGGCTGCGCCGCCGCGAAGTCGCGCTGATCCGGGGGCGCGAGGCGCAGGAGGGGCTGCAACTGCTCTCGCCGCTGCATTACATCGAACAGGCGCTGGCCCCGAGCGCAGATCTGATCGACGGCACCCTGACCGAGGTGCTGCCCGCCAACCCCGATGTGATCGTGCTGGCGGATGTGGCCACCCTCGCCCCTGCTGAGGCCGAGCCGCTGCAAGAGTGGATCGACGCGGGCGGCATGCTCATCCGTTTCGCCGGGCCGCGGGTGGCGGCGAGCGATGTCAGCCGCATCGACGAAGACCCGCTGATGCCCGTGCGCCTGCGCGCCGGGGGCCGCAGTGTCGGCGGCGCGATGTCTTGGGGTGAGCCCAAGGCGCTGGCCCCCTTCCGCAACGGGTCGCCATTCTTTGGGCTGACGGTGCCCGATGACGTGACCGTTTCGGCCCAAGTCGTGGCCCAACCCGACCCGACGTTGGCCGACCGGGTGATCGCCGCGCTCAGCGATGGCACCCCGCTGGTCACACGCAAAGCCGTGGGTCAGGGGCAGATCGTGCTGTTCCACGTCACCGCCACGGCGGAATGGTCCACCCTGCCGCTTTCGGGTCTTTTCGTGCAGATGATGGAACGGCTGGCCGTGTCATCCGGTGCCAGCGCCCCCGAGGCCGAGAGCCTTGAGGGCACCACATGGACCCCGCTGTGGGTGATGGACGGTTTCGGCAGCCTGTCGGATGCGGGCAACCTGCCCGGCGTTGCGGGGCCTGACCTGATCTCGGCCCCCGCAGGCCCCGCCCTTCCGCCCGGCATCTACGGCGCCGAAGACCGGCGTCTTGCGCGCAATGTGCTGACCGGCGAGACCGCCCTCACCCCCGCCACATGGCCCGCCGATGTGCCGCTGCGGGGCCTTGCCCTGCCGCCGGAACAGCCACTCGCCGGGGCGCTTCTGAGCCTCGCCATTCTTTTGCTCGTGGCCGATGTGCTGGCCTCCCTCGCCCTTTCGGGGCTGCTGCTGCGCCGCTCCACTGGCAGCTTGGCGCTGGCCTTGGGGCTGGCCATCGCCCCGCAGATGGGCGACGCGCAGGAGAATGACCCCGAAAGCTTTGCAATACGCTCGGCCTCTGAGGTGACTTTGGCCCATGTGCTGACCGGCAACAGCGACGTTGACGAGATCGCCCGCGCCGGGTTGATCGGCCTGTCGGACACGCTTTATTTCCGCACGACCGTAGAGCCTGACCTGCCCACCGGCGTTGATCTTGAGCAGGACGAACTGGCCTTCTTTCCGATCCTCTATTGGCCAGTAACCCCCGACCAACCGCAGCCCTCGTCCGAGGCTTATGGCAAGCTGAACGACTACCTCCGCTCGGGCGGGCTGATCCTGTTCGATACGCGGGACGCGGATATCGCCAGCTACGGTGCCGCCAGCCCGAATGGGCGCAAGTTGCAGGAACTGGCCGCACCGCTCGACATTCCGCCGCTGGAGCCGCTGCCGGGCGACCATGTGCTGACGCGCACTTTCTATCTGTTGCAAGACTACCCCGGTCGCTACAGCAGCCGCGATGTCTGGGTCGAGGCTGCGCCGCCCGATGCCGAACGGATCGAGGGGATGCCCTTTCGCAACCTCAATGACGGGGTGACGCCGGTGGTGATCGGGGGCAACGACTGGGCTGCGGCTTGGGCTGTGCGCCGCGATGGCGCGCCGCTCTTGCCCATCGGGCGCGGCTTTGCCGGAGAGCGGCAGCGCGAACTGGCCTACCGCTTTGGCGTGAACCTTGTCATGCATGTGCTGACCGGCAACTACAAATCCGATCAGGTCCATGTGCCTGCGCTGCTGGATAGGTTGGGCCAATGACCGGAACCGTGCTTTTCGACCCGCTGATCCCCCTGCCGCTGCTGATCGGCCTTGCGGTGCTGGCCGCGCTCGGCCTTCTGCTGGCGCTGTGGCGCGGCCTGTCGGGCTGGGCCCTGCGGGGCTTGGCGGCGGCAGTGGTTCTGGCCGCGCTCGCCGGGCCATCCTACCAGACCGAAGACCGCGCGCCGCTGTCGGACATCGTGCTGCTTTTGGAAGACGAAAGCGCCAGCCAGCGGCTCTCCGACCGTGCCGCGCAGACCGACGCGGCGGCAGAGGCGCTCTCTACCCGCATCGCCGCCCGCCCCAATACCGAGCTGCGCCGGATCACCGTGCCCGATGGGGCCGAGGATGCAGGCACCCGGCTGATGACCACGCTGGCCGATGCGCTGGCCGAAGAGCCACGCGCGCGGATCGCGGGCATTCTGGCGCTCAGCGATGGCCGGGTGCATGACGCCGATCTACCGCTCGACCTGCCCGCGCCGCTACATCTGCTGCAAACCGGTCGGGCCGAGGATTGGGACCGCCGCCTGACTGTGCGCAACGCTCCGGCCTTTGCCATCATCGGAGAGCCGGTGACCCTGACGCTGCGCATCGACGATCTGGGGGCCGCGCCCGAGGGCGGCGGGCTGACCCAGCTTGATATCTCTGTCGACGGGGAAGAACCGCAGAGTTTCAACGTGCCGATTGGCCAAGACCTTGAACTGCCCGTGGCCCTGCCCCACGGCGGGCGCAACGTGATCCGCTTTTCCCTGCCCGAAGCCGAGGGGGAGTTGACCGACCGCAACAATGCCGCGCTGATCCATATGAACGGCGTGCGCGACCGGCTCAGCGTGCTCTTGGTCTCAGGCGAGCCGCATCCCGGCGGGCGCACGTGGCGCAACCTGCTGAAGTCCGACAGCGCGGTCGATCTGGTGCATTTCACCATTCTGCGCCCGCCCGACAAACAGGATGGGGTGCCGGTGAACGAGCTGTCGCTCATCGCCTTCCCGACGCGCGAGTTGTTCATGGAAAAGATCGACGACTTCGATCTCATCATCTTTGACCGCTACCAACGGCGCGGCATTCTGCCTGCGCTCTACCTCGACAACGTGGCGCAATATGTGCGCAAGGGCGGTGCGGTGCTGGTCGCCGCCGGGCCGGATTTTGCCAGTGCCGACAGCCTCTACCGGTCGCCGCTCGGCACGGTGCTGCCCGCCACCCCCACCGCGCGGGTGGTGGAGGAAGCATTCCCCCCGGTCGTCACCGACATCGGCCAGCGCCATCCCGTCACCTCAGACCTGCCCGGCAAGGGCGACTGGGGCCGCTGGCTGCGTCAGATCGACGTGAACGCTGAAAGCGGCGACGTGGTGATGACCGGCGCGGACGACCGCCCGCTTCTAGTGCTGGACCGCGTGGATGAGGGGCGCGTGGCGCTGCTCGCCTCTGACCACGCTTGGCTGTGGAACCGCGGCTATGAGGGCGGCGGCCCGCAGTTGGAATTGCTGCGCCGTCTGGCCCATTGGATGATGAAGGAACCCGAGCTTGAGGAAGAGGCGCTGATGGCCTCTGCCCAAGGCCGGACCATGCGCATCACCCGCCGCACCTTGGACGAGACCGTGCCCCCCGTCACGATCACCGCCCCCGATGGCAGCACGACTGAACTGCCCCTCACCCCCGCCGGGCCGGGCCGGTTCGAAGCGGAATATACCGGCGAAGAGATCGGCCTCTACCGGCTGGAGAACGGCGAAGAGGTCACCGTCATCGGCCTCGGCCCCGCCGCCCCGCGCGAGTTTGTGGAGACCATCGCCAGCGATGCGGCCCTGCGCCCGGCGATCGACAGCCTGCGCGGTGGGGTGGCACGGGTGGAGGATGGGCTCCCCCGTCTGCGCGACGTGCGCCTTGGCCGCCCTGCCGCCGGGCGCGGCTGGCTGGGGCTGACCCCGCGCGGCGCTTACGAGACGCGCGATGTGCGACAAACGCCGCTGCTGCCGGGGTGGCTGGTGCTCTTGCTTTCGGCGCTCTTCATCATTGCCGCATGGCTGCGCGAGGGCCGCCGCTAAAGCGCCCGCAGCAGCAAACCGCCCGCCAGCGTCACCACGACCAAGCCCGCCGTCAACTCGGCCACCGCTCCGGCTTGGGCCAGCCTCGGCGATCCGGCGAGGCCGCCCAAGACCCCGGCGCGCAGCCCCGTTGCGGCCAAGCCGGTGGCGATGGTGATCAAGCCGGTGCCGAGCGCCATGGCAAAGGCCCCCAAGATGCCGACCCCGCCGATCCCCATATGCCAAGTGATCACCAGCACGAAAAGCGCGCCAGTGCAGGGCCGGATGGCGATCCCACCGATCAAAAGCAGCGCGTCGCGCAGTCTGCCCGCGCGCTGAACCTGCGCCAGACTGGGCCCATGGGCATGGCCGCAATGGCTGCATACTTCACCGGAATGCGCCGATCTGTCCTGTCGCGCATGGCGCAACCCGCGCCAGATCAACCAAAGCCCGATGAGAGCAATCGCGCCATAGCTTGCCGGGGCCATGATGCCTTCGGTCACGCCGACCAGCGCCTCCCGCCCGAGACCCAAGAGGAGGATACCCGCATAGACCAGAACCACGGCGGTCACCGCTTGGCCCAAGGACGCCGCGAGCGCGATCAGCGACAGCCGCAGCACTGGCACCGCCCGCGCCAACCCGTAGCCGCCGATCACGATCTTGCCGTGCCCCGGCCCCGCCGCATGGACGACGCCATAGGCAAAAGACGCCAAGAGCACCGTCCAGAACGCCGCCGTATCGCCGCCCCGCGTGGCGCGCAGCCCGCTGGCGATACTGTTTTGAAATCCGCGCTGCTGTCCCGCGGCCCAATGGGCAAGGGCGTTGAACCCGCCCGACCACCACAGCGCCGCCAGCGCCAAAAGGGTCGCCAATGCCGCCAGCGCTATGATGCGTCGCATGTGATCACCACTTCATTGGCCAAGGCTTCGCCGATCTCCGGCAAGCCGACATCGCTTGGATCGGTATTCGCGTCCAGCGTGCTCAAGTCCTGCTGAAGGGCGCGCAGATCGGCATTCATATCCGGCATCTTGACCCGCGCGCGGCAGGCATCGCTGCCTTGGATGGTCACTTTCTGGGTCACTTCATAGGCGGTGTAATAGGTCGGATCATAGGGTTTGATGATCAGCCCATCCGCCGAGGGAGCCAGGCCTTCGACCGCGCGCAGATGGCTGGTGATGATGCGGCCTTCGGCAAAGCGGGTTTCCACGTCTTGCGGACCCGAGAGCGCGACCTCTTCGCCCCCCTCCAGCAAGACCGTATCGCCGTTGAACCCTTCGATCCACTGCATGTCGAATCCGTTGAGAGAGGCGACTTCCGCCTGCGTCAGCACGCCATCGTAATCGGGGTCGAGGCCGCGATCCTCGGTCACCAAGAGAGAGTAGAATTCGTCATAGGCCCATGTGATCCGCAGATGGGTCAACCGCCCCTCGGCATCGACGATCACTTCGAACCCGGTATCGACGAAGATATGCGGATGCGCGCCAAGCGGTGTGGCGCAGGCGAGGAGAGCGGCGGTGACGAGCGGGTATTTCATGGCGCTAGGTCTACGCCCCTTCGCCAAGCGCGGCAATCGCCCGGCGGGCGGCGCACGGCGGGAAGGCGCGCATCGCCGCCCCGCCTGTGGGTCAGTTCGACGGGTAGGGCCGGACAAAGACCGGACGCTCGGGCGTCGAGGCATCGGGCTGATAGGCATAGCCGCCGCTGTCGAAATCCTGCAAGCCTTCCGGGTCGTTCACCCGGTGCTGCACGATGTAGCGGGCCATGGCACCCCGCGCCTTCTTGGCGAAGAAGCTGACGATCTTCGGCCCCTTGCCATCGCCCTTATCTTCCATGAACTGCGGGGTGATCACCCGCAGTTTCAGCGCCTTGAGGTCCACCGCGCCAAAGTATTCCTGACTGGCGCAGTTCACCAGAACATCGCTGCCGGTCGCCTCGGCCTGTGCGTTCAACGCCTTTGACAGGCTGTCGCGCCAATAGTCATAAAGGTTGCCGCCCCGGCGGGTTTTCAGCTTGCTGCCCATCTCTAGCCGGTAGGCTTGGATCGCATCGAGCGGGCGCAGCACGCCGTAAAGGCCCGACAGGATGCGCAGGTGATCTTGGGCATAGGTCATCTCATCGGCATCAAGGCTCGTGGCCTCCAGCCCCTGATAGGTGTCGCCGGCGAAGGCCAGCGCGGCGGGGCGGGTGACCTCGGCTGAGGGCTCAGCCTCGAACGCCTGAAAGCGGTCGCGGTTGAGCCGCGCGAGATCGTCGCTCAGCCCCATCAGGCTTTTGAGATCGCCCAAGCTGAGATTGCGCGCAGTCGTCGCCAGCCGCACGGCGTCTTCCTGAAAATCAGGCTGGGTGACGGCGACATTGCGCTCGGCCCAATCAAGGCGTTTGGCGGGGGAAATAACGACGAGCATGGCAGTCTCCTTGGGGACGTTTCGGGGTGATCTAGCCCGGGTCGCGCAGAACGTCCAGAAAGGCCGGACCAAAGCGTTCAGCGCGTTTATCGCCGAGCAATCGTTCAATGGCCGAAGGGTCGGCGCTGCGCAGTTGGGCCACTTTCGCAAGCATCGCGGCAGAACAGCTCAGCGGCTTTTCGGTCCCCTGTTCGCCGCGCGCCAGATCGGCCTGCACCTGCAACAGCTGGTCATAGACATTGCCCGCCTCGCGCCCCGCCAGCTTGCGCCGCGCCTTATGCATCGGCTGCGCCTCGCCGTTGATGACTTCGAGGAAGGCCGCACCGTAATTTTCCAGCTTCTTGGCCCCCACGCCGCCGATCCGCGCCATGGCGTCGAGGTCTTGCGGCCGCGCCTCGGCCATCTCGATCAATGTCCGGTCGGTGAAGATGATATAGGCGGGCACGCGGGCCGCCTCGGCCAGCGCGCGACGCTTGGCCTTGAGCGCCGAGAGCAGCGGCGCGTCCTCATCGCTGACCATGGCCTTGACCGCGGGCCGCCGGTTCGCGCCCGCCGCCTTGATCGTATCGCGGCGCAGGTTGATGCTGGCCTCGCCGCGCAGGATCGGCAGGGCGGCGTCGGTCATGCGCAGCGCGCCGTGGCGCTCGGCATCCGGGCGCACGAGGTCATGGCCCATCATCTGCCGGAACACCGCCTGCCATTCGTTGCGGCTGTATTCGCCGCCGACGCCGTAGGTCGGCAGCGATTGGTGGCCGCGCTGGCGGACCTTCTCGGTCTCGTTGCCCAAGAGGATGTCGATGAGATGGCCGGCGCCGAACCATTCGTCGGTGCGCAGCATGGCCGAGAGCGCCTTGCGCACCGCCGTGGTGCCGTCGAAAACCTCCGCGGGGGTATCGCAGAGATCGCAACGCCCGCAGGTCACCTCGGTCTCGTCGAAATAGCCCAGCAGCGTCTTGCGGCGGCACTCCAGCGCCTCGGCCAGCCCCAGAAGCGCGTTGAGCCGCCCGTGATCGGCGGCGCGGCGTTCGGGCGGGGCCAGCCCCTCGTCGATCTGGGCGCGGCGCAGGCGGATGTCGTCGGGGCCGAAAAGCGTCAACGTCTCGGCCGGGGCACCATCGCGCCCGGCGCGGCCGATCTCTTGGTAGTAAGCCTCGATCGACTTGGGCAGATCGGCATGGGCGACCCAGCGAATGTCGGGCTTGTCCACGCCCATGCCAAAGGCCACGGTGGCGCAGACGATCAGCCCGTCCTCTTGCTGGAAACGTCGCTCGGCGATGCGGCGGTCCTCGGCCTCCATGCCGCCATGGTAATGCAGCGCCTCCTGCCCCTGATCGCGCAGCGCCTTGGCTAGCCCCTCGGTCTTGGCCCTTGTGCCGCAATAGACGATGCCCGATTGGCCGCGCCGCGCCCCGGCGAAGGCGAGGATCTGGTCGCGCGGCTTGTTCTTGGCGGCAAAGGCAAGATGGATGTTGGGCCGGTCGAAACCGCGCAGGAAGGCGCGCGGCGGGGTGCCGTCAAAGAGCTTCTCGACAATCTCGACCTGCGTTTCGGCATCCGCCGTGGCGGTGAAGGCGGCGAGCGGTACGTCGAGCGTGCGGCGCAGCTCACCGATGCGCAGGTAGTCCGGGCGGAAGTCATGGCCCCATTGGCTGACGCAATGCGCCTCGTCCACGGCGATGAGATTGACGCCAACGCGCCGCAGCATCCCCATGGCGGAGCCTGCCGCCAGCCGTTCCGGAGCCATGTAGAGCAGTTTGAGCGTGCCAGCTTCCAACGCCTCCCAAACCGCATCGGTCTCTTCGGGCGTGTTGCCTGAGGTGAGCGCGCCTGCCGCGACGCCTGCTTCTTGCAGGCTGCGGACCTGATCGCGCATCAGGGCGATCAGCGGCGAGATCACCACCGTCACCCCCTCGCGCATCAGGGCAGGCAATTGGAAACACAGGGATTTGCCGCCGCCCGTGGGCATGATGGCCAGCACGTTCTCGCCCTCGGTTACGGCCTCAACAATTTCTTGCTGGCCGGGGCGGAACCCGTCGAAACCGAAAACATCACGAAGAAGCGTGGCAGCGCCTGTCATGGAGAACCTGTAAGATTGTCTGCTCTTTTTATGCAGACTCCCACACTAACAAAGCGTGAACAAGGCCAGATGCCCGCGGCATCGGCGCGCGGGCGGGCCCGGGGCACGGGTCAGTAGAAGGCCGCTGCGTTGTTGGTAAGCACGATCCGCGCCATGGCAACGGCGATCAGCACGATCAGGGGGGCGAGGTCCAGACCGCCCATCGGCGGGATCACATTGCGCACACGGCTATAGACCGACTCAAGAATGCGGTTCAGCCCGTCCCAGATCTGCGCCACCAGCGGCTGGCGCAGGTTCAGCACCTGAAAATTGATCAACCAAGACATGATGACATGGGCGATGACGATGAACCAAACGATGTTCAAAAGCAGCATCAGGATCTGGAACAGCGACGTCATGGAATATCCCCTTGGTTTGACGCAAGACAATTAAGCGCCCCGCCCTCAAAGGGCAAGAGTGCCGCGACGTATATGCTTGACCGCGCTGCGCTTCCGCCGCAGATCCGCGGCGTCACGACAAAGGAAAGCCTCATGTTCCCGATCATCCGCATGGCCAAAGACGTCATCGTCGCCGCGCGGCAGGCGCCGCTGGACAATCTGACCGACACCCATGTCAGCCACCACATCTGCTGGCCGCATGACCTCGATATCTGGATGGAATTGAACAACGGGCGGGCACTGTCGCTTTATGATCTGGGCCGCACCGCCATGGCGCAGCGGGCCGGGCTGATCACGCTGCTGCGGCAAAACAAATGGGCCATCACCATCGCAGGCTCCAGCACGCGGTTCCGCCGCCGCATCCGCATGTTCGAGAAGTTCGAGATGCGCAGCCGGACACTGTGTTGGGACGACAAGTTCATCTATCTTGAGCAATCCATGTGGAAGAAGAACGGCGAATGCGCGAGCCATGTGCTCTACCGTTCCGCTGTCACGGATCGCAACGGCCTGATCCCGCCGGAAAAGGTCCTGCAAGCGATGGGACGGCAGCAACCTTCGCCCGAAGTGCCCGGCTGGGTAGCGGAGTGGATCCGCGCCGATGCGCATCGCCCGTGGCCGCCGATGCAGGACGCGGTCCCTGCCCCCGAGACCGCAGAGCAGCTTTCGGCCTGAGCCGACCGCCCTCCTCTGCCTCGCCCCCTGCCCTTACTGACGCTTGCGCCTTGCGCCCTGCCCTGCTCTAACTTGAAAAAGGGCAGGCCGCGAAAGGGCGCAACATGGCACAGACAGGCGGGCGCAAGCGCATCTGGGGATGGTATTTCTTTGACTGGGCCAGCCAGCCTTACAACACCCTGCTTCTGACTTTCATCTTCGGCCCCTACTTTGCTCAGACCGCGACCAATGCGCTGGTCGAGGGCGGGATGGAGCTTGGCGCCGCCAAAGCCCAAGCCCAGGCATACTGGGGCTATGGTCTGGCGCTGGCGGGCGTCGCGATTGCGGTGCTGGCCCCGGTCTTGGGCGCTGTGGCGGATTCCTCGGGGCGGCGGATGCCTTGGATCTGGCTGTTCTCGGCCATGTATGTGGTGGGCGCAGGCGCACTGTGGTGGACCGCGCCGGGAGATTTCTCTCTGCTTTGGGCGCTGTTCTTTTTCGGCATCGGCTTGGTCGGGATGGAGTTCGCGACGATCTTTACCAATGCCTACCTGCCCGAGCTGCACCCCGACGCGGATGAGCGGGGACGCATTTCCGGCGATGGCTGGGCCTTTGGCTATGCGGGCGGGGTGCTGGCGCTGATCGCGATGATCGCCCTGTTTCAAAGCGGCGCGAATGGGCGCACCATGGCGGGGCTGACGCCGCTTTTCGGGCTGGACCCGGCGACAAAGGCCGACACCCGCATCGTCGGGCCGCTGACGGCCATCTGGTACGCGGTCTTTATGATCCCCTTCTTCCTCTATGTGCGCGACAGGCCGAAACGCGGCGCGGTGCGCTATCGCGTGGGTGCGGGTCTCGCGGATTTGGCGCGCACCCTGCGGGGGCTGCCGAAGCATCCGTCTCTGCTGGCCTATCTCGGCTCGTCGATGTTCTACCGCGACGCGCTGAACGGGATGTATACCTTTGGCGGGGTCTATGCGCTTGGGGTGCTGGATTGGTCGATCCAAGAGATCGGCATCTTCGGCATCCTCGCCGCCATCTCGGGCGCGGTGTTCTGCGTGCTGGGCGGGCGGATCGACCGGCGCATCGGCCCGATGCCGGTGATCGTGGCCTGCTGCGTCATCCTCATCGCCACCGCCTGCCTGATCATCTCGCTGGGGCCAAATTCGGTCATGGGCGTTTCTTTGCCCGAAGGCTCCGCCCTGCCCGATATCCTGTTCTACGTCGCCGGTGCCTCTATCGGCGCGGCGGGCGGGGCGCTACAGGCGTCATCGCGTAACATGCTGACCCGGCAGGGAAACCCCGAGCGAATGACCGAGGCTTTCGGCCTCTACGCCCTCTCGGGCAAAGCCACCTCCTTTCTCGCACCGGCGCTGATTGCCCTGACCAGCGACCTCACCGGCAGCCAAAGGCTGGGGATCACCCCCGTCGTGGGGCTTTTCATCATCGGATTGATCCTGTTAGCCTGGGTCAAACCCAAGGGAGATTTCGCCACATGACGCTGCTTCGCACCTTCACCTCCGTGGCGCTGGCCTTTGCGCTTGCCTCTTGCGGGGGCGGCCGGACCGAGACCGACATCAGCGGTGAGAAGGTCGCCCTGCCGACCATCGGCTCTTCGGGCGGCGCATTGAGCACGGTTGAGGCCAAGCGGCTTTTCGGCGCCAAGAACTTTGCCTCCGCGCAATCTCCGGCGGCTTTCGGCAGCTATTCCAAAGGGTGCCTCGCCGGGGCCGAACAATTGCCTGAGACGGGTCCGACATGGCAGGCCATGCGCCTGTCGCGCAACCGCAACTGGGCCCATCCCGAGATGATCGACATGGTCAAGAAACTCAGCCGGAAGGCCGCGCAGCAACCCGGTTGGGAAGGCATCTATGTCGGCGACATGAGCCAGCCGCGCGGCGGGCCGATGCTGACCGGGCACGCCAGCCACCAGATCGGGCTGGATGCCGACATCTGGATGCTGCCGCCCAAATCCCTCAACCTCAGCCGCGCCCAGCGTGAAAACATCTCGTCGATCTCCATGCGCCGGGCAAGCGGGGCCTATGTGAATTCCTCTTGGACACCTGCGCATCACGAAGTCATTAAGGCTGCGGCCCAAGACCCCCGCACCGCGCGCATCTTTGTTTTCCCCGGCGCCAAGGTGCAGATGTGCGCCGATGAGAAGGGCGACCGCAGCTATCTGCGCAAAATCCGGCCTTGGTACGGGCACCACTACCATTTCCACATCCGCATCAGCTGCCCCAAGGGCGCGCGCGGCTGTGTGGATCAGGCCCCACCCCCGCCCGGTGACGGCTGCGCCGATGCGCGCCAGTGGCAGGCCAATATCCTGAACCCGCCAAAGCCCGACCCGAGCGCGCCCAAAGTGACACCCAAGCCCAAGCGCGACATCCTGCTTGCGGACCTGCCTGCACAATGCAACGCCGTTTTGAACGCAAACTGATCCGCGCCTGCCTTCCGTTCTTCCTGCTCATCGCCTGCGTGGCCCCCGCCGCGCAGACAGGGCCGGTGGTGCAGGTGGACAGCGTGCTGACATGGCGCCATCCGGCGCCGTGGTTCGGCGGCTTTTCCGGGGTCGAGGTGAATGCCGATGGCACCCGCCTCACGGCGGTGTCGGACCGGGGCCGCGTCGTGCAAGCGCGCATGCTGCGCGAGGCGGGCCGTCTGGTGTCGCTTGAGATTGAGGAGGATGCGCCGCTCAAAGATGCCGATGGCAAGTCCCTGCGCGACAAGATGCGCGATGCCGAAGCGCTGGCGCGTGACGGCAGCGGGCAACTCTACGTCTCATTCGAACACGACCACCATGTCGCGCGGCTGTCGCCCGAGAGCGGCGTCACCACCCCGCTGCCCAGACATGACGACTTCGCCAAGTTCGAGCCGAACGCGGGGATGGAGACTTTGGCCGCCCACCCCGATGGGCGGCTCTTTGCGATCCCCGAAGGCGGCGGCCCGGCCTCGGATGATTTCCCGCTCTATGCCTTTGACGGCAGCAGTTGGACGATCACCGCAGAAATCCCGCGCCGGGGGCCGTTCCTGCCGGTGGATGCCGATTTTGCCCAGGACGGTACGCTTTATCTGCTGGAGCGGACGATCACGCCGCTGGGGTTTCGCAACCGCATCCGCAGCTTCGACCTCACCGCGCCTGCGCTTGGCGAAGAGACACTGCTGACCTCCGGCCCCGGTCAATATGACAACCTCGAAGCACTCAGCACTTGGCAGGACGCGGCGGGGCAAACCCGGCTGACCCTGCTGTCGGACGACAATTTCTTCGTCATGCAGCGCAATGAGGTGGTCGAGCTGATCCTTGCCAAACCGGGTTCCGAGGGCTAAAGCCGTCCGGTCTGCGATCCCCGCAGGCCAAGTCGCCGCACCCTTGCACAAAACGGTTCACATATGACACGCACCTATCTTCCCGGCATTCTTGCCATGGCCGCCATCGTCGTGGCCTCGAATATCCTTGTTCAGTTTCTCTTTGGCCAATGGCTGACCTGGGGGGCTTTCACCTATCCGCTCGCCTTCCTCGTCACCGATGTGATGAACCGTCTCTACGGCGCCTCTGCCGCGCGCCGGGTCGTGTTGGTGGGCTTTGTCGTGGGCCTGATCTGCTCGCTCATTGGCACGCAGATCATGGGCGAATTCGGCCCGCTTGTGACGATCCGCATTGCCGTGGCTTCGGGCACCGCCTTCCTCGTGGCGCAGCTGCTGGACGTGACGATCTTTAACCGTTTTCGCGATGGCGCATGGTGGCGCGCGCCCTTGGTCAGCACATTGATCAGCAGCGCGATCGACACGGCGCTGTTTTTCTCCATCGCCTTTTCGGCCAGCCTGTCGTTCATCCACCTCGCCACCGATGTGGCTTGGGCTGCTGAGACGCTGCCGCTTTTGGGCGCTGGCCCGCTCGCGCCGCTCTGGGTCTCGCTCGCCGTGGCGGATTGGTCGGTCAAACTGGCCATCGCGCTCATCGCGCTGATCCCCTTCCGGCTCCTGACCGCACGGCTGACCGCCCGCGCGTGATACTGGCGCAGGGGGCCACCCCCTGCCGCCGCGCCCCTTCAAAAAAAACGCTTTGCGAATTTCAAAACCTGTGCAACGCTCAGGGTGAGTTCAACAAATGTAAAGGAGGTGATCCAGTGTCAAGAAAGGTATTGGAGCGAGGTGTCGGAACAGCCAGCGGGGTTTCCTGCTAGGGCAGCCCCTGGCAATGCAACCACCTGGTGGACGGCGGTCTAACCGATCCCCCTCCTGAAACCATTCGATTGGGCCGCTCCGCAAGGGGCGGCCCATTTCGCATTCCCCCTTCACCCTTATGGCGCGGGCTGGCATGTTGCGGGGGCAAGGAGAGCCCATGCTGCACATCAACGATGACATCGCCATTCAGGATTGGGAGCTGACGGAAAGCTTCATGCGCGCCTCCGGCCCTGGCGGGCAGAATGTGAACAAGGTCTCCTCGGCGGTGGAATTGCGGTTCGAGGCCGCCACCTCGCCCTCCCTACCGCAACCGGTCAAGAACCGGCTGCGCCGTCTGGCCGGACGGCGCTGGACCACCGAAGGCGCATTGGTGTTGCAATGTGACGAGACCCGCAGTCAGGCGCGCAACCGCGAATTGGTGCGCGAGCGGCTGGCCGAGTTGATCCGCCGCGCCCTCACCCCGCCGAAACGCCGCATCGCCACCCGCCCGACGCTGGGGTCGAAAAAGCGCCGTCTCAAGGCCAAGAAGGTGCGCGGCGAGGTTAAGGCGATGCGCGGCAAGGTCGATCCCGACGGTTGAGGATCAGCCGCGCCGCAGCAGGTAGATGTCCATGATCCAACCATGCGCCGCGCGGGCGGCGGCACGGGTGGCAATGATGTCTTCGGCAACCTCGGCCAACGGGCCGTGGCGGATGATCTCTTCGGCCATGCCAACATAGGCGCCCCACCAGATCGTCACCCCCGCAGGCGGCAAGGTCTGAAAGGCGCAATCGCCATCGAGCATGATCACCAGCGTATCGACCCCTTCGGGCCAACCGTGATCGCGCAATTGCCGCCCGGTGGTCACCATGAAGGGCGCGCCGATTTCATTCAGCGGGATCGCATGGGCCGCCGTCAGCCCTTGCAATGAGGTGATGCCGGGGATCACGGTGATGCGGGGCGCGGGTTCCAGCCGCGCGGCGATGCGCAGGGTGCTGTCATAAAGCGACGGGTCGCCCCAGACCAGCAGCGCCACCCGCCGGGCGGTCGGATGCTGGGCCATCGCCCCGCGCCATGCCTCGGCAATCGCATCATGCCAGTGGTCGACACGGGCGCGGTAATCCTCGATCGCCGGGTCGCGCACGGGCAGATCGAAGCCGACGATCTGCACCGCCTCATTGGTCAACACCTCGTCGCAGATGCTCCGCCGTAGTCCCGCCAGATCATCCTTGCCCGCGCCCTTTTGCGGGATCAAGATCAGGTCTTGCGCGTTCATCGCCCGGATCGCTTGCAGCGTCAGATGCTCAGGGTTGCCGGTGCCAATGCCGATCAAAGTGAGTTCAAGCGCGCTCATCCCGGTATCCTCGCAATCGCTTTCAGCCGCAGCCCTCCCAGCACCCGCGCATCGGGGAATTTGCCATCCGGCGACGCGCGGTAGAGGGTCACGAAACGGCACAGGTCATCCATATCCGCCTCGGTGATCTCTCCAAACAGATAGGCCACCTTGCCTGGCGCGCGAAACGCCACCGTCTGCGCCCGCGTGCAGCCTGACATACAGTCGATGCCTTCGACCTCCACCTCGGACAGACCCGCGCGGACCACATCCAGAAAGCCGCCGTCGGCGGTGCAAGAGGTGCAGACAAACGCTTTCACGTCTCGAACTCGGCCAATGGTCCGTAAAAGATCAGCGCGGGCGTGGTGCTGCTGGTGCTTTCCAGATGGCGTGCCAAAGTTTCAATGGTAAAGCGCTGCACCTTCTCCGCCGGGGTCGAGACCGCCTCGGCCAGCAGCGCGGGCGTGTGGCCTGGCAGCCCGTGTTCGATCAAGCGCGCAGCAAGGCCCGCAAAGGTGCGTTTGCCCATATAGACCACGGTGGTCGCCATTGGATCGGCCAAGGCGGCCATGTTCACGTCGCGCGGCAATTCGCCGGTCACATCCGCGCCGGTGATGAATTGCACGCGCCGCGCCGTCATGCGGCGGGTCAGCGGGATGCCTGCGGTGGCGGCGGCGGCAGAGGCGGCGGTCACGCCCGGCACGATCTCGAAAGGGATATCCGCCGCGCGCAGGGCGATGATCTCTTCCTCCAGCCGTCCGAACATGCCGCTGTCGCCGGATTTCAACCGCACGACCTTCAGCCCGGCTTCCGCATGATCGACCAGAACGCGGCTTACATGGTCTTGCTTGGGCGAGGCGCGCCCGGCCCGTTTGCCAACCCCGATCAGGTCCGCATCGGGCCGCGCGTGCTCTAAAATCGGGCCTGCGCTGAGGTCATCGAAGAGCACCACATCGGCCGCCTGCAACCGCGCCACGGCCTTGACGGTCAAGAGCTCCGGGTCGCCCGGGCCGGAGGAGACGAAGGAAACAAAGCCCCCCATCACAGCGCCGCGATCATGTGAAAGAAGGTGCCCGTGGCACGCCCACCCCCAGCGAAATCGCGGACCGAGCCGGTCTCGGGCACTTCAAGATCATTGGCGTCGGTGATCCGGGCCAGCGGGGCATCCGGCTCTGCAAGGATCGTGGCATAGTGGAACTCATGTCCGCGCAATTCGGCCCGTGCCGAATGGCCGGGGATCGGCGCGTTGAGATCGGCTTGACGGTAGCCCAGATGCATCTTGCGTTTGGCGAAAGAGGTCTCCAGCCCCAAAAGCCCCGCCATCTCGTGCCGGGCGCCCTCTTTGTCGATGAGGCCCGCGCCCATCGCCATATAGCCCCCGCATTCGCCGTGCACGGGGCGGGTCTCGGCAAAGGCGCGCAGCCCGTCGCGGAATTGCGCGGCGGCGGCGAGCCTGCCGGCGTGGAGTTCAGGGTAGCCACCGGGGAGCCAGCAGCAATCGGCACTGTCGTCCGGCGCTTCATCGGCGAGCGGGGAGAAGGGCAGAACCTCTGCCCCCGCCGCGCGCCATCCGGCCAAAAGATGCGGATAGACAAAAGCGAAAGCGTTGTCCTGCGCCAGCGCGATGCGCTGCCCGGGCGGGTTGATCTGCGCCGGTGCGGGTGGGTTCTGCAACGTGCCCCGCGCGGCGTCCCGCAGGGCGGGGACATCAACATGGGCCGCGACGAATGCCGCCGCCTGCCCCAACAGATCGGGCAGGTTTTCCTGCTCTCCGGCCTGCACCAGCCCGAGGTGACGCTCGGGCATTTCGATCTCCACCCGGCGCGGCAGCGCGCCGAAGACTTTGATCCCGACAGCCTCCATCCCCGCGCGCACCAGCGTCTCATGCCGGGGGGAGGCGACGCGGTTCAACACCACGCCCGCCAGTTCCACATCGGGCCGCATCTCGCGAAAGCCGAGCGCCGTGGCCGCCACCGATTGCGCCGCACCCGATACGTCGAGCACCAGCACCACCGGCCAGCCCATCAGCGCCGCGACATCGGCGCTGGCGCCATTGCCGCAGGCCCCCGGTTTGGCCACCCCGTCAAACAGTCCCATCGACCCTTCGCCGAGGATCAATTCGGCCCCATCGGCATTGCCGACCAGCCCTTCGATCCGCGCGCGGTCCATCGACCAACTGTCGAGGTTGAAAGACGCCCGGCCCGAGGCCGCCGTGTGAAAGGCTGGATCGATGTAATCGGGGCCGCTTTTGAACGGCTGCACCGCGACACCTTCGGCGCGCAGCGCAGCCAGCAGCCCCAGCATCAAGGTTGTCTTGCCGGTGCCGGAGGCCGGGGCGGAGATCAGCAGGCCGGGCGGGATCATGAGGAGGTCTCCGGAAAGCGCGGCTCGGCCCCGACGGGGCGGAAGCGGCGGTCATAATCGGCGGCGTAAAGGCGGCTCTCGCCGAAATCCTCGGCCCCGATGGCATGGCCCACGAGGATCAGCGCGGTGCGGGCCATTTCCTCGCCCACTTCGGTGCGCAGGGTCGCAAGCGTCGCTTTGACGATGCGCTGATCGGGCCAGCTTGCACGCCAGACCACGGCGACGGGGCAATCGGCACCGTAATGCGGGGTCAGTTCTTCGACGACTTTATCGAGCACATGCACCGACAGATGGATGGCCAGCGTCGCCCCGGTGCGGGCGAAATTGGCCAGCGTCTCGCCTTCGGGCATCGCCGTGGCGCGGCCCGAGGTGCGGGTCAGGATCACCGATTGCGCCACGCCCGGCAGGGTCAGCTCGGCCCCCAGTTCCGCGGCAGCGGCTGCAAAGGATGGCACCCCCGGCGTCACGTCATAGGCGATGCCCATCTCGCGCAAGCGGCGCAGCTGTTCGCCCATCGCCGACCAGACCGACAGGTCGCCCGAATGCAGGCGCGCCACGTCATGACCTGCGGCATCGGCGGCGGCGATTTCCTCTATGATGTCATCCAGCGACAGCCGTGCGGTATTGACGATCCGCGCCCCTTCGGGGCAGTGGCTCAGCAACGCCTCGGGCACCAGCGACCCGGCATAGAGGCAGACCGGGCAGGCCGCGATCAGGTCGCGTCCGCGCAGGGTGATGAGATCCGCCGCCCCCGGCCCGGCCCCGATGAAATGTACAGTCACGGTATCTATCCTTTCCTCTCGGCAATCGCCGCAGTGGCCATGGCATCGCCCGAAACGACGCGTTCGGCAACCAATACCGCCCCCGGTCCGGCGGCGGCCAATGCCGCGGCCTCGGACAGGGAGCCGGTGCCGAAACGGTCTTCGATCCGAGCCGATTGCGTGGGGGTTATCATGCGGGCCAAGTCTTCGGTGGTGATGCCAAGCCCCGGCACGCCCAACTCTTGCGCGAATTCGCGGAAGACGGTGGCGCGGGCCTTGGCGGCTTCGGTCACCAACGCGTCGATCTTGGTGCCATCGGGGTTGGCCCGCTCCAGCGCGTCGCGCAATGACGCCACGCTTGCCGCGCCCCGAAATCCGATCCCGGCCATCCTCATAGTGTCACGCTCCATTGTACCACGGGCCGCAGCGGCTGCCAGCCGCGCATCCGGCCCAAAGGTGCGGCCTGCGCCAGTTCGATCCGCAACAGGTTACCGCCATGCTCCGCTTGCAACTGCGCCAAAAGCGCTTCGGTTTCCAGCGTCACACCGTTGGCGACCAGCCGCGTGCCCGCTGGTAGCGCAGGCAAGAGGGCATCGTAAAGCGCCGCGTTCCCGCCGCCGCCGACAAAGACCACGTCAGGCAGAGACTGCCCCGCCCAGACCTCTGGCGCGCGGCCATGAATTGTTTGCATACGCGCGTTCAGGCCGAAATCTTCGATATTGCGGGTGATATTCTCGACCCGCGCGGCGTGCTGCTCAAAGGCGATGGCGCGTCCACCGGCAAGACAGAACTCGACCGAGACCGAGCCGCTCCCCGCGCCGATGTCCCACAGCAACTCGCCGGGCCGAGGGGCGAGGGCCGACAGCGTCAGCGCCCGCACCGGCGCCTTGGTGATTTGGCCGTCGCTGGCAAAATGGTCATCCGACAGGCCGGGGGTGCGCGGCAGGCCGATGCCCTTGGGCAATTCCACCCCGACCGCCACCGGCGCTTGCACATCCGTCAGATCGAAGCCATCCGCCTGCACCGCCCGCACCCGCGCGTCGGGGCCGCCCAGCCGTTCGGCCACATGCAGCCTGGCCGCGCCTGCGCCCTGTGTGCAAAGAAACTCCGCCAGCGCCGCAGGGGCTTTCCCATCGCGCAGCAGGCAGATCATCCGCCCCTTGGGACGCAGGGCACCGCGCAACTGCGCCAGCGGTGCGGCGTGAAGCCCATGGCAGGTAATCTCCTCCAACCGCCAGCCAAGCGCATTGGCCACCAGCGAGAAGGTCGAGGGCGCGGGCAGGCTGTGCCATTCGTTGGGCTGCAACGCGCCGACGATGCTGCGGCCCGCGCCGAACCAGAAGGGATCGCCCGACACCAGCATCACGACGCGCTTGCCACGCTCGGCCAACACCGGCTCGACAGAGAAGGGCACGGGCCAAACCCGACCGCGCGCACCTGCGCCTGCCCGCTCCAGATGCCGCGGCCCGCCAAAGATCACCTCGGCCTCTGCCAGCGCCGCGCGACTTGCCGGGGGCAAGGCATCCGCGCTATCGTCGGGCATTCCGATGATGCTGAGCCAGGGGTCACCCATTATGCGCGTCCTTCTTTTGGGTGGCACCACCGAAGCCAGCGCCTTGGCCAGCGCCTTGGCCAAAGCCGGGATCGACGCGGTGTTTTCCTATGCCGGGCGCACAGACAGCCCCGTGGCCCAGCCCCTGCCCACCCGCGTAGGCGGCTTCGGGGGCGTGGCGGGGCTGGTGTCCTATCTCAAAGCCGAAGCGATCACCCATGTCGTCGACGCCACCCATCCCTTTGCCGCGGGGATGAGCAACAATGCCTTCGTCGCCTGCGCCCGGCAAGACCTGCCGCTCGTGCGGTTCGAGCGCCCCGCTTGGGAGGCGCAGGAGGGTGACGACTGGACCTTCGTGCCCGACGTCACCGCGCTGCCCGCGGCCCTGCCCGACAGCCCGGCGCGGGTGTTTCTGGCCATCGGCAAACAACAACTGGCGCTTTTCGCTGCGAAACCGCAGCACCGCTACCTCCTGCGCCTCGTCGATCCGCCGCGCGACCCGCTGCCGCTGCCGCGGGCGACGGTCGTGCTGGCGCGCGGGCCTTTCGACGTGGCCGGGGATACCGCGCTGATGCAGACCCATGCGATCACCCATGTGGTCGCCAAGAACGCCGGAGGCGCTGGCGCGCGGGCCAAGCTGGATGCCGCCCGCAGCCTTGGCCTGCCGGTGATCTTGGCCGAGCGGCCGAAACTGCCGGGCGAAGTGGCCGCCAATGATGTGACCGAAGTGATGCATTGGTTACATCATACCGCGCTGCGCGGCGTATAGACATAGCGCCCGACCCGCCGCGTCGCGGAATTGCCGACGATCACCACGGTGCGCATATCCGCCATCTCGGGCGTCGCCTCGCCCAATGTGACGGTGTTGAACGCCTCTTCCGGCGTGGTCACGGCGCGGGCGAAGGTGATCAGCCGGTCCGGCCCGCATTCGGTGCGCAGGATGTCCAACGCCTCGGCGAATTGGTGCGGGCGGGATTTGCTGCGGGGGTTGTAGAAAGCCATGGCGAAATCCGCCCGGGCCGCCATCCGCAAACGGTGCTCCACCATCGCCCAGGGCTTGAGGTTGTCGCTGAGGTTGATCGCGCAGAAATCATGACCCAAAGGTGCCCCAAGCCGCGCCGCCGCCGCCAGCATCGCCGTGATACCGGGCAGCACGCGGACGTCGACGCCTTCAAACGCCGGATCCCGCTCCACCGCTTCGAACACGGCTGAGGCCATGGCAAAGACGCCCGGATCACCCGAAGAGACCACCACCACCCGGGCACCTGCCTGCGCCAGTTGCAGCGCATGGGTCGCGCGGTCCAACTCCACCCGGTTGTCGCTGGGGTGGAGAGTCAGCCCGTCGCGCGGGGCGACGCGGGCGACGTAAGGGATATAGCCGATGACATCGGTGGCCTGCGCCAGCGCCTCGGTCACCTCGGGCGTCACCAGCGCGTCGTCGCCGGGGCCGAGGCCCGCGATATAGAGAATGCCGCTCATGACTCCGCCTCCGGTCTGCGGCCTTGGCCATGAACCAAGACGATCGCGAAATAGGGGCAGTCGTCATCCGCCACGTCAGAAAGCCTTGCCACCCGCTGGTCGGGCATGGTGCCGCGTTCGACCAGCCAAGCGTCCTCCAACTTGCCCGCCGCCGCCAGCGCGCGGCGCACGGTCGGCAGGTTGCGGCCCGTCTTCATCACCACCAGCGCATCGGCGCGTTTCATGTGGTCGGTCAACTCGGCCTCGGGCAGCGTGCCCATCAAGACGGTGACCACGTCGTCGCCCCAAGTGAAGGGCGTATCGAGCGCGTTCCAGCAGCCCACCATGCCGGGGATCGCGGGCAGCACCTCAACCTCGGCGCGGCCCTGAAGCCGCGTGTGCAGATGCATGAAGGAGCCGTAGAAGAAGGGATCACCCTCGCAGAGCACGACGACCTCATGATCCTGGGCCAAGGCTTCTAGCCGGTCGGCCCATTCCTCGTAAAAGGCGACCATCTGGGCGCGATACTCGGGCGAATCAAAGCGCAACTCGGTGGTGACGGGATATTCCATCGCATATTCGATGACGTCGTCGCGCAGCATCCCTTCAACGATGCGGCGTGCTTGGCCCGCGCGGCCTTTCTTGCGAAAATAGGCCAGATGCCGCGCACCGCGAATGGCACGGTCGGATTTCACACTCATCAGTTCGGGGTCGCCGGGGCCAAGGCCCGCGCAGATTACCTTGCCCATCGTCATTCCACCCTGCTGGCCAAGGCGTTCACCGCCGCCACGGTGATCGCCGAGCCGCCCAAACGCCCCTGCACGATCATCGAGGGCACCGGCAGGTCCTGCATCAAAGCCTCTTTCGATTCCGCCGCGCCGATGAAGCCCACCGGGCAGCCGATGATCGCCGCCGGGCGCGGGCAATCGGGGTCTTCGAGCATGTTGAGCAGGTGAAACAGCGCCGTGGGCGCATTGCCGATGGCCACCACAGCACCTTGCAGATGGGGCCGCCACAGTTCCAGCGCGGCGGCAGAGCGTGTGTTGCTCATCTTCGCGGCCAGTGCTGGCACCGAAGGGTCGCGCAGTGTGCAGATCACCTCATTCTCGCGCGGTAGGCGTTTGCGGGTGATGCCTTCGCTGACCATATAGGCGTCGCAGAGGATCGGTGCGCCGTCCTCCAGTGCCGCCCGCGCGGCCACGGCCATGCCTTCGGAAAAGCGGATGTGCTCCTCCAGCCCGACCATACCCGCGGCATGGATCATGCGCACGGCGACGATCTCTTCCTCCGGGGTGAAACGCGCCAGCGCCGCTTCGGCGCGGATGGTGGCAAAGGACTGGCGGTAAATCTCGGCACCGTCGGTGATATAGCTATGGGGCATCGGCGGACTTTCTAAGGTGAGAGGCGATGGCGGCGGGGGTCAGCCCGCGCAGATCAGGGATGGCATCGGCGCGGCCATCGTGGATGAGGTCATAGCGCTCTGGCGCGGTGGCGGTCAGGGTGAGGTCGGTAGCGCGCGGCGCGGCGCAGCCCTTGGCGCAGCCCGAGACATGCAGGCGTTGCCCCTTCGGCACCACGGCGGCAAGGCGCCGGGCCAGCCCGCGCGTCTCACCCCGGCCCTGTGCACAGCCCGGCGCGCCGATACAGGCAACGACGCGCAACAGCGGGTCATCGGCGGCGGTGATGAGACCGGCCAGACCAGGCAGGCGCGGGGCACCTTCGATCAGCAGCCGCCGCCACGGGGTCAGGCGCAGCGGGGCAAGCTCGGCGAGCGCGGCAAGCGTCTCGGCCTCCATCTGCCCAAAAGCACAGGCGACAAGCGCCCCGGCTGGGTAGAGGCCGGGGGCGGGTGTGCCCTGCCCTGTCTGACGCGGGCAGTCAAAACCGGCGGGAAGCGGCGCCCCCGTGGCCGTGGCGCGCGCGGCGCGGGTCACCCCCTGCGCGCGCACCCATTCGGCCAGCACGATGGCATCGGCCACTGCAGTCGCACGGGTCACGGGCTTGCCCCGCGTTGCCCCTTCAATGCAGAGCAGCAGTTGCCCCTCCGCCGAGCGCTCGAACCGGATGTCGGCGGGATCGGCGTGCAACACCGGCTGCGGCCCTGCGTCGACCGCATAGCCGAATTTGGCGGAGACATCCGGCAGCGCATGGGCCTGCGCGGCGGATGAGAGGGCATGGCTCAGGAATTCGGTATCATCGCCCGCCTGCCAAAAGGGGCTGACCATGATGTTGCGCCGTCGCTCCGTCCGCTCATCCACATCGATCAGCGCCAGCGCGCGCAGCGCCTCGTTCAGCCCTTCATGCCGCGCGGGATCGACGCCGCGCAGTTGCAGATTGCCCCGGTTCGACAGGTCGAGCATCCCGTTGCCATAGCGCGTGGCCAGCCCCGCCACGCCGCGGGCTTGGGCCGGGGTCAACCGCCCCTGCGGCACCCGCAGGCGCACCACCAGCCCATCGCCCGAGAGCATCGGGCGCAACGCACCGGGGCACCAGCCCTTGATCGCCGGGGCCGCGCTCACGTCACCCCGTCCAATGTGGCCGAGATCGAGTTGCGGCGGGTCAGCCATAGGCCGGACTCGCGCAGCGCTGCGAAACGGTCGCGCATGGTTTGCAAGGCGGCGGGGTTCTCGGCCTCCATGAAGGCCACGAGATCTTCGCGCCCCAGTGTGGCGTCGAAATAGAGGTCGAAGAGATGCGCAGGCACCTCGCGCGTCAGATGCGCAAAGGCAGCAAGGTTGTCGAGTGTCGCTGCCACCTCTGCCGCGCCGCGGAAACCGTGGCGCATCATGCCGCTGGCCCAGCCGGGATTGGCCGCACGGGCGCGGACGACGCGGGCGATCTCTTCGGGCATGGAGCGCGCGCGCGGGCTGCCTGCGCGGGTGTGGTCAAGATGGTACATCGCCGGTTTCTGCGCGCCCAGATGCGCCATCGCGGCGGCAAAGCCGCCTTCGTGGCTGGCATAGTCCGAGGCCAGCAGGATATCGCTTTCGGCCAAGTCCTGCACATGGGCGAAACCATCGGCGCGGTGCAACTGCGCCTCCAACGCGGCGCGGTCCTGATGCGCCTCCCCTTGGGCGTTGATCGCCCATTCTGACCCCGCGAGCCACGCCTCACCCGCTGCGGCGCGACCCGCGTCGGAATAGTCTTGCAAGGCCGCTTCCATATTCACGCCGTAAAGGCCCGGCTTGGGGCCAAAGACACGGGGGGTGCGGGTGAGATAGGGGTTCATATCCGGCGCTTCTTCGCGCTCGGTCAATGCCGCCGCCCCGGCTTCGAAAAGCTGCGCGAGGCCGGGAAAGACATCGCGGAACAGGCCCGAGATGCGCAGGGTCACGTCGATGCGCGGACGGTCCAGCAGGGTCAGCGGGATCACCTCGAAACCCGACACCCGCTCACTGCCCTCATCCCATTTCGGCGCGATCCCGGCGAGATGCATCGCCATGGCGACCTCTTCGCCCGCCGTGCGCATGGTGGCCGAGCCCCAAAGGTCGATCACCAGCCCGCGCGGCCAGTCGCCATTGTCTTGCAGATGCCGCCTGAGCAGTTCCTCGGCCAGTTTCACCCCCTGCGCATGGGCGGCCCGGCTGGGCACCCCGCGCGGATCGACGGCATAGAGGTTGCGCCCCGTGGGCAGCACATCCGACCGCCCGCGATAGGGCGAGCCAGAGGGCCCGGAGGTCACGCGCCGCCCCGCCAGTGCGGTCAGCAGCCCGTCCCATTCGCCCGCCCCCGCGCCGAAGACGTGCAGGCCATCGCCGTATTGGCTTTCCTTAATGTCGCAGACGAAGGCGTCGATCCGGGTTAGCGCCTCGGCCGAGGAACTGGCGGCGTCGAGGCCGAGGTCATCTTCCACCCCCGCCGCCTGCGCCTCGGCGCGGATCGTGTCGACCAGCCGGTCGCGGCGCGCGGGGTCAAGCCCATCGGCGGTGGAATATTCATCCAGCAGCCGTTCCAGCCGCAACAGCCCATCGGGTGTTTCACTGTCTTTCAGCGGGGGCGGCAGATGGCCGAGCGTCACCGCCCCGATGCGCCGCTTGGCCTGTGCCGCCTCCCCCGGATCGTTAACGATGAAGGGGTAGATCACCGGCAGATCACCGGTCAGCGCCTCGGGCCAGCAATCGCCCGAGAGGGCCACCGCCTTGCCCGGCAGCCACTCCAGCGTGCCGTGCGCGCCGATATGCACCAGCGCATGATGCCCCTGCGCCCGCAGCCAGAGGTAGAAGGCCACATAGGAATGCCGCGGCGTGCGGGCGAGGTCGTGATAGCTGTCTTCGCGGTCTTGCAGATCGCCCCGTTCGGGTTGCAGCGCGACCAGCGCGTTGCCGCAGGTTTGCGCCGCGAAGTGAAAGGCGCCGTCCTGAGCCAGCGGGTCATCCTCAGCCTGCCCCCATGCCTGCGCGAGGTCATCGCGCAGCGCCTGCGGCAGGCTGGCCAGAGCGGCACGGTAGTCAGCCAACGGCCAAGTGATGCGCTGCTCGGTCAGGCTGCGGCCAAAGCCGATCTGCGGCGTGACGCCATAGCCCTCACCCGCCAGCCGCATCAACATGTCTTCGACGCTGGCCAGCGCATCAAGGCCGACGGCATGGGCCAGTTGATCGTCCCGCCCCGGATAGGTCGAGAGCACCAGCGCCAGTTTGCGCGTGTCCGCAGGGGTTTGGGCCAGCCGCTGCCACCCCATCACGCGGGCGACGACAGCCTCGATCCGCGCCTCTTCGGCGCGGTGGGCAAAGCGGGAGTATTGCAGATCGGGGTCGCGCTTTCCGGGGCTCTTGAAACTGACGACGCCACCGAAGATGCGGCCATCGACCTCGGGCAAGACCACATGCATCGCCAGATCGGCGGGGGAAAGGCCGCGCTCGCTCTCGTCCCAATCCCGCCGCCGGGCGGTGGAGAGGGCCACCTGAAACACCGGGCAGCCCGGCGCGTCGAGCGGGGAGGTGCCATCATCCCCGCGCCCCGAAAAGGCGGTGGCGTTGACGATGGCCACGGGTTTCATCGCCGACAGCGCATCACCCAGAAAGCCCCGCGCGGGATCGGATTTAAGCGAGGGCACGAAAAGCCCGATCGCGTTCAGCCCCGCCGCCCGCAACGCGCGGATCAGCGCATCGACGGGCGCGGTATCGGCGGCCAGAAGATAGCTGCGGTAGAAGGTGACCGCGACGGTATCCCCTGCCACGTCGGCAAAAGGCACCACGCCCTGATCGGGGTCGTAATAGCCGCAGTCGGGCACCGTTTTCGTGCCCATGACCGGCCCGGCGTAAAAGCCCGCCGCCAGCGCCATCTGTGCCAGCGCGGCCTGCGCCGCCACCGGCCCGCCCGCGTCGCAGAGATGCGCAAGACGGCGCAGCGTGGAAACCGGCAAAGTCGAATGCGCGTCGAGCCCCGGATCCTCGCGCCCATCGGCGGGCAAGACGGCCAGCGCGATATCATGGCGGCGGGCGAAGTCTTGGACCTGCATGATGCCGTAGGGCCAGTAATTCTCCCCCCCGATGAGGCGGATCAGAATGCCCTTGGCCCCGGTCAGCGTCTGTTCGATGTAGTTGTCGACCGAGGCCGGGTGCCGCAGCGCCACGAGGTTGCACAGCCGCAGCGAGGGCAGCTTCCCCTCCTTGCCGCCGCCGCGGTGCCAGCCTGCCGCGAAAGCGCCGAGGTCACTGTCGGAAAACGACAGCACCACCAGATCGGCGGGGGTTTGCCCCGGATCATAGGGGGTGTCGGTATCCTCCAACCCGTGGCTTTCGCGAAAGACGACATGCATGGGCGATCAGGCTCCCAAAGTCTCGCGGATTTTGGCAAGGTCGATGTCGTCATGCTCGGCGATCACCACCAGATGCCCGGCGCGCGTGTCGCTGCCCCAAGGGCGGTCGAACTGCTGACGCACCCGCGCGCCCACAGCCTGCACCAACAGGCGCATCGGTTTACCCTCGACAGCGACATAGCCCTTCACGCGCAGGATGTTCTGCTCACGCGCGAGCCGCTCGATCGAGGCCACCAGCGCATCGACATCCGACACTTCCGGCATCGGGATCACCACGGTTTCGAAATCGTCATGCTCGTGATCGTCATGGCCGTCATGATGCGAAGGGCGCGCGGCGAGGTCGTCTTCGGCGGCAGCGTTGAGGCCGAGCACCACCTTGGGGTCGATCACGCCTTCGGTCATCTCAAGGATCGGAATCTCACGCGGGCTTTCCTCTTCAATCACCTTACGGGCTTTGGCAAGGCCATCGGGACCGGCGAGATCGGCTTTGGACATCAGCACGATATCGGCGCAGGAAATCTGATCTTCGAACACTTCGGAAAGCGGCGTTTCGTGGTCGAGGCTGTCATCGGCCAGACGCTGCGCGTCCACGGCGGCGACATCGGCGGCGAAAGTGCCAGCGGCCACGGCCTCGGCATCGGCCAGCGCGATGACGCCGTCGACGGTGATCTTGGACCGGATCGCGGGCCAGTCGAAGGCTTTAAGCAGCGGTTTCGGCAGGGCCAGCCCAGAGGTTTCGATCAGGATGTGATCGGGGCGCGTCGGCAGAGCCATCAGCGCTTCGATGGTCGGGATAAAGTCATCCGCCACAGTGCAGCAGATGCAGCCATTGGCCAGCTCGACGATATTCTCCGCCGGGCAGTCGTCGATGGCGCAGGATTTCAGGATGTCACCGTCCACACCCACGGTGCCAAACTCATTGACCAGAACGGCAAGGCGACGCCCGCCTGCATTGGTCATCAGGTGGCGGATGAGCGTGGTTTTACCAGCGCCGAGAAAGCCGGTGATGACGGTAACGGGAATTTTGGCGAGATCGCTCATGCGGTAGGCTCCTGCGGCAGGGTCAAAGGGGGGATACGCGCAAGGCTTTGCTTGCGAAAGATGACCGGGCGTTCGCGCCATGGCACCAGCCCGTCTTCGGTGGCGGCATAGGCGGCGGCTCCGGCAAGGATGTCGGCGGCGTCTTCCTTGGTCAAGCGGCCATAGACATAGGACCATTTGCCCGGCGCAGACAGTGCCACGGCGGCCCCCTGCGAACAGGCGGAAAGACATTGCACCGGCACGATGGTCACGCCCTCGGGCGCGCCTGCGGCGTCGAGGGCGGCATGAAGCTGCGCGCCGGGGCGCGGGGCGTCTTCCTCCAGCACCTCACCGGCGCGGCAGGTCATGCAGACATGTAGGGTTGCGCTCATTGATCTTGTCCCATCGGGTTATGCGTGCCGGGTATGCGCTCCGGCGCGCTATGAAAAGGGGAGGCGGGGCGATTATTCAACCGTCAGCACCTCGCGGGCCGTAATCGGCGCACCGTTCACCGCCAAGGGGCGGTGGTCATTGGCGTTGAGCGTGACCTCCACCGTGACCTCGCCCTTGGGCAGGTCAGCCAGATGCAGCCATGGGCCGTAAAGCCGCCCGATCTTGGCACCGTTGACATAGACATGGGCATGGCCCTCGCCCGGCTGGTTGTCGCCGCTGGCGTTTTGCGGCGCAAAGGCGAAACCTTCGGTTTCCACATAAAGGTTGTAGCCCGCCATCGGGTCGGGCGTCACGCGGATCGCAAGGCTGGGGGCCTCTTCGGCGGCCAGCGCGATGGGCTGGCCGTGCATCCGCGCGTGATCCGCACCGCCGTGATCCATGGCCGCATGCCCGCCGCCGCCATGGGCGGCAGGGTCGCCGTGGTCATGGCCGTCGAAGGTGACACCATTGCTCGCGGCGATGGCAAAACCGATGCCACCGCCAAAGACCAATCCAATGGCGAAAAGCGCCAGTGATCTGTCCATCTCGACCTCCCTCAGGCGCTCTGCGCGCCTTCACGTTGCCAAAAGAACCCGGCGAAACTGCCCAGCAGAACCCAGGCTGCAAGGCCGATGCCAAGCGCACGCGCGGCGAAGAGCGCGCCGATCTCTGTCGGTACCGGACCGCTGAAGCTTTCGGGTTCGGGTGCGCCGATGACATGGGGGGCCATCAGCAGTACCGCCGCGCCGATCCATGCGCCCCAACCTTTGCCGAAGGCGAGTAGCCACATCGCCACCAGCGCTGCCGCTGCGGTGGCAAACCACCAGATTTGCCGCGCGGTGATGTCCGCTGCGGCCACACCGGGCACCTCGGGCGCAAGGCTGAACCCCGGCGCGAGGTGGAAGGCCACGAAACCGGCGACACCCCAAAGGATGCCCCAGCGGCCATCGATTACCGCGCCGCGCTCTTCGCCAAGGCTCATCGCGGCCAGAAGGATCAGCGCATAGGCAGTATAGGTCAACATGGTGAAGATCAGGCTCAACCCATCGCGGACGGCATCGAAACCGGGCAAATCGGGGTGCGCGCTGACGGGGTCGGCCCCGAAATGCACCAGCGCACCGGTCTCATAAAGCTCGGCATGAAGCAGCACGGGCTGCACGAAATAAAGTTGCAGCAAACCGGTCAACAAGCCGGCAGAGGCCCCGGCGAACAGGGCGGAAGTCAGAAAACGTGAAAACATCGCAATGATCCTTGGATGCGAAATGATACTCAGCGCCGCGTGAAACGCGGGCCGAGCCATCAGCCAGCCTCAAGATGCGCCAAAGCCCTGCCCACACGGTCAAGGGCGGAGGCAGGCAAAACGGCAAGAGGCGGGCATGGAAAGAAAGCCAGAATCACAGACTGCCGGACTGCGGCATGGCAGCCCGGACCCCAGTGATACCGAACGCGGCGCTTAGTGGCAGGGAAAGCCTGTCGCGTGGCGCACGTCATGGGCGGCATCATGCAGGGCTGCGGCCTGCACATGGCCGGTCAGCGCCATCAGAGCCACACCCAATACGGCGGCAAACAGCGCCGGTACGAGTTTGCTGCGCGTGGCACCGGCGGTCTTAATCATCGTCGTCATCTTCAATCTCCTTACCGTCACACCCGACGGCATCTAGCGTTTCATTTGCCTGGCAGGTCTCCTGGCTCGCGGGTCGTGGCCTTTGCCCGCCTTCCCCGTCCGAAAGGACAAGTGGCACGAGGGGCATTGGCTTTCCGCTTACAGTCGCGGGGGCGGCTTCGGCTTCAGGGTCGGGCGACCCCTTACTGAATTCCCTTTTCGGTCCCACACTCAAAGGCGCTTTTCGGGACACCAAGCGCCCTCAATTACGCATTTTAGGCCCTTCCTGACAAGCCGCATTTATCGAACCTCGCGGAACCGTATGGCGCATACAGCATTTAGTAGATAAATATGGCCCAACCCCCAGTATGCGGGTTGACCCAAAAGCCACGTGCAGGGCACATTGACGGCCAGTTTCGATCAAGGGGCGGGAATTCATGAACGACAACACGGTCTCCGCCGCTCGGCAGACCCTGACCGAAGACGTTCTAGGCAAGGTCGTGCGCTATGCCCGCCTGCCGCTGTGCATCACCGACCCGACCCTGCCGGACAATCCCATCGTCTATGTGAATGACGCTTTCACCGATCTCACCGGCTATGGCTTGGATGAGATCGTGGGCCAGAACTGCCGTTTCCTGCAAGGTCCGGAAACCACGCGCGAAAGCGTCGATGCGGTGCGCGAAATCCTACTAGCGCGCCGGGTCGACACGGTTGAGATCGTGAACTACCGCAAGGATGGCAGCCGCTTCCTGAACGCCCTACAACTGGGGCCGATTAATGACGAAGACGGCAATCTGATCTATTTCTTCGGCTCGCAACTCGACGTTTCCGAACGCCGCCGGGTGGAGCGGGAGCACCGGCAACTGGCCGATGACGAATTGCTGCACCGGCTACGCAATATCGTCAACGTCATGACCGCCATGGTCCGCCTGACCGCTCGTGAGGAGCCGTCCCCGGCGGCCTTTGCCGACAAGGTGATCGAGCGGCTGGCCGCCTTGGGCGCGGCGCATTTCGACACGATTGGCCGTAGCGACCAGCATGAGGTGGATTTCGAGACGCTGATGGGGCCGATCATGCGGGCCTATACCTCGGCCACCGAGGATCAGATCAACCTCACCGGGGCGAATCCGCTGATCTCGCACCGCCTCGTTTCCCCCCTGACGCTGGCCTTGCACGAGCTGGCGACGAATGCGGTGAAACACGGCTCGCTCAGTTCCGATACCGGGCGGGTATCGCTGGATATCACCATCCTTCAGGAGCCTGCGCGCATGCGGTTTGTCTGGCGCGAAACAGGTGGGCCAGAGGTCATCAAATCTCCGCGCAACAGCGGCTCGCGGATCATCCAGTCCTTGACCCGCGCAGTCGGTGGCACCCTGCACTACGATTGGCAGCCCGAAGGGTTGATTGCCACGGCGGAGTTCCCCGTGGCCGCCCTTGGCGAAGGCTGACCGTCAAACGATCACCTGCTGCGCGGCCTGCTCTCCGACCCCGAAAACACGCTTGTAACGCGCGATTTCATCCGCCGGCCCCATCGCCTTGTTCGGGTTGTCCGAGAGTTTGACCGTGGGCCGCCCATTGGCGCTGACCGCTTTGCAGACCAAACTAAAGGGCGCCAGCGCATCATTCGGCACCAGCCCGCGGAAGTCATTGGTCAGCAACGTCCCCCAACCGAAAGAGACCTTGGCCTTGCCCGCAAACTGGGCGTGCAGCTCCTTGATCTTGTCCACATCCAGCCCATCGCTGAAGATCACCCGCTTGGTCGTCGGGTCCTCGCCACGGGCGCGCCACCAGTCAATGGCCGTCTGCGCCGCCGTGGCCGGATCGCCGCTGTCGACGCGGATGCCGGTCCAGCCCGCCAGCCAATCCGGCGCGTGATCGAGAAAGCCCTTGGTGCCGTAGGTATCGGGCAGAATAATCCGCAGGTTGCCTTCGTGTTCGTCATGCCAATCCGACAGCACATCATAGGGCGCGCGGGCAAGGGCGGCGTCATCCTCGGCCAAAGCGGCATAGACCATGGGCAATTCATGGGCATTGGTGCCAATCGCCTCAAGCTCGCGCATCATGGCGATGCGACAGTTGGAGGTGCCGGTAAAGGCATCGCCCAGCCCCTCATGCATCGCCTGCACGCACCAATCCTGCCAGAGGTAGGAATGCCGCCGCCGGGTGCCAAAATCCGCGATTGAAAGGTTGTCGACCTCGCGCAGCGCTTCGATCTTTTCCCAGACGCGGGTCATGGCACGGGCGTAAAGCACCTGAAGCTCGAACTTACCCATCGGGTCGAGCGCGGCGCGGCTGCGCAGCTCCATCAGCACCGCCAGCGCGGGAATCTCCCAAAGCATGACCTCATGCCACTTGCCCTCGAAGGTCAGCTCATATTGATCGCCCTTCCGCTCCAGATGATAGGGCGGCAGGCGCATGCCTTCGAACCACTCCATGAAATCGGGGCGGAACATCTGGCGTTTGCCGTAGAAGGTATTGCCGCGCAGCCACGTGCTCTCCCCCCGGCTGAGGCTGAGCGAGCGGATGTGATCGAGTTGCTCGCGCAACTCCCCCTCGTCGATCAGCTTGGCCAGCGGGATATGGGTGGAGCGGTTGATCAGGCTAAAGGTGACCTGCGTGTCCGGCTTGTTGCGAAAAACCGACTGGCACATCAAGAGCTTGTAGAAATCCGTGTCGATAAGCGACCGCACGATGGGGTCGATTTTCCACTTGTGGTTATAGACGCGGGTGGCGATGTCGACCATGGGAGGTTCCTTATTGCGTGCCCCTTCATGCCAAGGGGGCGGACAGATGGGCAAGGGGAAAGCGGCGGATCAGGCCAGCGTCACCCCCGCCGCGCGCATGCCTTCGCGGGCTTTGGCAAGCGATCCGTCCAGATCAATCGCGCGGCACAGGTCTTCGCGCACATCGACCTTGAACCCAAGTTTTGCCGCGTCCACAGCCGAGAAGTTTACGCAGAAATCCAGCGCCAGCCCCACCATGGTCAGCCGCTCGATCCCGCGCGTGCGCAAATAGCCTTCGAGCCCCGTGGGCGTACGGTGGTCATTCTCGAAAAACGCCGAATAGCTGTCGATGTCGGGGTTGTAGCCCTTGCGGATGATCAGATCGGCGCGGTCGGTTTGCAACTCGGGGTGGAACTGCGCGCCAATGCTGCCCTGGATGCAGTGATCGGGCCAAAGCACCTGCGGGCCGTAGGGCATGGTGATGACCTCGTAAGGCCCGTTGTTCTTATGCGATGAGGCAAAAGACGAATGCGCCGCCGGGTGCCAGTCCTGCGTCAGCACCACGGCGTCGAACTCGGGCATCAGCGCGTTGATGCCGCGCAGAATCTCATCGCCCTGCGGCACTTCCAGCGCGCCGCCGGGGCAGAAATCATTTTGAACGTCGATCACGATCAGGGCATGGGTCATGGGCATTCTCCTTACCAAAAGGGGTAGGGCTGCGGATGGGGTAGGTCAATGGCACGCGCCGGATTGAGCTTTGCCGCCGAAGCGCTTATTTGACGCTCATGTATACCATCGCCGCCCTATATCACTTCACCCGCTTCGACGATCCCGCCGCGCTCAAACCCGCGCTTTTGGCGCTTTGCGAGGCGCAATCGGTCATGGGCACGCTGCTGCTGGCCCCCGAAGGGGTGAACGGCACCATCGCCGGGCCGCGCGCCGGGATCGACGCGGTGATCGCCCATCTGCGCGCCCTGCCCGGCTGCGCGGATCTGGAGTGGAAAGAGGCCCCCAGCGACAAGCCGCCCTTCGGCAAGATGAAGGTGCGCATCAAGCGCGAGATCGTGACGATGGGCCAGCCCGATGTCGATCCCCGCGCCAAGGTGGGCCATTACGTCGACCCCAAAGACTGGAACGAATTAATCCGCTCCCCCGATGTGGCGGTGATCGACACGCGCAACAGCTACGAAGTGGCTATTGGCACCTTCGAAGGCGCGGTCGACCCCGAGACCGAGAGCTTTGGTGAATTCCCCGCGTGGTGGGAGGCGAACAAAGACCGCTTCCACAACAAGAAGATCGCGATGTTCTGCACCGGCGGCATCCGTTGCGAGAAATCGACCAACTATCTGATCGGTCAGGGGGTCGAGGATGTCTTCCACCTCAAAGGCGGCATCCTAAAATACCTTGAAGAGGTGCCTGAGCAGGAAAGCACATGGGAAGGCGACTGTTTCGTCTTCGATAACCGCGTCAGCGTCGGCCATGGGCTGCGCGAGGGGCCGCATATGCTTTGCCACGGCTGCCGCCGCCCGATCCTGCCCGAGGATACGCAGCACCCCGCCTATGAGGCCGGGGTGTCCTGTCATCAATGTGTGGATGAGACCTCGGCAGAGGATAAGGAACGGTTCCGCGAACGGCAGCGCCAGATCACGCTGGCCAAGGCACGCGCGGCGCGGGAAGAGGGCTGACCGCCCGCCTCAGCGATCCGACAGCGCGAAGCCTGCATAGGCAAAGGGCATGACCGCCCGGCGAAAACGGCCCAGTTCGAACCGTGCAAGCGGGGCGCGCATGGGGGCGGGATAGGGCCGCTCGGGCGTTATGCCGCGAACCAGATCAGCCAAGAGCGCACCGGAATAGCTGCCCATCGCCACCCCATTGCCGTGGTAGCACAGCCCTGCGAAGATCCCCGGCTGATCCGGCACCTGCCCCACGAATGGCATGCGATTGCGCGCGATACAGACCATGCCCGACCAGCCATGCGGCGTTTCGACATGACGCCACGCGGGGAACATCGCCTCGAAATCCGCCCGGGCCCGGGCCAGCGCCCGCCGCTCGGAATTGGGGTTGGACATCAGCCCGCCGCGCACGCCGAACAACATACGATTGTCAGGCATCAGCCGGAAGTAATGCAGCAGATGGCGGCTGTCATAGCAGGCCTGTTGGCTGGTCCAACCTTGGGCGGAAAGCTCTGCCTCGGTCATCGGGCGGGTCACGATCACGCTGGATTGCGTCGGCATGTAGCGCGCGGCCAGCCATCGCGGCAGGTCTTCGGAGGAATAGCCGTTGGTGGCAATGATCACCCGCTCGGCCCGAATGCAGCCCTGCGGCGTCGTGACCTCGAACGCGCCCTCGCGCCCCGTCACCCCGGTGGCCGGGCTGTTGTGATAGATCGCGGCCCCCGCCTCTTCCGCGGCCTGTGCGAGGTCGGTCACATATTTGCGGGGGTTGAGGCCAAAGCCAATCGGCACCGTGATCGCGCCCTCGAAGCCTGCGTTCAGCCCCTCGGCGGCCAGATCGGCCTTTTCGGTCAACCGGGCCGTGACGCCGTAATTCTCCGCGTAGTACTCCAGCCTGCCGCGCATCTCTTCGAAATCGCGCGGGCGGTGGGCCAGCTGGGTTTCCCCTCGAGAATGCCGATCAACATTGATGCCGCGGGCGGCGATGAAATCCTCCACCTGTCGGATCGCCGCCACCTCGGCCTGCCGCCAGCCAAGCCGCTCTGCCCGCCCGAATTTCCGGTCAAGCGCCGCGTCGTCCAGCATCCCGCCGCCCAAGCAGCAAAAGCCCCCGTTGCGGCCCGAAGCGCCAAAGCCCACCCGCTCGGCCTCCAGCACCGTGGCCCCGACCCCGGCCCGCGCCAGATGCAGCGCGGCATTGAGGCCGGTAAAACCGCCGCCGATGATCACCACATCGGCCTGCGCGTCGCCTTGCAGCGCCGGACGCTCCGGCGCGCCATGGGTCTGGTCCCACCAGCAGCCCGCACGCGGCGCTTCGGAATAGGCGAAATTCGCGTAGATACGCTTCATGCGGCGGGCCGTTCCGCCGCGCGGGCCTCCTCCTGCGCGCGCAGGCTTGAGCGTTTGCTGACCAGCGATGCAGTGATAACCCCTACGGTCACGATGGCGATCATGATCGTCGAGAGCGCGTTGATCTCGGGCGAGACGCCCAAACGCACGGCGCTGAAGATCTTGATCGGCAGCGTCGTCGCCGATGGCCCGGCGGTGAAGGAGGCGATGACCAGATCATCGAGGCTGAGCGTGAAGGCCAGAAGCCAGCCCGAGATCACCGCAGGCGCGATGATCGGCAGGGTCACGAGGCGGAAGGCCTCCCAAGGGGACGAACCGAGGTCGAGCGCGGCCTCCTCCAACGAACGGTCGAAGGACACTAGCCGCGAGGAGACGACGACCGAGACATAGCACATCGAAAAAGTCGTATGCGCCAGCACGATGGTCAGCACGCCCCGGTCCAGCCCGATGCCGATGAAGAGCAAGAGGAGCGACAGACCGGTAATCACCTCTGGCATCACCAGCGGCGCGTAGATCATGCCGGAGAACAATGTCCGCCCCATGAACCGCCCGCTGCGCACCAGCACATAGGCCGCCATCGTGCCCAGCACCGTGGCGATGGAGGAGGAGATCACCGCGACCTTCAGCGTGACCCAAGCGGCGTTCAGGAAGGCTTCGTTTTGCAACAGCTCGCCATACCAGCGGGTCGAGAATCCGGCCCAGACCGTCACCAGTTTCGAGGCGTTGAAACTGTAGATCACCAGAATGATCATCGGCAGGTAGAGAAAGGCGAAGCCCAAGGTGAGCGAGGTCACGTTGAACCATGTCATCCGCTTCATTGTTCGGCCTCCGCCTGTTTCTGCTGGTTGCGCTGGAAGAGGATGATCGGGATGATCAGGATCAGCAGCAGGATCACCGCCACCGCGCTCGCCACCGGCCAGTCGCGGTTGTTAAAGAACTCCTCCCACAGCACCTTGCCGATCATCAGCGTGCCCGACCCGCCCAAAAGCGAGGGGATCACGAATTCACCCAGGGCCGGGATGAAGACAAGGAAGCTGCCCGCCACAATGCCGTTGCGCGACAGCGGGATCGTCACCAGCCAGAAGGCTTGCAAACGCGAGCAGCCGAGATCCTCCGCCGCCTCGTTCAGGGATTCATCCAAGCGGTCCAGCGCGGCGTAGATGGGCAGGATCATGAACGGCAGGTAGGTATAGACGATGCCGATGTAGACTGCCGTGTTGGTATTAAGGATCTGTAAAGGCTCTGCCGTTAGACCCAACCCCATCAAAAGTTGGTTCAGCAGCCCTTCGTTGCTGAGAATGCCCATCCACGCATAGACGCGGATCAGGAAGGAGGTCCAGAACGGCAGGATCACCAACATCATCAATGTGGCGCGCCACTCTTCGGGGGCGCGGGCCATGCCGTAGGCGATGGGATAGCCGACCAAGAGCGTCAGCGCGGTCGATACAACGGCGATGCGCAGGGAGCTCAGGTAGGCTTTCCAATAAAGATCGTCGGAGGCGAGGAAGGTAAAATTCTCGAAATCCAACTGGGCGATCAGGGCGCTGATGCCGTCCTTGATCGTCGGCGTATAGGGCGGGATCGCCAGTGCCGTATCGGAGAGGGAGATTTTGAAAACGATAAGGAAAGGCACCAGAAACAGCGCCAACAGCCAGAGGTACGGAACCGCGATCAGGGCGAAACGACGCATGTTCATTGCGCCAACAAAACGCCTGCGGTGGCGCTCCATGAAATCCAGACCGGGTCTTCCCATGTGATGTCACGGCGCGCGATGCGGCGAGTGTTGGCCGTCTGCGCCTTGATCACCTGGCCGCCGGGCAGTTCGACGTGATAGGTGGAGAGGTTCCCCAGATAGGCGATGTCGAGCACTTTGCCCTGTAGCGCATTGGGCGCATCCTCGGGCCGCTCGGTCGAGATGCGGATTTTCTCGGGCCGGATCGCCAGATGGGCCTGCTGTCCCTCGCTGAACGGCGCGGCAGAGGTGGCGGTCAGCGGCGGCTGCCCGTCGATCCAGTTCAGATGATATTGATCTTGGCCAATGGCCTTGGTGCTGGCTTCGATGATGTTCACGTCACCGATGAAGTCAGCGACATAGACGGAATTCGGCGCCTCATAGATCTCGGCTGGGGTGGCCACCTGAATCACACGCCCCTCGTCCATCACCGCCACGCGAGAGGCGACGGTCATCGCCTCTTCTTGGTCGTGGGTCACGATGACGAAGGTGGTGCCGGTGGATTCTTGGATGTCCATCAGCTCGAACTGGGTGTCTTGCCGCAGCTTCTTGTCCAGCGCGCCCAAGGGTTCATCAAGCAGCAGAAGCTTCGGCGCTTTGGCTAGCGAGCGCGCCAGCGCCACACGCTGCCGTTGGCCGCCGGAAATCTGATGCGGTTTGCGGCGGGCGAATTTCTCTAGCCGGGTAAGCTTCAGCATCTCGGCCACGCGGGCGGCGATGGCGTCCTTCCCCATCTTGTCGCGGCGCAGGCCGAAGGCGATGTTGTCCCAGATGCTGAGATGCGGAAACAGCGCGTAGGATTGGAACATCATGTTCACCGCGCGTTTGTTCGGGGGCACCGGGGCGATATCCTGCCCGGTCAATTCAATGCGCCCGGTGGTGGGGCTTTCGAACCCGGCCAACATGCGCATCATCGTCGTCTTGCCACAGCCCGAAGGCCCAAGCAGGGCAAAGAATTCCTGTGCGTAGATATCCAAAGACAGATCGTCGATGGCGACGAACTCACCAAATTTCTTGGTCACATTCTTAAAGCGAATGAGCGGCTTTTCGTCGGGGTCGTTCCAGGGGGCGAAGACGGTTGGGCTCACGGTTGAGACATCCTTTGATCGGGCTTTGCTCGGGCTTTGATCGGGGTCGCGGGGCAAGAAAAAGGGGCGCGACCAGACTGGCCGCGCCCCCTGTCTCAGATCAGGTACCGGACTTGATCTTGGTCCAGAGCCGGGTCACCACGCGCTGCACTTTCGGCGGGTAGGGTGTGGTGGTGAACAGGTTGTTCAGCGCCGCCTCAGAGGGGTAGATCGCCGGGTCGCCGATCACATCCTCGATCAGATGCTCCTGCGAGGCTTTGTTGCCGTTCGCATAGTACACATAGTTCGACGCGGCGGCCATATTCTCGGCGTCCATGATGAAGTTCAGGAACTTATGCGCGCCCTCAGGGTTCGGCGCGTCAACCGGGATGGCCATCTGGTCAAACCACATCTGCGCGCCTTCGGAGGGGGCGTTATAGGCGATTTCGACACCGTTGTCGGCTTCATCCGCGCGGTCACGGGCCTGCAAAATATCCCCGGACCAACCGACTGCGACGCAGACGTCACCGTTCGCCAAAGCGTTGATATACTCCGAGGAGTGGAACTTCTGGATATAGGGGCGGACCGGCATGAAGACCTCTTCGGCCTTGGCGATCACATCGGGGTCATGGCTGTTGGGGTCTTCGCCGATATAGTTCAGCGCGGCGGGGATCATCTCTGCCGGGGCATCAAGGAAATGCACGCCGCAGTCGGCCAGTTTTTCCATATTGGCCGGATCGAAAACCAAGTCCCAGGAGTCGATCGGGGCATCTTCGCCCAGGATCTCTTTCACCTTGCCGACATTCACGCCGATGCCAGTGGTGCCCCACATATAGTTGATCGAATGGGCGTTATCGGGATCATATTGTTCGGTCCGCGAGGAAACCACGTCCCACATGTTCTCAAGGTTGGGCAGCTTTGAGGTGTCCAGCGGCTGGAATGCACCGGCTGTGATCTGGCGCTGCAGGAAGGTGCCCGAGGGGACGACCACGTCATAGCCGGACCCACCGGCGAGCATTTTGGTCTCCAGCACCTCGTTGCTGTCGAACACGTCATAGACCAATTCGATGCCGGTCTCTTCTTCGAATTTATCCAGCAAGGATTCGTCGATATAGTCGGACCAGTTGTAGACCCGGACCGTTTCGGCAGTGGCGGCACCTGCCATCAAGGTGGCAACGGCGACGCTGCTTAGTAGCACATGTTTCATTTCATACTCCCGTTAGACAGGTCGGGTTGATCCCCACCTTTCGTCAATTTGATCAAGTTTTGCCTCTTCGGGCAAGATGGTTTATGCTTTCATGCAGAATGAAATGCTGCAAGACACGGCGAAACAAGACGGAAAGACCGCTCCTATGGGTTCAGAAAAAACCGATCCGAGATTGCTTCCCGCCGCCGATGCGGCGGTCAAGACACCGATCCATCAGCACGTTTACGAACGCCTGCGCAAGATGATTCTCTTCGGCGATTTGGCTCCCGGACAGGGGGTCACGATCCAAGGTCTGACCGCCGCTTTGGATGCGGGCATGACGCCGGTGCGCGAGGCCATCCGCCGCCTGATCTCGGAAGGGGCGCTGACCCATTTGGGCAACCGCCGGGTCACCGTGCCGGAACTGACCCATGCGGGGCTGGAAGAGCTGGGATTCATGCGGGAAACGCTAGAGCCGGAACTGACCAAACGCGCCGCAAACCGCATGACGGATGAGCGTTTGAACGCTTTGAAAGCCTGTGACAACGCGCTGAACCATGCCATCGACCGGGGCGATGTCGGCGGCTATTTGATGCAGAACTACAGCTTTCACCGGATGATCTACGACCTTGCCGAAGCGCCGATCATGGCCGCGACGGTGGACCGTCTGTGGCTGCGTTTCGGCCCCTCGCTTCGGGTGGTTTGCGGGCGCTATGGCACCAGTAATCTGCCCGATAAACATGCTGAGCTTTTGGCAGCCTTTGCCGAGGGCAATGCCGCGTTGGCGGGTGAGGTTATGGCGGGCGATGTTGCCCAAGGAATGACCCAAATTCGCGCAGCCCTCGATGGTCTTCCCGTTCCGCGTTGATTCGATTGACATGCTATAATTTGATCATATTCTTCGGCTAAGCTCATTTTTCATGCAAATAGAAGGTGCACACCCATGCCGCCCATCACGAATCACCTCCCCACCGCGGACCTTCAGGCGCTGGATGCGGCGCATCACATGCATCCTTTCACCACCAATGATGAATTGGGCGACAAGGGCGCGCGCATCATCACAAGGGCCAAGGGCATCTACCTGACCGACAGCGAGGGGAATGAGATTCTCGATGCGATGGCCGGGCTTTGGTGCGTGAACCTTGGCTATGGCCGCGAAGAGATGGGCAATGTCGCCGCGCGACAGATGAATGAACTGCCCTATTACAACACCTTTTTCCAAACGACCCATGTGCCCGCCATCGCGCTGGCCAAGGAACTGGCCGATCTAGCCCCCGGTGATCTGAACCACGTCTTCTTCGCCGGGTCGGGGTCAGAGGCGAATGACACCAACCTGCGCATGGTCCGCACCTATTGGGCGCAAAAGGGCAAGCCTGAGAAGAGCCATATCATCAGCCGCAAGAACGCCTATCACGGCTCTTCGGTCGGCTCGGCCAGTCTCGGCGGCATGACCTATATGCATGAGCAAGGCGGCCTGCCGATCCCCGGCATCCATCACATCGGCCAGCCCGACTGGTATGCCGAAGGCGGGGATATGTCGCCCGAAGACTTCGGTCTGAAACGCGCGCAGGAGTTGGAAGCGAAGATTGTCGAGCTGGGCGCGGACAAGGTCGCCGCCTTCATCGCCGAACCGGTTCAGGGCGCGGGCGGGGTCGTCGTGCCGCCCAGCACCTATTGGCCCGAGATTCAGCGCATCTGCGACAAACACGACATTCTGCTGATCGCTGACGAGGTGATCTGCGGCTTTGGTCGGACGGGCAATTGGTTTGGCTCGCAGACCATGGGCATCAAGCCGCATATCATGACCATCGCCAAGGGGCTGAGCTCGGGCTACGCGCCTATCGGCGGGTCAATCGTTTGTGACGAGGTCGCCGAGGTCATCAACGCCTGTGAGTTCAACCACGGCTACACCTACTCCGGCCATACGGTTTGCGCTGCCGTGGCGCTGGAAAATCTGCGGATCATGCAGGAAGAGAACATCGTCGCCCATGTGCAAAACGTCGCCGCCCCCGCGCTAAAAGAGGCGTTGGACAAGCTGGGAGAGCATCCGCTGGTAGGCGGGGTGAACGTATCGGGCCTGATGGCCTCCCTCCCGCTGACGCCGCATAAGGAAAGTCGCGCGAAATTCGCCGATAGCGGCACCGCCGGATACATTTGCCGCGAACATTGCTTTGCCAACAATCTGGTGATGCGCCATGTCGGCGACCGGATGATCATCTCTCCGCCGCTGATCATCACCCCGGAAGAGATCAAGATCTTCGCCGAACGGGCGACCAAGGCACTGGATGCGACCTATGCCGATCTGAAAGACAAGGACATGCTCAAGGCCGCGTCCTAAAGCACTGGGCTGCCTCCAATCGGGGGCGGCCCTCACTCTGCGCGCAGTCGGGCCAGCAGACGAGGCGAGGCATAGCCGTCCGGCGCGATGCCTTCGGCCTTTTGATAGCTGCGCACGGCATTGACGGTCAGCGGCCCGATCTTGGCGTCGATCTTTTGCGTGTCAAAACCCGCTTCGGTCAGCAGGGTCTGCAATTCGATCCGCTCATCAAAGCTCAGCGCGCGGTCTTCGCGGGGCCAGTCCTGCTCTATCTCGCCCGCGCCGCCGATGCGGTCGGCCAGATGGCCCACACCGATGACATAGGCATCCGCCGTATTATAGCGCTCGATCACCGCGAAATTGGGGAAGATCATGAAGGCGGCCCCCTCTGCGCCCGCGGGCAGCAAGATCGACGCCGGGCCATGATCCGCCACCGCCCCGCCATCGAGCGCGGTGACGCCAAGATCGGCCCATTCCGCCGAGGTCTTGGTCACCGCGCGGTCGGCCAGCAGATAGTCGAACCCCTCCGGCAAAGCCACTTCGACACCCCAAGGCTGCCCTTCGGTCCAGCCGAAATGCTTGAGATAGGCGGCGGTAGAGGCCAGCGCATCGCTGGGGTCATCGCCCCAGATGTCGCGCCGCCCGTCGCCATCCCAATCGACCGCATGGGCGTGGAAGGACGAGGGCATGAACTGCGTATGCCCCATCGCGCCGGCCCAAGAGCCGCGCAATTGATCGGCATCGGTATCGCCCGCCTGAAGGATGCGCAGGGCGTCAATCAATTCGCCTTCGAAAAATTCCGCCCGCCGCGCGTCATAGGCAAGGGTGGCCAGTGAATCCAACACCCGATCCCCGCCCCGGAAGCTGCCATAGGCGCTCTCAAGCCCCCAGATCGCGGTGACGATCTCTTTCTCGACACCGTATTCCGCTTCGATCTCTTCCAGCGTGCGTTGCCATTGGGCCAGCGCCTTCTGCCCATTCTGCACCCGCAGGTCCGAGGTAGCGGTGTCGAGGTAATCCCAAATCGTTTTGGTGAATTCCGATTGGTTGCGGTCGCGGCGGATCACCTCCGGATCATAGCTGACCGTATCCAGCGCGCGGTCAAAGACATCCGGGTCGATGCCCTGCTGCAAGGCGCGGGGGCGGAAGTCTTTCACCCAAGCGCGCAGCCCGGCATCGTCGCCGCTGGCCTCTGCCGCGGGTTCCTGCGCCGTTGGCGCCACGGCGGCCAGCACGGCCTGCGGCGCGCGCGGCGCGGGGCGCAAGGATTCAGCCGGACCCGACGCAAAGGCCGGAGCCCCCATGCCAGCGGTCGCTAGAATGCCTGAAATCATCGCGTAGTGCCGGATCATAATCGCCTCACCTCATAGAGTTACGGCAAATCCTATGCCCGCCCCGCCCCGGTGGAAAGGGAGGGGGGCGGCCATCCGCGAAGCTCCGCCGGTTTGCCGCCTCAGCGGCGGGTGCGGGTCACTTTGCGTTTGATCTTGTCCTTCTTGCGCTTGGCCTTCACGGCCTTGCCGCGCGGCTTGCTACGGCCCGCCGGGCTGCGGCGCCCCCCACCTCCGCCCTGTTTGACCTTTTGGTCTTCGATCTCAAGCAGTTCCAGCGCGATGCCCCCGGTCACGGGGACCGCCTCGGCCAACCGCACGGTGACACGTTGGCCAAGGCCGATGGTCATCCCGGTGTCCGAGCCCATCAGCGTCTGCGCCTCGGCGTCGTGGTGGAAATACTCCCGCCCGAGCGAGCGCATCGGCACCAGACCGTCCGCGCCAGTCTCGTCCAACTTCACAAAGGCACCAAAACGCGCGATGCCGCTGATCCGTCCGGTGAACTCGTTGCCCACGCGCTCCGACAGGAAGGCGGCAAGGTAGCGGTCGGTCGTGTCACGCTCGGCCACCATCGAGCGGCGCTCGGTGTCGGAGATATGCGCGCCGGTCTGCTCCAGCCCCTCAATCTCTTCGGGCGTCAGCCCGTCCTTGCCCCAGCCATGCGCCGTGATCAGCGCGCGGTGCACGATAAGGTCGGCATAGCGGCGAATGGGTGAGGTGAAATGCGCGTAGGAACGCAGGGCAAGGCCGAAGTGCCCAATATGCGCCGGCCCGTAATAGGCCTGCGCCATCGAGCGTAGGGTGCTGAGATTGATCAGCTCCGCGTCATTGGTCCCCGCCGCCTGATCCAGCAGCCGGTTGAGATGCGCGGTTTGCAGCACCTGCCCCTTGGCCAGCGTGAAACCCGCCGCCTGTGCGGTTTCACGCAGGGATTCGAGCTTCTCCGGCGAGGGTTCCTCGTGGATACGGAACAGCAGCGGGGTTTTCTTTTTGATCAGCGTCTCGGCGGCGGCGACATTGGCCAAGACCATGAACTCTTCGATCAGCCGATGCGCGTCGAGCCGCTCGCGGAAGTTCACCGACTTCACCTTGCCATCCTCGCCCAATTCGATGCGGCGTTCGGGCAGGTCCAACTCCAGCGGTTGGCGCTCGGCCCGGGCGGTCTTCAATGCACCATAGGCGGCGTAAAGCGGCTTCAACACCGGCTCCAACAGCGGGCCAGTGCGGTCGTTCGGGTTGCCGTCGATGGCGTCCTGCACTTCCTCGTAATGCAACGACGCGGGGGAGCGCATGAGACCACGGTGGAACGTATGGCCGATCTTGTTGCCCTTCGCATCCAGCACCATGCGCACGGCGATACAGGCGCGCGGCACGCCCTCGTGCAGAGAGCAGAGGTCACCCGAAAGCCGATCCGGCAGCATCGGCACCACGCGGTCAGGGAAATAGGTGGAGTTGCCGCGCTTGCGCGCCTCGCGGTCCAGCGCGGAGCCGGGGGTCACATAGGCGGCGACGTCGGCGATAGCGACCCAGAGCACATGGCCGCCTTCGTTCTTCGGGTCATCGTCGGCATGGGCATAGCAGGCGTCGTCATGGTCGCGCGCATCGGACGGGTCGATGGTGACCAGCGGCAGGTCGCGCAGATCCTCGCGGCCTTTCAGCCCTTGCGGCTTAGCGGCATCGGCCTGTGCGATCACATCGTCGGGGAAGTCGTCGGGGATGCCGTGCTGGTGGATCGCGATGAGCGAGACGGCGCGCGGCTCGGACGGGTCGCCCAGCCGTTCGACGATGCGGGCGCGGGGCGATCCCATGCGCGCCTTCGGTCCGGCCTGCTCGGCCTCGACCAGTTCACCGTCTTTCGCGCCATGAGTATGGTCGGCACCGACGCGCCATTCGCGATCCGTACCCTTGTCGATCGGGACGATCCGCCCGCCTTCGGCCGCTTTGCGGAAAATGCCCAGCACCTTGCGCGGGTTGGAGCCGATGCGGCGAATGAGCCGGGCCTCATAGTGGTGATCTTCGCCTTTCACCAGCGTCAGCCGCGCCAGAATGCGGTCACCTTCGCCAAGCGCCGGGTCGCTGTCGCGCGGGATCAGCAGCACGATGGGTTCTTTTCCCTCGCCATGCCACTCCATCGGTTTGGCAAAAAGATCGCCGTCGCTGTCCGGCCCCGTGACCAACAGCACCGAGACCGGCGGCAGGCGGTCGGGATCCTGATAGCTGCGCTTGCGCTTTTCCAGATGGCCCTCGGCCTCCAGCTCTTTCAGCACGCGCTTCAGGTCGATCCGCGCCGCGCCTTTGATGCCAAAGGCTTTGGCGATGTCGCGCTTGGCGGTCAGCGTGGGGTTCTGTTCGATCCAGTCGAGGATCTCGGATTTGCTGGGTATCTTGCTCATACCTCAGCAGGTAGCACGCAGCCCCCCTGTCGTCATGGCAAATCGTGAATTTCGTCCACGTCGCGCAGGGTAGCGACCTCGGCAATGCGGTAGCCCGGCAGGGTCGCGCGGCTGTCAGCCAGCGCATGCGGGCCGGACCAGCGCACCCCGTCAAACAGGCTGAGCGGCGCGCGGCGGGGGTGTTTCAGCCCCACGAGCCAATAGCCGCCATCGGGCGCCGGGCCAAACACCGCGTCATGGCTGCCAAGCGCATCGAATGCCCGCGCCAGTTCCTTGCGGTTGATGCCCGGAATATCCGCCCCGATCACACAGGCCGGCCCCGGCGCGCTGCGCAGCATCCGCGCCATACGGTCACCGAGGTTGCCGCGCCCTTGCGGCCAGCGCGGCAGATGCGCGGGCCAGACGCGGCTTTCCAGCCCTTCCACGTCCGGGGCCACGGCCAGCACCACCTGCCAACGCGGATCTTCGATCCGACGCAACAGGCGGCGGGTCTGATGGCGAAACCACCAAGCCGCGCCGACCATGCCGATGTCGCGGCCCAGACGGGTTTTCACCCGGCCGGGACGCGGCTCTTTCACCATGACAATGAGCGTTGGTTTCACGTGAAATAATTCCGCAGCACGCGCGCGTAGATGGATTTGAGCTGTTCGATATGTTCGACCCGCACATGCTCATCGACTTGGTGCATGGACTGGCCCACCAGACCGAACTCCACCACCGGGCAATGCGCCTTGACGAAACGCGCGTCCGAGGTGCCGCCGGTGGTGGAAAGCTCGGGCTGCACGCCCGTCTCAGCCTCAACCGCGCCCGCGACCAGATCGGACAGGGCGCCCGGCGGGGTGATGAAACTCTCGCCGGAGATCTTGATCTCTACATCCACTTGCAGGCCGAATTCCTCGGCGATCTTATCCGCCTCGCCCCGCAGCCAGTCGCTGAGGCTCGCGCCCGAATGGTGGTCATTAAACCGGATGTTGACCGCGCCGCGGCATTGCGCCGGGATCACATTGGTTGCCTTGTTGCCAGTATCCACGGTGACCACGGCCAGCGTCGAAGGGTCGAAGTGATCGCTGCCCTGATCCAACTCATGGCTGGCCAGACGATCCATCAGCCGCACCATCGCGGGCAGCGGGTTGTTCGCGCGGTGCGGATAGGCCGCATGGCCCTGTTTGCCCGTCACCTTGAAATGCGCGTTCATCGAGCCGCGCCGCCCGATCTTGATCATATCGCCCATGGTCTCGGGGCAAGTCGGCTCCCCCACAAGGCAGACATCCATCCGCTCGCCGTTCTCGGTCATGTAGTCCAAGAGCGCCGTGGTCCCGTCGAGGGCATCGCCCTCTTCATCCCCGGTGATCGCCAGCACGATGGAGCCGTCGGGCGGCGTGTCCTTTACGAAATCCACCGCCGCTGCGACGAAAGCCGCCACGCCCGATTTCATATCCGTGGTGCCGCGGCCATACATGATGCCGTCCTTGATCTCGGCCCCGAAGGGGGGCATCGACCAATCCGCCTCATCCCCGATGGGCACGACGTCGGTATGACCGTTGAAGCCGAAAGACTTGGTGTTGCCCTTGTTTCCCCAGCGGGCAAAGAGGTTGCAGATGCCGCCCCGGTCGACGCGCGTACAGTCGAAACCCGCCGCGCCCAACACCTCTTCGAGCACTTCCAGCGCCCCATCGTTCGCGGGGGTAACAGAGGCGCAGCGCACCAGTTTTGCAGTGAGATCAACAGGGTCGAGACCGGACATATCGGCTCCTTTTCAGGGGTTATCGCTTGTCCGGTAACTTGTGTGGGCAAATCGCGCCGATGCCAAGGGGGCGCATTGCAATTCCCCGTGTGGGGCGCGGGTCAGTCGTAAAAGGGGGTCATTTGCGCGACGATGACCGAGTTTTCTTCCAAAGCGCGCTGCATCAGGGCGCGTTCCTCGGCGTCGATCTCCTGACCTTCGGCTTCGCGCTCTTCCAGCGTGCCGTAACCCGTCACATCAAGCGGGTTGGTATCTGCCTGTTTGAGGATCGCCACCGTCTCGCGCACGGCTTCGGCCTCGTCGATACCAGAGGCGAAACACATCAGCGCAGCACCGGTGGCCTTGTCGGGCAGACCGTCGCCGTCCTTGCGGCCAATCTGAACCAAAAGGGTAAAGACCTGCTGGCGCGAGGGTTTCTTGGTTTTCTTGGGTTCAGACATGATAAGGGCCGCCGATTGCTTTGGGCAGCCCTAACCGTTTCACTTGGATTTGGAAAGGGGCCGCGCCCCTGCCCTTAAGTCTTGCCGCGGACCATCCGTGTGACCCAGATCAGCAGGCAGGCACCGATGACGCCCACCACCAACTGACCGAACCAACCGCCCAGCGTGCTGCCGACGATCAGCATCAAGAGCCAGTTCGCGACCAAGGCACCCAGAATGCCGAGGATGATGTTCATGATCAGACCCATGTCCGATTTCATGATCTTTTCCGCGATCCAGCCCGCAAGGCCACCCACGATGATTGCGGCAAACCAACCGATACCCGTCATGTCGTCAATCTCCTTTAAATTCAGGTCTCAACGCCATGAAGGGGTATTTGGTTCCGTTCAGTCGCGCAGCAGCTCGTTGATCGAGGTTTTGGAGCGGGTCTTGGCGTCCACCCGTTTCACGATCACGGCGCAGTAGAGGTTCACGTTGTTCTTCGACGGCATGGTGCCCGCCACGACGACCGAGCCTGCGGGCACTTCGCCATACATGATCTCGCCGGTCTCGCGGTCGACGATCTTGGTCGACTGGCCGATGAAGACGCCCATGCCCAGCACCGAGCCTTCGCGCACGATGCAGCCTTCGACGACTTCTGACCGTGCGCCGATAAAGCAATTGTCTTCGATGATGGTCGGCCCCGCCTGCATCGGCTCCAACACGCCGCCAATACCGACGCCGCCCGAGAGGTGCACGTTCTTGCCGATCTGCGCGCAGGAGCCGACGGTGGCCCATGTATCAACCATGGTGCCGGAGTCGACATAGGCGCCGATGTTGACGAAAGACGGCATCAGCACCACGCCCGGCGCGATATAGGCCGAGCGGCGCACGACGCAGTTCGGCACGGCGCGGAAGCCCGCCTCTTTCCACTCAGCATCGCCCCAGCCTTTGAACTTGCTGTCGACCTTATCCCACCAGCCAGCGCCCTGCGGGCCGCCTTCTTGATGTTCCATGTCCTTGATGCGGAAGCCCAGCAGCACGGCCTTCTTGGCCCACTGATTGACGTGCCACTGACCGTCGTCCTGCTTTTCCGCCACGCGCAGCTTGCCGCTGTCGAGCGCGTTCAGCGTCTCTTCGATGGCGTCGCGCACTTCGCCAGTGGTGGCGGATGTGATCTGATCGCGGGTATCCCAAGCGGCTTCGATGGCGGTTTCAAGTTGGGCGTTGGACATGGGGCAAGTCTCCGAATGATGAAAAGGCCTTTTGAGGGCTATAGCCTTGCACTGCCTAGGGTGCAATTGCCGGGCGATGAGGGGCGTGGTCATTCGCCGAACAACAGGGCATCTTGACCTAAGCGGCCATCGCGCCACCTGAGCCAAGCCCCAGACCAAGGAAAGACCCGAGGATGACCGACGAACACCGCCACCCCCTGCGCCGTGCCAATGTGGACCGCGCCAAAGCCCAAGACGCCCCCGACACGCCGCAAACCCGCGCGCCTGCCTATCGTCTGGCCTTTACCGACGATGACTTCATGTGCCGCGATGAGCTGCGCCCGGTGCGTCTGCAACTGGAACTGCTCAAGCCCGAACTGCTGCTAGACGCCCATGGCATCCAATCGACCATCGTGCTCTTTGGCGGGGCGCGCATTCCCGAACCGGCCGAAAAACACACCGCCCGGACCAAGACGCTGGCCGATCTGTCGCGTTTTTATGACGAGACGCGCACCTTTGCCCGGCTGATGACCGAAAAGTCGATGGAAAGCGGCGGCACCGAGAACGTCATCGTGACCGGCGGCGGGCCGGGTGTGATGGAGGCGGGCAACCGCGGCGCGCTCGACGCGGGCGGCCATTCCATCGGCCTCAACATCGTGCTGCCGTTCGAGCAGGCGCCCAACGAATATGTCACGCCGGAGCTATGCTTCAACTTCCACTACTTCGCGATCCGCAAGATGCACTTCCTAATGCGCGCCCGCGCGATCTGCGTCTTCCCCGGTGGTTTCGGCACGATGGACGAACTCTTTGAGGCGCTGACGCTGATCCAAACAGGCCGCATGAACCGCGTGCCCTTCTTGCTGTTTGGCCGTGAGTTCTGGGAAAAGATCATCAACTGGGACGCGCTGGCCGATGCGGGCACGATCTCAGCCGAAGACCTCGACCTGTTCCGCTTTGTCGAAAGCGCGGATGAAGCGATGGAGGTGATCGAGAATTGGGAGACCGCCCCCGCCCGCGAACATGTGCCGGGCCGCGAAGAGGTCGAAGATCACGGCTAAGCCGCCTTGGCCGCCCCCGCCCCGTTACCGGGTGAAGGTCTGGCCCAAGGCCGCTTCGGCCCCTTGGACGATATCGCGCAGGATATCAGCGGCGGGGCTGACCGCACCGATCAGCCCTGCCACCTCTCCGACAAAGGCGTTGGCAGTGCGGGCATCCCCCGCTGCCACCGCCGCCTGCCAGCGCGGCAGCTCCTGCGCCAGCGCGGCGCGCAGCCCGTCGGGGTTGTCATGCCAGCGGTCGGTGAAATCGTTGCGCAAGACACGGCCCGTGTAGCGTTTGGGCCAATCATAGCCGCGCATGATGTCCGTCACGGTGCTGCGCAGTGTGTCATCGCCGCTGGCCTTGAGCGCGGCCTCTCGCATCGCGGGATGCACCAGCGCCTCTTCCGAGGCCCAGAAGCGCGAGCCGACGACCACACCGTCGGCCCCCAGCATCAGCGCCGCCGCCAATCCACGCCCATCCGCCACGCCGCCTGCGGCGCAAAGCAGCACCTCGGGCGCATGGCAGGCGATGTGATCCGCGACTTCGGGGACGAGGGTAAAGGTCGCGCGTTTCTCGCCGTGGCCGCCAGCCTCGGCCCCTTGGGCGACGATGATCTCGGCCCCCAGATCAATCGCATGAGCGGCGTCGCGCAGGGTTTGCACCTGACAGATCAACGGCACCTTTGCCGCGCGGATCGCGGGGAGAAACTCTGCCGGGTCGCCGAAGGAAAGAAAGATCGCCGCCGGATCACGGTCGAGCGCTCGTTCCAGCGCCTGCGGATGCTCGCGCAGCTTCCAAGTGATGAAACCGCAGCCGACCGATTGGTTGCCCGCCACATCCATCTGCTCGGCGATCCAATCGCCGGCATCATAAGCCCCGCCGATCATCCCCAAACCACCCGCGCCTGAGACCGCCGCCGCGAGCCGCCCGCCTGCGGCGAAGGCCATCGGCGCTTGGATAATCGGGTGGTCGATCCCCAGCCGTTTGGTCAGCCGCGTGATCAGCACCGCCTACCGCCCCGCCAGAATGGCATCAGCGGCCTTTTCGGCGATCATCACCGTCGGCGACGCCGTGTTGCCCGAGACGATCTTGGGCATGATCGACGCGTCCACCACCCGCAGACCGCCTAAGCCATGCACCCGCAGATCGCTATCGACCACCGCCATCGGATCGCTGCCCATCTTGCAGGTGCCGACGGGGTGGAAAATCGTCGTGGCGATGTCGCGCGCCTTGTCGAGCAGGTCTTCATCGCTCTGCACGGCGGGGCCGGGCAGGATTTCCTCGGGCGCATAGGGGTGCAGCGCCTTGGCCGTCATGATGTGACGCGCCTGCTTCATCGCCGTGACCGCCACGCGTTTGTCATTCTCGGCAGAAAGATAGTTCAGCCGGATATCGGGCTGCACCGCGCTGTCGCGGCTGGTGAGATGGCAACTGCCGATGCTTTCGGGCCGCAGGTTACAGACCGAGACGGTGATCGCGGGGAAAGGGTGCAGCGGATCCCCCAGCTTGTCGGTCGACAGGGGTTGCACGTGATACTCCAGATCCGGCGTCTCAAGCGCGGGGTCGGACTTGGTGAACATGCCGAACTGGCTGGGCGCCATCGCCAAGGGACCACTGCGGCGCAGGAGGTATTCCAGCCCCATCCGGCCCTTGTCCCAGATCGAATGGGTCATCGTGTTGAGCGTTTTGGTGTTCTGCACCTTGTAGACAGTGCGGATTTGCAAATGGTCCTGAAGGTTCTCCCCAACGCCGGGCAGATCGTGCAGCGTGTTGATCCCCATGCCGCTCAAAAGGTCACCCTGCCCGATCCCCGACAGCTCAAGGATCTTGGGCGAATTGATCGCCCCCGCCGAAAGCAACACTTCGCCCTCGGCCTCGGCGCGCATCGCGCGGCCTTTATGGGTGAAACGCACGCCAGTCACACGCTTGCCGTCCAAGACCAACCCATCGGTATGCGCATGGGTGATCACCCGCAGGTTGGGGCGCTTCATCGCCGGGCGCAGGAAACCGCGCGCCGTGTTCCAGCGCATGCCGCCCTTCTGGTTCACCTCGAAAAAGCCCGAACCTTCGTTGTCGCCATCGTTGAAATCGGCCCGCGGCTCGATCCCGAACTCCCGCGCGCCGTCTTGCACGGCCTCCAGAATGTCCCACCGCAGGCGCTGCTTGCTGACCTTCCACTCGCCCCCCGCGCGGTGCATCTCGCTGCCGCCCGCATGGTGATCCTCGGATTTCAGGAAATAGGGCAGCACGTCGTCCCAGCTCCACCCGGCATTGCCCAGTTGCCGCCAATGGTCATAGTCCGCCGCCTGCCCGCGCATGTAGATCATGCCGTTCACCGACGAGCAGCCGCCCAGCACCTTGCCCCGCGGATAGGCCAGAGAGCGCCCGTTCAACCCCGCCTCAGGCGCGGTTTTCATCATCCAATCCGTGCGCGGATTGCCGATACAGTAAAGATACCCCACCGGAACCTTTACCCAGTGATAGTTGTCATCCCCCCCGGCTTCGAGCAGCAGAACCCGATTGGCCGGATCGGCGCTGAGACGGTTGGCCAAGACACAGCCCGCGGTGCCCGCACCGACAATGATATAGTCATAGCGGCCCTCTAGCTGCGTTTCGTCGTTCATGGTGCTCTCTCCCGATATTCTGTCCCGCCTCCCCGGCCCGCCATTGGTAGAGCGCGCGGTGACGGGTCACAATCCCTGCCGTAAATCGCGCGGCCTCCCGCGGCTTTTGCCGCAAAGCCACATTCCCCGTGCTTTGCATGCGCGGCGAATCCGTTTGTTGATTTTTTCGACCCATGGGTGAATATGACCGGATTGGACATACCCCTCCCGCGATGCGCGACGTTCATTTCGGGGAAAGATTTTGCCGCCAATTGGTGGCCAGAAACAAAGGCTTGAACTGGTGCGGCGACCCGAATTCATACTCTTTCTCGGATGCCTTGCCATCACCTTTGGGGTGTTCCTCTACAGCAGTCGCAGCAATGATGTCGCCGCCGACCGGGCCTTTGATCGCATCGCCGAGGAAAGCCTGAAAAGCCTTGATGCGCGGATGCATACCTACCTGCAAAGCCTCAATGGCATCGCCGCCTTCATGAACGCCTCGGACGAGGTGACGGCCAGCGATTTCGCGCATTACGTCGATACGCTGGAGATCGACAGCTTCCTGCCCGGCATCAACGGCATCGGCTTTGTTGCCCCAGTCGCCAGAGGCACCGAAGAGGCGTTCATCGAAAAGGTCACCGCCCTGGGGATCGAGGATTTCCGCATTCACCCCGACACCGGCAATGCCGAGAAGATGGTGATCCAGTATATCTACCCCCAAGGGCCGAATGCAGAGGCCGTGGGCCTTGATATCAGCTTTAACGAAGACCGCCGCCGCGCCGCCCTGCGCGCCCGTGAGACGCGAGAGCCGAAGCTGACGCCGCGCATCCTGCTGGTGCAGGACAAGACGCGCCAGCCCGGTTTCCTGCTGCTGCGCCCGGTCTTTGCCGCCGACAACAGCCCGGCGCAGGAGACCGCCGGTTTCATCGGTTGGGTCTATGCGCCATTTGTCGGGGCGAACCTGCTGTCCGGGCTGACCCCAGCTCAGGGAGAGTCCTATGACATTCAAGTCTACGATGGGCTGACCACGGCCCCCGAAAACCGGATTTTTGACAGCACGCCCGAAGGCATCGCCACCGGCCACCACAGCATCACCCAGACCATCGAACGCTTTGGCCGCCCTTGGACCGTTGTCCATGTCAGCACCGCCAGCTTTGACCGCGCCACCCATAGCGCGGTGCCGGAAATCCTGCTGGTCTCTGGCATCCTTCTGGCGATCCTGTTCTTCGTGGCCTTCCGCAGCCTGCGCCAGCGCAGCGCCGCACTGAGCGAGCTTGCCGTGCTGCGCGAACGCCAGATCGACGCCCATGAAGAGGAAAACCGCGCCGTTATCGAGAACGCGGTGACGCCCATCTTCTTGCTCGACAGCAATGACCGGGTGCTCTTTGCCAACCAAGCGGCGCTGGTCTGCTTTGGCTATGGGCATGAAGCGCTCAAGGGGATGGAGTTCGGCGAACTCGTCACCGATCTGGTTGAGGATCACGACCACGAACAGGTCAACGCGGCGGGCAAGACCTGCTTTGGCCAAGACCTCAAACTTGATCTGCAACGCAACAATTGGACCACCCACACCGGCGAACGGCGGGTGACCGCAATCGTGCGTGACCTGACCTCGGAACTGGCGGTGCAGGATGAGCTGGCGCGGAACAAGGCGCTTTATGACCTCGCCCTCGAAGGCGCGCAGATCGGGGTTTTCGACATCGACCTGCGCACCGGCAAATCCGAGGTGTCCGACACATGGCGGCGCATTCTGGGAATGGCGGATTTCGAGCGGCTGCCCGACCCGCAGGGGGAATTCCTCAAACGTGTCCACCCGGATGACCTGCCCCTGCTGACCCAGACTGATCAGGCCTGCATCTCGGGGCAGCAACAACGTTCCGTTACCGAATACCGGCTGAAGATCGGCACCGGTGAGTGGCGCTGGATGCGCTCTGACGCGGTGGTGACCGAACGCGATGAGAACGGCACCGCCCTGCGGATGGTCGGCACCCAAACCGATGTGACCGACATCGTCCACGCCCGCAACGCGCTTGAAACCAGCGAGCGGCGGTTTCGCCAAGTGCTGGCCGCGGCCCCGGTGGGCATGGCGATCTTGGGCGAAGGCGGCGTGTTCAACAGCGTCAACAGCGCGCTTTGCACCCTTTGCGGCTATAGCGAAGAAGAGCTTTTGTCGAACACCAAACTGGGCGATCTGATGCCCGAGGGCGATCTGCAAAAGCTCTACGGTGAGGTGCGCGGGCTGGTCGATTCCCGCAGTTCGCAGACCTATCAGGCCGAATACCGCATCACCCACAAGCTGGGCTATGAACGCTGGGGCCTGTTCAACGTCTCTTGGACCTATGACAAGAACGCCCGCGGCTATGTCTTTATCGTGCAGATCAACGACATCACCGACCAAAAGAAGCTGGAACATATCAAGAGCGAGTTCGTCTCGACCGTCAGCCATGAGCTGCGCACGCCGCTGACCTCGATCAAAGGCGCTTTGGGGCTGATCGACACCACGGACAACAGCCGCTTCCTCCCCGCGCATATCCGGCTGATCGACATCGCCCGCAGCAATGCCGACCGGTTGTCGCATATTGTGAACGACATTCTCGACCTTGAGAAGATTTCATCGGGCGAAGTGCAGTTCGACTTCCATGATGTCGACCTGAACAAGGTGATCACCGACTCGGTCAACGAAATGTCGCCCTTTGCGATCACCCATAACAACACCTTGGGCCTGCAACTGCCCGACAAGCCGCTGACAGTTCGGGTGGATGAAAGCCGCACCCGGCAGGTGCTGGCCAATCTGATTTCGAACGCCTGCAAATACTCCGATGCCGAGAGCGAGGTGCAAATCCGCGCCGAGCGGCTGGGGGACCGGGCCATCGTCTTTATCCAGAACACCGGCCCCGGCGTGCCGGAAAACTTCCGCCCGCGCATCTTTCAGGCTTTCTCGCAGGCTGATGGCTCCGACACCCGCGCCAAGGGCGGCACCGGGCTGGGGCTCAACATCACGCGGCAGATCATCAAACGCCAAGGCGGCACCATCGGGTTTGAAAGCATCCCCAACGGCGTCACCGTCTTTTGGTTCACCTGCCCCATCGCCGAGGCGCAGACCGCGCAAACGCCCGCCACACCCGACGCGGAAGCGGAGGAGCGGGACACTAAGCTGCGCGTGTTGCATATCGAAGACGACATCGACTTTGCCGAGGTGATCCGCACCGGGTTGGACAGCGTGGCAGAGGTGACCAATGTCACCAACCTTGCCCAAGCGCGGAAGTTGATCGGCCAGGATGAACTCGACGTCGTGATCCTTGATTGGTCCCTGCCCGACGGCGATGCACGCTCTTTGCTGGAAGATATCACCCGCCTGCATCCCGCGGCCAAGATCATCAGCCTTTCCGCGGACAACAACCGCGAACCCGACCCCCGCGTGGGGATCAACCTTGTCAAATCACGGAGCGGGATCAGCTCAGTGGTCAACTCAATTACGGGGACAACCGCCCGCGCCTCTTAACCGGCGCACTATAAACCGTGGCATTTCAGCGGAGTGACGCTAAAGTGCGACATGCCATATTATTGCCAATATGCTCTGGCATTTTGATTAAATTACAATGCACAAGTCATGCTATAGTTTTAAGCATGTCCGCTTCGGGGCGAGGAATTCCAAGTGTCGTCAAAGCCATTTACCAAGCGTACCGCCGCCACATTTTTTCTGGGCACTGCCATTTCCAGCAGCTGGTACACCGCAACATCCGCAATTTTCGCGGGCCAAATGGGGGAGGTTATCCCCGTCGTCGGTGCGATCATTCTGGCGGGGCTCACGCCCTTTGCCGCGACCGCATTGCAAGCAAACCCGCAGACTCCGGCCGATAATTCAGATATGGAACAAAGGCTTAAGGCGTTCGACAGCCATGCCATTGTGAATATCGTGGATACAGGCGGGATGCTGGAACAGGTCAACGACCGTTTCATCGAACTGACAGGCTACACCCGCGATCAATTGATCGGCCAGCCTGTGTCGATGCTTTACCAAGAAGAGTTTCGCGAACTTGCCGAAGAGATCCGCGCCACCCTGATGGCAGGCAAGACGTGGCAGGGCGAAACCCCGCTGCGCTGCGCCGATGGTCGGGTGATCCAGACGCAGTGCACCGTGATGCCACTTTTCGACAAAAAGGGCGCTTGGGCCGGGTCGATCTCGGCCCGTACCGATGTGACCCATGCCAACGAACTTTTGGCCGAACGCGACACGGCGGAAACGCTTTATGAGTTGCGCGATGACATCTGGATCGTCGACGCTGATACAGAGCGGTTCAGCTATATGAACCGCGTCGCCATGAGCCGCACTGGCTGGAGCAAGGACAGCTACCGCACGCAAACGCTCGAAACCCTGACCGAGGAAAGCGACAGCCCGGCCCTGTTGGACGCCTGCCGCGCGCTGAAAAAGTCGGGCAAAGCGATGACGCAGTTCGACACGCAACTGTTTGGCAACCATTTCCAAGTTACGATCAAGCTGCTGCCCACCGGTGGGGCGACGGGGCGGTTCCTGATCATGCTGCATGACATTTCGGATATCATCAACGAAGAGCGGATGAAGTCAGAGTTCATCTCGATGGTCAGTCACGAGCTACGCTCGCCCCTGACCTCGATCAAAGGCTCCATGGGGCTGCTTTTGTCGCGGGCGGCGGGCGAATTGCCCAGCAAGGCGCGTGCCTTGCTGGAGATCTCTCACCGCAACGCCGACCGGCTTGTGCTGATTATCAACGACATCCTCGATCTTGAGAAAATTGCCAACGGGCGGCTGGAATTCAATCTTGAGGAAGTCGACATCGCGGAACTTCTGCACGAGACCAGCGCCGCCAATGCCTCACTGGAGCAGCGCCATGGCGTGCGCATTCAGGTCGAAGGGACGGAGGACTTGAACAAGGTCACCACGGACCCGAACCGGGTCATTCAGGTGCTGACGAACTTCCTGTCGAACGCGGCCAAATTTTCCAAACCTGGGGAGCGTGTGACCATCCGCGCCGAAGAGAATGACGACGAATTGCGCATCTCCGTGGCGGACCGTGGCCCCGGCATTCCGGCTTCCGAGCAGCACAAGGTGTTCCAGCGGTTTGCCGATCTGTCCAATTCCAACCGGGCCGATAAAGGCGGCACCGGGCTGGGCCTTAGCGTTTGCAAAGCCATCGTCGAGAATCTCGGCGGTAAAATAGGTTTTGACAGCCGTGAGGGATTTGGTACGACATTTTACTTTACCCTGCCGAAGAAAAATTCTCAGGTAGCGGCAGAGGAACCGGCTGCGTTGCTGCGCGAAGCCTCCTAGAGAGAGTATGGAATGATCAAACTGCTGCACGTCGAGGATGACGCCGATATTCGTGAAATCGCGCTGATGGCGCTTGAGCTGAGCGGCGATTTCGACGTCGTCCAATGCGAGACCGGGGAAGCGGCGCTGAATCAGGTTCAGTCCTACACGCCCGATGTGATCCTGCTCGATATGATGATGCCCGGCATGACCGGTCGCCAGACGCTTGAGAAGATGCGCGAGATGGAGAGCCTGCGCGACGTGCCCGCGATCTTCATGACCGCCCGCGCCCAGCATAATGAGATCGAAGAGCTTCGTGATCTGGGGGCGGCTGACGTGATCAGCAAACCCTTCGATCCGATCTCGCTGGCGGATCAGGTCAAGGCGGCAATGCAAGCAGGCTGAGCCGACTTGCCTTTGACCTGCCCTTGCGGGCGGGTTTGCGGTAAATTGTCAGTAAGTTTTGGACCGGCTCAATACCGGTGGCCGCGCCCTTAGGCGTGGGCGTCGATTTCCTGCCGGCAATAGGCGACGAACCCATCCAGTTCCGAGATGATCTCGATCGGGCAATCGGCGTGGTTGGCGCGCGGCCCGGCCAGATGCTCGACAATCTGCGTTTCGCATTTGCGTGCCAGACGGCCCAGCTCTTCGAAGCCGAGCGACCCGGCGCTGCCCGCGATCTGGTGCAGAATGGCCTGCGCGCTGGCCAGATTGCTTTTGATTTCGTCTACGGTGGTCCCGTCCCAGGCGGCCAACCCATGGGTTGCGATCAGCGTCTGACGCTCGTCCAGCATTTCGACAAAGCGCTGCCTGATGCGCTCTATGCCGGGAAGTTCCGCTAACATTTTAGTCATGCTTGTTGATCATTCTGCCAAAAATCATTGAGCGATCTCGTATGCGCCTCACTGGCGGCTTCTGCACTTGCATGGGCCTGCGCCAGCGCATCCATGACGGAATTGCCACTTTTCCAGATCAGCCGCACGGCCTCTCCCGCGCTGACACGCGGGTGAACACGCTCGCCATTATTGTCGAACAATTCGGTTTGAGACAACTCAAAGTTAACCGCATCCATCAAACCGCCCATATTCGGGCGCCAGCCGCTCTCCGTGACACATACGAAAGTGCCATTGCCCGCGTAGGACATCAGCACCTGATGATCGACGAGCGTATCGGACAGGATTTCGGCCACATCGGAGACAAGGCTATAGAACTCGAAAGAGGTCATCGTCGCGTGGAAAGCATCGACCTCGCGGATAGTGAAGGCGAAGGCGGTGGAGCCGAAAAGCGCGCTGCGCGACAGTTGGGCGACGTAGTTCTCCATCGCGGTATAGTCGATCACATTGTCCACGTCATAGATCGGGACCGGCTCGAACAGCTCCATATGCGTCGCCTGATCGGCGATGGTCTTGGCGGCAAAGATCTTTTTGGTCCGCTGCTGACGTTCTTTCACCATGCCTTCGACCAGCCCGATGCGGGCCTTGAGTTCGGCAATCTCGAAAGGCTTGGTCACATAGTCGGTCGCCCCGGCTGCAAAGGCCGCGTCGATATAGCGCTTGTCGGACATCGCGGTGAGCATCAAGATCGGCGTATCGGCATGGCGCGCCGAATTGCGGATGTGCTGCGCCAGTTCGATCCCATCCATGCCCGGCATCTGAATATCAAGCATGAAGCAATCAATCGGCCCGAGATTGGGATCGCCCAACATATCAACCGCATGCAGAGCCGATGGGGCGGTCGTCAGGTCATGCGCGCCGATGATCTCTACAAATTGCCCAAGCAATTCGAGGATAATCGGATCGTCATCCACCGCCAGAATTCTCATTACATCTCTCCACAGATAAAAATCTTTGGGCCCCAAACTGGACGGACCGCTGCTTTCTTCTAATTTCTCTGGGAACTGTGGCCTAATTTTGGCGAATTCTTAGTAAATAGGCGACAAACCGGGGCACTGTTTCCATATCGGGGGAATCTGGCCCGATAAACGGCCCTGTTTACCGTTTTTTCATTTCTGATCGGTCTAGCTGCGGCACCTCTCGCGGGGTGTGATTCCCTACAATGCAAACGGCCCGACGTTTCCGCCGGGCCGCTCAAGTGTCTCGTAGCTTTAAGCCTTAGCCCAAGGTCGCCTTGATCGCGTCGGCGGTGACCCCTACGACCTTATCCGCTTCTTCGCGGGTCAGGCAGAAGGGCGGCGCGAAACCGATGATGTCGCCTTGGGGCATGGCGCGGGCGATGACACCGGCCTTGACCATATCGCCGACGATGGTCGGCACCACTTTGCGCGCCGGATCGAAGGGCGTGCGGCCATCGCGGTCTTCGACCAGCTCCACGGCGCAGAGCATGCCTTCGCCCCGGATGTCGCCCACCTTGGGGTGATCGCCCAATGCGGCCTTCATCTGCGCGTTCAGATAGCCGCCCACGTCCGAGGCATTCTCGATCAGCTTCAGATCGTCGATCAGCTTGAGGTTCGCGATCCCCGCAGCCGCGCCGATGGGGTGGGCCGAATAGGTCCAGCCGTGGCCGATTGGGCCGTTTTCATCGGTGCCCTGCTCCAGCACCTTCCACATCTTGTCGCCTACGATGGAGCCCGACAGCGGCGCATAGGCCGAGGTCAGCCCCTTGGCGATGGTGATCAGGTCAGGCTTCATCCCGTAGTGATCCGAGCCGAACATCGACCCCAGACGGCCAAAGCCGGTGACGACCTCATCCGCGACCAGCAGGATGTCATGCTTGTTCAGCACCTCTTGCACGGCGGCCCAATAGCCCTCGGGCGGCGGCACGATGCCCCCGGTGCCCAGAACCGGCTCCCCGATGAAGGCGGCGATGGTGTCGGCCCCTTCGCGTTCGATCAGCGCTTCCAACTCGCCCACCAGATGGGCGGTGAACTCTGCCTCGCTCATGTTGGCGTCAGGGCGGCGGTAGTAATAGGGCGCGTCGGTGTGAACCACCTGCGCCAGCGGCAGGTCGAATTTCTTGTGGAACAGCTCCAATCCGGTGAGCGAGCCGGTCACCAGACCCGAGCCGTGATAGCCACGCCAGCGCGAGATGATCTTTTTCTTCTCGGGGCGGCCAAGGATGTTGTTGTAATACCAGATCAGCTTGACGTTCGTCTCATTCGCGTCCGACCCGCCGAGGCCGAAATAGACCTTGCTCATGCCTTCGGGCGCGCGGTCGAGGATCATCTTGGACAGGGTGATGCTCGCCTCAGTGCCATGGCCGACGTAGGAGTGGTAATAGGCCAGTTCATGCGCCTGCTCGGCAATCGCCTCGGCGATCTCGGTGCGGCCATAGCCGACGTTCACGCAGTAGAGGCCCGCGAAAGCGTCGAGCAATTCGTTGCCGTCGCGGTCAGTGATATGGCTGCCCTTGGCGGTCTTGATCACACGGGTCGGGCTTTCGCCGCGGGCGTGCTGGGCCAGATGGGTGGAGGGGTGAAAGAAATTCTCACGGTCCCATTGTTCGAGCATATCGTTCTTCAGCATTGGTCTTTCCTTTCTTCCGGCGCGGCTTTGCGCCGTATCTTTCAAATCTTAGGCCCAGTCACGGCAGACGTATTTGACTTCCGTAAAGGCTTCGAGCCCCAGCCGCGATCCCTCGCGCCCGATCCCCGATTGTTTCGTGCCGCCAAAGGGGATCGGCGCGCCGGTCACCTTGGTGCGGTTCACCGCCACCATGCCGAAACATAGCGCTCGGCTGGCGCGGTAGATACGGCGGGGGTCTTGGCTGTGGACATAGGCCACCAAGCCATACTCCGTGTCATTGGCCCGCTGGATCGCCTCATCCTCGCTGTCGAAGGCCGCAATGGCGGCCACGGGGCCAAAGGTTTCCTCGCGCATGATCAGCGCGTCCGCAGGCACATCCGCCAGCACCGTCGGCTCGAAGAACAGCGGCCCCGCCGCGTGACGCTTGCCACCACAAAGCAGCCGCGCCCCACGGTCAAGCGCATCTTTGACGTGTTCCTCCTGTTTGGCCACGGCCTTTTCGTTCATCAACGGGCCGATGTCGGGGTCATCCGCGCCGTTGCCCACGGTGAGCGCTTCGGTCGCGGCGGTGAACCGCGCGCAGAAGGTGGCATAGCTGTCGCGGGCAATGAAGAAGCGGTTCGCGCCGAGGCAGTCCTGACCGGAGGTGGCGAACTTAGCCTTGATCGCCTCTTCGACGGCGCGGTCCATATCGGCATCATCGAACATGATGAAAGGTGCATGGCCGCCGAGCTCCAGCACTAGACGTTTCACGCTGTCCGATGCCTGACGGTACAGGAGCTTGCCGATCTCGGTGGAGCCGGTGAAAGAGATGGCCCGCACGCGGGTGTCTTCCATCCACGGTTTCACGATCTCGGGCGCCTCCCCGGTGACGACGTTGAACACCCCCTTGGGCAGCCCTGCCTGTTCGCCCAATTCGGCCAGCGCCAGCGCCGAGAAGGGCGTCTCTGCCGAAGGATGCGCCACCACGGTGCAGCCTGCAGCAAGCGCCGCGCCCGCCTTGCGGGTCAGCATGGCAGATGGGAAGTTCCACGGCGTGATCAGCGCGGCCACGCCCACCGGCTCGCGCCAGATTTCCACCTCGGCATCCGGCAAATGCGAGGTGACGCCTTCGATGTTCGGGCGGCGGGCCTCTTCGGAATAGAACTCAAAGAAAGAGGCGGCATAGTCGATCTCGCCGCGCGACTCGGAGATGGGTTTGCCCTGTTCGGCGGTCATGATCCGCGCCAGATCCTCGCGGTTCTCCAGCATCAGGTCGCGCCAGCGCCGCAGGATCGCGCCGCGCTCTTGCGGCAGAAGGCCCGACCAATGGGGAAAGGCAGCATGGGCGGCATCCACCGCGCCGCGGCTGTCCTCGGCGCTAAGCTTGGCCACCGCGCCCAGCACCGCGCCGCTGGCCGGATCGGCCACGTTGAAATCATCGCTCTGCGCCCCCGCGACCCATGCGCCATCGACATAGGCAAAGTGGCGGGCCAGCGCGCCCCGCGTCAACGCGGGCAGACCATCGGTGGGGGTTGGGATCATCTTGGTCATTGGGCACCTCCTTGGGATGAATTGCCCCGAAGGTAAGGCAGGATGCGGCGCGGGTTTGTCCGAATATCAGCCGATCGGCAGGAGGTTTTGCGGCGCAGCCCCCGGCCCGCCGGAAAAACTACGGCGGCTCAGCTTTCGCCCTCGGGCAGCAGCAGCGACAGCGGCAACGGTGCCGATTTAACCGATTTGGTGACGACATAGGTAAAGTAGCGGCTCAGCCCGGCCTGCTGATCCAACAGCGCGTCCATCAGACGTTGATAGCTGTCGATATCGCGGGTGACGACCTGTAGCAGATAGTCAAAACCGCCGCCCAAGGCCCAGCACTGGACGATCTCATCATGCTGCGCGATCACGGCCTCGAACCGCTGGAATGCCTCGGCCCGGTGATTGCCCAATTCGGCCTGCACAAAGACGGTGACATGCGGCGCGATGCGGCGCAGGGCGACATGGGCCTGATAGCCGGTGATGATGCCCGCAGCCTCCAGCCGCGAGAGCCGTTCGCCGCAGGCGGTGGCGCTCAGGTTGACTTTGTCGGCAAGCGCGGATTTGGCGATGCGCCCCTCGCGAGAGAGGATCGACAGCACCGCGATATCGCGCTTATCGAGTTTGACAAAGCTCATATCCGCTTCATGCGAGCGCATGCCGGACTTGTCAATTGTCATGATTGTGGTGATCATCCAGATCATGACAAAATGGCGCCCAGACCCCGGATCCCTGACCCGCCCTGCCTATCGTTCACTCGTTCAGGCGATTGAAACGGCGATACAGAACGGCGTGCTCAAACCCGGAGACCGCCTGCCGACGCAGCGCCAGATGGCCTTTGACCTGTCGCTCAGCGTGCAGACCGTCAGCCGCGCCTATGACAAGCTGGTTGAGGCGGGCAAGATCGTCGGTGAGGTGGGGCGCGGCACTTTCGTGCGCGCGGCGAGCGATGAGATCTCCATGCCCTTCGTCAGCCGCAAGGCCGCCGGGCGGCTGTTGGATATGTCGATCCTGAAACCTGTGCTGGATCACGCCCATGAAGAGGCGATGCAAAAGACGCTCCGCGCCATGGCCCGCTCCCTGCCCCGCGCGATGATGGGCGGGTTTCGCCAAGACCTCCGCGCCGGTGACAGCAGCAGCGCGGTGCGGCGCTGGCTTTCACTCTGCGGTCTGGATCTGGAGGGGATGGCGGTGATCCCCACCAACGGCAGCACCAGCGCCATGACCGTGGCGATGATGACGGCGGCCCAACCGGGCGATCTGATCGTCAGCGAAGACATCGGCCACCACACCCTGCGCCCCCTCGCCCGTTTTTTGGGCATCCGCCTGCAAGGGGTGACCGTCGACGCGGGCGGCATCTGCCCAGAAGCGCTGGAGCGGATCTGCGCGAAAGAGCCGGTGAAGGCCGTCTATCTGATCCCCAATGGCGCCAATCCGCTGGCCTTTACCATGACGGAAAGCCGCCGCGCCGCGGTGATCGAGGTGGCACGACGCCATGACCTGCTGATCATCGAAAACCAGTCATGGGGGCCGTTGCAAGACGCGCCGCCGCCACCGATGGCGGCCTTGGCCCCGGAACGGGTGCTCTATTTCACCAGCCTCACGAAATGCCTGCTGCCGGGGCTGCGGGTCGGCTATCTGGTGGTGCCGGATCACCTTGGAGCCTCGGCGGCCAACCGGCATATGGTGACCAGTTGGATGGCCACCAATATGATGACCGAGATCGCCGGCCGCTGGATCGAAGAAGGCACCGCCGAAACCCTGCTCAACCGTCAGCAATTGGCCCTGCGCGACCGCGCCGATTTCGCCGCCAATGTGTTTCGCGGCCTCGACATGCGGACCAGTTCGAACGGGCTGCACCTCTGGCTGCCTTGTCATGATATTTACGAAGAGGCCGAACTGGTCAAATCCATCCGCGAAAGCGGGGTCGCCGTGGCCAATGGGGCCAGTTTCGCCATCGGCCCACCAGACCGCCACCCGGGGCTTCGCGTCTCGATCGGGGGGCAATCCTTTCCCGAATTCGCCCGGGGGATTCGCATGATCGATGCAAGATTACGCAACAGGGGTGGGGCGGAATGACTGTGAGAGCGTCTCAAATTGTCATGGATCAATATTCACATTGACATGATTGGGATCGGTTTAAATGATCTAGCAGTCAGGACATTAGTTTCGCTGCGGCCTTTGTGCTGCGCGGGCAATAAATGAAAGGGAGACAGATGGCTAATTTCAAGACCGTTATCACCGGGGGTATCCTCGCAGCCGTGACAAGCGTCGCAGGCGCGGCCTCCGCCGACACATGGCGCTATGCATTTGAAGAGGCACTGGACGAGGTGCAGGGCAAATACGCCCAGAAATTCAAGGAAGAAGTCGAAGCGAACTCCGACCACGAAGTGCAGCTTTTCCCCTATGGCACCTTGGGTGAATCCGTTGACACGATGGAACAGGCGCAGGCCGGTATCCTTCAGTTCGTGGACCAATCCCCCGGCTTCACTGGCGCGCTGATCCCCGAGGCGCAGGTCTTCTTCGTGCCCTACCTGCTGCCGCAGGACGACGAGGAACTGTTCGAGTTCTTCCGCACCTCCAAGGCCATCAACGAAATGTTCCCCGAGCTTTATGCAGAGCAAGGTCTGGAACTGCTCAAGATGTTCCCCGAGGGTGACGTTTGCATGACCACACAAGAGCCGGTCAAAACGCCCGAAGACCTCAACGAGGTCAAGTTCCGCGTCATGACCAACCCGCTCTTGGTCGAAAGCTACAAAGCCTTCGGCGCGACCCCGACACCGCTGCCATGGGGCGAAGTCTATGGCGCGATGCAGACCGGCATCATCCAAGGTCAGGAAAACCCGGGCTTCTATCTGGAATCCACCAAGATGTATGAGGTGACCGAGGTCATCACCTGCATCGGCCACAACAACTTCACCACCGCTGTGATGGCCAACAAGGATTTCTATGATGGCCTGTCCGATGAGGACAAAGAGATTGTGCAGAACGCTTCTGACGCGGCATTCGAATACATCCTCGAATACCAGTCCGGCCTGCAGGAAAAGTCGCTGGATAACATCGCCAAGGCGAAGCCCGACATGCAGATCAACATCCTGTCCGAAGAAGAGCGTCAGCCCTTCAAAGACAAGGCCGCATCGGTCGAAGAAGCCTTCATCGAAATGACTGGCGACAGCGGCAAGGAAATCCTTGACCAATTCAAGGCCGACCTCGAAGCCGTCAAGTAAACGACTTTCTCACCCTCCGGCATCGCCGGGGGGTGACCTTATTTTGACGCGATCCATTTGAACCATCTACGGGATGACGCCGGTGACGGAAGACAACCACAGTTCGCAACTGCAATCTCAGACAGATACCACCGGCACCGATGACGCCCCCGTGGGCACCTATAAATCCACCCTCCCCGGCCCTCTGGGCACGATCGACAACGCAATCAGCTGGCTTGAGTCCGTAATGCTCGCCGCTGGGGTGTTGCTGATGGCCGCCAATACGATTGCCAACGTGGTGGGCCGTTTCGTCTTTCAAAGCTCGATCTTCTTTTCCGAAGAGCTGAACAGCGTTCTGATCATTCTCATCACTTTCGCGGGCATCTCCTATGCCGCGCGGCATGGGCGGCATATCCGCATGTCGGCGATTTTCGACGCCCTCCCCCCGCGCCCGCGCAAAATGCTGATGATCTTCATCGCCTTTGTCACCGCCGTCTTCATGTTCGGCCTCGCGTGGTACGCGCTGCAATACATCATGACCCAAGCCGGACGCGGTCGCCTGCTGCCCGCGCTGCAAGTGCCGGTCTGGTGGACGCTGGTCTGGGTGCCTTTCGGCTTTTTCATGACCGGGCTGCAATACCTGCTGACCGCGATCAAAAACATCATTGAACCAGATATTTACCTGTCGACCAGCGTTCTTGAAGGCTACGACGACAACGAGCGGGAGGTCTGAGCCATGGCCGTCACCATTTTCTCTGTCATGGTCGTTCTGCTGCTGCTCGGCTTTCCCATGATGATCCCGCTGATCGTGGGGGCTTTCGTCGGTTTCTATTCGCTCTTCGGCGGTTTCGGCCAGCTTGAGACGATGGTGCAGCAGATGATGGCAGGGGTCAGACCCGCCTCACTGATTGCCGTGCCGATGTTTATCTTTGCCGCCGACATCATGACGCGCGGCCAATCCGCCGGGCGGCTGATCGATATGGTGATGTCCTTCGTCGGCCATATGAAGGGCGGTCTCGCGGTCGCCACCGCTGCGGCTTGCACCATGTTCGGCGCGGTCTCGGGCTCCACACAGGCGACGGTCGTCGCCGTTGGCTCGCCGCTGCGGCCCCGGATGCTCAAGGCCGGGTACAAAGACAGTTTCGTGCTGGCGCTGATCGTGAACTCCTCCGACATCGCCTTCCTGATCCCGCCCTCCATCGGGATGATCATCTACGGCGTCGTCTCCAACACGTCGATTGCCGAACTCTTCATCGCGGGCATCGGGCCGGGGCTGCTGATCCTCGCGCTCTTCTCGGTCTATTCCGTGATCTACGCCTACCGCCATAACGTCCCCACCGAAGAGAAAGCGACATGGGGCGAGCGTTTCCGCGCGGTGCGCCAAGCGCTCTGGCCACTGGGCTTCCCGGCGATCATCATCGGCGGCATCTACGGCGGCGTCTTCTCCCCAACCGAGGCGGCGGCGGCCTGCGTGCTCTATGCCATTTTCCTTGAGATGATCGTCTTTCGGGAAATCGACTTTGCCGGCATCTATGAAACCGCGAAATCGACCGGGCTGATTACCGCCGTGGTTTTCATCCTCGTCGCGGCGGGTGCGGCATTCTCTTGGGTGATCTCCTTCGCGCAAATTCCTCAAGCGGTGCTAACCGGCATCGGGATCGACAGCATGGGGCCGATTGGCGTGCTCTTCGTGATCTCGGCGGCCTTCTTCATCGGCTGTATGTTCGTGGACCCCATCGTCGTGATCCTCGTCTTCGTGCCGATCTTCGCCCCGGTCGTGGACTCGGTTGGCCTCGACCCGGTGCTGGTCGGTACGGTCATCACGTTGCAAGTCGCCATCGGCTCGGCCACGCCGCCCTTTGGCTGTGACATCTTCACCGCCATCGCGGTCTTCAAACGGCCCTATATGGAGGTCATCCGCGGCACCCCGCCCTTCATCATCATGCTGCTGAGCGTCTCGGTTGCCCTGATCTTTTTCCCGCAGATCGCCCTGTTCCTGCGCGATCTGGCCTTTGCGAAATAAGAGGAGAGCGTCATGTTCACCCATATCCTCGCCCCCTATGACGGCTCGGTGAATGCCGACCGCGCGCTGATGAAGGCGGCAGAGATGGCCAAGCTGACCGGGGCGAAAGTGACGCTTTTGACGATCTACCGGCATCATTCGATGCTGGAGGCCTCGCTCTCGATGGTGCGGGTGAACGATCCGGGCAATATCGACGATGCCATGCAGGCCCATGCGACCGAGATTATCACCCACGGCAAGCAACTGATGAAAGACGCGGGCGTCGAGAATGTCCGCGCCTTCGTTCGCTCTGGCCGCCCCGCGCGGGCGGTAACGGAATTTGCCAAGAAACATGAGGTTGACCTGATCGTCATTGGCTCGCGCGGCCTTGGGGCCACGGGCGACAGCTATCTCTTGGGCTCGGTCTCTCACAAGGTTACGGGGCTCGCGAAATGCCCCGTGCTTGTCGTCTAGGTCAAAGGAATATTCAGGTGACACCCCCTGTGCAAAGCGAGACGCTTGGTTGCCGTTTGCGTGATGATGACCCCGTGCGGCTGGGGGCGATGCTGCTGTCGACCGACATGACCTTTGAACGCGACGCCGCGCGGCTGATCGACCCGGCGCAGGCGGCGCTGCATGTGGCGCGGATCGCCTTTGAGAACCCCACCACCCCCGAACGGCTGCGCGCCATGACCCCCGATATGGCCCGCACCGCCGCGCTTTTGGTGCCGGGCATCCAGTTGTCGGCCATCGCCTTTTGCTGCACCTCGGCCTCGGTCGCCATCGGCAACCCGGCAGTGCGCGAGGCGATTGGCGAGGGGCTGCCCGGCGTGCCCGTCATCACCCCCGCCTCCGCCGCCATCGCGGGCTTTGCCGCGCTTGGCGTGACGCGGGTGGCGATGCTGACCCCCTATTTGCCCGAAACCGCCGCGCCGCTGGCCACCTATTTCAACGATCAGGGGCTAGAGGTCATGCGCAACGGGGCCTTCGCATTGGAAGACGACCGCGACATGGCGCGGATCGACGACGAAAGCATCATAAACGGCGCCGCTGCGCTTGATGGCGCGGAAGTAGAGGCATTTTTCCTCTCCTGCACCTCCCTGCGCGGCGTTGACGTGATCGACCGGATCGAAGCACGGCTGGGCAAGCCCGTCGTGACCTCTAACCAAGCGCTGTGCTGGGCGTTGCAACGGATGGGCGGGCTTTCGGGCCGCCCCGATGGCTATGGCCGTCTGTTCGACTGCGACATGCCAAGCGCCCATGCACAAGGCATCATTCCGTGATCCCGGCCCCTCTGGCCGGATCGCATTATTCGGGTAACCAGACATGAAAGGGGCTGGCCTATGACCACTTATGAGGCGAATTTTACAAACAGCGAGTACCAGCGCCGGGTCGACCGAACGCGCAAGACCATGGCCGCGCGTAATCTCGATGCCATCGTCGTCAGCGATCCGTCGAACATGTCTTGGCTCTCGGGTTATGACGGTTGGTCGTTCTATGTTTACCAAGCGGTGATCCTGACCCATGAGGGGGAGCCGGTCTGGTGGGGCCGCGGCATGGATGCGCTTGGCGCCCGGCGAACGGTCTTCATGGAGGACGACTGCATTCGCGGCTATGACGACAGCTACGTCCAGAACCCCGAGAAACACCCGATGGAAGACCTCTCGGCTCTCTTGAGCGAAATGGGGTTGGAGCAGGCCCGCATCGGCGTCGAGATGGACAATTACTATTACTCCGCCCGCGCCCATGACACGCTGAAGGCCAAGCTGCCCAAGGTGACCTTCATGGATGCCACCGCGCTGGTGAACTGGGAACGCGCCGTGAAATCCGAGCGCGAGATCGAGTACATGGAACGCGCCGCCCGCATCGTAGAGGAAATGCACGTCCGCATTCTCGAAGTGGCCGTGCCCGGCATGCGCAAAAACGATCTGGTGGCCGAGATCTATGCCACCGGCATTCGCGGCGCACAGGGGTTCTGGGGGGATTACCCGGCTATCGTGCCCATGGCCCCCTCGGGCATGGACGCCACAGCCCCGCATCTGACATGGGACGACCGGCCCATGCAGCCCAACGAGGCGACGTTCTTTGAGATCGCAGGCGCGCATCGGCGCTATCAATGCCCCCAGTCGCGCACGCTGTTCTTTGGCGATGTGCCGCAGAAATACCGCGACGCGGAAAGCGCCGTGCTGGATGCGATTGACGCAGGTCTCGAACAGGCCAAACCCGGCAACCGGGCCGAGGATATCGCCAATGCCTTTAACGCCACGCTGAACAAGGCGGGATTCGAGAAGGACAGCCGCTGCGGCTATGCCATCGGCATCAGCTACCCGCCGGACTGGGGGGAGCGCACCATCTCTTTCCGCCGTGGCGACAAGACGATCCTAGAGCCCGGCATGACCTTCCATTTCATGCCCGCGCTTTGGCTTGACGATGGCGGGCTTGAGATCACCGAGCCGATCCGCATCACCGAGACCGGCCACGAATGTTTCTGCACCACACCGCGAAAGTTGTTTGTTTCCGCATGACCAGCAATCCGATCACCCCGACCATCCCGCTTGACCAACCCGGCGCGCATCACGGTTTCCTGCGCCTGCCCTACAGCCGCGACGACAGCGCTTGGGGGTCTGTGATGATCCCCATCACCGTCATCAATGGCGGCGACGGCCCCACGGCGCTGCTGACCGGCGGCAACCACGGCGATGAATACGAAGGCCCGATTGCCTTGCAGGAACTGGCCGCCACACTGGACCCGGCGCAGGTCACCGGTCGCGTCATCATCCTGCCGATGATGAACCAACCCGCCTTCGCCGCAGGCCGCCGCTGCTCGCCCATCGACGGCGGCAATATGAACCGCAGCTTTCCGGGCAGCCCGGGCGGCACGGTGACCCAGAAGATCGCGCATTACATCGCCACCGAACTGGTGCCGCTGGCCGATATTGTGCTGGATTACCACTCTGGCGGGCGGACGCTGGATTTCCTGCCCTTCGCCGCTGCGCATATCCTGCCCGACAAGCGGCAGGAGGCCGCTTGCATGGCCGCGATGGAGGCGTTCAACGCGCCCTACTCCATGAAAATGCTAGAGATCGACAGCCGCGGCATGTTCGACACCGAGGTCGAGGAGCAGGGCAAGGTCTTTGTCACCACCGAGTTGGGGGGCGCGGGCACATCGACGGCCAAGAGCATCGCCGTGGCGCGCAAAGGCGCGCGCAATCTGCTGATCCATGCGGGCATTCTGCAAGGGGAGCCGGAGGTGGCCGAAAGCGTGATGCTCGACATGCCCGACGGGCGCTGCTTCACCTTTAGCGAGACCACGGCCCTGTTGGAGCCGCTGGTCGATCTGGGTGACGCGGTGACCGAGGGTCAGCCCATCGCCCGGCTCTGGCCCAGTGACCGCAGCGGTCAGCCAGCGATCATGGCCTATGCACAACTCAGCGGCATCCTGACCGCCCGGCATGTGCCGGGGCTGGTCAAGATGGGCGATTGCATCGGGGTGGTGGCGCAGGTGGTCTGAGCCACCCGCGCCCGCCTCATTCGTCGACGGGGAAGTAGCAAGCCGCCGGATGCGGTGCGCCCTCCAACGGGGGGCGCTCTTTCCGGCAGACATCCTGCACTTTCCAACAGCGCGGCGCGAAGGGGCAACCGTCGGGGATCGCCAGCGGCGAGGGCAATTCGCCCTGCAGCTTGATGCGCTCCTTGCCGCCTTCGGGGTCCGCGCGCGGTGTGGCAGAGAGCAGCGCCGCTGTATAGGGATGGCGCGGGTTGTCGAAAACCTCGTCCTTCGGCCCCTTCTCGACCGCGCGGCCGAGGTACATGACGATCACGTCATCAGCGACGTGACGCACGACCGACAGGTCGTGGCTGATGAACAGATAGGCCAGATCCATCTTCTCCTGCAGATCCACCAGCAGGTTCAGGATCGCCGATTGGATCGACAGGTCGAGCGCGGAGACAGGCTCGTCCAGCACCAGCACCTTTGGGTCGAGCATCAGCGCCCGGGCCACCGCGATGCGCTGTCGCTGACCGCCCGAGAACATATGCGGGTAGCGGTCGTAATGCTCGGGCCGCAGACCGACGAGGCGCAGCATTTCGCGTGCCTTCTCCTCGCGCTGCTTCTTGGACATGTCCTTGCGGTTGATGACCAACGGCTCTTGCAGGATCGTCCCGATCTGCTGGCGCGGGTTGAGCGAGCCGTAGGGGTCTTGGAACACGATCTGCACATGCTGGCGCAGGTCGGCCCAATCCTCGGGGCGCACCGGCTTGCCATCGAGTGTCAGCGAGCCTGCGGTCGGCTCCTCGATCATCGTGACCATGCGCGCCAGCGTCGACTTGCCGCAGCCGCTTTCACCCACCACGGCCAGCGTCTTGCCGGGGTGCAGTTCGAAATCGAGACCCGCGACGGCCTTCAATGTCTGGGTCTTGCGCAGGAAGCCGCCACCAACCTGATAGTGACGCTGCAGCGCGTCGGCGGTCATTACGGGGGCAGTCATGACGCGGCCCTTTCATTGGTGTTGAGCGGATAGAAGCAACGCGCCTTTCCGAGGTCTTCGCCCAAGGGCGGCGGGTTCTCGGCGCGACATTTGTCGTTGGCGAACTTGCAGCGCGGAGAGAAGAGGCACCCCGCGGGCCGGTCGAACTGACCGGGCACCACGCCGGGGATCGTCGGCAGACGTTTCTCCGTGGCGCGTTCTGGCAGCGCGTCCAGCAGCGCCGCCGTATAGGGATGGTGCGGTTCGCGGAAGAGCGGCAGCACCTGCTGCTCTTCGATCTTCTGACCGGCATATTGCACGCTCACGCGCTCGGCGGTTTCGGCCACCACGCCCATGTCATGGGTGATCAGCACCAGCCCCATACCCGTCTCGTCGCGCAGCGAGGTCAGCAGGTCGAGGATCTGCGCCTGAATGGTCACGTCGAGCGCGGTCGTCGGCTCGTCCGCGATCAGAAGCTTCGGTTTGCAGGCAATCGCCATGGCGATCATCACGCGCTGGTTCATCCCGCCCGACATCTGGTGCGGAAAGACCGAGAGGCGCTTTTCCGGGTCCGGAATGCCGACCTGTTCGAACAGTTCAATCGCCCGCTTGTGCCGCTCGGCCCGGTTCAGGCCAAGGTGCACGCGGAGCGATTCCTTGATCTGCCAGCCCACCGGGAAACAGGGGTTGAGCGAGGACATCGGCTCTTGAAAGATCATCGCCAGATCATTGCCAACAATCTTGCGCCGGGCGCGTTTGTCCATTGTCAGCAGGTCGTGGCCGTCGAAGGTCAGCTCATCGGCGGTCACGGTGGCGGTCCAGGGCAGAAGCCCCATCAGCGCCAGCATGGAGACCGACTTGCCCGAGCCACTTTCGCCCACGATGGCGAGGATCTCGCCCGTGTCGACATCCTGATCGACACTGTCGACCGCGCGGAACTTGCCCGAGGCGGTGGCGAAATCGACCGAGAGGTTGCGGATACGCAATAGAGACATCAATCAGCTCCGCTTCAGTTTCGGATCGAGGGCGTCGCGCAGACCGTCGCCCATGAGGTTGATCGCCAGCACGGTGACGAGGATCGCAAGACCCGGGAAGGTCACGACCCACCATGCGCGCAGGATGAACTCGCGCGCTTCGGCCAGCATGGTGCCCCATTCGGGGGTCGGCGGCTGTGCGCCCATGCCGAGAAAGCCCAAGGCGGCGGCATCGAGGATCGCGGTCGAAAACGACAACGCGGCCTGCACGATGATCGGCGCAAGGCAGTTCGGCAGCACGGTCACGACCATAAGCCGCAGCGTGCCTGCCCCCACGACGCGGGCCGATGTGACGTAGTCCTTCTGGCGCTCAGAGATCACGCTCGCCCGGGTCAGGCGCACGTAATGCGGCTGAAGCACGATGGCGATGGCGATCATCGCGTTGGTCAGCGATGGCCCGAGGATCGCCACCAGCACCAAAGCCAGCAAGAGCGACGGGAAGGCCAAGATGATGTCCATGATCCGCATGATGATCGTGTCGACCCACTTGGGCGCAAAGCCCGAAATGAGGCCGATGATGATCCCGCCCGAGGCGGCGATGGTCACCACCACGATGCCCACGAAGAAGGAATAGCGCGCGCCGACGATCAGCCGCGAGAGCATGTCCCGGCCCAGAGGATCGGTCCCGAGGATGTGGTTCCACGTCCCCCCCTCTTGCCACGCGGGCGGTTGCAGGGTGGCCGAGCGGAACTGCTCGGTCGCGTCATGCGGGGCGATCCATGGGCCGAAGAGCGCCAGAAAGGCGAAGACGGCAAAGATCCACAGGCCAATCACGGCCCCGCGGTTTTCACGGAAATAGAACCAGAATTCGCGCAGGCGACCGGGGCGCGCGTGCACCATTTCGGCTTCGGCAGAGAGTGCGTCGTCCATTAGCGTTTCCTGATCTTGGGGTTGATGATGCCGTAAAGCATGTCGACGGTAAGGTTCACGACCATGACCATGACGGCGATGAGCAGAAGGCCACCCTGAACCACCGGGTAGTCACGGCGGAAAATGCTGTCGACCATCCACTTGCCGATGCCCGGCCAGCTAAAGATCGTCTCGGTCAGGATGGCGCCCGCGAGAAGCGTGCCGACCGAGAGGCCGATCACGGTGATGACGGGGATAAGCGCGTTGCGCAGGGCGTGGATGCCGTTGATCCGGCCCGAGGACATGCCCTTGGCCCGTGCGGTGCGGATGTAGTCTTCGCCCAGCACTTCGAGCATGGCCGAGCGGGTCTGCCGCGCGATCACTGCCAGCGGGATGGTGCCCAGCACGATGGTCGGCAGCAATAGGTGCCGCAGTGCCGAGAGGAACGCCCCGTCCTGCCCGGAGGCGAGACTGTCGATCAACATGAAGCCGGTGGCATTGGGGAAGTAATAGAGCAGGTCGATCCGACCCGAGACTGGCGTCCAACCCAAGTTACCGGAAAAGACGATGATCAGCAGCAGCGCCCACCAGAAAATCGGCATCGAATAGCCCACCAGCGCGGTCGACATCAGCGCCCGGTCAAAGAACTTGCCCCGGTTCACCGCCGCGATCACCCCTGCGGGCAGGCCCAAGGCCACGGCGAAGATCATCGCGCAGAGCGACAGCTCCAGCGTGGCGGGGAAAAGCGAGAAGAACTCATCCCAGACCGGGCGTTTGGTCACGAAGGACGTGCCCAAATCCCCCTGTATCACGCCGGTGAAGTAATCCCAGAACTGCACATAGATCGGCCGGTCAAAGCCAAACTGCTGTTGTAGCTCCAGATAGCGTTCTTCGGAAATGCCGCGCTCACCGGCCATGACGACGATCGGGTCGCCGGGCAGCAAGCGGATGAAGGCGAATGATATCAGCGTGACGCCGATAAAGGTGGGGATGAAGGTCGCAAGGCGCGACAAGACATATTTCAGCACGGGAGCACCATCAGTTCCTTCGGAAAGTTGGTCAGGGATTTGTAGCCATCTTCGGTAATCAGCACGTCATCTTCGATGCGCACCCCAAAGTTGCCGATCTCATAGAGACCGGGTTCGTTGGTGTACACCGTTCCGGCGGGTAAAGTCATGTGGTTGCCGCGCATGATATAAGGCGCTTCATGCACATCGCGGCCCAGACCGTGGCCGGTCTTGGTGCGGATGCGGTCGGCAAAAGGAGAGGCTTCGAGCACCCCGGTCACCACATCGTCGATCTCATGCGCGGTGACGCCTGCGCGGGTGGCCTCCAGCCCGGCAAGGTTGGCGCGCAGCACGGTGTCGTACACGGCGCGCCCCTCGTCGCTGACATGGGTAAGGAAAACGGTGCGGGTGATGTCGGCGGCAAAGCCGTCCTTCCGCGCGCCGAAGTCGATCAGCAGCGCATCGCCTGCTTTGACGCGGTAATCCTCACGCGCCTTGGCATGCGGGCGGGCCGAGCCGTCACCGGCGGCGACGATCGGGGCGAAGGACAGATCGTCGGCCCCTTCGGCAAAGACCATCTGCACCAGTTTCTGCTCGATCTCTTTCTCGGTCTGGCCGAGCTTCACGCTATCCAGCGTGGCGCGCAGGGCGCGTTCGGAAATGTCGATGGCTTTTTGCAGGGCTGCGACCTCGGCCTCGGTCTTGATCATGCGGGGGGCGGAGATCTCACGCTCGGCGTCGATGATCCGCAGATCGGGCTGCGCTTTCTTCAGCGCGTGATGCACGAAGACGCGCATCACTTGGCCTTCAACGGCGAGCGAGGTGATGTTCAAATGTTGCATCAGCGCGGCGAAGGCATCGTCATAGCCCGTCTGGTCGCGCCAATCGAAAACGGCCCCGTCGAAACCGACCAACTCCCAACTGCCCAGTTCAAGGTTCGGCACCAAGGCGGCGGCGGGGCCGCGGGCGGGGATCACCAGAACAAAGGGGCGTTCGTGGCTCATGAAGGCATGGTCGACGGCGCGGGTGAAATTCGGGCCGGGCACCAGCGCCACGGCATCGACCGATAGGTCGGCGGCGATATCGGCATAGGCCGACAGGCGATCATTCAGCGAAGGGGACATGGGCTGGCTTTCGGGCTGGCGAGGTTAATAAAATGGGGACGGCACAGGATGCCGCCCCCTTTGGTCAAAGCGGCAGTGTTACTGCTTCAGGCCAACTTGGTTGAAGATGTGGCCACCCAGCGGGTGCACGACATAGTTCTCAACCTCAGGGCGCATGGTCATGTAGACGACCGAATGCGCGATGGTGGCCCAAGGCGCTTGGTCCTTGAAGATTTCCTGCGCTTCTTCGTAAAGCGGCGCACGCTCTTCTTGGGTCGGCAGAACCTTGGCTTTCTGGATCAGCGCGTCGAATTCCTCGTTGCACCACTGGGCGCGGTTGGATTTCTCGACACCGTCACAGCCCAGCAGAACCGCGAGGAAGTTGTCTGGGTCGCCGTTGTCACCGGTCCAACCCAGCAGCACCGCGCCATCACGGTCCTTGGACTTGGAACGCTCCAGATACTCACCCCATTCGTAGGAGACGATTTCGACATCGACGCCAACCTTGGAGAAGTCTTCCTGCATCAGCTCGGCCATACGGCGGGCATTGGGGTTGTAGGGACGCTGAACCGGCATCGCCCAGATCTTCATTGACAGATCGCTGACGCCCTCTTCCTCGAGCATCGCCTTGGCGGCCTCGGGGTCATAGTTGTCGTCTTCGATGGCGTCGTTGTAGGACCACATGGTCGGCGGCAGCGGGTTCTTGGCGATTTCGCCGGAGCCTTGGAACACCACGTCGATGATCGCCTGCTTGTCGATCGCCATGTTCAGGGCCTTGCGGACCTTGGCGTTGTCGAAGGGCGCGACCTGCGTGTTATAGGCCAGATAGCCCACGTTCAGACCTTCTTGCTCCATCACGACGATGTCTTCGGCGTCTTTCATCGCCTGAACATCAGCCGGGTTCGGATATGCCATCACGTGGCACTCACCCGCCTGCACCTTCTGGTAGCGCACGGAGGCGTCAGGCGTGATCGCGAAGATCAGGCTTTCAACCTTGGCCGCATCGCCCCAGTAGTCGTCGTTACGCAGGTAACGGATGACCGCGTCTTTCTGATAAGCTTGGAATTTGAACGGGCCAGTGCCGATGGGCGCTTGGTTCACCATTTCAGGTGTGCCCGCTTCCATCATCGCGTCAGCATATTCCTTGGACACGATCGAAGCGAAGTCCATCGCCATATTCGCGATGAAGGGCGCTTCGGGACGGGTCAGGTTGAAGGCCACGGTGTAGTCGTCGACCTTCTCGATGCTTTCGATCAGATCGGGCATGGACATGCCGCCGTAGTATTCCCATGTGCCGCCCGAGACGGTGTGATAGGGGTTTTCTTCGTTGCCCTGACGGTCAAAGCTGAAGATCACGTCGTCGGCGTTGAAATCGCGTGTCGGCGTGAACTGGTCGTTGGAGTGGAATTTCACACCTTTGCGCAGCTTGAAGGTCACGGTCATGCCGTCTTCGCTAACTTCCCAGCTTTCGGCCAGCGCGGGCACGACTTCGGTCGTGCCGACTTTGAACTCAGCCAGACGGTTGTAGATCGGGTGGCTGGAGGCGTCGAATGTGGTGCCGGCTGTGTACAGCGCGGGGTCAAAACCCTCGGGCGAGCCTTCGGAGCAATAGACCAGCGATTGGGCCGATACCGCCGAGGCTCCAAGGGCCGCCAGCATGGCACCGGTGGCCAATTTCGTTGTAAAAGACATAATATTCTCTCTCCTGGTTGGTTTGTTTCTTGGCAACGGGGTATCCGCCGCAGGTGATACGCCCTTACGGGCGAGACGACGCGAATGCGGTGGCGACTGCCCCTTCATTCGGACGTATTCTATTGGCGCCAGTAGCCTGTTCATATTGCATCCGCCCGACCCAAAGCACGCGGGCGGGCTTGTCGGTCTTGTTGGACCACGAATGCGGGCTGCTGCCGAGGTAATGCAGGCTGTCGCCGGGCCGCATAATATGCTCCCCCCCATCGACGACCTGCGCGATCTCTCCCTCAAGGATATAGATCACCTCTTCGCCCTCATGTACGACCTCTTCCGAGGCATAGCCCGGCGGCACGTTCATGATGTAGGAGGACAGCTCATGGCCCGGGAAATCCGCACCGATCTTTTCATATTCGATGGATGAGCCCGAAACGGCAAAGCGCGGACGCTCAGCCGCGCGGGTCAGGCTGTCTTGGGTCTTGGGCGTATGGATGAAAAAACTGACATCGACCTGAAGCGCCACCGCGATCTGCGACAGGGTGCCCAGCGAAGGCGTGGCCCGGCCCCGCTCCACCTGGCTCAGATACCCGACCGACACGCCAGAGGCTTCGCCCAACTGCTGTAAAGTCAGGGACAAACGATGACGTTGCTTGCGCATACGCGCGCCAAGCGTCGATACACTGTCGCCATTGGCAGTCAGCAAATTCACCCTCCCCGTGAACAGCGGCCCGATCTCATGCCGGGTATAGCCTTTTCATGTCTCGCTGTGTGAAATTAAAAAGGTTGAGGGTCAACAATAATTTTTTTACTGCACCGCGGCGCAGGGCGCGAGGCTGCGGCCAGCGGGGGTGGATGTCATTCTACTCAAAGGATTTTAGCTGCGCGCGGTCGATCCGCGCCAGTTCAGACGCCGTCGGGTCAAGCGGGGCAAAGGAAACACTCAGCCCGCTGGGATGCCATTCGCAAATGCCGAATCCGGTTCCCTCCATGATACGCAGATCGCGGGTTTCGGTCAGATCGACAGTGGAGTGCAGCCCGTTGGAAATCACCACCGGAATGCCGTGCCAATGGCTCACCCGGTTCACATGCACATGGCCCGAGAGGATGCCCGCCACGCGCTGCCCCTTCAACACCTCGGCCAAACGCGCACTGCTCGCTGCGTCCAGACTGCCCCATGCGAGGGCCGCGGGATCAATGCGCGGCGGGTGGTGGATCACCAAGAGTTTCGCCAGATCGCCATGACGCTCAAGCGCGGCTTCCAGAAACTCGAACTGCGCGTCGTCCAGCGCCCCGGCCACCTTGCCCGGCACGCTGCTGTCCAACGTGATGACATGCAGATCGCCCTGCGGCGCGTCGTGGAAATAGGGCGCATCGGCCAGCCCCGGCGCAAAGACCGCGTTGAACCCATCGCGTTTGTCATGGTTGCCGAGGGCCATGACCAGCGGCGCTTTCAGCGGTTCCATGATCTCGCGCACAAGCTCATAGCTTTGCTGGTCGCCATGGTTGGTCAGATCGCCACTGGCCACCACGAAATCGGGCTGAGGTTCCATCGCGTTGATCACATCCACCGCGCGGCGCAGGGTGGCGGGCGTGTCGCTGTGCAGATGCGGGTCGTTCAGATCGGGATGCGAGATATGCAGGTCGGTCAGGTGGACGAAACGGGTCATGGGCGTACTCCTGCGGCTGTCAGCAGGGTTTTCGTATAAGGGTGCTCGGGGCTGCGCAACACATCTGCCGCCGCACCGCTTTCCAAGGTCTTGCCATGCTGCAGCACCAGCACCCGGTCGCAGATCGATCCGACCACCGCAAGGTCGTGGCTGATAAAGACCATGCCGAGGCCCAGATCATCCTGCAGGTCCATCAGAAGGTTGAGAATTTGCGCCTGAACCGAGACATCAAGGGCCGAGACCGCCTCATCCGCGACCAGAAGCGCGGGGCGGGTGACGATGGCCCGCGCGATGGCGATGCGCTGGCGCTGCCCGCCCGAGAACTCATGCGGATATTTGCCCGCATCGGCGGCATGCAGCCCGACCTGCTCCAAGGCTTCGGCGATGCGGCGAGGGATATCCTCGGTCTCACCATTGGCGCGCAGCGGCTCGGAGATGGACCAGCCGACACGGCGGCGCGGGTTGAGCGAGCCGAAAGGGTCTTGGAACACCATCTGAAAATCGCGCCGCAGGCTGCGTAGTTCTTGCCCCCCGAGCCCATGCAGATCGCGCCCCCTAAACAGCACCGCGCCCGCGTCCGGACGCTCAAACGCCATGATCAGCCGCGCCAATGTGGATTTGCCCGAACCGCTTTCCCCGACCACGCCCAAGGTCTCACCTGCGTGCAGCAAGAAGGAGGCGTTTTCCAAAGCCGTCAGCACCGGCGGGCCCCGCAGCAGACTTTGGCGCGGCAGTTTGTACCGGCGGGTCAGGTTGCGGACCTCTAAAAGCGGCGCGTCAGTCATGGCGCCCCTCCGTCAGCAGGTGACAGGCGGCGGCACGCCCCGCGTCGGTCTGCACAAAGTCTGGGCGCTGCGCGGCGCAATGAGGCAGCTCCACCGGGCAGCGCCCCGCAAAACGGCAGCCCTGCGGCAGCCCCTGCAGCGGCGGGACCGCGCCCGGAATGGTCGGCAGCCTGCGCCGTTTTCCTTGGGCATCCCGCCCCGCCACGCCCGGATCGGGCCGCGCGCCCAAGAGCCCCTTGGCATAGGGATGCGCAGGTGTGCCCAGCACCTCTGCCGTGCGGCCCTGCTCGACCATATCGCCCGCATACATCACCACGATGTCCTCGGTCGCCCGCGCCACAGCGGCGAGGTCATGGCTGATGAAAACCAGCGCCATCTGCCGCTCCCGCGCGAGCCGTTGCAGCAGGTCGGTGATCCGCAGCGCCACATTGGCGTCGAGCGCGGTTGTCGGCTCATCCGCGATCAGCAGCATCGGGTTGCAGGCCAGCGCCAGCGCAATCAGCACCCGCTGGCGCTGGCCGCCGGACATCTCATGCGGGAACTGCCGCAGGCGACGGTCGGGATCGGGAATGCCCACCTCTTCGAACAGGCTCAGGGCGCGGGCACGGGCAGCGCTGCGTGTCAGCCCGTCATGCAGCAACATCGGCTCCATCACCGTGTCGCCCACCCGACGCAGCGGATTGAGCGCCGCCATCGGTTCTTGAAACACCATCGCCACGCGGCGGCTGCGCAGCCTCTGCCAATCGCGCTCAGATGCGTCGGCCATGTCCTGCCCGTCGATGCGTAGCTGTCCGGTCAACCGCGCGCTTTCGGGGGCCATGCCCATCAGACAGAGCGCCAGCAGCGTCTTGCCCGAACCGCTTTCGCCGACGACCCCCAAACGGTCGCCGCGCTCGATCACCAGATTGGCGTCGCGCAGGGCGACGGCAGTGCCGAAATGGATCGAAAGATTGCTAAGCTCTATCATCGCGCGCGCACCAGTCGGGGATCGGTGATGTCGCGCAGCCCGTCGCCCAGCAGGCCAAAGCCCAGCACGGCCACGACGATGCACAGCCCCGGATAGATCGCCAGTTGCGGGGCGAGGTACATCAGCGTCTGAGCCTCCGACAGCATCCGCCCCCAGCTCGAGGCGGGCGGCTGCGCCCCGAGGCCGAGATAGCTCAGCGCTGCTTCGGCGAGGATCGCCACGGCGAACTCGATGGTGGCCTGCACGATCACCGCCGCGGCGACGTTGGGCAGGATGTGGTCGCGGCTGATCGCGAAGCGCCCGCGCCCGGCGGCCCGCGCAGCGGCGACATAATCGCGCGTCCATATCTGGTTCGCCGAGGCGCGGGTGACGCGGGCGAAAATGGGAATGTTGATGAAGGAGATCGCCAACACCGCATTGGTCAGCGACGGCCCGAAGACTGCCGCCAGCATGATCGCGAACAACAGCGCCGGAAAGGCAAAGCCCAAGTCGGCGAGCCGCATCACCGCATCCTCGACCCAGCCGCCAAGCGCGGAGGCCAGAAGCCCCAGCCCCACGCCGATGCTGCCGCCCAAGAGCACCGCCACCAGCGCCACGGTCATTGAGTTGCGCGCCGCCGCCATCAATTGCGCCACCACGTCGCGGCCCAGTTGATCGGTGCCCAGCCAATGCTCCGTAGACGGTGGGGCGAACTTGGTGCCGATCGACATCGCCTGCGGGTCATGCGGGGCCCAGACGAGCGACAGCGCCGCCACCCCGACGACGAGGCTGACCAGCAGTGCCCCCAGCAGGAAATTCGCCGGAAGCCGCTTCATGCCCGCGCCTTCAGCCGGGGGTCGATGACCACGTAAAGCAGGTCGACCACGAAATTCGCCGTCACCACGATGGCGGCGAAAAGCATCACCAGCGCCTGCACCGTGGGCAGGTCACGGTTGGCGATGGACTGAAAAATCAGCCGCCCCAGCCCCGGCAGGTAAAAGACGTTCTCAATCACGATGGTGCCGGTGACCAACGCGGCGAATTGCATGCCCACGATGGTCACGATCGGCACCAGCGCATTGGGCAGCACATGCCGCCAAAGCACCCGCCGCCGCGACAACCCACTGGCCCGCGCGGTGCGCACGAAGTCCTGCCGCATGACCTCCAGCGCCGAGGAGCGCGTGACCCGCGCCAGCACCGCCGATTGCACCAGCGCCAGCGCCACCGTGGGCAGGATGAGCGACCGCAGCGCCGCGCCCGGATCGTCCCAGCCCGCAAAGCCCCCGGGCGGCAGCCAGCGCAGCTTCACGGCAAAGAGCATCACCAGCAGGATCGACAGCCAGAAGGCGGGCACCGCGATGCCGAGCTGGCTCAGAAACATCACCCCCCAGTCGCCCGCGCGCCCATGCTGCGCCGCCGCCGTGATGCCAAGGCCCAGCGCCAGCACCAGCGTTACAAGCATCCCCGCCACGGCGAGAGAGATCGTCATCGGCAGTCGTTCGGCAATGAGCTCCGAGACCGGTACGCGGAAGGAATGGCTGAGGCCAAAGTCCCCCTGCACCGCGTTCCAGACCCACGAAACATAGCGGGTCACCAGCGGCTCGTTCAGCCCCAGCTGTTCGCGCAGTGCCGCGATGGCATCCTCGCTCGCGTCCATGCCAAGGATGGTCAGCGCCGGATCGCCCGGCAGCACGTTCATCACGGCAAAGACGACGAGCGAGACGGCGAGCAGGGTCAGCACGAAACCGAGCGTGCGGCGGAAGAGGAAATAGGCCACGAAGTCAGGTCCAAGAGCCGCGGTGCCGGGGGCACCGCGGCCGTTTCAGGTCAGTCGGCGATGCGCACGTTCTTCAGCGGCATGTAGAGCACGGGCGAGGAGGACCAGTAGCCTTCGACCTCCTGACGGAAGACGCCCAAAAGAGGCAGCTGGAACAGGAAGCCATGCACCGACTGGTCGGACAGCATCTGCTGGCCCTGCTTGAGCAGTTCATTGCGCGCCTCGGCGTCGACCTCAGTTTGGATCTTCTCCCAAAGCGCGGTCATCTCGGCATTGTCGTAGCCGTAGAAGTAGTCCGGGCCGCGGGCGAAGTTGCCCATGTCGTTGGGGCTCGTGTGGGCGATGATGGTCATGTCGTAGTTCTTCTTCTTGTAGACCTCATCGATCCAGAAGCCCCATTCGACATTCTCGACCTTAGCGTCGATCCCGGCCTCCGACAGCTGGTTCTGGATGATTTCGGCCGAGCGAGTGGCGTAAGGGAACGGCGGCACGCGCAGGGTCATGGTGGCCCCCGCGACCCCCGCCGCCTCGAACATCTCCTCGGCCTTGGCGCTGTCATGCGGATAGGCGTCCGTCAGGTCGACATAGGCGGTGCCATGCGGCGGGTAGAAGCTACCGATCGGCACGGCCTGGCCATACATCGCGCCCTCGATGATCTCGTCACGGTCGATGGCGGTGGCCACGGCGCGGCGCACCTCGACGTTGTCAAAGGGCGGCTTGGCGTTGTTCATGGCGAGGATCACTTCGCCCTCAGTCGAGCCGACGTTGACGCGGAAGCGCGGGTCGGCCTCGAACTGCGGCAGCAGTTCCGGCGCGGGGAAGCCGGGGAAAGCGTCGAGCTCTTCGGCCATCATCGCCGCAGTGGCGGCTGCGGGGTCGGAGATAAAGCGGAAGACCACCTTGTCGAGCGCCACGTCATCCGCATCGCGGTGATCGGGGTTCTTGACCAGCGTCAGCCGGTCGCCGCGAGTCCAACTGTCGAACTTGAAGGGGCCGGAGCCCACCGGATTGGCGTTGTTGGTCTCCACGCTTTCCGAAGCCACGATGGCGCTGTCACCCTGCCCCATGTTGAACAGGAAGAAGGCATCCTTGTTCGTGAGCGTGATCTCGACCGTTTGGGGATCCACGGCCTTGACGCTTTCGATCGGCTCGAAAATGTCCTTCGACGGGTTCACGCTGTCTTCACCCATGGCGCGGTCGAAGGAATAGACTACATCGTCGGCGTCGAGCGTGCTGCCGTCGTGGAAGGTCACGCCTTCGGCCAGTGTGAAGGTATAGGTCAGCCCGTCTTCCGACACCTCCCAAGACGTCGCGAGATTGGGTTGCACTTCCCCGTTCTCGGCCACGATGGTCAGCGATTCGAAGACGTTCTGCGTCATCATGCTGTCGATGGAGGCGGTGGCATCCGCCGTGGGATCGAGCGACGTGGGCTCCTGCTGCATGCCGAGAACAAGCTCGGCAGCGGCGGAAGCCGAGGCCATCAGGCCAAAGGCCAGCGTCAGCGCGGGAAGGGTTCTGGAAAGGGTCGGTTCGGACATGGGGCAGCACTCCTGTGGGTCGGGGCGCGTTCGGCATCACCGCATGCGCCCTTTGTGACAGACTGCGCCGGGCGGGGCGTTCGGTCAACGGCTTTGCCGCGCCGGGCGAAAATTTCATGCAATTGCAACAATATGGCGGATTCATCCGATTGCCCGCAGGGGCAGAGGCGGACCGCGCTTCGGCCCTTTTGCCCCGCCGCGGGCGGTGCTAGCCTCTGCGCAGAGAGGGCAGAGTATGAACAATTCAACGACAGGTTTCGATTGCATCGTGATCGGTGCGGGCATTGCGGGCGCCTCTGTCGCCGCTGAACTGTCCAGCGACCGCCGGGTGCTGCTGCTGGAGCGCGAAAGCCAGCCGGGCTATCACACCACGGGCCGCTCTGCCGCGCTGTTTACGGTGACCTATGGACCTGAGGTGATCCGCGCCCTCTCTCGTGCCTCTGCCGCGTTCTTTCACGACCCTGCCAGCCCGCATCTGGCGCATCCGCTGCTGGAACCCCGCGGCGCGGTCTTCGTCGCGCGGCAGGACCAGCAGACATCGCTCGCCCGCACCGCCGAGGAGTTGGGCCCCCATGTCACCCCGCTGAGCGGGGCCGAGGTGGCTACGCTCGTGCCGCTGCTGCGCAAAGGCTATGCCACCGGCGGGCTGCGGGACGCTTCGGCGGCGGATATCGACGTGAACGGGCTGCATCAACATTACCTCAAGACCTTCCGCGTGGCGGGCGGCGTTTTGCAAACCAAGGCCGAGGTGCAGGCGCTTCGCAAAGAGGGTGACTGGCAGGTCGACACAAACCAAGGCACCTTCCACGCGCCGGTGATCGTCAATGCCGCAGGGGCTTGGGCGGATGAGATCGCCACGCTGGCCGGGTTAAAACCTGCGGGCCTCACCCCGAAACGCCGCACGGCGCTGACGGTGGCCCCGCCCGAGGGCATGGTGCCGGACCGTTGGCCGATGGTCGTGGATATTGACGAGCAGTTCTACCTCAAGGCCGATGCGGGCAAGCTGCTGATCTCTCCGGCTGACGCCACGCCCTCGCCCCCCTGCGACGCGCAGCCCGAGGAACTGGATATCGCGATCTGCATCGACCGGATCGAAACCGCCTTCGACCTCGAACGTCCGCGCATCGAAAGCCGCTGGGCCGGGCTGCGCAGCTTCCTGCCCGATGGCGATCCGGTGGCGGGCTATGATCCTGAGGGTGAGGGGTTCTTCTGGCTTGCTGGCCAAGGCGGCTATGGCATCCAGACCGCCCCGGCGCTCGCCCGCGCCGCGGCGGCATTGGTGCGAGGCGCGGAAATCCCCGGCGACATCGCCGCCGAGGGTGTTACTGAAGAAGCGCTTTCGCGGGACCGCGCCGGGCTGGTTTAACCGCCCAGACCCGCGTCCGCTTCGATCTGTTTGCGCGACTTGCGCGCGCGCTCGGTCGCCGACTTGAGCTGACCGCAGGCCGCCATGATGTCTTCGCCCCGCGGTGTGCGGATCGGCGAGGCATAGCCGGCCTGATAGATGATATTGGCGAAGGCCCGGATGCGGTTGTTCGACGACCGCTCATAGGGCGAGCCGGGCCACTCGTTGAAGGGGATCAGGTTGATCTTGGCCGGGATGCCCTCGATCAGCTTGACCAAGCGATGCGCGTCTTCGTCGCTGTCGTTCACGTCCTTGAGCATCACGTATTCAAAGGTGATCCGTTCGGAATTGCTCACCTTGGGATAGGCGCGCAGGGCTTCGAGCAGTGCCTCGATGTTCCAGCGCTTGTTGATCGGCACCAGCTTGTTGCGCACCTCGTCGGTGGTGGCATGGAAAGACACGGCCAACTGGCAGCCAATCTCGGCGGCGGTGCGGTGGATCTCGGGCACGACGCCCGAGGTCGAAAGCGTGATACGGCGGCGCGAAAGCTGGATGCCCTCGGCGTCCATGGCGATCTTCATCGCGTCGCGCACGTTCTCGAAGTTATAGAGCGGCTCACCCATGCCCATGAGCACGATGTTGCTCAGAAGCCGGGTCTCATCCTTGGGCGCACCGATTTCGGGCCATTCGCCCAGATCGTCGCGCGCCACCATGACTTGGCCGATGATCTCGCCCGCCGTGAGGTTGCGCACCAGTTTCTGGGTGCCGGTGTGGCAGAAGGAGCAGGTCAGCGTGCAGCCCACTTGGCTTGAGACGCAAAGCGTGCCGCGGCCCTCCTCGGGGATATAGACCACCTCGACCTCATGGCCGCCCGCGATCCGGACGAGGTACTTGCGGGTGCCGTCCTCACTCACTTTGCGGGTCACAACCTCGGGCACTTCGATCACGAATTTTTCAGCCAATTGAGCGCGGTACGCCTTGGCGAGGTTGGTCATGGAGTCGAAATCCCGCACCCCCCACTGGTAGATCCACTGCCAGATCTGACCCACGCGCATCTTCGCCTGTTTCTCGGGCGTGCCATTGGCGATCAACACGTCGCGCATGGCGTCACGGGTCAGACCGACAAGGTTGATCGGTCCCTCGGGCTGCTTGCGGGGGATGGTCATCACGTCTTGAGTGATGGGCGCGGAAGCGGACATTGCAAAGACTCACTGGCTAGGGATGGGTCTCTATATAGGGAATGGCGCAAATTGCAAAAGGGTTTGGCCCGGCGCGCGGGCTAGCCCGTTCAGTAAGCCTTCTTGGTGGTGCGCAATTCGCCGGTCGCCAGCACCGGGGCCGCATCAAGGTCGTCGACGTTCAGCATCGCCGCGACACGCTCGAGTGAGGAAACAAGCTGCGCCTGTTCCCAATCGGCCAGATCGGCAAAGGCGCGGACATAGCGTTGCTGCAACGCATCGGGGGCTTCCTCCAGCACATCTTCGCCCTGCTGGGTCAGCCTGATGTTGGTTTGCCGCCGATCCTGCGCCGAGGTCAGACGCGTCACGAGGCCCCGGGCCACGAGCTTGTCTACCAGCGCAGTCACCGTGGCCTGGCTCACCCCCATCTGGGTGGCGAGCATCTTGGCTGTCGGGTCCGTCTTCTCGCCCACGATCTGCAAGACCCGCAATTGCGCGGGCGTGACCCCTGCGGCCTGCGCGAGGTCACGGGCATAAAGTTCAGTGGCCCGCAGGATGCGGCGCAGGGCGATCAGGGATTCGTCGACCCGGTCGGGGTGTTTTTGCGTCATGGTGCATCCTCGCACATTGGGGGCATTTCCGGCAATCGGTGAAAACGGCTCGAAAACGCTTAGTACACCTAAGCGAAACAGGCAAACTTCATTCAAAAATCGAAACAAAAATGCACATCAGTATGGCTGCCAAACCACGCTATTAGCGTATTTTCAGGTATTTTGCTTTGATTGTTGAACTAATACCGCGGATGGCTTACTTAGCCTATCGAACAATCAAGGGAGCCCCGAACGGATGCAGAAGAAACTCGACATGACAAAAGCCCGCACACCCAAGTTGCGTAAGCCAGATGCCGAGGACGGAGCCGCGATCTGGCGGTTGATCCGCGACTGCAAGCCGCTCGACGAAAACTCGCTCTATGCGAACCTCATTCAGGCCGACCACTTCCGCGACACCTGCGTGGTGGCGGAACTGGACGGTGAGATCGTGGGCTGGATTTCCGGCCATATGATCCCGTCACAGGACGCCTTCTTTGTCTGGCAGGTCGCTGTCAGCGAGAAAGCCCGCGGGCTGGGACTGGGCAAGACGATGCTCCTTGAACTGGTCAACCGCGTAGAGACCGCGGACGCGAAAACCCTCAAGACCACGATCACCCGCGACAACGACGCCTCCTGGGGCCTGTTCCGCAGCTTTGCCAATACCGTGGGCGGCGAGCTTTCCGATGCGCCGCATTTCACCAAGGACGCCCATTTCGACGGCGCCCATGACACCGAGCATATGGTGACCATCACGCTGCCCAGCAGCGATGCGGTCAAGCGCGCGGCCTAAACCCCCTTCTGACAATCGACACGATGAATTCTCTCAAAGAGAAAGGATATCCCTATGCCTAAAGACATGGCACAGAACACGACCATCTTTACCCGCCGCGAGAGCGAAGCCCGCTCCTACTGCCGTGGCATGAACGCCGTTTTCACCCGCGCCAGCGGGTCGGAGATGTTCGACGCCGAGGGCAACCGCTACATCGACTTCCTCGCCGGTTGCTCTTCGTTGAACTACGGTCACAACGACCCGGACATGAAAGCCGCGCTGATCGAGCATATCACCAATGACGGCATCGCCCATGGCCTCGACTTCCACAGTGAGACGAAGGCCGCCTTCCTGACTGCCTATGAGGAAAAAATCCTCAAGCCGCGCGGCATGGACTACAAGGTCATGATGACCGGCCCGACCGGCACCAATGCCGTCGAAGCCGCGATCAAACTCGCGCGCAAGGTGACCGGCCGCAAGAACGTCATCTCCTTCACCAACGGCTTTCACGGCATGACCATGGGCGCGCTGGCGCTCACCGGCAACGCTGGCAAGCGCGGCGGCGCGGGCGGTGGATCGCTGGCGGATGTGACCCATATGCCGTTTGAGGGTTCGCTGGGCGAAAACGTCGACACGCTGGAGATGATCGACGCGATGCTGTCGAACCCGTCTTCGGGCATCGACGCCCCTGCGGCCTTTATCTTTGAGCCGATCCAGGGCGAAGGCGGTCTGAACGCGGCCTCCGACGCATGGATGCAGGGCATCGAGAAGATCGCCCGCAAACACGGCGCGCTGCTGATCATCGACGACATTCAGGCCGGCTGTGGCCGTTCGGGCAGCTTCTTCTCGTTCGAAGCATCCGGCATCAAGCCTGACATGATCACCCAAGCGAAATCGCTTTCCGGCTTCGGCCTGCCCTTCGCAGCCCTGCTGATCGCGCCGGAGCATGACATCTGGAAGCCAGCCGAGCACAACGGCACCTTCCGGGGCAACACCCATGCCTTCGTCACCGCCCGCGTCGCGATCGAAAAGTTCTGGTCCGATGACACCTTCGAAAAGTCGCTGGCCGAGAAGGCCGTGCTGCTGACCACCGCGCTTAAGGATGTGGCCGATCTGGTCGACGGCGCCACACTGAAAGGCCGCGGCCTGATGCAGGGCGTCGACGTCGGCTCGGGCGAGCTGGCCGGTGCCATCTGCGCGCGTGCCTATGAATTGGGCCTCGTGATCGAAACATCGGGCGCGAACGACGAGATCGTAAAATATCTTGCCCCGCTCACCACGCCGGAGAAGGTTATGCGCGAAGGCTTTGATATCCTTCTTCAAGCGACCCGCGATGTGACGGGCAACATGAAACTGGCAGCGGAGTAATACCGATGATTGTACGCGATTTTAACAAACTTCAGGGCACAGACCGTCACGTGGCGGATGCGAAATGGACCTCCACACGGATGCTTCTGGCTGATGACAAGATGGGGTTCTCTTTCCACATCACCGTTCTTGAGGCCGGGTCGGAACACACGTTCCACTACAAGCATCACTTCGAGAGCGTCTATTGCATGAAGGGCAAAGGCTCGATCACCGATCTCGCCACCGGGGAGACGCATGAGATCACCCCCGGCGTGATGTACGCCCTGAACCTGAACGACAAACACACCCTGCGCGCAGAGGAAGAACTGCACATGGCGTGCTGCTTCAACCCGCCGGTCACCGGCAACGAAGTGCACCGCGAAGATGGTTCCTATGCGCCTGCCGAGGAGGTCGCTTAAGTTTTATGACTCAACCGTCCCACACTGTCGAAAAAATCGGCGGGACGTCCATGTCCCGCGTGAACCAACTCAAAGATACGCTCTTTGTCGGTGACCGTAAGGGCGCGGACATCTATGGGCGCGTCTTCGTGGTCTCCGCCTTTGGCGGGATCACGAACCTGTTGCTGGAGCATAAGAAATCCGGCGAGCCGGGCGTGTACGCCCATTTGGCCAATGCCAGCAACGATCACGGCTGGCACGAGGCGCTGACCCGCGTCTCGGCCGAGATGCAGCGCGTGCACCGCGAGGTGCTGGAGCATCCCGGCGACATCGAACAGGCCGACGCCTTTGTGTCCGAGCGCACCCATGGTGCCCGCAACTGCCTGATCGACCTGCAGCGCCTTTGCGCCTATGGCCACTTCCGCCTGTCGGAGCATATGCTGCAAATCCGCGAGTTGCTGTCCGGTCTGGGCGAGGCGCATTCCGCCTTCGTCACCACAATCCTGCTGCAACGCGCTGGCGTAAACGCCCGTTTCGTCGACCTCTCGGGGTGGCGTGACGAGGGCAACGTGACCCTCGACGAGCGCATCGCGCAGGCGATGGAGGGCATCGACCCTCATACGGAAATGCCCATCGTGACCGGCTATGCGCAATGCGCCGAAGGTCTGATGCGCGAGTTCGACCGCGGCTATTCCGAGGTGACCTTCTCCAAGCTTGCCGCCCTCACCGGCGCGCGCGAGGCGATCATTCACAAGGAGTTCCACCTGTCGTCCTGTGACCCGAAACTGGTGGGCGAGCATGCCGTCAAGAAGATCGGCCGCACGAACTACGACGTGGCGGACCAACTCTCGAACATGGGGATGGAGGCGATCCACCCCAAGGCAGCCAAGACCCTGCGTCAGGCCGACGTGCCGCTGCGCGTGACCAATGCTTTCGAGCCCGAAGACCCCGGCACGCTGATCGACGACCGTCAGGCCGAAGCGCCCACGGTAGAAATCGTGACCGGTCTCGACATCGTCACGTTGGAACTCTTCGAGCAGGACATGGTCGGCGTCAAAGGCTATGACACCGCGATCCTCGACGTGCTGACGCGGCACAACGTGCGGATCGTCTCGAAGGTCTCGAATGCCAATACGATCACCCATTATCTGGACGCCTCGCTGAAAACGATGCGCCGGGTGGAGAAGGATCTGGCAGAGATCTACCCCACCGCCGAGATCACCACTCGCACGCTGTCCATGGCCTCGGTCATCGGGCGCGATCTGAACGGCTTGTCGGTGTTGCAACGGGGCCTTGTGGCCATCGCCGAGGCTGGCGAGACGGCGATCGGCGCGAGCCAAGGACCACGCAACGTGGACGTGCAGTTCATCGTCGAGCGGGAGAGCCTGCAACCGGTGATCAAGGCGCTGCATGGCGCGTTTATCGAGGAAGAAGTGGCGGCGCCGCTCTCGCGGGCGGCCTGACGCCGAAATATACGACGTATTCTTAGCCGCGGCTCCCGAAAGGAAGCCGCGGCTTTTCGTGCGAGGGCCATCGCCTGCCCGCGGGTCGGCGAACCAACATATTTTCGATACCACTTTATGCCTCAACCATGATGTGCGCACGCGAAGTCACGCACAGCCTCACCAAATCGCCTACCCGGGGGGAGGGCAGGCGATGGCCCGGCGCCTGCGGCTTGCCCCGGGCCCGGGTGGCACGTTCGCCCCAAACAAAAACGGCCCCGCAATCGCGAGGCCGTCCCAAACTCTCAAATTGCAGAGGCTCACCCCCCGCAGCGCTTCTCCGCATCTTCAACCGCAGCGGTGAAGCCCAGCAGCGAGAATGTGTCCTTGGTCTGCGTCCCGCGCGAAGACTTGCCGACCAGCGTCGCATCCGCACCGCGTTTCATCGCGGCGATGATCTTGGCGTCATCCGCCGTTGTCGCGGGCCATGCCCATTCGCCTTCGGTGAACAGCTCATAGGTATTGCCCGAAATGCTCATCGTCACGGTCGAGCCCGAGGCGAAAGGATAGCCGCCGGTGAAAGCAACCTGACCCTTGGCCTCTGCCGAAGGACGATAGAATACCATCAGCAATGTCTGGCCCCGGTTCACCGCCACCACACGCCCATCGCGTGTGTTCACGACTTCCTTGGGCGTCGAGACGCCCCAGCATTCCGTCGGGTTATCTTCTACAAAGACGCTCCAGTCGGTCTTGGCCGCCACCCGGTTGGTGCTCTGCTCCTGCGCCACTGCGCCGCTCGCCACAAGGGCGAGCGCCCCAAGTGCAAGACCACATGTCTTCATCATTCCCATCTGTCCAGCCTCCAGCCGTCCTTGACCTCAACACGTCCACAGACCCCAACCGGGCAACCTCGGGCGGGTTGCTCTCTTGCGGGTGTCTGTTATCTGTTCGACACCAACCACAATAACGGCAAACGCGCGACCGACGAAACCCTGATTGGCAGGTTTTCGCCCAGAAACAGGATGAACCTCATGACCAAAGCAGCCCCCTTTGCGGAAATCTGGCGCGGACCCTTTCTGGAAAGCGTGCATTCCGGTCACGCCGTGATCTGCGACGCCAGCGGCCAGATTGTCGAGGCTTGGGGCGACCCGGAAAAGGTCATTCTGCCGCGCTCTTCTTCCAAGATGATCCAAGCGCTGCCGCTGATCAATTCCGGCGCGGCGGATAAGGCGGGGCTAAGCACCGAGCAACTGGCGCTGGCCTGCGCCTCGCACCAGGGGGCCGCCATCCACACCGACCGGGTGGGCGTCTGGCTCGACACGCTGGGTCTGGACGACGACGCCTTTCGCTGCGGCCCGCAGGAGCCCGCCGACCGCGACGCGATGGAGGGGCTGATCCGCGCTCATGAGAAACCCTGCCAAATCCACAACAACTGCTCGGGCAAACACGCAGGCTTCCTGACGCTGAACCAACATCTGGGCGGCGGTGCCGATTACGAAAAGCCGGACCATGCGGTGCAAAAAGCCTGCCTTGAGGCTTTCGAGACGGTCACGCAAGAAACCTCCCCCGGCTATGGGATCGACGGCTGCTCGGCCCCGAATTACGCCTGCACCCTGCACGGTATGGCCCGCGCCATGGCCCATTTCGCCGCCGCCCCCGAAGGCTCTGCCGAGGCGCGCCTGCACGAAGCCATGCGCCTGCACCCCGAACTCGTCGCGGGCGAAGGCCGTGCCTGCACAGAACTGATGCGGGCGATGGACGGCAAGGTCGCGTTGAAAACCGGGGCCGAAGGGTTCTTCATTGCCATCTGGCCCGAGCGTAAGCTGGGCATTGCATTGAAAGCCGCTTGCGGCACCACCCGTGCCGCCGAATGTGCGATCACCGCGCTGATGGTCAAACTGGGGGCGCTGGACGCCAACCACCCCGCCGCGCTCAAGCGGATGAACGCGTCGATCAAGAACTGGCGCGGGCTTGAGACCGGGATGCTGAAACCGGCGGCGGGGCTGCTTTAAGCCTCTCGCGCTGCCGCTTTGCTGAAACGAAGCGGCAGCGCCACACGGGCAGTCTCAGCCCGCGAATTCGGTACGCGCATAGCCCTGCACGAACAGCAGCGCGGTCAAATCGCCGAAGTTGATGCGGATGTCGCATTCCGCCGCAACCGACGGTTTGGCATGCAGCGCAACGCCCATGCCAGCGCGCCCCAACATGCCCAGATCATTGGCCCCATCACCCACGGCGATGACCTGATCCTCGGTGATCCCCAGCTTTGCCGTGATCTCTTCCAGCGCGGTGACCTTGGCCTCGCGCCCAAGGATCGGAAGCCCCACATCGCCCGTCAGCGCGGCCTGTTCAACCAGCAGCGTATTGGCGCGATTCTCATCAAAGCCCAGCATCTCGGCCACTTTGGCTGTGAAGGCGGTGAACCCGCCCGAGACCAGCGCGGCATAGCCGCCATTGGCCTTCATTGTGCCCACCAGCGCCCCGCCGCCGGGCATCAGGGTGATCCGCTCGGCCAAGACCTTGTCGATCACGCTGGCTTCCAAACCTTTCAACAGGCCGACCCGTTCGCGCAGGGCGCCGTCGAAATCCAACTCACCGTTCATGGCGCGGGCGGTGATCTCTTTCACGCGCTCCCCGACGCCTGCTTCATCGGCCAATTCGTCGATACATTCTTGCTGGATCATCGTGCTGTCCATATCGGCCAGCAGCATCTTCTTGCGGCGGCCCTCTGTCGGCACGATCACCAGATCGACCCCCATGGATTGGCAGCTTTCCCAGACATCCCAACGGTTTTCCGGCATCTGCGCCAGCGAGAACTCCGCCGCCTCATCCGGGGCCAGCCAAAGCGCGTCACCCCCGCCCCAAGCATTGCGCAGGCTTTCCACCAGCGCGGGGTCGAGGCTGGGGTTGGTGGGGGAGGTCAACAAGATTGCCGTGAACATAAGTTTCCGATCCGCATCATTCGCGCCGCGCAAAGCGACATGACCGGCGTCCTAGCGTCATTTTGCGACTTGCGCCAGCCCGGCCTCCCCGCGTATCCCGGCAAGTGGGACACCCTTCCCCAACGAAGGGCGAATATCTGAGAGGGTAGCATCAATGGCTATGAACCAACCGGCACCGCGCCCGGAAGCGAAACCTGTTGCCGTACCGGCAAACCCGCGTTTCTCCTCCGGCCCCTGCGCCAAAATCCCCACATTCGATTTGACCAAGCTCGCGGATGCACCGCTGGGCCGCAGCCACCGTGCCGCGCCCGGCAAGGCCAAGCTCGCAGAGGCGATCGAGACCACCCGCGAAGTGCTCGGCGTGCCCGCCGACTACCGCATCGGCATCGTGCCTGCCTCCGACACCGGCGCCTTCGAGATGGCCATGTGGTCGCTCTTGGGCGAACGCCCGGCCGAGATGGTCGCTTGGGAAAGCTTTGGCGCGGGCTGGGTCACCGACGTGGTCAAGCAGCTGAAGATCGAGGCTCAGGTCCACACCGCTGAGTATGGCGAGATCGTCGACATGGCCGCGCTGAATTATGACAACGACGTCTGCTTTACCTGGAACGGCACGACCTCTGGCGTGCGCGTACCCACGGGCGACGTGATCCCGGCGGACCGCGCGGGGCTCACGCTCTGCGACGCGACCTCCGCCGCCTTCGCGCAGGACCTGCCGTGGGACAAGCTCGATGTGACAACCTTCTCTTGGCAGAAGGTGTTGGGCGGCGAAGCAGCGCATGGCATGCTGATCCTCAGCCCGCGTGCTGTCGAGCGGCTGGAGAATTACACCCCCGCGTGGCCGCTGCCCAAGATCTTCCGCCTGACCAAGGGCGGCAAGCTGAACGAGGGCATCTTCCGCGGCGAGACGATCAACACGCCCTCGATGCTCTGCGTCGAGGATTACCTGCTGGCGCTGGACTGGGCCAAATCCGTGGGCGGCCTGAAAGGCCTAATCGCGCGGGCCGATGCCAACACCAAGGCCGTGGCCGATTTCGTCGAGGCGCATGACTGGATCGACTTCCTCGCGACCGATCCCGCGACACGCTCCAACACATCGGTCTGCCTGAAGTTCACCGACGACCGCATCGCGGACGGTGCGGCCTTCGCCAAGGCCGTGGCCAAGCGGCTGGCGGATGAGGGCGCGGCGCTGGACATCGGCGCCTACCGCGATGCCCCTCCGGGCCTGCGCATCTGGTGCGGCGGCACGGTCGAGACGGCGGACATCGAGGCGATGCTGCCTTGGCTCGAATGGGCTTTTGAAGCCGAAATCAACGCGTGATGCGATGGTGCGCGAGGATCGCGCACCCTACTCCCCCCTCTCGTCGGCTGCGCGTTTCTGCGCACCGCTGACCCCGTTTATGAAGGACCAGACACATGGCCCCCAAAGTACTCATTTCCGACAAACTCTCCGAAGCTGCCGTTCAGATCTTCCGCGACCGCGGCATCGACGTGGATTTTCAGCCCGATCTGGGCAAGGACAAAGACAAGCTGGCCGAGATCATCGGCAACTATGATGGCCTCGCCATCCGCTCGGCCACCAAGGTGACGGAAAAGATCCTCGCCAATGCGCCGAACCTCAAGGTGATTGGCCGCGCGGGCATCGGCACCGACAACATCGACAAGGAAGCCGCCTCGAAACAGGGTGTGATCGTGATGAACACGCCCTTCGGCAACATGATCACCACCGCCGAACATGCCATCGCGATGATGTTCGCCGTGGCGCGGCAGATCCCCGAGGCAAGCGCCTCCACCCATGCGGGCAAATGGGAGAAGTCCAAGTTCATGGGGGTCGAGCTGACCGGCAAGACCCTTGGCGTGATCGGCGCGGGCAACATCGGCGGCATCGTCTGCGACCGCGCGCGCGGGCTGAAGATGAAGGTCGTGGCCTATGACCCCTTCCTGGGCGAAGAGAAGGCCGAGAAGATGGGCGTCGAGAAGGTCGAACTGGACGAGCTTCTCTCCCGCGCCGACTTCATCACCCTGCACGTGCCGTACACCGAGCAGACCGCGAATATCCTGAGCCGCGAGAACCTCGAAAAAACCAAGCCCGGCGTGCGCATCATCAACTGCGCCCGCGGCGGTTTGGTGGACGAGGAAGCGCTGGCCGACCTGCTGAAGTCGGGCCATGTAGCGGGCGCGGGCTTCGACGTCTTCGCCGAGGAACCGGCCAAGGAGAACCCGCTCTTCAATCTGCCCAACGTGGTCTGCACCCCGCACCTCGGCGCCGCGACCACCGAGGCGCAGGAGAACGTGGCCCTGCAGGTGGCCGAGCAGATGTCCGACTACCTGCTGACCGGCGCCGTTACCAACGCGCTGAACATGCCCTCGGTCACCGCCGAAGAGGCCAAGGTCATGGGCCCATGGGTCAAACTAGCCGGGCATCTGGGTGCCTTCATCGGACAGATGACGGACGAGCCGATCAAGGCGATCAACATCCTCTACGACGGTTCGGTCGCAAAGATGAACCTCAAGGCGCTGAACTGCGGCGTCGTCGCGGGCATCATGAAGCGCGCCAACCCGGACGTGAACATGGTCTCGGCCCCCGTGGTTGCCCGTGAAAAGGGCATCCAGATCAGCACCACCAACCAAGACAAATCCGGCGTCTTTGACGGCTATGTCAAGGTGACCGTGGTGACCGAGAAGCGCGAGCGCTCCATCGCGGGCACCGTCTTCTCGGACGGCAAGCCGCGCTTCATCCAGATCAAGGGCATCACCATCGACGCCGAGATCGGGGAGCATATGCTCTACACCACCAACGAAGACGTGCCGGGCATCATCGGCACATTGGGCCAGACCATGGGCGAGAACGGCGTGAACATCGCCAACTTTACTCTTGGCCGCCACACCGCCAAGGGCGAGGCGATTGCCTTGCTCTATGTCGATGATCAAGTGCCCGAGACAGTGATCGGCAAGCTGCGCGACACCGGCATGTTCCGGCAGATCAAGCCGCTGCAATTCGACGTGGCCTAAGGCCCGCACGACCTGCACAATCTGGAAGCGCCCCCTCGCGGGGCGCTTTTGCTTTTGGGGCATTGTCGGGCCTAAGCCTTCCCTTCCCCGCCGCTTTGCGGCATCACGAGGGGGTGCAGAAGGACAGGAACGATCATGCCCAGCCCCATCTATGCCATCGGAGACATCCACGGTTACGCCGCCGAGCTTGAGCGCGTTTTGACCCTGATCGAAGAAGACGGCGGGCCGGGCGCGCGCATCGTTTTCCTCGGAGATTACACCGACCGCGGCCCCGACAGCAAAGCGGTGATCGAACGGCTTGCGCAGGGCAAAGCCGAGGGCCGCAACTGGACCTTCCTCATGGGCAATCACGACCGCATGTTCAGCTGGTTCATGGAGGATTTCCCTCGTCACGATCCGCTGCTGCTGGTTGAGCTTAACTGGCTGAACCCGCGTTTGGGCGGCGACACGACGCTGGGGTCCTACGGCGTATCGGTCAGCGGGCGCGACCGGATGTCAGAGGTGCATGAGAAAGCCCGCGCAGCGGTGCCGCAGAGCCATGTGGATTTCCTCAAGACCCTCGCCCTATCACATCAAACGCCCGACCTGTTCTTTGCCCATGCGGGCATCCGCCCGGAGGTGCCGCTGGATGATCAGCGCGAGAATGATCTGCTGTGGATCCGCAAGGAGTTTCACCAATACACCGCGCCGCATCCCAAGCTGATCGTCCATGGCCACACGCCGGTCGACAGCGCCATGCACTATGGCAACCGGGTGAACCTCGACACCGGGGCGGGCTATGGCAAACCGCTCTGCGCAGCGGTGTTCGAAGGGGAAGACGTTTGGGTTCTCACGCAACAGGGGCGCAATCGCCTGCGCCCGTGAGCGGTTCAGGTCCAGTCCAGCACCACCTTGCCTGACCGCCCCGATTTCATCGCGGCGAACCCCTGTTCGAACTCATCGACTCCAAAGCGGTGGGTGATGATGGCCGAGACGTCCAGCCCGTTTTCCAGCATGGCGATCATCTTGTACCAGGTCTCGAAAATCTCGCGGCCATAGACGCCCTTGATGGTGATCGCCTTGAAAACAATCCGGCTCCAGTCCACCGGCGACTTGCCCGGCGGGATGCCCAGCATGGCGATGCGCCCGCCCATGGTCATCGCCTCCACCATCTGGTCCAGCGCTTGCTGGTTGCCCGACATCTCTAGGCCCACGTCAAAGCCCTGTTTCATCTTCAGCCGCGGGATCACATCAGCCAAATCCTCCTCGGCGACGTTCACCGGCACCACATCGGCGACCTTCGCCGCCAGCGCCAGCCGGTCGGGGTTCACATCCGTGATCACCACATGCCGCGCGCCGACGTGCCGCGCCACCGCGGCGGCCATGATGCCGATGGGCCCCGCGCCGGTGATCAACACATCCTCGCCCACCAGATCAAAACTCAGCGCGGTATGCACCGCATTGCCCAGAGGATCGAGGATCGCGCCGATGTCGTCGGAAATCTCGTCCGGCAGCGGCACCACGTTGAAGGCGGGCAGCTTGAGGTATTGCGCAAAGGCCCCCTGTTCATTGACGCCGATGCCCCGCGTCGCGGGATCGAGGTGGAACTTGCCCGCCCGGCTCTGCCGCGACTGCTTGCCGATCAGATGCCCCTCGCCCGAGCAGCGCTGGCCGATCTCCAGCCCCTCGACATTGCGGCCCAGCTCCACGATCTCGCCGGCGAATTCATGGCCGGTGATCAGCCCTACCGGCACGGTCCCGGCGGCCCAGTCGTCCCAGTTCCAGATGTGAATGTCGGTGCCGCAGATGCCGGTCTTGTTGATCTTGATCAGCACGTCCTCAGGGCCGATCTCGGGCACCGGCGCATGGGTCATCCACAGCCCCTCGCGGGGGTGCAGTTTGGCCAGCGCCTTCATCTCGTTCGCCGCCATCAGATCACCCCACAGGCCTTGCCGGCCGTCTCGAAGGCTTTCAGCGCGCGGTCCAATTGTTCGCGGGCCAGCGCCGCGTTCATCTGGGTGCGGATGCGCGCCTGACCGCGCGGCACCACCGGGAAGAAGAAGCCCGAGACATAGACGCCTTCCTCGAAAAGCTTCGCCGCCATGTCCTGCGCCACCTGCGCCTCGCCCAGCATGACCGGCACGATGGGATGCTCGCCGGGCAGCAGATCGAAGCCCAGCTTCTCCAGCCCCGCGCGCCAGTATTCGGTGTTCTCGAACAGACGCGCGCGCAGGTCGTCGCCCTCCTCGACCAGTTCCAGCGCCCGGATGCCGGCGCGCACGATGGAGGACGGCAGCGAGTTCGAGAATAGATAGGGCCGCGCGCGCTGGCGCAGCAGGTCGATCACCGGCTGCGGCCCCGCGATATAGCCGCCGATGGCCCCGCCGAGCGCCTTGCCCAGCGTGCCGGTCACGATGTCCACCTTGACCCCGTGATGCGCCGGGGTGCCGGCACCCTTTGGCCCCATGAAGCCGGTGGAATGGCAGTCGTCGACCATCACCAGCGCCTCGTATTTCTCGGCCAGCGCCACGATCTCTGGCAGTTTTGCCAGATAGCCGTCCATCGAGAAGACCCCGTCGGTCGCGATCATGATGAAGCGCGCGCCATCCTCGCGGCCCTGTTTCAGCTTGGCCTCCAGATCCGCCATGTCGCTGTTGGCATAGCGGTAGCGCTTGGCCTTGCAGAGCCGGATGCCGTCGATGATCGAGGCATGGTTCAGCGCATCCGAGATCACCGCGTCCTCCGGCCCCAGCAGCGGCTCGAAGAGCCCGCCGTTGGCGTCGAAACAGGCGGCGAAGAGGATCGAATCGTCATGACCCAGGAAGCTGGCCAGCTTCTGCTCCAACTCGCGGTGGATGTCCTGCGTGCCGCAGATGAAACGGACCGAGGCCATGCCAAAGCCCTTCTCGTCCATCGCTTCCTTGGCGGCGGCAATAAGCTCGGGGTGATCGGCGAGGCCGAGGTAGTTGTTGGCGCAGAGGTTGATGACCTCGCGGTCGCCCACCGCTATTTCGCCGCCCTGCGGGGTGGTGATGAGCCGCTCGCGCTTCATCATGCCCTCGGCGTCGATCTCGGCTAGGGTGTCGGTGACATGGGATAGAAATGCTTGGGTCATGAGGCTCTCCTTTTCAGGGAGCGTCTACCATAACGGAGGCGGTTCCGAAATAGAGGATTTCCGGAATGGCGGAATTTTTCCGATATTGCGGAAACTAGGCGTCCTGAACCACCAGAAAGGCGCGCACCGGCCCCTCTGTCGCGCGGATCGCATGGGGCACGTCGGCGACATAGCGCGCGGTGTCGCCGGCCTGCAGCCGCTCGGTCCCGGTGCCGCTGGTGACCTCCACCGCGCCCTCGAAGACACTGAGATGCTCGCGCGCGCCGCGGGTGTGGGGCGCACTGTCGAGCACGCCGCCCTCCGCGATAAGCAACTCGTAGACCTCGTGATGCCCGGCTTCCTCGGGCGGCGACAGGATGCGAATGCGGCAACCGTCGCCCAGATTACTGATCGTCGGCACGGCGGCACTGCGCAGCACCTCGATCTGCGGCTCGCCGGGGGCGGCGTCGAGAAGACCGGCAAAATCCACCTGAAGCGCGCGGGTGAGGTTCCACAGCGTCGCGATGGTGGGGCTCGATTCGCCGCGCTCGATCTGGCTGACCATGGAGCGCGACACGCCTGAGAGCTTCGCCACGGCGTCGAGCGATAACCCCTGCCCCTGCCGCGCTTCTTTCAGGCGGGCGGGCAGCTGTGTCAGGATCTTGTCGGTGTTGTCCGTCATGGCGGATATGTCGCGCGGCGCCCCGCTCCTGTCAAGGCGCCGCATGACGGGACGTTCCCGCTGACTTTGCCGCGTACCCGGCCCATAGTGCCGGCAAATGACAGAGGAGAGTTTCATGTCAGACGATATCGTCATCCTGAGCGGCGCACGCACCGCCATCGGCACTTTCGGCGGCAACCTTGCCGCCACACCGCCCACCAAGCTGGGCAGCACCGTCGCGGCGGCGGCGATGGAGCGCGCGGGCGTTGACCCGGCGCAGATCGGCCATGTCGTCTTTGGCACCGTCATCAACACCGAGCCGCGCGACATGTACCTCAGCCGCGTCGCCGCGCGCGACGCGGGCGTGCCCGACGAGGTGCCGGCGATGAATGTGAACCGTCTTTGTGGCTCGGGCGTTCAGGCACTGGTCTCGGCCACCCAGAGCCTGATGCTGGGCGATGCAGACTTCGCGCTGGCCGGTGGTGCCGAAAGCATGTCGCGCGCGCCCTATGTGCTGCCCGACGCCCGCTGGGGCCAGAAGATGGGCGATGCACGCAGCCTCGACATGCTGCTGGGCACGCTGAACTGCCCCTTCGGCACCGGGCATATGGGCGTGACGGCAGAGAACGTGGCGGATGAACACACGATCACCCGCGAGGAAATGGACGCCTTCGCCCTGCAAAGCCAGGAACGCGCGGCGGCGGCCATCGCGGCAGGGCATTTCAAGGACCAGATCGTGCCGGTCGATGTGAAGGTGAAGCGCGACATGGTGCCCTTCGACACCGACGAACACCCCAAATCCACGACCGCCGAGGCGCTGGCCGGGCTGCGCCCCGTCTTCCAGAAAGATGGCCGCGTCACGGCGGGCAACGCCAGCGGCATCAACGACGGGGCCGCGGCGCTGGTGCTGGCCCGCGCGGAGGCAGCGAAATCTGCCGGGCTGACGCCCCGCGCCCGCATCCTCGGCTATGCCCACGCCGGCGTGCGCCCCGAGGTCATGGGCATCGGCCCGGTCCCTGCCGTGCGCCGTTTGCTGGAGCGCACGGGCCTGAAGGCCGATGACTTCGACGTGATAGAAAGCAACGAGGCTTTCGCGAGCCAAGCGCTGGCCGTAAGCAAGGAACTGGGCTTCGATCCTGCAAAGGTAAACCCCAACGGCGGGGCCATCGCGCTTGGCCACCCGGTCGGCGCGACGGGGGCGATCATCACCGTGAAGGCGCTGTATGAATTGGAGCGGATTGGCGGCAAACGCGCGTTGATCACCATGTGCATCGGCGGCGGGCAAGGCATCGCCATGGCCATCGAACGTATCGCCTGAAGGCCGGGGGGCCGCGCGGCCCCCTGCCCTAAAGCAGTGCGTCAATCAGGGCGATTGTGGTGGCCCCGGCCACACCGGACATCACCGCAGTCGCCGCGATATAGCGCCAGAAACGCGGTTGGCGCTCGGGCTGCTCTTCGGTCTGACGGTTCAGCGCCTGTTCGACCAGCCCGGGCAGGCGGGGGCCGAAGCGGGCCATGACCATCGCCGTGTCGCGCAGATCAGAGACGATGGCCCGCGGACCGAGCGACTTGGTGATATAGTCGGTCACGATGGGGCTGGCGACTTCCCAGATGTTGATATGCGGGTTGAGCGAGCGGGCCACGCCCTCGACCACGACCATGGTGCGTTGCAGCAAGATCAGCTCGGTCCGGGTTTCCATGCCGAAACGCTCGGTCACCTCAAACAGATAGGTCAGCAGCCGCGCCATGGAAATGCGGGTGGCGTCCATGCCGAAAATCGGCTCGCCCACCGCACGCAGGGCGCGGGCGAATTCATCGACATCCTTATCGGCGGGGACATATCCCGCCTCGAAATGCACCTTGGCAACGCGCTGGTAGTCGCGGCGGATGAAACCATAGAGAATCTCGGCATAGACCCGGCGGGTGTAGCTGTCGATATGGCCCATGATGCCGAAGTCATAGGCGATGATATCGCCGTTGGCCGCGACCTTGAGGTTACCTTGGTGCATGTCGGCGTGGAAATAACCGTCGCGCAGGGCGTGCTGAAGGAAGAGTTGCAACACCCGCTCCGACAGCGCCACACGGTCGTGCCCCGCCGCATCCAGCGCGGCATTGTCGCCCAGCGGCAGCCCATCGGCCCAGCCCAGCGTCATCACGCGACGGCCCGAATAATTCCATTTGATCTCGGGCAGTTGAAACCCGGCGTCATCCTTGGTGTTGGCGGCGAACTCCGACGCGGCGGAACTTTCGAGCCGCAGGTCCAACTCCCCCCGCACGACGCCATCGAAATGTTCGATCACCTCCATCGGGCGCAGGCGGCGCGACCCGGGCGAGAAAATCTCGGCCATGCGGGCGGCGAGGTAGAAGGCGTCAATGTCCTTGCGGAAGGCTTTTTCGATGCCGGGCCGCAGGACTTTGACGGCGACCTCTTCGCCGGCCTCGGCCAGCCGCGCGTGATGCACCTGCGCGATGGAGGCCGCGGCGACGGGTTCGCTGAACTCGGAAAAGATCGCGCTGACCGGCTCGCCCAACTCTTGCTCGACCGCGCTGCGGGCCAGCGCCATGTCGAAGGGCGGCAACTTGTCTTGCAACACGCGCAATTGCACCGCCAGATCGTCGCCCACCACATCGGGGCGGGTCGACAGCACCTGACCGAATTTGATGTAGGCCGGGCCAAGCGCCGTGAGCGCGCGGGTGGCGGGCGGCATCGTCGGGTCGCCCTTGTAGCCCAGCCATTTGAACGGCAGGCCAAGCGCGCGGGCCACGAAACGCAGCGGCGGGGAGGCATCGAAAGCATCCAGCACCACATTCATCGCCCCGGCGCGTTCCAAGGTCGCGCCCGTGCGGATCAACCGCCAGATGTTGTGCGGACCGCGCATCAGAGCTTCCAACCCGAATGCAGCGCCGCGATCCCCATCGACAGGTTGCGATATTTGGCCTGACCAAAGCCCGCCGCGCGGACCATCGACAGGAAGGTCTCTTGATCGGGGAAATTGCGGATCGATTCGACCAGATATTGATAGCTGTCGCGGTCGCCCGCGATGGCTTGGCCCATGCGCGGGATCACATTGAAGCTGTAGAGGTCATAGGCCTTCTGCATCGCCGGATTGGGCAGTTGGCTGAACTCCAACACCATCAGACGGCCACCGGGGCGCAGCACGCGGTACGCCTCGTTCAGCGCCTCTTGCGGGCGGGTCACGTTGCGGATGCCGAAGCTGATTGTGTAAACGTCGAAGGTGTTGTCGGGGAACGGTAGCGCCATGGCGTCGCCCACGACCCAATCGAGGCTGCCGGTCAGCCTGTCCGCCTCGGCCCGCTGGCGGCCTTCGACCAGCATCGGCTCGGTCAGGTCGAGCACCGTGGCATGGCCGTGTCCGGCACGTTTGAGGAATTTGAAAGACACATCGCCAGTGCCTCCCGCCACATCGAGCAGTTTCTGACCGGGGCGCGGGGCGAGCCAGTCCATCATCGCTTCTTTCCAGACGCGGTGGATCCCCATACTCATCACATCGTTCATGATGTCGTATTTGCTGGCGACGGAGTTGAACACACCCTGCACGCGCCCGGCCTTTTCATGTTCGGGCACGGTCTCGAAACCGAAATGGGTTGTTTTGTCAGCGTCCTGGGTCATCTGCTCTTGCGATCCTCTGGTTCTGTCCCTTGTTATAGGGTGCCGGGGGGCAGGGACAATGCGTGCCTTTTGTCACAGGCAAGCCAGAGGGGAAACCGAGATGCCGGAACTGCCAGAGGTCGAAACCGTCCGCCGGGGGCTGGCCCCTGCGATGGAGGGCCAAGTGATCGCCCGCGCCGAGGTGAACCGCCCCGATCTGCGCTGGCCCTTCCCCGAGCGGATGGCGGAGCGGCTGACCGGGCAGCGCGTCGGCTTGCTGCGGCGGCGGTCGAAATACATCCTCGCCGATCTGGCGAGCGGGGAATCGCTCTTGGTCCATTTGGGCATGTCCGGGCGGATGCTGGTTTCGGGCGACCCTCTGGGGCAATTTCAGCACAACCACCCCGCACCTGAGAAACATGACCATGTCGTGTTGCATATGGGTAACGGTGCGCGGATCACCTTTAACGACCCGCGCCGTTTCGGCGCGATGGATCTGATGCCCACCGCCGGGGCCGAGACGCACAAGCTGCTGGCCTCGCTCGGGCCGGAACCCTTGGGCAACGACTTTCACGAAGCGCATCTGGTCGCCGCGCTAAAAGGCCGCAACACGCCGATCAAATCCGCGCTGCTGGATCAACGGATCGTGGCGGGCTTGGGCAATATCTATGTCTGCGAAGCGCTTTACCGCGCGGGGATTCACCCGGCCCGCAAGGCCGGGCGCATCTCGGCCACGCGGGTCGCCGGGCTGGTGCCGATCATCCGCCAAGTGCTGGCCGACGCGATCACGGCGGGGGGATCGTCGCTCAAGGATTTTCGGCAGGCGGATGGCGAATTGGGCTATTTCCAACATAGTTTCGATGTCTATGGCCGCGAGGGCCAAGCCTGCCGCAGACCGGGTTGCGACGGGGCAATCGCGCGCATCGTGCAAAGCGGACGCTCTTCCTTCTATTGTCCGCGTTGCCAAAGATAACTTGAAACATGGGGGTGCCGTGGTATGCACATTCCCCTGAGCGCAACAACAAAGAGCATTCTTGATGGCTTACGAAACGATCACCGTGGACGTGGACAACCATGTGGCCCTGATCACCCTGAACCGCCCGGATGCGCTGAACGCGCTCAACGAGGCGCTGCTGGGTGAACTCGCCAAGGCGCTGAAAAGCGCGCAGGAAAACGACAAGGTCCGCTGCATCGTCATCACCGGCTCGGAGAAGGCATTCGCCGCCGGGGCCGATATCGCGATGATGCGCGAGAAAAGCTTTGTCGACGTCTTCATGGGGGATCTTTTCACGCCCGAGACCGATCAGATTCTGCGCGTGCGCAAGCCGATCATCGCCGCTGTGTCGGGCTATGCCCTCGGCGGGGGCTGCGAGTTGGCGATGATGTGCGACTTTATCATCTGTTCGGAAAGCGCCAAGTTCGGCCAGCCCGAGATCAACCTCGGCGTCGTGGCGGGCATCGGCGGCACCCAGCGTCTGACCCGTCTGGTGGGCAAGTCCAAAGCGATGGACATGAACCTCACGGGCCGCTTCATGGATGCCGAAGAAGCCGAACGCTCGGGCCTCGTGTCGCGCGTGGTGCCGGTGAAAAAGCTGATGGAAGAGGCGATGGGCGCCGCTGCCAAGATCGCCGAGAAATCCATGATCTCGGCCACCGTGGTCAAGGAATGCGTGAACCGCGCCTATGAGGTGCCGCTGAGCGAGGGGCTGCTGTTCGAACGCCGCATGTTCCATTCGCTGTTCAACACCGAAGACCAGAAAGAGGGCATGTCCGCTTTCCTCGAAAAGCGCGAAGCGCAATTCCGCGACAAATAAGCGTCGCCCCCGGCGCGGCTTGCATTGCCGCGCCCGCTGCCTTATAGGCGGCACCAATACATGCGCGTGCAGCCCGCTCTGGCTAGAATCACCTACCTCAAGGGGGTCCGGATTTCCGGTCGGGTTGGCGTCACGCATTGCTACGCAACATATGAACCCGAAGGCTGATACTCATGGCAAACACCCGTCAATCCGCAAAGCGCGCCCGTCAAAACGAAAAGCGTTTTGCGATCAACAAAGCACGCCGTTCGCGCATCCGCACCTACCTGCGCAAGGTCGAAGAGGCGATCACCTCCGGTGATAAAGAAGCCGCAACCGCCGCTCTGAAAGCCGCCCAGCCCGAGCTGATGCGCGGCGTCACCAAAGGCGTTTTCCACAAGAATACCGCGTCGCGCAAAATGTCGCGCCTGTCCGCGCGGGTCAAAGCACTGGGCTAATTTGGCTTCATAGCCAAGCCCTTAGAAACACAAGAGGCGCCGCATTGCGGCGCCTTTTTTCGTGCGGGTGCAGCGAAAAAAACACGCCAGAGATTCTTTTCCGGCAATCTCTGAGTCAAGATGGAAGATATGTTGAAGCGAACCGGAAACACTTGCTACCAAAGGTCCAGCGATTCATTTCGCTTGGGGGGACAGGCCCTGAACACGGCGTCAGCCAACTGGCAGAATGCCAAATTCAGGGGGGTGCAAGTGACCGTTCACAGACGGTTCCGCGCACCATCGTGAATGCTGCTGCCAGCACGTTTACCCTGTCGATGAGAACACGAACGGTTCGTTCAGCGCCTCTTGCGCCGGTTTACGGCACAGAAGGCTCATGGGCAGGCCATTCTTTAAAAGTCCGAAGGACACAGGTCGGTCATCCGTGTGGGACCGGGTGGATGACCTGTTGCCGGGTGAAACAGTATTAAGGGCCGGGATCCACTCGGCCTCTGTGCGAAGAGCAAAGCGGGACGTAAGGCACGATGACATTAGATCACTGGGGCGAGATCAAAGAGCGGCTTCTAAAGACCGTGGGGCAGAACAACTACACCACCTGGATTGAACCGCTTGTGCCCGGCGCCGTCGAAGACGGAATCGTGACACTCAAAGTGCCGACGAATTTCTTCGGCAACTACGTCAGCCAGAACTTCTCGGACCTGATTCTGCATGAGATCAACGCGACCGGCACCGATGCCACGCGTCTGAACTTTGCCCTGAATCAGCAGCCTACTTCTGCCGCCGAAAAGCCCGCCCCGGCTGCGCGTCAGACCTCGGCCGCCGCGAAACCTGCCGCCAATTCGCAGCTCAGCACCGCCCCGCTCGACCCGCGCTTCAGCTTTGACAATTTCGTCGTCGGCAAGCCCAACGAACTGGCCCATGCCGCCGCCCGCCGTGTCGCCGAAGGCGGCCCCGTCACCTTCAACCCGCTGTTCCTTTATGGGGGCGTCGGCCTTGGTAAGACCCACCTGATGCACGCGATCGCCCGCGAGCTGCATGAGCGCAAGCCCGAGATGAACGTGCTCTACCTCTCGGCTGAACAGTTCATGTACCGTTTCGTGCAGGCCCTGCGCGACCGTAAGATGATGGATTTCAAGGAAATCTTCCGCTCGGTCGATGTGCTGATGGTCGACGACGTGCAGTTCATCGCGGGCAAAGACTCCACGCAGGAGGAGTTCTTTCACACGTTCAACGCGCTTGTGGACCAGCATAAGCAGATCATCATCTCCGCCGACCGCGCCCCGGGTGAGATCAAGGATCTCGAAGACCGCGTGAAATCGCGCCTGCAATGCGGGTTGATCGTCGATCTGCACCCCACGGACTACGAGTTGCGCCTCGGCATTCTGCAAAGCAAGGTCGACGTGCAGCGCAAGACCTACCCCGACCTCGAAGTCGCCGACGGAGTGTTGGAATTCCTCGCGCATCGCATCACCTCGAACGTCCGCGTGCTCGAAGGTGCGCTGACCCGCCTCTTCGCCTTCGCATCGCTGGTGGGCCGCGAGATCGACATGGGGCTGACGCAGGATTGTCTGGCCGACGTGCTGCGCGCCTCGGAGCGCAAGATTTCGGTCGAGGAAATCCAGCGCAAGGTTTCCGACCATTACAACATCCGCCTGAGCGACATGATCGGCCCCAAGCGCCTGCGCAGCTACGCGCGCCCGCGTCAGGTGGCGATGTATCTGTGCAAACAGATGACCAGCCGTTCTCTGCCCGAGATCGGCCGCCGCTTTGGCGGGCGCGACCACACCACCGTCATGCACGGGGTGCGCCGGATCGAAGAACTCAAGGTCTCGGACGGTCAGATCGCCGAGGATCTGGAACTGCTGCGCCGGGCGCTCGAATCCTAAGCATAGCGGCCTGAGGGTTGTCCTCAGGACACGGTCAAACAGTGATCGGGGGCGCAGCTTGCGCCCCTCTTGCATTCACTTCAACAAAGCCACAAAAGTTCTTGTGTAAGCGTGGGAACCGGGTAGTTTGCCTCTCCCGGCAGTCGGTATGGGAGAAGGCATATGAAATTCAGCATCGAACGCGCGGCACTGCTCAAAGCCGTTTCGCAAGCCCAATCCGTGGTCGAGCGCCGCAACACCATTCCGATCCTCGCCAACGTGCTGATCGAGGCCGAGGGCAGCGATGTCTCCTTCCGCGCCACCGATCTGGATATCGAGGTGGTCGACAAGGTCGCCGCCCAAGTGGAGCGCGCAGGCGCCACCACCGTTTCGGCCACGCTGCTTCATGAAATCGTGCGCAAGCTGCCCGACGGCGCGCTGATCAGCCTCACCGCCGACACCGCTGCTGGCCGCCTGACGGTCGAAGCGGGCCGCTCCAACTTCTCGCTGGCCACCCTGCCGCGCGAGGATTTCCCCGTCATGGCGTCTTCGGAATATGCCTCGAACTTCTCGGCCCCGGCCCCGGTGCTGCGCCGCCTGTTTGACAAGTCGAAATTCGCCATCTCCACCGAGGAGACGCGCTATTACCTCAACGGGGTCTACCTGCATGTGGCGGATGCCGAGGGCGGCAAGGCGCTGCGCTGCGTGGCCACCGACGGTCACCGTCTGGCCCGGATCGACGCTGGGATGCCCGAGGGGGCGTCTGAGATGCCCGGCGTGATCGTCCCGCGCAAGACCGTGGGCGAGCTGCGCAAACTACTCGACGATGACGAGATGGAAATCGCGGTGTCCGTGTCCGAGACCAAGATCCGTTTCGCCACCCCGGCCATCACCCTGACCTCGAAGGTCATCGACGGCACCTTCCCCGACTACACCCGCGTCATTCCGCAGGGGAACACCCGCAAGATGGAAGTCGACGCCGCCGATTTCGCCCGCGCGGTGGACCGCGTGGCGACCGTTTCTTCCGAGCGTTCGCGCGCCGTGAAACTGCAACTGGACGAAGACCGTCTGGTGCTGTCCGTCAACGCGCCCGACAGCGGTGCTGCCGAAGAAGAGCTTGCCGTGGCTTACGGCGACGAGCGTCTCGAAATCGGCTTCAACGCGAAATACCTGTTGGAAATCGCAAGCCAAGTGGACCGCGAGAACGCCGTTTTCCTGTTCAACTCCTCGGGCGATCCGACCCTGATGCGCGAAGGCACCGACACTTCGGCAGTCTACGTCGTCATGCCGATGCGCGTGTGACTTGGGCGGGAATTTTTGAAATTCCCGCGCCGTTTTCTTTCAAAGAAAACGGGCTTTGAATGGCGCAGCTGTATCTTTCCAATCTCGGCCTCTCGCATTTCCGCTCGCATAAACGCGCGGTGATCGACGTGGACGCGCGGCCCGTCGCGCTTTACGGACCCAATGGTGCGGGCAAGACCAATGTGATTGAGGCGATTTCGCTTCTCTCCCCCGGGCGCGGGCTGCGGCGCAGCAGCGCGCAGGACATGGCCCGCCGCCCCGAGGCCTTGGGCTGGAAGATCACCGGCCTGCTGCATGGGCCGAGCGTGATGCATGAGGTCGACATCTGGTCCGAAGCCGGTGCCGCCCGGCAGACCAAGATCGACAGCAAAGCCGCGGCCCAGACAGCGCTTGGCCGCATTGCCCGCGTGCTCTGGCTCATTCCCGCGATGGATCGGCTCTGGACCGAAGGCGCCGAGGGGCGGCGGCGGTTTCTTGACCGGGTGACCCTGTCGATGCTGCCCGATCACGCTGAACTGTCGCTGAGCTATGAAAAGGCCATGCGCGAGCGCAACCGTCTGCTGAAGGACATGGTGCGCGAGCCCGCGTGGTACGCCGCCCTCGAAGACCGCATGGCCGAGACCGGGGCGCAGATCCATGCCAACCGGCAACAGGCCCTCACGGCCCTCGCGAGCGCGCAGGAGGAGGCGCAGACCGCCTTCCCCATCGCCACGCTGATGCTCCAAAACGACATGCCCGACAGTGCCGAGGGGCTGCGCCGGGCGCTGTCGGACAACCGGATGCGCGATGTCGCCGCCGGGCGAACTTTGATCGGCCCTCACCGCGCCGATCTGGAAGGCACCTATGCCGCCAAGGGCATCGCCGCGCGGGATTGCTCCACCGGGGAGCAGAAGGCGCTGCTGGTCTCGCTCATCCTCGCCAATGCCCGCGCCATCGCCGCCGATTTCGGCGCGCCGCCGATCCTGCTGCTGGACGAGGTGGCCGCGCATCTCGACGCGGGCCGCCGTGCGGCGCTTTACGACGAGATCACGGCGCTCGGCGCGCAGGCTTGGATGACCGGCACGGGGCCGGAGCTTTTCGACAGCCTTGGGGACCGCGCGCAATATGTGGAAGTGACCGAGGATGAGGGCCTGTCGCAAGTGGTGCGTCAGCCATGACCCTCTCGCCCACCGACCTGCTTCTTTACTGCGGCGCGCTGCTGATCCTGTTTCTCACCCCCGGCCCGGTCTGGCTGGCGATGATGGCCCGGGCACTCTCGGGCGGGTTTCAAGCGGCGTGGCCGCTGGCGCTCGGTGTCGCGATCGGCGACATGCTCTGGCCACTGGTGGCGGTGCTGGGGATTACTTGGATCGTCTCGGCCTTCGACACGCTTATGGAGGTGCTGCGCTGGACCGCTGCACTGGTGTTCATCGCCACGGGGTTGAGCCTGATCCGGCAGGCGGGCGCGAAGATCGACACCGACAGCCGCCTCACCCGCCCCGGCATGTGGCCCGGTTTCATCGCCGGGCTCATCGCGATCCTCGGCAATCCCAAGGCGGTGCTGTTCTACATGGGCGTGCTGCCCGGCTTTTTCGACCTGCGCGCGGTCACCGCCCCCGACATCGGGCTGATCCTCGCCGCCTCGGTCATCGTGCCGCTCGTCGGCAACCTCGTGATCGCCCTCCTAGTGGGCCATCTGCGTGGCTTTCTGACCGCTCCGCGCACCCTGCGACGGATCAATCTGATCTCCGGCGCGATGCTGGTTTTCGTGGGCCTGATCGTCCCCTTCGCCTGACACAAAATCTTGTGTCATTCGCGTGACAATCCCCTGCCAAACCACTATAAATCGGGCAAACGATAAGGGTTTTCTCCGCATGTCCGACACTGATCTGACACCACAGGAATACGGTGCCGATTCCATCAAGGTTCTCAAAGGGTTGGAGGCTGTTCGCAAACGCCCCGGCATGTATATCGGGGACACCGATGACGGCTCGGGCCTGCACCACATGGTGTACGAGGTCGTGGACAACGGCATCGACGAGGCACTGGCCGGTCACGCCGACGCGGTGACGGTCACGATCCACGCGGATTCCAGCGTATCGGTCAGCGACAACGGTCGCGGCATCCCCGTGGGCATCCATGAGGAAGAGGGCGTCTCGGCGGCCGAGGTCATCATGACCCAGCTGCACGCGGGCGGGAAGTTCGACAGTAATTCCTACAAGGTCTCCGGCGGTCTGCACGGGGTCGGCGTCTCGGTCGTGAATGCGCTCTCGGACTGGCTGGAACTGCGCATCTGGCGCGAGGGCAAAGAACATATCGCGCGGTTTGAGGGCGGTTTCACCACCAAGCACCTCGAAGTCGTGGGCGAGACCGACCGCACTGGCACCGAGGTCCGTTTCATGGCCTCGACCGAGACATTCTCCAACCTCGAATACAGCTTCGAGACGCTGGAAAAGCGCCTGCGCGAACTGGCCTTCCTGAACTCCGGCGTGCGCATCATCCTGAAGGACGAACGCCCCGTCGAGCCGCTGCAAACCGAGCTCTACTACGAAGGCGGCGTGAAGGAATTCGTCAAATACCTCGACCGGCACAAGCATGCGGTCATGGACGAGCCGATCTTCATCACCGGGGAGCGGGACGACATCGGCATCGAGGTCGCCATGTGGTGGAACGACAGCTACCACGAGACGGTGCTGCCCTTCACCAACAACATCCCGCAGCGCGACGGCGGCACCCATATGGCGGGCTTCCGCGGCGCGCTGACGCGCACCATCAACGCCTATGCCCAGACCAGCGGCATCGCCAAGAAGGAGAAGATCAGCTTCACCGGCGACGACGCCCGCGAGGGTCTGACCTGCGTGCTGTCGGTGAAAGTGCCCGATCCGAAGTTCTCATCACAGACCAAGGACAAGCTGGTCTCGTCGGAGGTGCGCCCGGCGGTCGAGGGGCTGATGAACGAGCGTCTCGCCGAATGGTTCGAAGAGAACCCCAATGAGGCCAAGCAGATCGTCGGCAAGATCCTGGAGGCCGCACAGGCCCGCGAGGCGGCCCGCAAGGCGCGCGAGTTGACCCGGCGCAAGACGGCGATGGACGTCAACTTCCTCGCTGGTAAGCTCAAGGATTGCTCGGAGAAAGACCCGGCCAAGACCGAAGTCTTCCTCGTCGAGGGGGACAGCGCGGGCGGCTCGGCCCAGACCGGGCGCGACCGTCAGACGCAGGCGATCCTGCCGCTGAAGGGTAAGATCCTCAACGTGGAACGCGCGCGTTTCGACCGGATGCTGGGCAGCCAAGAGATCGGCAACCTCGTCATGGCGCTCGGCACCGGGATCGGGCGCGACGAGTTCAACATCGACAAGCTGCGCTACCACAAGATCGTCATCATGACCGACGCCGACGTTGACGGCGCGCATATCCGGACGCTTTTGCTGACCTTCTTCTACCGCCAGATGCCCGAACTTATCGAGAACGGCCATCTCTACATCGCGCAGCCGCCGCTCTACAAAGTCTCGCGCGGCAAGTCCGAGGTCTACCTCAAGGATGAGGCCGCGATGGAGGACTACCTGATCCAGCAGGGTGTCGACGGCGCAATGCTGCGCCAAGGCAACGGCGAAGAAATCACCGGCCAAGACCTCACCCGCGTGGTCGACATGGCCCGCCAGCTGAAACGCGTGCTGGAGGCTTTCCCGACCCACTACCCGCGCCACATCCTCGAACAGGCCGCCATCGCCGGTGCCTTCGTCGAGGGCGCGGTGGACAGCGACCTGCAGGGCGTGGCCGACAAGGTCGCCGACCGTTTGAACCTGATCGCGTTGGAATATGAGCGCGGCTGGCAGGGCCGCATCACCCAAGACCACGGCATCCGCCTCGCCCGCATCCTGCGCGGCGTGGAGGAGGTGCGCACCCTCGACGGCCGCATGCTGCGCTCAGGCGAGGCGAAGAAATCCGGGAGCTTCACCCAGCACCTGCAGGAGGTCTACGACCAACCCGCCAAGCTGATCCGCAAGGACCGCAGCCAGATGATCTATGGCCCCATGGACCTGCTCAACGCGATCCTTGCCGAGGGCGAGAAAGGCCTGTCGCTGCAGCGCTACAAGGGTCTGGGCGAGATGAACCCCGACCAGCTGTGGGAAACCACCCTCGACCCCGACGCACGCACACTGCTGCAGGTCCGCGTGGAGGATATGGCGGAGGCCGACGATCTCTTCACCAAGCTGATGGGCGACGTGGTGGAGCCGCGCCGCGAGTTCATCCAGCAGAACGCGCTGAGCGTGGAGAATTTGGATTTTTGAGGGGGTGTAGGGGTGCGTGTAGCCTCTGCCCCGCTGCCGGGTCTTAGAACGATAATCCGCCGCGTCGCTTAACCAGCGACGCGGCGGATTTTTTTTGTATCAGGCGAGTTACCCGATGATGCCGTTCAGCGTCTCGGAGGGGCGCATCACGCGGGCGGTTTTCTCCGCGTCGGTGTGGTAGTAGCCGCCCAGATCGACAGCCGTGCCTTGGGCCGCGGCAAGCTCGGACAGGATGTCGGTTTCTTTGGCAGCCAGTTCCTTTGCGATGGGCGCGAACTCTGCGGCGAGCTCCGCGTCATCGCTCTGCGCGGCGACAGCTTCGGCCCAGTAGCGCGCGAACCAATAGTGGCTGTCGCGGTTGTCGGGCTCACCCACCTTGCGCGAAGGGGAACGACCGTGGTCGAGGATGCCCTGCGTCGCGGTTTCCACGGCATCGCCCAGCACGCGCGCCTTTTCGTTGCCACGGGCATCGGCGAGGAACTTCAGGCTCTCCCCAAGGGCGCAGAATTCGCCAAGACTGTCCCACCGCAGGTGGTTCTCTTCCACCAGCTGCTGCACGTGTTTGGGGGCCGAGCCGCCCGCCCCGGTCTCGAACAACCCGCCGCCGTTCATCAGCTTCACGATGGACAACATCTTGGCCGAGGTCGCCAGTTCCAAGATCGGGAAGAGGTCGGTCAGATAGTCGCGCAGCACGTTGCCGGTGATCGCGATGGTGTTCTCGCCCTTGGTGATGGTCTCAAGCGAGGCGCGGGTGGCTTCGCGGGGGGCCATGATCTCGAACTTGTCGGCCACGCCCTGTGCCTCAAGGATGGGCTTGACGTAGGAGATCAGCTCGGCGTCATGAGCGCGGTTTGCGTCCAGCCAGAAGATCGCGCGGCAGCCTTCAGCCTTTTGACGCGAGATGGCGAGGTTGACCCAATCCTCGATCGGCGCCTTTCGCGCAGAGGAGGAGCGCCAGATGTCACCGGCCTCAACCTTATGTTGGTGCAGCACGGTGCCGTCGTCGAGGATCATTTTGACGGTGCCCGCCTCGGCCAGTTCAAAGGTGGTGGGGTGGGAGCCGTATTCCTCGGCCTTCTGCGCCATCAGGCCGATGTTCTGCACCGTGCCTGCGGTCGCCGGGTCGAGCTTGCCGTTCTCTTTGAAGAAGTTGATCGCCTCGTCATAGACCGGCGCATAGGAGTTGTCGGGGATCACGCAGTTGGCGTCATGCTCTTTGCCGTCCGGGCCCCAGCCCTTGCCGCCGGCGCGGATCAGCGCGGGCATGGAGGCGTCGATGATCACGTCGGAAGAGACATGCAAGTTGGTGATGCCCTTGTCGGAATCGACCATATACATCGGCGGGCGCGCGTCCATGCAGGCGTCGATATCGGCCATGATCTCGCTCTCGCCCTTCACACGCTCCAGCAGATCGCCGAGGCCAGAGTTGGGGTTCACGCCGAGTTCTTTCAGCTTTTCCCCGTGCTTTTCAAACACCGGCGCAAGATAGGCTTTGACCGCGTGGCCGAAAAGGATCGGGTCAGAGACCTTCATCATCGTCGCCTTGAGGTGCAGCGAGAAGAGGATGCCCTCTTCCTTGGTCTTTTCGATCTGGGTGCTGAGGAAGTCTTTCAGCGCCGCGGCGCTCATGAAGGTCGCGTCGACCACGGTGCCGGCGGGATAGTCCAGACCGTCTTTCAACACCTTCTCGCCATCCGCCGTTTCCAGCACGATCTTCGCGCCACTGGCGGCGTCGAGCGTGGCGGATACTTCGTTGGAGAAGAAATCATTGCCGGACATCGACGAGACATGCGTCTTGCTGTCGGCGGTCCAGTCCCCCATGCGGTGCGGGTTGGACTGGGCAAAGCTCTTCACGGCCTTGGCCGCGCGGCGGTCGGAGTTGCCTTCGCGCAGGACCGGGTTCACGGCGGAGCCTTTGATGCCGTCATATTTGGCGCGCACAGCTTTTTCTTCGTCTGTGCTCGGCTCTTCGGGGTAGTCGGGTAGCGCGTAGCCTTGGGCCTGAAGCTCTTTGATCGCGGCAACCAGCTGCGGCACGGAGGCAGAGATGTTCGGCAGCTTGATGACATTGGCCTCGGGCGTCTTCACCAGACGGCCCAGCTCGGCCAGATCGTCGGACTGACGCTGTTCTTCGGTCAGGTGCTCAGGGAAGGTCGCGAGGATGCGGCCTGCTAGGCTGATGTCTTTGGTGCCGACGCTCACACCAGCGGCTTCGGCGAACTTTTTGATGATCGGCAACAGCGAGGCAGAGGCCAGCTCCGGCGCTTCGTCAACTTTGGTGTAGATGATATCGGACATGATTGCTCCAAATTGCTGCATTTGCTGCCCTGATAGCGGAAGAGGCGGCGAAGGTCGACGGTATACCGCAGTATGCGGTGGGGTCGTTTCAGGAAAAAGCGGATTTCAGCCTTTTGCACGGGCCACCTAGCGCAACCCGCGCGCTGCCGCCTAGCGGGCCACGCTGCGCAGTTGCAGAATCTGCATCCCAATCGCCATGGCCGGGCCGATCCCCACCGCGAAAAGCAGCGTGCCGAGGCCCAGGGTGCCGCCCAAGGCCCAGCCGATGGCGACGACGGACAATTCGATGCTCATGCGGACCAGCGCGATGGGTTTCCCGGTGACCCGTTGCAGCCCCGTCATCAACCCGTCCCGCGGCCCGGGGCCAAGGTTTGCCACAAGGTAGATCGCGCCGCCAAAGCCGGTCACGAAGACGCCGGTCAGCGCCAGCACAGCATTCGCCAGATAGCTGTCGAAGTGGGGCAGGATCGGCAGCGCATATTCCAGCACCAGCGCCACGATCACCGCGTTCAGAATGGTGCCGATACCGGGCGTCTGCATCAGCGGGATCCAGAGCAAAAGAACCACGGCGCTGATCAGGAAGGTCGCAAAGCCAAGGCTCCACCCCGTGATGCGGGTCACCCCTTCGGCGAAGACGGTCCAAGGGCTGACGCCGACGCCCGCAGTGACCAAAAGCGCCTCGCCCAAGCCAAACATCACCAGTCCCAGAACCAGAAACACCATCGAGGCCAATGGCGGCCTGAGCGTGAAGGCTTTCGGCGAACTCCACCGCAGCCGGGGAACAGAGGTGACAGACAGGAAACTCACGGCGCGACCTTTGGCGGGATGCTCAAGATGCCCTGTTGTTCCAGTTTACGTCAGAACCGGCAAGGTCAATCTAGCCTGTACCCCTCACCGCCAGCGCGAAAAGCCGAAGGTCATATAATCCTTCTGATAAGCTTCCGCCGTCAGGACCTCGATCTCATCGTCATAGATATCGCCGAGCGTGAAGGGGCCGGGTTCCACCATCTGGGGCACGGCGGGGACGGTGGCATGGCCCTGCCCCGCAGCCAGAGCGGGGAGTTCGCTGGCCAACTCCTCTTCGCGGAGGATGCGGTCGGGCAGGCAGAACGCCCCGAACCCCGCAATGGCTTGGGCCTGAGAACACCATGCAGCATCCACCCGGATCGAAGTTTGCCCGGCCAGATTGCCTTTGAGAAACTTGAGGAAGGCAACAAAGGCTGCGCGATGCGCGTCTCGATCATATTCGGCGTCGGGGCCATCCTTTGGCAGCGGCACCTTGTAGCGGCGCATCAGCGTGTTGCGCAGCTGGCGGTAACTGCCCTCCCCCGTGGTCAGGATATGGCGGCAAAAGGCATCATGCGCGCGCAGGGCGGGATGGCGCAGCACGGTAAAGCCGCGATGCCCGCGCATTTTGCGTTTCCACTGCCGCAGCTCTTTTTGCGACATCTTACCGCGCAGCGCCTCACGCGGGACGCCATCGAGGGCGGCGAGCCAGTCCAGCACCTGATCCTGCGGGCCGGATTTAATCGGCAGATAGATCAAGCCGCTGGTCGCCGCCGCCACATAAGAGGGCACGTTCGGCCCGCGCCGTGGCTCGAAATTTGGGGTGCGGGTCAGATCGAAACGATCGAGCCGCGCCAGCGCCTCCAGCATCTCGTCATAGTTGCTGACCTTGGCCGAGATCGGGCTGGGGTTCTGTTTCTTGAGGTTCTTGTCCAGCCCCTCCAACTGCTCATCCACGCCAAGATAGCGTGCAAGCCCGTTCATCACCTCAACGCTTTGCAGGTCTTCGTAAGCTACATAAAATGCCGTCTGGCCGGAAGTTTGCAAACGGTTCAGCAGCGTGATCTGGAACTGCTGGAGGGCATCCAAATGGGCGCTGAACTCATCGGCATCGAAGACGGCCTGCGCCACCTTCTGCGCCTTCATATCGGTCAGTTTCCACTGCCCGGTGGCCTGCGCGATCTTCCAACTGACATAGCTGTCGACCGGGTTGCGCGTGAGCACGATCTTGGCGCAGCGCTGATCCTCGATGATCTCATCGAAAACACGCGGATCGTGGTCGTGGAAATAGCGGAAGCCGCCCAAAGCATCCTGCTGCCCCCGGATCTCCGCCAGCAGCTTTTTGGGGTTTTCGTCCCGCGTGGCCTGATCAACGCCAAGGATGGGCTCGCTTTTGGGATACCCTATGAAGAAAGGGTTGAACGCCTCCCCATGACAGGCGATCCCGGCAAAGGCGTTCAAGTTCGCCTCTAGGAAGTTGGACCCGGTCCGCATCTCGGCGAAGACCACGAAACTGTCGAATTTGTCGCGCATGGATTATTTCACCAGATAGGGTTTGGGGGAAGGTTTGGCATCGGCGCTGCCCCCTTGGGCCACCGAGAAATCGCCGACCAGATAGGGGTGCATGCCTTGGTTCTTGAGATTCTGGAGGAACTGGCCGAAGCCGTTCAGATCAACCATGCGCGGCGCCTCTGACAGGCGGCGCAGACGGGGGCGCCCAATTTCGTCAAGGATATCTTGCAAAGGCTCCATCGGCGCTTCGATGAAATCGGCCATGGTCCAGACCCGCACACGCGCCTTGGTATAGGGCGAATTCAGTACATCCAAATGCGTGCTTTCCGTCTTTTGCAACTTGGCGGCCAGACGGCGGATATCTGCGAAATCAAGGTTCGAGCGGAACAGAGGCACCGCCCAAGCGCCGGTGATCACCGAAATATGCGCATTCGGGTCTTTGGCCACACGCCAGTTGATGTCTTGATTGTCCATCGGGCCGAACTGAAAGCACTGACGCTCGCCCCGGGTGTTCCAAATCAGATTGGTCAAGAACGCACTGGCATTGTGATCGCGCAGCACCGGGTTATCCGACAACGCACCATTCAGCGCGGTTTCCCCGCCCGCGAAATGCACCCGGTCGGGCGCAAAGAGATGCCCATGCACGCGCGCCCCGCTGGCCCGGCTGAGCCAATGTTCGAAATCCTCGAAAATCTCGGTAAAGCCCTGAAACATCGAATAGGGCGCGGCGGTGACGCCATTCTCCCAATCCTCGTTGGGAAAACGGCTTTGCATATAAAGCCCCGCACGGCCCCGGGTGCGCCGCTCCACCGCCTTGGCAAAGATGCGGTCGATCTTGCCGGGGTTCGGCTCGGTCTTTTTCATCGCGCCGGCAGGGTCGGTCAGAAAGGCATCATAGAGCCTGTCCGCATGAGGCCAAATCTTGCGTGCCACGAAACAATCCGAGCGGCGCAAAAGCTGGAGGTGATCGTCGTAAAAGATATGCGGCTTGCCCTGAAAATCGAACTTAGACAGGGTCAGCGACCGGCTTTCGATCTTGCTGGAATAGAGCCGTGCAAGGGTCTGGAAATAGCTTTCGTCCGGGATCCAAACATGGCGAAAGAACTTGTCGTAGGTGGGCCGGTCGGGGTCTTGCAAGATCGCCGACAGGGTGCGCCGGGTCAGGCACCACCATTGCGAGCCCATATGCGGCACGATCCCGCGCGGCATCCGACGTTTCAACCGCAGCAGGCGCTGCATCTCGACCGCGCGGTCGAACAGATAGCGATTGCGCCGCCATGAAAAGGGGAAGCGCAGGGTAAACCGCTCTGCATCCAGCCCGCCCACGGTCCAAGGCACATCCGCCGTGGTGGCGCTTTCGATGAAGTCGGTCTGGGGGCGGTCCTCAAGATAGTCGATCAACTCCTGCACCGGGCGCAGCGGCAAGCAAGAGCCGGAGGCCAGATAGACATGGCGTACCTTGGGAAAGCGCGAGAGCATCATCTCCGCCGCCCCCTGAGAGGCGGCAACGATCCCCCAAGTGCCCCATTCGCAGCGTTTGCGCGGGCTAAAGCAGACATCCTTGAGATCCGACAGCGCCGCCACGAAGGCATCATGCGCCCGCCGGGGCACCGCCTTGTCGATATGGATCACCACCGGACAGCCCGCCGCCGCCCAATGCCGCGCGACCTGCTCGGCCCGGTCAAAAGCGTTGTGCACCAACATGACGATCCCGACGCTCATGCCCAGTTCCCCTTGGACATGAGGCCGAGGATCTCAAGCTGCCGCCAATTGATATAGCGTTCCGACCATTTGCACCAAAGCTGCGGGTCGTCCTTCAGCTGTTCAGCATAGGCTTTGTATTCGACAGAAGCCGCGTAATGCTCGCTACGCTGCAACTCCTCCGCCGCCTTGGCCCCGAAGGTGTCGAGGAACTTGGCGTGCAAGAGGACGCCCGAGGCTTTCTCTCCGCCCCATTCGTCATAAACCTGATTAAGCCCGCGCGGCAGCAGCATATGGGTCGAGCTGACATAGGCATAGCGCCGGTCCCATTTCACCAGCGGCACCTTGTTGAGCGCGGGCGCTTTTGCGGGCGCGTCGGGAAAGAACACCCGCGCCCGTGGCCCGCCCTGAATCCACAGGTTCCCAAACCGCCGGTTGCGCGAAATGGTGTAGTTGCCACTGTCGAACCATGCGGCAATCTCAATCGGGTTTTGCCCCGCCTTATAGGGCTCCTCGTCAAGGCGCCCCTTGGGATACATATCCAGCAACATCGCCGAAAAGCTCTTGATCGAAGAGGCATCGAGCCAATCGGTCAGCGCCCGCAGGGGGCGCGTGTCACAAAAGGGGTAGACCAAAAATTCATCCGGATCGACCGTCAGCGCCCAATGGCCGTGGGCGTATTTCATCTGCAACCAGTTCAGCCAATCCACCCCAAAGCGGGCGCGTTTGTAGCTGGCCTTGGCGCTCCAGACCGAGACATCGGGTTGCTTGGCCAGATAGTCGAGCGCGCCATCGTCGCTGTCATTATCGACAAAGAAGAAATGCCCGACGCCCATCTCGCGGTAGTATTTCAGGAAATAGGGCAGCCGGATCGCTTCGTTGCGCTGCGTGCAGAACAGCAGAATATCGTCAGCTTTGATCTGCGCCGTCCGGTTCGCCACAGAGGTTAACTCGCGCCGCTTGCGGAAGGCGCGGATGCGCCAGCGCTTGCGTTGCAGCCGCAACCGATATGACTGTATTAAGCCCAAACCGCCCCTTACCTATCGCGTCTGACCGCCCCTCTACCGCGCTATCACGTCGACTTTAACACTGTCTTGAAGTGTTCGGCCCATGTTGGCGCGATAAAAGTCGTCGCTGGGCGCGGGTCTGGCACAGATGCGGCCCATTCTTCGATTATTCTGATCCATGAATAGGGTTCGCTCAGGGGCGCGTAAACGGCTTTGTCGCCCAAGACCTCATGCAAGACCGGCAAATCGTTGCATAAAACACGCGTTCCAAGGCTCAGCGCCTCTGCCGGGGGCAGGCCAAACCCCTCTGCATGGCTGGGGAAAAGCATCCCCGCCGCGCCCTGCACCATTGCTGCGAGAGCTTTATCGCTGAGGCCCGGCAGCTCTCGCACAGAACCATTGGGTGGCAGCCGACCTAGCCGGTCAAAGACCGCGCTGTTGTTCCACCCCCGCGCGCCGCAAACCAGCAAAAGCGGCGCGTCCGGGTCCATCTGCTGCCAGAGGTCCAGCAAGAAACCATGGTTCTTGCGCGGCTCGATTGTGCCCACAACGACGAAATAGGGACGGTTTGGCGGCAGGCCCGCAGACAATTCACCAGCATCGGGGTCGGGCAGGTCGACCCCCAGATGTGCGACCACGGAGGGCGGTATCCGCCCCCGCATCTGCGCCTCGCTGCGCTGCCGCGTGTCTTGTGAGTTGTAAATCACCAGATCGGCCTGCGCGCTCACCCGGTCGATCTTGGCCCGAAACGGCGCGACAGTGCCGGGGCGTTGATAGGCGGGATATTCCAATGGGATCACGTCATGGATCAGAACGGCACTTCGCCCCCGCGCCTGTTTCACGGCGCCCAAAACCCGATCCGTCAGATTGCTGTGCCCGACATTCAGATAGGCAAAACCCGGCGGCAGATGCCGCGCAAGCATCGCGGGCAACCCGGCCGGAACGCAGCGCGCGACCGCCAAACGCCGCAAGTCGCTTTCCGCCCGGCTGAGCGACACAGTACGCCCCCGCGGCAGACGCGAAAGCAGATCCGCCCGCCCCCAAGGAACGCGCCCCGCAAGCCGATCCTGAAAGCCCCGCATCCCACCGTGGTCCAGCAGAACATAGCCCAAAGCGGTGCGCGCTACTCCAAAAAGCGGCGCGTCCTCTGTCAAAAGATGTGAGAGATAGGCCAGTTCGACCCGATCCACCCCCGTCGCGCCCCGCCCAACCCGACGCAGACTGCGCGTCAGGTCCAACAGCCGCGTGGGGAAAGACTGAGGCTTTTCCAAGGGCCCGCTTCTTGCCCCTACTGCGCCGCCCGGTCGATCTGGGAAATGCTTTGCAGATAGGCCGAAAGATCGTCGCGCAATTCTTCACGGGCAAGGCCGAAGGCCACTGTCGCTTGCAGAAAGCCCGCTTTTGAGCCGCAATCGAACCGCTGCCCGCGGAAACGGAAGCCATAGACATCGCGGTCTTGCTCAATCTCTTGTGCGATCGCATCGGTCAATTGAATTTCACCGCCCGAGCCGGATTTCAGCTTGTTCAGGTTCTTCAAAACGGTCGGCGCCAGAATATAGCGCCCGATCACCGCGAGGTTCGATGGTGCTTCGTCGACGGCAGGCTTCTCAACCATACCGTTGACCTTCACCAAATCGCTGCGTTCTTCGCTGGTATCGAGAATGCCGTAAGAGGATGTGCGGGAAGGCTCCACCTCCATCGCGGCGACCATGCTGCCGCCGGTTTCTTCATAGGCCTCGACCATCTGTTGAAGACAAGGTTTTTCCGCCGCGATCACGTCATCCGGCAGCATAACGGCAAAGGGCTCATTGCCGATCAAACGGCGCGCGCACCAGACCGCATGGCCAAGGCCCAGCGCCTTGTGCTGGCGGATATAGGCGATTGCGCCACTGTCCATATTGGTGCTTTGCAGCGTCTCTAGAAGCTCGGTCTTGCCCTTTTTGCGCAACTCCTGCTCAAGCTGCGGGGCGTGATCGAAGTAATCCTCCAGCGCGCCTTTGCCGCGTGAGGTTACGAAGATGAACTCTTTGATCCCGGCGGCGCGCGCCTCGTCGATTGCATATTGAACCAAGGGCCGGTCGACGAGGGTCATAATCTCTTTCGGCACCGATTTGGTGGCGGGCAGAAAGCGTGTCCCCATGCCTGCAACCGGGAAAATCGCTTTTGTAACCTTCTTGCGCATTTTAATCCTTACCACTTATTCGAAATATACAGAACGCCACGGTCAATCCACCTGCGCTTCCTATCGGCGACAATCCTCGCCGAAACCGCGCTGTCTGGCAACTCGCTTAACTTCCCTTTGCAGCCTGTCGAGGCGACGAGTTAAGCGGAAAACCGCGTCATCCCGTGTGGACTTTCCGTATATTCCACCTGTTTGCAGCCAGATAGCGTAGGCCGGATCAAAGGCAACGCGATGATAAAGCGCCGTCGGCGAAAGGTTGATCAGGGTCACGATCTCACCCGATAATGCCCGTTTTGCAGCCTTTGCCCGGTCTCGCGCCAGATTAATAGGCCGGGTGAACATGGCCACGCTGCGCCGGGCACGGGCCGGAAAAGGGCGGAAAGCGCTGTCGGCCTTCTCAGGCAGGGAGACGCTGGCGATGGGGCGTTCCACCCCTTCGGCGTGTCCATCATCCAACCTGCGCAGCAACCTTGGCACATCACGTGGCTCTAACCCGCCGCTTATCAGATGGCGCAGCAGACGGCGGCGCTCTTGGGCGCGCAGATGCGCCCAATGGGCGGCACGGTCCTGCGCGGGCAGATGTTTGCGATGGAACACGGCCCAGCTTGCCCCGATATCGAAAAGATCGCGCGGCACGCGGTTGGCGCTTCGCATGGCGTTGGCGGCGAAACCGTGATGGACCTCGGCCAGTGGCACGATTGCCGTGGCATGGCTTGCCCGCGCCAGCCGCATATTCAGATCGGTCTCATCAAGATAGTAGTGAAAGGCCGGGTCAAAGCCGCCCATTTCCACCAAGACTTCGCGCCAAAAGGCCATATTGGTGCCTTCGGTCTTGATTGCCCCCCCGGGCGAAGGGTGCAGGATGCTCGGAGTTTCAGGGTCGACATCGAGCGTTTCCGGCTCTCCGAGACCATTCAACCGGCGCGCACGATATTGGAACGAGATGCCGTTTCGCCCCCGGATGAAGCCGGTCATCGCCGCGACCTCTGGCCGTTGCGCAGGCTCCAGTAGGTGGCGCAGCCATTGCGGCTCCGGCACCGCGTCATCGTCGATAAAGGCCACGACCTCCCCCGCGGCCTCGGCAATCCCAAGGTTGCGCGCGGCAGAGATATTCGGCCTGTCGAAAGGGACCAGTTTCAACGCCCCGGCGAAATGCATGGCACGGGCCACGGCAATCCCGGCAGGATCGGCCACGATGATGACTTCGAAAGGGGTATATTGAAGCTGTTCTACCCCCGTCAGGCAGCGCCGCAATGCTTCGGGCCGATTCCGGCTGACGATCACGATGCTGACAGGCACGCCGCTTTCGAGCGTGGCACTGACGGGGGTGGGGGTCATTCCAGACCCATTTTCGCCATCATGGCTTCGAGCTTTGGCACGTCTTCGGGGTTGTTCAACTCCCAAAACTCGCGCCCCTTGGCCTCGACCTTCGCACAGAGTACGGCGCGGCCATTTTCAAGAAAACGCAACTGCTCCAACCCTTCCAACTGCTCCAAGGGGCCGACGGGCCAGCTTGGGTATTGGGCCAGTGCATCGGGGCGGTAGGCATAGACGCCGACGTGGTGGAAGACCGGGGTCATATCCGTCTCTGCGTAGGGCTTTCCGGTATAGGGAACGACCTCTTTCGAGAAGTAGAGCGCTTGATTATCGGCGCCGAAAACCGCCGTGGTCCCCCCCACGCGGCCCGCTTTGCGGTCGGCCAGAAGACTGTTCAGCGTGGCCCCGTCGCAGCGCAGAACCGGGGTGGCGATCTCGGCCTCGGGGTTGTCTGTCAACCCCTGCACCAGCCCTTCGACAAACCAATGCGGCGTCAGCGGGGCGTCACCTTGCAGGTTCACCACGATGTCATAGCCCCCACCCAATGCGGCATGGGCCTCGGCACAGCGTTCGGTGCCGTTGGCGCAGCTTTCCGAGGTCATCACGACCTCGGCGCCGAAGCCTTCGGCGGCCTCCCGAATGCGATCATCGTCGGTGGCCACCACCACGCGGTCGACGCCCGACACTGCGCTGGCGGCCCGCCAACTGCGTTCGATCAGGGTCTGTTTCTGGCCCGACGCCCCGGTGAGGGCCACCAGCGGCTTGCCGGGATAGCGGGTGGAGGCATAGCGGGCGGGAATGACGATCAGGACCGACATCAGCCCGCCTTCAACTCAACGCCCGGGGCATGGGCGATGAAGAAAGGGTTCGCGAAATCTTCTTTGCCGTAGGTCAGGGGCGAGAGGTCATCGAAGCGCACCACCGCGCCGCCTGCCCCGTTCAGCACCGCATGGCCCGCGGCAGTGTCCCACTCCATCGTGCGGCCAAGACGCGGGTAGAGATCGGCCTCTCCGGTCGCGACGAGACAGAATTTCAGCGACGACCCCGCCGAGGTCATGTCCCGCACGGCGTATTTGCCGATATAATCATCGGTCGCCTGATCGCGGTGGGATTTGGAGGCGACGACCATCAGGGCCGCATTGTCGGGGTTAGAGACCGAAATCGCTTTGGTTTCCCCCACCTGCCCCTTGTCGAATGCGCCGGCCTCTTCGACCGACTGGCCGTCGGCTTGGGTAAAGAACATCCGGGCTTTGGCGGGGGCATAGACCACGCCGCGCGTCGGCACGCCGCCTTCGACCAGCGCGATGTTCACCGTGAAATCCCCGCGGCGGTGGACGAACTCTTTGGTGCCATCCAGCGGATCGACGATGAGAAAGGTATCGCCTTTAGCGGAATGGGTCGCAGCCTGCTCTTCGGTCACCAACATGACATCGGAGAAAGCCGCGCGGAGTCCGTCGGAAATGATCGCATCGGCGGCTTCGTCGGCGGCGGTAACGGGGCTGTCGTCGGATTTCGATTTCACCTCGAAATCGTCCTGACCGTAGATCTCCATGATCTCGTCCCCGGCTTCCAATGCCAGCCGCCGCATTTCCGCGACCAGTTTCTCGTAATCCATTTTGCCTCCGGCCCTGCGGGCTGTCGTTGCTTCAATTTACTGTTTCCCTTATGCTGCGGAGCTAACGGAACAGCAAGAATTCCGTGCCACGCTAGGGCTTCGTCAAGGACGCGCGCATGTTCCAGTCTTCCAGAAAGCCGAAATCCGGCATCGGTTCTGCCCTCGCCATCGCGGAACTGGTCTACCATTCCGTGGTGCGCAACGTACGCAAACAGCACAACAATGCCTTCATCGCCATCGCGATGAACATGCTGCAAACGGTGATGTTCGTACTGGCCTTCTATGTGATGTTTTCGATCCTCGGGATGCGCGGCTCTGCCGTGCGCGGAGACTTCCTCATCTATCTGATGTCGGGGATTTTCCTCTACCTCACCCATGTGAAGGCTCTGGGCGCGGTCGCGGGGTCTGAGGGACCGGCAAGCCCGATGATGCAGCACGCCCCGATGAACACGATCATCGCCATCGCATCGGCGGCAGTGGGCTCGCTCTATATCCAAGTGCTGTCGCTCTTCGTGATCCTGTTCATCTATCATGTGGCAGTCACCCCGATCACCATAGACCAGCCCTTTGCCGCTTTCGGGATGATGCTGACCGCGTGGTTTACAGGCTGCGCCCTCGGGCTGGTGATGCTGGCGATCAAACCGTGGTTTCCGTCCTTCGTGACGATTTTCTCTACCGTCTATCAACGCGCCAATATGATCGCCTCGGGGAAGATGTTCCTCGCCAACTCCCTGCCCGGCTATATGCTGGCGATGTTTGACTGGAACCCGCTGTTTCACAGCATCGACCAAGCGCGCGGCTTTGCCTTCATCAATTACAACCCGCGCTACACCAGTTGGGAATATCCGCTTTGGGTGGGTCTGGTGCTTTTGATGATTGGGCTGATGGGCGAATTCTATACCCGCCGCCATGCGTCGATCAGTTGGAACGCCCGGCGATGAGACTTCTGGCGCTCTTCCTCTGCCTTCGGGCATTGCCTGTCTGGGCGACGCAGGATGCATGGCCCGCCCTGCATGACGTCAGCGGTGTCGGGGCGGATGATGTATTGAACATTCGCGAAGCCCCGAGTGCCAGCGCCCCGATCATCGGCAGCTTCGAGCCTGACGCCCAGAACATCGAAGTGATCCACCCCGATGACCATCGCGGCTGGGGCCTGGTAAATACGGCCGAAGGGAGCGGCTGGGTCTCTCTGCGTTTCCTTACCCGGCAAGCGGGCCAATGGGCCGGTGCGATGCCACCCGTGGCCCATTGCGGCGGGACAGAGCCGTTTTGGTCTTTTGAGGTGACCGGCGAGACGTTGAGCTACGATGCCATGGCGGGCGGCGCACGCGATTACCGCATCACGCAGTCTGGCCCGGCGCAGGGGCGGCGTGACAGTTTTCACATGATCGCCGAGGGGCCGCAGGGCGCGGCCATCGCTACGCTTGCGGCGCGTGCCTGTAGCGATGGCATGTCGGATCGCGGCTATGGGCTAGCGGTCGACTTCCTTTTGCAGGGAAATGATGGCTGGCAACATCAGACAGGGTGTTGTTCGCTTAGCCACTGAAGCGACGGACTTTTTGAAAAAGTCCGTCTCCGTTTTCTTTCAAAGAAAACGTCACTCCACCACGCGCAGCGTCAAGTTGATCCGTCCGCCTTTGGGCAGCAATGTCGAGGTGCCGGGTTTGATCCGGTCCACGCCGTGATAGGTCAGCCGCGCGTCACCGCCCATCACCACCACATCGCCCGACTGCAGCCAGATCGATTCCGTCTTGCCCCCTCGGGTCAGGTTGCCGATCCGAAACAGCCCGTCATCGCCCAGAGAGACTGAGACGACCGGCCACTGAAAATCCGCCTCGTCCCGGTCTTGATGCAGCCCCATACGCGCATCGGCATCGTAGTAGTTGATCAGGCAGCATTCCGGGCGGCGCTCCAACTCGGTCAACTGATCCCAAATCGCCATAATCGGTGCCGGGATCTCGGGCCAAGGCTCACCGTCGGGATGTTCGGTGACGTAACGATACCCACGCCGATCCGAAAACCAGCCATAGCGCCCTGCCGCGCTCATCCGGACCGACATACGCCCGCCGCGCGGCACTTCGGGGCGAAAGAACGGCGCCTTGCGCACCACGCCGCGCACTGCCTCCAGCACCTCTTGCTGGGCCGCTCTTCCTAGAAATTCCTTGTGAATATCAAAGCCCCGGAGGCGCAAAGCAGTCATTTTTCGTTCTTCCTCACTCGTTTAGCAAAAACATCACGGAATCGCGACCATCCAGACCAGCCAATGGTTGCAGGGTGCAAATACCCTCCCTATATACGCTCCGAACCGTCGAAGGCACGTGGTCTTCGATGTCAACAGATCGGGGCAGGATGCCAAAACGGGTCCGCGCCTCGTGTCATCGCCTTAGATTCAAAGAGGGATCGAAACATGTCCAAAGTAATCGGTATTGACCTTGGCACCACCAACAGCTGTATCGCCATCATGGATGGCAGCCAGCCGCGTGTGATCGAAAACGCCGAAGGCGCGCGCACCACGCCGTCGATCGTCGCCTTCACCGACGACGAACGCCTTGTCGGCCAGCCGGCGAAACGCCAGGCGGTCACCAACCCCGAAAACACAGTCTTTGGCGTTAAGCGCCTGATCGGCCGCCGCAACGACGATGCGGACCTGGCCAAAGACAAAAAGAACATGCCGTTCAACGTCATCGACGGCGGCAACGGCGACGCATGGGTCGAAGCCAAGGGTGAGAAATACTCCCCAAGCCAAATCTCGGCCTTCATCCTCGGCAAGATGAAAGAAACCGCAGAAAGCTATCTGGGCGAGGAAGTCTCTCAGGCGGTTATCACCGTGCCTGCCTACTTCAACGACGCCCAGCGTCAGGCCACCAAAGATGCCGGCAAGATCGCCGGTCTCGAAGTGCTGCGCATCATCAACGAGCCGACAGCCGCCGCGCTGGCCTACGGTCTCGACAAAGAGAACACGCAAACCATCGCGGTCTATGACCTTGGCGGCGGTACATTCGACGTGACCATTCTTGAGATCGACGACGGCCTGTTCGAAGTGAAATCCACCAACGGCGACACCTTCCTCGGTGGTGAAGACTTTGACATGCGCATCGTGAACTACCTTGCGGAAGAGTTCAAAAAGGCCAACGGCGTTGACCTGACGCAAGACAAGATGGCGCTGCAGCGTCTGAAGGAAGCGGCAGAGAAGGCTAAGATCGAACTGTCCTCCTCCAGCCAGACCGAGATCAACCAGCCCTTCATCTCGATGGGCAAGGATGGCTCGCCGTTGCACATGGTCATGAAGCTGACCCGTGCCAAGCTGGAAAGCCTCGTTGGTGACCTGATCAAAGCCTCGATGAAGCCCTGCGCCGCCGCGCTGAAGGATGCCGGCCTGTCCGCGTCCGACATCGACGAAGTCGTGCTCGTGGGTGGTATGACCCGTATGCCGAAGGTGGCCGAAGAGGTCTCCAAATTCTTCGGCAAGGAGCCGCACAAGGGTGTGAACCCGGACGAAGTCGTGGCCCTTGGTGCCGCCATTCAGGCCGGTGTTCTGCAAGGCGACGTGAAGGACGTGGTCCTGCTCGACGTGACTCCGCTGTCTCTCGGTATCGAGACGCTCGGTGGTGTCTTCACCCGTCTGATCGACCGTAACACCACGATCCCGACGAAGAAGTCTCAGGTCTTCTCGACCGCCGAAGACAACCAGAACGCCGTGACCATCCGGGTCTTCCAAGGTGAGCGTGAGATGGCTGCCGACAACAAGATGCTCGGTGCCTTCAACCTTGAGAACATCCCGCCTGCGCCCCGCGGCATGCCGCAGATCGAAGTGACCTTCGACATTGACGCCAACGGCATCGTGTCGGTCGGCGCGCTCGACAAAGGCACCGGCAAGGAGCAGAAGATCACGATCCAAGCTTCGGGCGGTCTGTCGGATGCGGACATCGAACAGATGGTCAAGGACGCGGAAGAGAATGCCGAGGCGGACAAGTCCCGTCGCGAGCTGATCGAAGCGAAGAACCAGGCGGAATCGCTGATCCACTCGACCGAGAAGTCGCTGGAAGAGCATTCCGACAAGGTCGACCCGACCACCGTCGAGGCGATCGAACTGGCCATTGCCGCGCTGAAAGACGAGCTGGAAACAGACAACGCCGACAAGATCAAGAACGGCATCCAGAACGTCACCGAATCCGCCATGAAACTGGGCGAAGCCATCTATAAGGCCGCTCAGGAAGAGGGCGGCAGTGAGGACACGGCGCAGCCTTCGGATGCTCAGCAAGCCCAAGGTGGCGATGACGACATCCTTGATGCTGAGTTCGAAGATCTGGACGACGACAAGCGCGCGTAAGCGTGTGAAACGGAACCTGTGAAAGGGCCGGTCCGTCAGACGGGCCGGCCTATCACGTTCCAGCGCAGGAGCATGATAACCCATGGCAAAACGTGACTACTACGAGGTGCTTGGCGTTGCCAAAGGGGCCTCTGCCGACGAGATCAAGAAAGCCTATCGCCGCAAGGTGAAGGACCTCCACCCCGACCGCAACAAAGACAACCCCCAAGCCGAAGCCCAGTTCAAAGAAGTGGGCGAGGCTTATGACGTGCTCAAAGACGGTGACAAGAAAGCCGCCTATGATCGCTATGGCCACGCCGCCTTCGAAGGTGGCATGGGCGGCGGGCGTCCCGGCGGCGGTATGGGCGGCGGTCAGGGCGATTTCTCTTCGGCCTTTTCCGACGTCTTCGACGATCTTTTCGGTGACTTCATGGGCCAACGTGGCGGTGGCGGCGGACGCCGTGCCGCACGCGGGGCTGATTTGCGCTATAACCTGCGCATCTCGCTCGAAGATGCCTTTTCGGGCATGCAAAAGTCGATCACCGTCCCGGCCTCCGTCCAATGTGACGCCTGTGACGGCAGCGGTGCCGAAGGCGGCGCGGAACCTTCGACCTGCCCCACCTGTTCGGGCATGGGCAAGGTGCGTGCGCAGCAAGGTTTCTTTACCGTCGAGCGGACCTGCCCGACCTGTTCCGGCATGGGGCAGATCGTCAAGAATCCTTGCAAGAAATGCCGCGGCGCGGGCCGGGTTGAGAAAGAGCGCACGCTCTCGGTCAACATCCCCGCGGGCGTCGAAACCGGCACCCGCATCCGTCTCGCTGGCGAAGGCGAAGCGGGCATGCGTGGCGGGCCGTCCGGTGATCTCTACATCTTTATCGAGGTGGCCGATCACGAGTTGTTCGAACGCGACGGGCCGAACCTCTTCTGCCGTGTTCCGGTGTCGATGAGCACTGCCGCTCTGGGTGGCAATATCGAAGTGCCCACCATCGACGGGGGCCGTGGCCGCGTGCAGATCCCCGCGGGCAGCCAATCGGGCCGCCAGATGCGTCTGCGCGGCAAAGGCATGCCGCCGCTGCGTGGCGGTGGCGTGGGTGACATGATCATCGAACTGGCGGTCGAGACCCCGGTGAACCTGACCAATAGGCAGAAAGAACTGCTGCGGGAGTTCGAGGGCGAGGCCCAGAACAACAACCCCGAGAGCAGCAACTTCTTCTCTTCCGTCAAATCCTTCTGGGATTCGATGAAGGGTTAACCATTGGGGGGAGCCGTGGATGCGGCTCCCCTTTTTAGGCAGCGTGGTGAACGAAGTTTTAACCGTCCGTTAACCGAATAATAACCACTTTGGCGCGACACTCCGGGCATGACCCGTGCCCCGAGAACCTTGGCTGATCAGCCCCTCCCCTATCTGCTGGACGAAGCGCACAGCCCGCCGTCCAATACGGGCAAGCAACCTTCTTATATCGCGGATCACCGCCAACGCCTGCGCAGCCGTTTTATCGATGGCGGCGCGGCCGCCATGCCGGACTACGAGATGTTGGAGCTTGTCCTCTTCCGTGCCATCCCGCGCCGGGACGTAAAACCGCTGGCGCGCGAACTGCTCGACCGGTTCGGCGATTTCAACCGCGTCATTACCGCCCCCGCCGCCCGGCTGCGCGATGTCAAAGGGGTCGGTGAAGCGGTGATTGTCGAACTCAAGATCATTGAAGCCGCGGCACAGCGGCTAGCCCGAGCGAAGGTGCTGCAACGGCATATCGTTTCCTCATGGGACGCGCTGCTGGACTATTGCCACACCACCATGGCCCATCTGGAGATGGAGCAGTTTCGCGTCCTCTACCTCGACCGGAAAAACATCCTCATCGCCGATGAGGAACAGGCGAAGGGCACGGTGGACCATGTGCCGGTCTACCCGCGCGAGGTTGCCAAACGTGCGCTTGAGTTGAACGCCAGCGCGATCATCCTCGTGCATAATCACCCCTCGGGCGACCCCAGCCCGTCACGGTCCGACATTGACATGACCCGACAGGTCGCCGCCGCCTGTGACGCCTTGGGGCTGACCCTGCATGATCATCTGATCATCGGCAAATCGCGCGAGCTCAGCTTTCGCAGTGAGGGGCATCTATAGCGGGGTGCGGTTAGCGCACCCAAACCTCGACTCGCCGGTTTGCTTGACGGCCCCATTCGCTGTCGTCACAGGCAATCGGCATTGCCTCCCCAAAGGCATCGACCCGCAGATCAATGCGCGACAGATTGGCCGTGACCGCAGCCGCGCTGACCGCGCGCTGCACCGCTTCGGCCCGGCGCAAGGCGATTTCGCGGTTGGCCCGCTCGGCCCCCTCGCCATCGCTGAAGCCCACGAACATCAATCGCCGCGCATCATACTGCCCCTGTTCCAAGGCCCGCGCCAATTGCTGCACGTTGGACCGCGACTGCGCATCAAGCCGGATCGACCCCGCCTCGAAGCGGAAAGAGGTGGTGAGCCGCGCCATCGGCACCAGCGTCGCCGTCATGCGCTGCAACTCCTCTAGCGGGGTTTCGACCCCCGCCGTGATGATTGCATTGGCAAAGCGGTTGCCCTGTTCCTCAACCGGGATTTCCTCGGGCGTTTGATCTACGAAACCGGCCCGGCGGATCACGATCTGGGCCGAAGGGCCGCGGGTGAAGGCCAGAAACTCGCGCGTGATCAACGGCAAGCGCCGGGCGGGGAAATAGAGGAACATCGGCGCGGTCAGCGGGTAGTCTTCGGTTTTGATCGTGCGCCGTGCGGCATCCAGCGCAAAACCGCAGTTGCCGCCAAGGGTCAGCACCTCGGTCTCACCCTGTTCGGCATAGCTGGTGATTCCAAGGGCAAAAACATCCCGCGCGACCGCCTCGGCCAGCGCATCGGGCATGGCGTGGCGGGTGACATCGGCGCTCAGTTCCAGCCCGGCGGGGGTGAGCACCTGATCCACGATCGCTTGGCTCAACCCACTGTCGGCGGTGGGCAGATGCAACTCAATCGGTGCGTCCGGCCCGCCGAGGCGCTGCCAATTCTTGATCTCGCCCGAGAACACCCGCGCCAAGGTCAGCGGCGAGATTTGTTTGACCGGATTGGACGGGGCGACCACGGGCACCACCGCATCGAGCGCAAGAACCCGGCTGCGATTGGCTCCGGTCAGATCACCCAAGCCCGCCTCACGGGCATTGATCCGCTCCTCGCGGCGCACCTCGCGCAGGGCCATGACGACATCGGCCTCATCCGCCAGCAGATCAGCAAAGCCTTCGTTGGTATTGCTCGCCCGGAAATCGAACCGCGCGGCAAGCTTGCCGTCATCCTCACGCGAGAGCAGCAGCGCGAAGCGCCCGCTGTCCCCCTCTTCGCGGCTGACGGTATAGCCCTGCCGCGCGGCAAAGGCTTCGATCAGCGCGGGCATCAGCACCGCCCCCATGGTGGCGGAGCCCGAGAAGCGCACCTCGGCCACGAAATCCGCAAGGTTGGGGCAACCCGGCCCGGCGCAGGACACACCGCTGCTGTCGACGGTCAACTCGCCGTAGTCCGTCTCGACGCGGTAGAATTCGCCGTCGAACCCCAGCAGGGTGCCGCTGAGTTCGACGCTGCCATCGCGCGAGGTCAGTGCGATGTCCTGCGCCGCGGATGCGCCCGCCGTAAAAAGCAAAAGTGCGGCGCTGATCGCCGCACGTTTCAACCCGTTCATCTAGACCTACCCGGTTGCGTCAGTTCTGCGCGACTTTCAGGTCTTGGAGCAAATTATTCAACACCAGAAAGTTGCCGACCGCATCACAGTCCGGCACGGCGAGGGTCAGGTTCTGGGTTTTCACCGGATCATCGCCGCGCAGCTCCAGCGCCTGTGCTTCGATCTCAAGCCCGCAGTTCGCCTCGCTCACCTCGGCCTCAACACTAAGCGCGACATCGCCCTCCTGCGCCGTCTTGGCGACCGGGAAGCTATAGACTTCGGCTATCAGCGCCTCAGAAGCCTCAATGTCGCCATTGCGGGTCATGAAGCCCCCTTCGCCCAGCACCGCGGCGGTCATATCGCGCGGCGCACCGGACCAGACATGGCCCGCCTCACCGTAATCCGCGCCAAACTCGCGGGCGTGAAGCTCGAACCCTGCGGTGCCTTTCCATTGTAGCACGACGCGGTTGAAATCAGAGAGTTCAGGGACCGAAGTCTGCGCCACCGCGCCATCACCGTTGCCGAAAGCGAGGATGAAAACAGCCTCTTCCGCCAAGGCCGGGACGGTGACGGACAACTGCCCTTGGTCATCGGTCACTTCGGTAAAGATCATCCCGTTGTGGTGCACGGTCAGCCGCTCATTCGGCAGGCAGGCGGCATCGAGGGTGAGTTTCACCATCGCAGCGGCGACGGCATCCGCTTCGGCAATGATATCGCAGGCCGCGGGGATCGCGGCGCCGTGGCTTTCCGGGGCGGGCGGCAGGCTTTGAGGCGCTGCGGCCTTGACCACGCGGTCATCCAATGTCGGCAGCGCGATGGGGCTGTCGAGCGCGGCAGAGGTCAGGGTGATGCCTTCAACCTCAAGCAAGGCGCCATTGTCGGCCACCGGGCGCTGCGCCTCAGCCGCGCCATAGCGCTGCTGCGCGGTGTCGGAGCTTTGCATGACATAGCCAATGCCCGCCGCACAGGCCAGAGTGCCGACAGCTGTCAGAATTTCTTTCGTGCGCCACATGACAAGTCTCCTTCAACGGATTCGTTAGAGACTTTATGGGCGCGGATCAGGGCCGGGGTATGGCCCTGATCCGCCAAGTTATGGGCGAAAAGGTGACGCCGCTCAGGTGATCTGACCGTGGCAGTGTTTGAACTTCTTGCCAGAGCCGCAGGGGCAGGGATCGTTCCGGCCCGGGTTGCCCCATGTGGACGGATCGTTCTCGTCAAAGCCGGGGGCTGCGGCCTCCGCCTGTTCAGAGGCCTCATCCGCCGCCTCGCTCGCCGCAGCCTGCATGGCAGCCTGACGGGCGGCCATTTCTTGCATCATCTCGCGGCGCTGCTCTTCGCTCATCGGTTGGATTTGGCCCAGCTTTTGGGTCACGTCCTGCCGCAGACTGTCGAGCATCGTCTCGAACAATTGGAAGGCTTCGTTCTTATACTCGTTCAGCGGGTCGCGCTGCGCGTAGCTGCGGAAGCCCACGACCGAGCGCAGATGTTCAAGCGTCAGCAGGTGATCGCGCCATTTGGTGTCGATGGCCTGCAACAACAACTGTTTCTCGATGTTGCGCATGTTCTCTTCGCCAAAGGCCTCGGCCTTCTTGGCCATTAGCTCATCCGTGGCTTTCATTAGACGTTCGCGGATCACCTCATCATCCACGCCGTCCTCTTCGCACCATGCGATGATCGGCACGTCGACGTTCAACTGTTCGATCACCGCGGCATAGAAACCTTGGGTGTCCCACTGATCGGCATAGGTCTTGGGCGGCATATAGGTGTCGATCAGATCGTCGATCACCTGCTCGCGCATGTCGGTAACGATCTCATTGAGGTTGTCCGCCTCCATGATCTCGCGGCGCTGGCCAAAGATCACCTTGCGCTGCTCGTTCATCACGTCGTCGAACTTCAACAGCTGCTTGCGGATGTCGAAGTTGCGACCCTCAACCTTCGCCTGCGCCCGCTCCAGCGATTTATTGACCCATGGGTGCACGATGGCTTCGCCATCTTTCAGGCCCAACGTCGTCAGCACTTTCTCAAGCCGTTCCGAACCGAAAATGCGCATCAGGTCATCTTCGAGCGACAGGAAGAAGGAGGTGCGGCCCGGGTCACCCTGACGGCCCGAACGGCCCCGCAACTGGTTGTCGATGCGGCGGCTCTCGTGACGCTCAGACGCCAGAACGTAGAGACCACCGGCCTCCAGCACCTTCTGCTTCTCTTCGGCGTGCTGCGCTTCGATCTGCTCCCGGATGTTGGCCGGGTCGGCCTCAGGATCGGCATCCAGCGCGTCGAGCACTTTCAACTCGACGTTGCCGCCCAACTGAATGTCGGTGCCGCGACCCGCCATGTTGGTGGCGATGGTCACCGCGCCCAACTTGCCCGCTTCGGCGATGATCTGCGCCTCTTGCTCGTGCTGGCGGGCGTTGAGCACATTGTGCTCGATCCCGGCGGCGGTCAGCATGGCGCTGAGCTGTTCGGACTTTTCGATCGAGGTGGTGCCGACAAGGCAGGGCTGCCCCTTGGCGTGGGCCTCTTTGACCCGCTCGATCATCGCCTCATACTTTTCACGCGCGGTGCGATAGACGGCGTCGTCTTCGTCCACACGGGCAATTGGCACGTTGGTCGGCACTTCGACCACGCCGAGGCCGTAGATCTCGGCGAATTCTTCGGCTTCGGTCAGAGCCGTGCCGGTCATGCCGCCGAGTTTGTCGTATAGGCGGAAGTAGTTCTGGAAAGTGACGCTTGCGAGGGTCACGTTCTCGGGCTGGATGTCGACGCCTTCCTTGGCCTCAATCGCTTGGTGCAGACCGTCCGACAGGCGGCGGCCCGGCATCATGCGGCCGGTGAATTCGTCAATCAACGTCACCGCACCATCGCGCACGATGTAGTCTTTGTCGCGCTGGAACAGCTTATGCGCGCGCAGACCTTGGTTGACGTGGTGCACGATGGTCGTGCTTTCGGGATCGTAAAGGGTCATCCCCTCTTCGATCAATTCCCGCGCGCGCAGCTGCTCTTCGAGGAACTCATTGCCCTCGTCGGTGAAAGTGACGTTGCGGGTTTTCTCGTCCAGCTCGAAATGCTCTTCGGTGAGCGAGGGGATCAGCGCGTCGATGATCTGATACATCTCGGAACGGTCCTGCGACGGGCCGGAGATGATCAGCGGCGTCCGCGCCTCGTCGATCAGAATGCTGTCGACTTCGTCCACGATGGCAAAGTTATGCCCGCGTTGCAGCATGTCCGACAGGTTCGACTTCATATTGTCGCGCAGGTAATCGAAGCCCAACTCGTTGTTGGTGGCATAGGTGATGTCGCAGGCGTAGGCCGCGCGTTTCTGGTCCTCGGGCATGCCAGAATAGGCGACGCCGGTGGTCAGCCCAAGCGCGGCAAAGACCTTGCCCATCCATTCGGCGTCACGTTTGGCAAGGTATTCGTTCACCGTCACCACATGCACGCCTTTATGCGTGAGCCCGTTAAGATAGGCCGCGAAGGTCGCGGTCAGGGTTTTGCCCTCACCGGTCTTTTGCTCGGCGATATTGCCCTGATGCAGGAAAATCCCGCCTAAAAGCTGGGTGTCGAAGGCGCGCAGGCCAAGGGTGCGGCGGGCCGCTTCGCGGCAGTTGGCAAAGGCTTCGGGCAACAGATCGTCAAGACTTTCGCCCGCATCGGCCCGTTTGGCCAACTCCTCGGTGCGCGTCTTGATCTCTTCGTCGCTCAGCTTTTCGAACTCAGGCTCCAGCGCGTTGATCCGAGCCACAAGCGGCCGGGTCGCCTTGATCTTCCGGTCGTTTGGCGTGCCAAAGACCTTTTTGGCGATTGTTCCGATACCCAGCATGTAATCTCCCGCCGAAGTTATGATGTCTTGCGCCGATCTGGTTGCCGAGCGCCATGGCAGCCCATAGATAGTGGATGAGCCCGCGCCTCTCAGCGCCATAAGGCGATGTAAGGGGCGTGCCATACACTGTCAATGTAGCAGCCCTGCTACGAAGGAAGCGATTGGACCCAACCATGCAAAAACCCCTCACATTTCTGTCGTCTTTGGCGCTTGCCGCCGCTGTGGCGCTGCCTGTGGCCGCCCAGGACGAACCGGGTCTCGACACGGTTGTTGCCACCGTCAACGACACTGAAATCACGCTCGGGCATATGATCGTCGCCCGCGCGAGCCTGCCCCAGCAGTACCAACAACTGCCCGAGGACGTGCTGTTCAAAGGTCTTCTGGACCAGCTTGTGCAACAGACGGCCCTCGCCGACAGCTTTACCGGCGAACTGCCGCCGCGCGTGACCCTGTCGCTCGAGAATGAGACCCGCTCGCTTACCGCCGGTGAGGCGATCGAAGGCGTCATGGCAGAGCCGGTCAGCGACGAAGAGCTGCAAGCGGCCTATGACGCGCAATACAGCGACGCAGAGCCTGAGCCCGAGTTCAACGCCTCGCATATCCTTGTTGAAACCAAGGAAGAAGCCGACGCGATCAAGGCAGAACTTGACGGTGGCGCGGACTTTGCCGAGCTTGCCAAAGAGAAATCGACCGGTCCCTCCGGCCCCGGTGGCGGCTCCTTGGGGTGGTTCGGCCCCGGCATGATGGTTCCTGCCTTTGAAGAGGCCGTCGCTGGCATGGAAGCCGGCAGCGTGTCGGAACCGGTGGAAACCCAGTTCGGCTGGCATGTCATCAAACTGAACGAGACGCGCACCGCCGAAGCCCCCGCACTGGAAGACGTGCGTGAAGAGCTGGAAACCCAAATCCGCCAGACCAAGGTGCAAGAGGCCATCGAAAGCCTGACCAACTCCGCCGAGGTGGACCGCAGCGCGGCCGAAGGCATCGACCCTTCCGTTCTCAACAACATCGAATGGCTGAACTAACTCATGGCTAAATCCCTGGCTGTCTCGCCGCTCGCCCCGGCCCGTTTTCCCGACCTGCCGGTTATCGACGGCGTGACTTTCGCCACCATCGCCGCGGGCGTGCGCTATCAAGGGCGCACCGATGTGATGTTGGCGAAACTGGTGCCGGGCAGCGCCGTGGCGGGGGCGTTCACACGTTCCGCCACCCGCGCGGCCCCGGTGCTGGACTGCCAGGCAAAAATTGGCGGCGCCTCGGACGAAGGCGCAGCCATTGTCGTGAACTCGGGCAACGCCAATGCCTTTACCGGGCGGGGCGGCACCGACGCGGTCGAGGCGATCACCGCCGCTGCTGCCGAAGCCTGCGGCGTGCCGCAAGCTCGGGTCTTCACCTCCTCCACGGGTGTCATCGGCGAACCCCTGCCGCATGAACGCATCACTGCCGTGCTGGGCGATTTGTACGATCAACTTGACCCTGCGGGCATCGAAGACGCCGCACGGGCCATCATGACGACGGATACCTTCCCGAAAGGGGCCAGCGCGACGGTCGAGATTGACGGCAAGACCGTCTCTATCGCAGGGATCGCCAAAGGCTCGGGCATGATCGCGCCCGATATGGCGACCATGCTGGTCTATATCTTTACCGATGCGGTACTCGCGACCGACGAATTGCAGCAACGCCTTTCGACCCATACCGAAACGACGTTCAACTGCATCACAGTGGACAGCGACACCTCCACCTCCGATGCGCTGATCATGGCCGCAACAGGCGCCTCCGGTGTCGATGTATCGGGCAATGAAGCCTTCGACGCGGCGCTGCGGGACGTGATGATGGACCTCGCGCATCAGGTCGTCAAAGACGGCGAAGGCGCGCAGAAATTCGTCGAAGTGGCCGTAACCGGTGCCTCCAACGATGACGAAGCCAAAATCCACGCCATGGCCATCGCCAACTCCCCCCTGATCAAAACCGCCATCGCGGGCGAAGACCCCAACTGGGGCCGCGTCGTCATGGCCATCGGGAAATCCGGGGCCGCAGCGGACCGTGACCGTCTGTCGATCCGTTTCGGCGATATCGAAGTCGCGCGCGACGGGTGGCGCAGCCCCGACTACTCCGAAGAGGATGCCGCCGCGCATATGAAGGGTCAGAACATCACCATCGGGGTCGATCTGGGCCTTGGCGAGGGGCAGTGCACCGTATGGACCTGTGACCTGACCCACGGCTATATCGACATCAACGCCGATTATCGGTCCTGACCAGATGAAGACAGTGCTGGTTTCCGCCGCGGCCTTGATCGATATCGATGGCCGCGTGCTTTTGACCCAACGCCCCGAAGGCAAGCCGATGGCGGGCCTTTGGGAGTTTCCGGGCGGCAAGATCGAACCCGGAGAGACGCCAGAGGCGGCGCTGATCCGCGAGTTGCATGAGGAACTGGGGATCGAGACATGGGAATCCTGTCTTGCCCCGCTGACCTTTGCCAGCCACAGCTACAGTGATTTCCACCTTCTGATGCCGCTGTTTGCCTGCCGCAAATGGGGCGGCACACCGGTTTCGCGCGAGGGGCAGACCCTGAAATGGGTGCGCCCGAACGAAATGCGCGCCTATCCGATGCCCGAGGCAGACGTGCCGCTCATATCAATATTGCGTGATTGGCTCTAGCGCAGAGTGGCAGAATTGCACTAGTGATCGCCAATCGCTCAGCATGTTGCGGATTTTTTAACCGAATGCGCACCATCCTGAGGCAGAGTTGTAACATCTGTATGAAAGGGTGCCGACATGTTGAGAACCATCGCAATCGGAAGTTCCATTTACGTTCAGGGTATCTTTGTAAAAATGTTGGCTGGCGGTCGCATGGCCGTTCAGGTCGACGGGAAGATTTTCGAAGGCAAGCCTGTTTGAAAATCCCATCGGAACGCCTATTGAGGTGAACAAATAGGCGTTCCACCGCGTTTTCCCCGAGCATTTGGCAGGGGAACTTATGTCATCGAAGCGCGCTATCGTCATTCTGAACCGCGGTTCAGGCCGTCAAGACGGTGACCAAGCCGAAAACACGATCCGATCCGCCTTTGCGCGGCATGGGATCACGGCGGAATTCATTCACATCGACAAACGCAACGACCCTGCCAGCGCCGCGCGGGAGGCGCTGTCTAGCGGCGAGGGGATCATCGCCGTCGCGGGCGGGGATGGCACAATCTCGGGCGCGTCCTCGGCGATGGTTGACCACGACCGTCCGCTCGGCATCATCCCGCAAGGCACCTTCAACTATTTCGCGCGGTCGATGGGCATTCCAGAGAACCTTGAAGAGGCGGTCGACGTCATCGCCGCTGGCGACAGCCGCCCGGTGCATGTGGCGACGATCAACGGTGAGACCTTTTTGAACAACGCCAGCATCGGGGCTTATCCCGCCATCCTCAAAACCCGCGAAGGCATCTACCGCCGTTGGGGACGCAGCCGGATCGCCGCCTATTGGTCGGTGATCAAAGCCTTGATGGATTTCCGCACCTCGCTCAAACTGACCATCGTGGTCGACGGGAAAGAGACCCAGCTGCGCACCCCGCTCGTTTTCGCGGTGAACAACGCGTTTCAACTGGATCAAATGGGGCTTGATGGGCAGGACTGCATCGCGCGCGGCGATATGGTGCTGCTGGTCGCCCCTGACACCTATCGTTTCGGCCTGCTGCGCCATGCGGTGGCGTTGGCGACAGGTCGCGCGAAACACCACACGGACTATGAAATGCTCTGCGGGTCCGAGATTGAGATACGCATGAAGCAGCGCAAACGCTATGTCGCGCGGGACGGGGAGATTGCGGTGATGCGCGGCCCGTATCGGCTCACCCACGCCAGTTCGCCCATCCATATCTTTGTGCCCTCCACGGCTGGAAAGGCCGTGCGATGAGCCGTTTGATCCATCTATCCGACCTGCACTTCGGCAAAGACCGCCCCGACCTATTGGTGCCGCTCCTAGAGGCGGTGAATGGCTATGACCCCGATCTAGTGATCATCTCGGGCGACCTGACCCAACGGGCGCGGGAAAAGGAATATCGCGCCGCGCGGGCCTTTATCGACAGGATCAACGCACCGGTGCTGAGCGTGCCGGGCAATCACGATATTCCGCTGCACCGCCCCTTTACCCGGTTTTTCGCCCCGTGGCGCTATTACCGGCGTTGGATCGATCACGACCTTACGCCGGTGCATGAGGGGGCGGATTTTGTCGCCGTGGGGATCAACACCGTCGACCGGTTCAAATGGCAGACCGGCAAACTGGGCCTGCGCCGTTTGGGCCGCGCCTGCCGCGCCCTGTCACGCGGGGGGGAAAAGACCCTGCGCATCGCCGTTTGCCACCATCCGCTGGATCACCCCAACGAGACTCACAAAAAGCCCATTCCCGGCGCGAAACGCGCGCTGAGACGGCTCTTGGACTGCGGCGCCGACTTGATCCTCTCGGGGCATCTGCACATCTGGCACGCAGGCACCTTTGCCCATCCAGCGCCTGAGCATGACGGTCATCTGGCAATCCAACTGCACGCGGGCACCAGCCTGTCTTCGCGCCAGCGGGGGGAGCCGAATGACTTCAACCTAATCGATATTTCGCCTCTGCACGTCAATCTGGCGCGGATCAGTTTCGACGACAGCAAAAAGGCCTTCACAAAAGCAGAGGCCCGGCAATTCGACCGGGCCTCTGGGGAATTCGTCTTGTAAGCACTCGGCTTAGGCCAAGGTGCGGGTCACTTCTTCGCGCTCGAAAATCTCGATCACATCGCCGGGGCGGATGTCTTCGTAGTTCTCGAATGCCATGCCGCATTCCTGACCGGACTGAACCTCGGGCACTTCGTCTTTGAAGCGCTTGAGCGTTTTCAGCGTGCCTTCGTGGATCACGACGTTGTCGCGCAGCAGACGCACACCGGCGCTGCGGCGGGCGACGCCCTCGGTGACCAGACAGCCTGCGACTTTGCCCACACCGGTAACCTTGAAAACTTCTTTGATATTGGCATAGCCAATGAAGTTCTCTTTGATCTCGGCACTCAGCAGGCCGCTTGCAGCCGCTTTGACGTCATCCACAAGGTCATAGATGACCGAATAGTAACGGATCTCAACGCCTTTCTGGTTGGCCGTGTTGCGGGCCGAGGCATTGGCACGCACGTTGAAGCCCATGATCGGCGCGCCGGAGGCTTCGGCAAGGCCGACATCCGTTTCGGTGATCGCGCCCACACCGGAGTGTAGAACCCGAACGCGGACTTCGTCGTTGCCGATTTTCTCCATCGCCTGAACGATCGCTTCGGCAGAACCTTGCACGTCGGCTTTGACCAAGATCGGCAGCTCGCTGACGTTCTCGTCCGCCTTGGCGTTGGCCATCAGCTGTTCCAGCGTCGTGGCGGCACCGGCAGCGGCGCGTTTGTCCTTGGCGGCCTGCGCACGATACTCGGCAATCTCACGGGCCTGCGCTTCGGTCTCAGTCACGTTCAGCACGTCACCGGCCTCGGGCGTGCCGTTGATGCCCAGCACCTCAACCGGCACCGAAGGCCCGGCTTCTTTGACGCGCTCGCCTTGGTCGTTGATCAGCGCACGAACCTTACCGTACTGCTCACCCACGACGAAGATATCGCCCTGACGCAGCGTGCCGTTCTGAACCAGCACAGTCGCCACAGGGCCGCGGCCCACGTCAAGCTGCGCTTCGATCACCGCACCCACGGCGGCCCGGTTCGGGTTCGCCTTGAGTTCGAGGATTTCCGACTGCAGCGCGATGGCTTCGAGCAGATCGTCCAGACCTTGGCCTGTCGCTGCCGAAACTTCGACGTCTTGCACATCGCCCGACATCTTCTCGACGATGACTTCGTGCTGAAGCAGATCGGTACGGACCTTGTCGGCATTGGCGGCGGGTTTGTCGATCTTGTTGATCGCCACGATCATCGGCACCTTGGCCGCCTTCGCATGGGCAATCGCTTCGATCGTCTGCGGCATCACGGCGTCATCCGCCGCGACCACCAGAACCACGATATCCGTGACCTGAGCCCCGCGCGAACGCATGGAGGTGAAGGCCGCGTGACCCGGCGTGTCGAGGAAGGACAGCACGGTGCCGTTGTCGGTTTTCACCTGATAGGCGCCGATGTGCTGGGTGATGCCACCGGCTTCGCCCGCCACAACCTTGGCGTTGCGGATCGCGTCCAGAAGCGAGGTTTTGCCGTGGTCGACGTGGCCCATGATCGTGATGACCGGGGGACGCGATTGCAGATCCTTCGGATCGTCCTCGACCTCTTTGATGACATCTTCGACGTCGGCGTCGGAAACGCGCACCACTTTGTGGCCGAATTCCTCGATGATCAGCTCGGCTGTATCGGCATCAATGGTTTCGTTCTGGGTCACCATCAGGCCGTTTTGCATCAGCGCCTTGACCACCGCGCCGGTCTTCTCGGCCATACGGTTGGCAAGTTCTGAGACCACGATGGCGGGCGGCAGTTGCACGTCGCGCACGATCTTTTCACGCTCGACCTGACCACCCATTGCCTTTTGACGGGCACGTTCCTGCTTGCGTTTCATTTGCGCCATGGAACGCTGACGGCCACCTTCGCCACCGGCAAGCGCCTGATTGACGGTCAGCTTGCCCGCGCGGCGGCTGTCGCCACCTTTACTGCGCTTCTTGCTGTCGTCACGGTCACGGTCGGTGGTTTTGCGCGGTGTCGCGGCGGGCGCAGGTTTGTTGCCCGGCTCGCGTGCAGCGGCAGGTTCAGGCGCGGGGGCAGCAGCAGCCGCTTCGGCCTCTGCCTTGCGACGGGCGTCTTCCTCGGCCTTGGCTTTAAGGCTTTCTTCGCGCTCACGCTCTTCGCGTTCCTTGGCCTCAATCTCGGCCCGGCGACGCTCACGCTCTTCGGCGCGGGCTTTTTCCTCGGCTTCACGCTGCGCGGCTTCCTCGGCCTCACGGGCCTTGGCGGCCTGAACGGCCTTCAGACGGCGCTCCATCTCGGCATCGGTGATGCCTGCGGGGCGCTTCTTGGGATCGCCAATCGGCCCGGCGCCCGGACCTGTTGATTTCTGGCCACCCGGTTTGGGCACCACAACACGCTTGCGCTTGGTTTCGACCACAACGTTTTTGGTACGCCCGTGGCTAAAGCTTTGCTTTACGTTCCCCGGACGTGCGCCACCGCGCAGACCCAATGTTTTCTTGCCGTCACTATCGCTCATGAAGCTCGTCTATCCTTTCGGATGGCCGTTGCCACCCTCGTTTACGCGCACGCCTTTAAGTCTACCGGCTTCCTCTACAACACGTTGCGTGAGTCCACCAGAGGCGAGCGCCCCATGTATCACAGTTTGGCGACCGAATGCCAAACCCAATTCATCGGCTGTCAACCAACCGATGTAATGACCATAGTGTGGGGTGCTCAGCTTGGACTTACCGCGCCCTGACCCGTCTACGGCCTGTATCAATACTTCGGCCTCTTCGGTTTGCAACCAACCCTTGACCTTTTCGTAACCGGCGACCGCCTTGCCCGCCTTGCGCTGTAGCGAGATCAGCTCGACCACCCGGCGGGCCAACTGCTGCTCGACCTCGTCGACCAGCCCGTCGGGCAGGGTGACCGGCTGTTTCGCCGAGCGGGAAAAAGCCTTTTTCTTGATGGCCAATTCCAGCGCCGCACGATCCGCCGCGACATAGATGCCCCGACCCGGCAGTTTACCCAGAATATCCGGGTAAACCTGATTGTCCGGGCCGACCACGAAACGGATCAACCCATGTTTCGGCTGCACCTCGCCCGTGGCGATGCACTTGCGTTCCGCACCGTCTGAGCGGTCATTCGAGGCGCCACCGCGTCCCATGTGCAACCCCCGAGGCCCGCTTAGGCCTCGGCCTCCTCGGCGGTTTCGCCGTCTGTTTCTACGTCGTCTTCTTCCGCATCGTCCTCAAGCTCGGTCGGGTCGACCCAGCCCAGCATGACGCGGGCGGTCATGATCATGGCCTGCGCATCTTCGAGGCTAACATCGAAGGGCTCAAGCGCGCCGTCGTCTTTAACACGCTCGCCGTTGACCGTGGTCCAGCCGCCAGCCAGTTCCCAATCGGCACAGGTGGCGAAATCTTCCAGCGTTTTGACGTCGTCCTTGGCCAGCGCTTCTATCATTTGGGGGGTCAGCCCCTCAAATTCAACCAGGCTGTCTTCGACACCCAATGCGCGGGCGTTATCAAGCGCCGCTTTGTTCTGCGCTTCGAGCACGTCACGGGCGCGGGCCTGCAACTCACCCGCCGTGTCTTCGTCCACACCGTCGATGACCAGCAGCTCGTCGACTTCGACATAGGCCACTTCTTCGAGGTTGGTGAAACCTTCGGAGACCAGAAGCTGGGCGAAGAATTCGTCGAGATCGAGGTTGTCCATGAACAGCTTGGTGCGCAGTTCGAACTCGGCCTGACGGCGCTGGCTTTCCTGCTCTTCGGTCATGATGTCGATGTCGAGACCGGTCAACTGGCTGGCAAGACGCACGTTCTGACCACGGCGGCCAATGGCGAGCGACAGTTGCTCTTCGGGCACGACGACTTCGATCTTACCGGCTTCTTCGTCCAGAACCACTTTCGACACTTCCGCAGGCTGCAGCGCGTTCACAAGGAAGGTGGGCTGGTCTTCGTTCCACGGAATGATGTCGATCTTCTCGCCCTGAAGCTCGTTCACGACGGCCTGCACGCGGCTGCCGCGCATACCGACGCAGGCACCGACGGGGTCGATGGAACCGTCATGCGAGATCACGGCGATCTTGGCGCGCGAACCGGGGTCGCGGGCAACCGCTTTGATCTCGATGATGCCGTCGTAGATCTCCGGCACTTCCATCTTGAACAACTCGGCCATGAACTCAGGCGCGGTGCGGCTCAGGAAAATCTGCGGGCCGCGCTGCTCGCGGCGCACGTCTTTGATATAGACGCGGATGCGGTCGTTCGGGCGATAGCTTTCGCGGCCAATCTTCTCGTTCCGGCGCAGGATCGCCTCGCCGGCACCCACGTCGACGATGACATTGCCATATTCCTCGCGCTTGACCAGACCGTTGATGATGGTCCCGGCGCGGTCTTTGAATTCTTCGTACTGGCGGTCACGCTCAGCTTCGCGGACCTTTTGCAAGATCACCTGCTTGGCCGACTGCGCCGCGATGCGGCCCATTTCAACCGGAGGTACTTCCTCGACAAAAGTGTCGCCAACCTTGGGGTCGGCCATGTACTGCTTGGCCTGCTCTACGGTGAACTCGGCCTGATAGTTCTCAAGCTCATCATCCTCGACCACGGTGCGGACGCGGGTGAAGGTGGCCTTGCCGGTCTTGCGGTCGATGTCGACCCGGATGTCCATCTCGGCGCCATAGCGGGACTTGGCGGCACGGGCGAGGGATTCCTCCATCGCTTCGACGACCAGACCGGGGTCGATCATCTTCTCGCGCGCCACCGCCTCGGCGGTTTGCAACAGCTCAAGCTGGTTTGCAGATGTAATGGCCATTAGGTGTCTCCCTCAGCAGACTCTTCAGTCTCGATATCATCAAAATCGGTTTCGTCGATCGCACCAGACGCTTTGCGCTGGCGGAGCATTTCCTTGATCAGGTCGTCGGTCAGCACCAGTTTGGCATCGCTGAGCCAGTCGAACTGCAATCCGATGGTGCCTTCTTCGACATTGATCAGCACTTCGCCACCCTCGACGCCTGCCAGCTCACCCTTAAAGCGGCGGCGGCCGTCAATCAGTTCGGTCGTCTCGATCTTGGCCTCATAGCCTTCGAAAGCGTCGAAATCCTTGAGCCGCGTCAGCGGTCGGTCGATGCCGGGGCTCGACACTTCGAGCGAATACTCATCCAAGATCGGATCTTCGACATCCAGCACGGCGCCGATGGCCTGCGAGATCTTGGCGCATTCATCCACTTCGATCCCACCCTCGGGCCGGTCGGCCATGACTTGCAGGGTGGTGGACTTGCCCGACATCAGGCGCACGCGCACCAGTTCAAAGCCCATGTCCTCGATCACCGGGGTGATGATCTCGGCCAGGCGGCGGTCGATGGCGGCTTTGGCGATCAGGTCATTCGACATGAGACATCCATTTTCACTGGGCACAAAAAAACGGGCGCGCGGCCCGTTCACGAATTCGGTGGAGCCTTCGGTGTGGACCCGAAAGCGCCGCTGTTGAAGGGGATATAGGCCGAATGCGGCGAAACTGCAACCCCTCTCAGCCGAACCACCACCGCTCGGGCGCGCGCAGGTTGTCCATCGGCGCTTGGCGTCCGGGGTTCGGCGGCTGGCGCAGATCGCCCGACAATGCGCTGACCCCGCCTGCGCTATCAGCCTGAAGGGTCACATCCCCCCGGTCGCGGTAACGGGGCCGCGCCGGTAAATCCGCTGCATCAACAAGCCCTTCGCTCAGCGCCTGCGCCCGCACCTCACGGGCGGGGAGCGACACCAGTTCGACCGTATCGAACCACCCGGCGGTGCCGTCCTTGTAATGCATCTCTACCCGTTCGGCCAAAACCTGACGTCCGGCGGAAAAGCGCCGCAGACGGTAAAGCCCGGTGCCAATCCCGGCCTCGGGCGCATGGGCGGGGCGGATCACATAGCGCGATTGCGCCAGCAGGAGCGGCAGGTCGGGATTCGCCGCCGCCAATGTGACCTGCACTTGCAGATCGTCCTGAACGGCGACCTCGGCCCCGGCCAGAAGACCGCGCAGACTGGCCACCACATCGCGGGCGGTCAGGGGGCTGCCATCGTGAAAACGCACATCGGGGCGCAGGTCGAACTGCCACTGCCGGGCGCCATCGCTGGCCTGCCAACCGGTCGCCAACTCACCCTTGAGGATGCCATTGCTGGTGACTTCGGTCAGCGTGTCAAAGATCATCCCCTGCCGCGCGACCTGCATGAAGAGCCCATCGCCATGGACCCAAGTATCCTCTCGCGTGGCACCTGAAAGCGCCAGCCGCAGACGGCCCCCGCGCCGGGGCGGCTCCCCCGCGCTAGCACCTGTCGCGGCCAGCAGGGCCGCCGCCGCACCGGTGGTGAAAAGCGCCCGGCGATCCAGCAGAGAGTTGCGCCCACTCATCGCTGTCCGATCCTATCCATCGTGCGCACCAATTCGGAACTGATCCCCGGCTCCGACAGGGCATGGCCCGCATCCCGGATCATCCGCAGGTCGGCATTGGGCCAACGTTCCGCCAGCGCATAGGCCCCCGCAGGCGGGCAGATCATGTCATAGCGCCCCTGCACGATGACCCCCGGGATATGCGCGATCCGCCCCATATGTTCGAGGATCTGACCGTCGAACTCCAAAAAGCCATTGTTGGTGAAATAATGGTTCTCCAACCGCGAAAAGGCCCGCGCATAGGCCGATGGCCCGCCATGCGACACCCCATCGGAATGCACCGAGGCCAGCGCGTTCTCCCAAGCGGCCCATGCGCGGCCATAGTCCTGCTCGACCCGCAAATCGCCCGAGAACAGCCGCCGGTGATAGGCCGCGATCAGATCGTCACGCTCGTCTTCGGGGATCAGGTTCACGAACCGCGCCCAAAGTTCGGGCCAGAACCGCCCGGCGCCACCGCCGTAGAACCAATCAAGCTCGGCCTGCGTCATCAGGAACACGCCGCGCAGGATCAGATGGCGCACGGCCTCTGGGTGCGCTTGAGCGTAGATTAGCGACAGCGTCGCCCCCCAAGACCCCCCGAAAACCATCCATTTGTCGATGCCGAGCGTGGTGCGAATCAGCTCGATATCGGCGACCAAATGCCATGTCGTGTTGTCCGTGACCGAGGCATGCGGAGTGGAACGCCCGCAGCCGCGCTGATCGAACAGCACCACACGGTAGACCTTAGGGTCGAAATACCGCCGCATCGCCGGGCTGCAACCGCCTCCGGGGCCGCCATGCAGCACGACAACGGGGATGCCATCGGGGTTGCCACATTGCTCGACATAGACCTGATGCCCTTGCCCTACGGACAGCATCCGCTGGTCGAAAGGCTCAACCGGCGGATAAAGATGCGGCGCGCCGCGTTTTTGGTCGGGATACTTGTCCATTGCCGCCCTATATAGTCATTGAACCCAAAAGAGCACAGGGAGATCAGAATGCAAGCGGATCAATCAACCATCGACCCCGCCGAGATCGCCAAATTCGAAGCGATGGCCGCCGAATGGTGGGATCTGAACGGCAAGTTCAAGCCGCTGCACATGCTGAACCCCTGCCGGTTGGACTATATCACCAGCCAGATCGCGGGGGAGTTTGACCGCGATTTGAAGGCCGAGACGCCGTTCAAAGGCCTGCGGATCCTCGACATCGGCTGCGGCGGCGGGTTGCTGTCCGAACCGATGGCGCGGCTTGGGGCCGATGTGGTGGGCGCGGATGCGGCGGCGGGCAACATCCCCGTGGCGCAGATCCACGCGCAGCAATCGGGGCTAGAGATCGACTACCGCCACACCACCGCCGAAGACATGGCCGAGGCAGGTGAGAAATTCGATGTGGTGCTGAACATGGAGGTGGTCGAACATGTCGCCTCTCCCATCGACTATCTGATCGCTTGCCGCCGCCTGCTGAAACCCGGCGGGCTGCACATCTGTTCGACCCTGAACCGCAACCCGAAGTCTTTTATGATGGCAATTGTCGGGGCCGAGCATGTGATGCGCTGGCTGCCAAAGGGCACCCATGACTGGAACAAGTTCATCACCCCGGACGAGCTTTACGATCTTTTGAGCCGCGCCGGGCTGGAGCCGGTGGACCGCAAGGGTTTCGTCTTTAACCCCGTTGCATGGTCGTGGCGCGTGTCGGATCGGGATTTGAGCGTGAACTACGTTACAGCCAGCCTCAACCCTGGCTCAACTGACGCCTGAGCGCGCGCAGGATCGGGAGCGTGGCGCGAACCTGTTCTTCGCCAAGCTCCCCCACCACGTTCGAGATCATCGGCGTGATCGCATTCACCGCCGCATCCCGCGCCTGCCGCCCGGCGGGGCTGATCGCGACCATCTTGCGCCGCGCGTCGTCCCAATCGGGGCGGATATGAACGTAACCGGCCCATTCGAGCTTGCTCAGCGTGTTGGTCATCGCCCCACGCGTGACGTTGAAGGTCTCGGCCAGTTGCGCGGGCGAGCGTTCGCCGCCGTGCCATGAAAGCGAGTTCAGCACCGAGAAATGCGAGATCTCCATCCCCCGTGGCAATACCCGTGTCAGGCGACTGCGCACCGATTGGTCGGCGGCCAGCAATTCTCCGAACAACATGATCGCAAGGGTGTTTTTATCGTCAGTCATTTTCGGTCCGGTCAGGGCGCGGCAAAGGGGCGGCGGTTGGCAAGGCTGGGCACTTTGGCGCGGGCCTTGTCACATTCTTCCATGTCCATGTCACAAAAGTAAACGCCGGGGGCTGTCCCGGCATCCAACACCACCTCCCCCCAGGGGGCCACGACCATAGAATGCCCATAGGTGTCGCGGGTCTTATGCGCGGCGCTGGCATGGGTGCCCGTCTGGGCCGGGGCCAGCACATAACAGCCATTCTCGATCGCCCGCGCCCGCAGCAGACTGTGCCAATGCGCGGCCCCGGTGACCGGAGAGAAGGCCGCTGGCATGGTCAAGATACGCGCACCGGCCTCGGCCAATGACTGATAAAGCGCCGGAAAACGCATGTCATAGCAGATCGACATGCCGATCTTGCCAAACGGCGTCTCGGCCACCACGGCCTTGTCGCCGGGGCGGTAGCCTGCGGACTCGCGGTAGCTTTCGGTTTCGTTGATATCCACATCAAACATATGGATTTTGTCATAGCGCGCGACGATCTCTCCCTGTGGGGAAATCAGGAAAGACCGGTTGGCAAAGCGCCCGTCCCCCCCGCGCGTTTTCAGACCGAGCGAGCCGATCAGCAGCCAGATGCCCGCCTTTGCCGCCTCTTCGCGCAGAGCGGCAAGGGTGACATCGTCTTCCTCATAGGCCAGCACGGCCTGCTGGTGGCTGCGGCTGGTGCTGACGCAATTCGTCACCTCGGGGGTCAGGACAAACTCGGCCCCGCCCGCCACCGCCTCGCGCAGCAGGGCGCGGGTCTCGATCAGATTGGCGGCGGGGTCATCCGAGACGTTGAGTTGCAGCAGCGCGATTTTCATCTGTCGCTCAGCAATGCATCCAACTTGCCGGCACGGTCCAGCGCATAAAGCTCATCGCATCCACCGACATGCACATCGCCGATGAAAATCTGCGGCACGGTGCGGGCACCGCCGGCGCGCTGGATCATCTCTTTCTTGCGCTCAGGCTCCGACAGCACGTCGATTTCGTCAAAGGCCGCGCCCTTTTGGGTCAGCAGGCGTTTGGCGGAATGGCAAAAACCGCAGAGCGGCGACGTGTAGATTTCGACAGGTTGCATAGGATCACCCTTTGAACAGTTAACGTTGCACAGTGATCTAGGTCTCTTTGGCCACGCGCGCCAGTGCCAGCACGAAAACAGGGCCGGACCCGGCGGCCAGACAGGCCTGCGTGCAGGCGGTCAATGTGGCGCCGGAGGTAAAGACATCGTCCACCAAAATCACCGGTCGCATGATGATACGGTGCCGCCGTCGCGGATGCACGCGGATCGCCTGTTCCAACACCCGATACCGGGCTGCACGGCCCAAACCCTCCAACGAGGGCGTATGCCGGACCCGCTGCAACAGATCGGGACACCAGCGGTGCCCGGTTTCCGCCGACAGCGCCTTGGCCAGCAGAGCCGATTGATTGTAACGCCGTTTTAGCAAGCGTAGCCAATGCAGCGGCACCGGCGCGATCAGCGCCTCTTGCGGCAGGATGCCCTGCGCCGCCTGCGCCATCCAGCGGGCCGCGGGGCGGGCGATCTCTTGCCGGTCGCCATGCTTGAGCGCCAGAACCAGCCTGCGCCCCATATCGCGGTAGAGCAGTGCCGTGCGTCCCTGCGCCCATGGGCGCGGCATCGCGAGACAGGCATCACAATGGGGTGAGCCCACATCCCCGCCCCCCGGCAAGGGCGCACCGCAGGCATCGCAAACCGTCCCGCCGAGGAAGGCTGTGTCGCGCCAGCAAGCGCCGCAGAGGCCAAAATCCGCATCGACAAGCCCCCCGCAGCCCAGACAACGCGGCGGGTAGATAAGCGACACTGCTGTTTGAAGTCCCCGTGGCGGCATTCTATGTGTTCCCCATGACAGCACAGCCCACCCTGACCGACCCCAAGGCCCTCGCCCAGCACCGCGCCCGCGCGACGACACGGGGCATGTTCCTGCAACAGGCAGCCGCCGAAGAGGTTCAGGATCGGCTGAGTTTGGTTAAGAAAACGTTTACCGCACCGGCCATCGTGACCGCCTTCCCCCCAGTCTGGGCAGAGGCGTTCCCCAAGGCCAAGATCGTCGCCGAGGCCGAGGTGCTGGCGCTCGAACCGCAGGCGCATGATCTAGTGATCCACGCCATGGGGCTGCATTGGGCGAATGACCCCATTGGCCAGTTGATCCAATGTCGCCGCGCGCTGCGTCCTGACGGGCTGTTACAGGCCGTGGCGCTTGGCGGGCAAACCCTGCATGAGCTGCGCGCCTGCCTTGGTCAGGCCGAAGCCGAAGTGACTGGCGGCCTGTCGCCCCGCATCGCCCCGATGGGGGAACTGCGCGATCTCGGCGCGCTGTTGCAACGCGCGGGGCTGGCCCTGCCCGTGGCCGATAGCCAACCGCTGACCGTGGAATATGATGACGCATGGGCCCTGATGCGCGACCTGCGCGAAATGGGAGAGACCAACGCCCTGCAAGCCCGTCTGCGCCGCCCCACGGGCCGCGCCGTGCTGATACGCGCGGCCGAGCTTTACGCCACGCATTTCACCGCCGCCTCGGGCCGGATCATGGCGACTTTCGACATGATCTTCCTTGCCGGTTGGGCACCGGACGAAAGCCAGCAGAAACCTTTGCGCCCTGGATCAGCGCAGCAACGGCTGGCAGATGCGCTGAATAGTCGCGAGGAACCCCTCCCCGATTGACCCAATCGGCAAAGCGGCTATCTCTGCGCGGATCACATGTGCGAGGAAACCCCCATGCAGGCAGCCCAGCCCCAATCCGCCCAAGCCGACGCCACCCAACCCGAACACGGCCCCACCGATCACCCCAAAGTCCCGCGTCCCAAAGTTGGCGTTTTGCTCGCCAACCTTGGCACGCCGGACGGCTATGACTATTGGTCGATGCGCCGCTACCTGAGCGAGTTCCTCTCGGACCGCCGGGTGATCGACTACAGCCCGTGGAAATGGCAACCGCTGTTGCAGACGGTGATCCTCACCAAACGCCCCTTTGCCAGCGGCGCGGCCTATAAATCCATCTGGAACGAGGCAGAGAACGAAAGCCCGCTGGCGACGATCACCAAATCGCAAACCGCCAAAATCAAAGCGGCGCTCAAAGCACGATACGGGGCCGACGTGATGGTCGATTACGCCATGCGCTATGGCAACCCGTCGACCCGCTCCAAGGTCGAGGCGATGGTCGCCGCCGGATGCCAGAAGATCTTGTTTTTCCCGCTTTATCCGCAATATGCCGGGGCGACCACGGCAACGGCGAATGACGCTTTCTTTGCCGCTCTGGCGAAGGAAAAATGGCAACCCGCTTCGCGCACCGTGGCCCCCTATTTCGACCGGCCTGACTATATCGAAGCGCTGGCGCAATCGGTCGAACGGGCCTATGCCGCGAAGGACAAGAAGCCCGATCTGCTGGTCTGCTCCTACCACGGTCTGCCGCAGCGCTATCTGATGGAGGGTGACCCCTACCACTGCCAATGTCAGAAAACGACGCGCCTGCTGAAGGAACGTCTGGGCTGGCAGGACAGCGAGATCATCACGACCTTCCAGTCACAGTTCGGCCCCGAGGAATGGCTGCAGCCCTATACGGTTGAAGAGGTCGCGCGTCAGGCCAAGGCAGGCAAGAAAAGCATCGCCGTCTGCGCGCCTGCATTCTCAGCCGATTGCATCGAAACGCTGGAAGAGATCAACGAAGAGATCAAGGAAAGCTTTGAAGAGGCAGGCGGCGAGGATTTCACCTATATTCCCTGCCTGAACGACGATGCGGCGCATATCGAAACGCTGACCACGATCATCACCGAGAACTTGGGCGGCTGGCTGGACTAAGCCCGCCTTGGGTCGCTGCGGCGGCCCCTTTTTCAGAACCACGCGCAGAAAACAAAAAAGGCGGTGCATTGCACCGCCTTTTCCGTTTGATCGTCAGTTCCGATTAGTCGGAAGCAACAGCTGCGGCAACCAGGGCCAGCAGGATCAGGGGAACCAGGATGCCCGAGGACGAACCTGTTGTTTCTTCCACGATGACCGGTGCTTCGACGATCGGCTCGGCCAGCGAACCAGCAAAAGCAGTCGATGCAGCAGCGGACAGAGCAGCGGCGAGAACGAGTTTCTTCATAACATAACCTCCAGAATAGGCGTGCTGTATCATATACATACACGCACCCAAGACTTACCTCGTAATCCTGTTCTAAACAGTATCGGCAAAAGTTTGCAAACCCGGAATCAGCTATTGCATCAAGGAATCAGGGGGATGTCGTCAAATAAGCAACACCTGCGTGCCAACCTTTGTCAGGGCAAAAAGTTCGGCGATATGTTCGTTATAGAGCCCGATGCAACCATTGGAAGACTTACGTCCAATTTTTCGTGTGTCGTGGGTTCCGTGGATACGATAGTAGGTCCAGCTGAGGTACAGCGCATGGGTGCCCAGTGGGTTGTCCGGACCGGGGCCGACGTAGGGCGGCCATTCGGGATTGCGCTTGAGCATCGACGGCGTGGGACGCCAGCTTGGCCCCTCGACCTTTTTGATGACACGGGTCCGGCCACGGCGTGTGAGGTCTTCGGTCAGCGGAACCGATGAGGGGTAGAGCTTGTAAACGCTCTGGTCCTCGGACCAGTAGTGCACCGCCCGGCTGTCGATATCGACCAGCACCGCGCCGTTGCGCGTGTTGCTGAAATAGGGGCGCCAATCCAGCATCCGGAAACTCGAGACATTGCGTTTGACCGCTTCGGTCAGGTCACGCTCTGTCTCGGTCGTGGCGGTGGAGTTGAAGGAAGAGGTGCTTTGCGCCAGAGCGGGTGTGGCAAGCATCGCGGCGCTGCCAGCAAGGAAGCCACGGCGGCTCTTGATCGAAAAACGGTGAGCGGACATGGAGCGTCTCCAAAACTGAAATTATGCTAATTATTGCCAGTTATATGGCTCGAAAGACGCAGTTTCAATTGAAACCGGGGCCGCACGGCAGAGTCATGCCTATGTGCGTTTGAACTGCAACGCGCCCCGATGTAAGGCAGAAAAAACTTCATTGCGTGGAGCGCTCATATGATCCGTATCCTGTCCATTCTACTGGCGCTGACGGTTGCGCTATCTGCCTGTACCCCGTCCAGCACGACCGGCGGCAAAGCCGGCGGCACCTACCGTATCAGCCGCTCCGACGCGGGTACGATCCAATTCCGCATGCTCGACTCCGTCAATGCGCTGCGCAGCTCTGCCGGGGTGACGCCGCTGGCGCTGGATGCCAAGCTGAACGCCGCGGCCGCCACCCATTCGCGCGATATGGCGGTGCAAAACCGCCCCTGGCATTTCGGCTCTGACGGGTCCTCGCCCATCGATCGCATCCAGCGCGTGGGCTATACCGGCGGTCTGGTCGGCGAGGTGATCTCGGAAACCTATGAGACCGAGCTTGAGACCCTCGCCGCGTGGATGGAACAGCCCGACACGCGCCGCATTCTGATGGCCCCCGATGGCCGCCAGATGGGTTTCGCATGGCATCAGGAAAACGGCGGCAAGATCTGGTGGACGCTGGTCGTCGGCAACTGATCTTTGTCTAATTAACCGACCGATCCGGCCCCTGCGGGGGCCGGTGTCGTATCAAGCGGCCCTTAGGGCGTGATCAGGATCGGCGTGCCGTCACGCACCATCGCGTAGACATCTTCGATTTCCTTGTTGGTGACCGCGATACAGCCCCAAGTCCAATCGTGCTTTTCTTTCTTCCGCGGGTCTTTCTGCCCGTGGATAAAGATATCGCCCCCCGGGCTTTTGCCCATGGCGCGGGCGTTTTCGATATCGCGCGCGTTCGGGTAATCGATCCCGACAGAAAGATGGAAACGACTGTTCGGGTTGCGACGGTCGATTCGATACAGCCCTTCGGGCGTGCGGCCATCCCCCTCAAAGGCTTTGTGGCCCACCGGAGCGAAGCCCAGTTTGATCCGGTAATCTTCGAGCACGCGGTTATGGTGCAACAGCATCATGCGGCGTTGGCTTTTGTTCACAACCACATAGGTCACTTCGGGACCGGTGTAGCGTTTGAACTTACTGCTACTGCACGCGCCAAGCGCCACCATAGCGGTGCCGCCAAGTATCATCGTCCTGCGTTTCATCACTGTGCCCTCAACGCCCCGGCCATTCCGGCCCTTTTTATCCGCGTTACCATAGAGAGGGATTAATTTCACTCAAAAAGCGGTGATCCGCGGCGTCATATGGGGCCGTGGCTCAGCTTTCAGGCAGGGTCAGACAGGCAGCGAGTTCCACATGGGACGACCAGCGGAACTGGTCGACCACCTGTACCCAGTCCAGCCGATAGCCTGCCGCGACCATGTTCTGCACATCGCGGGCAAAGCTCACCGGATTGCAGGAGACATAGGCCACGCGCGGCACCTCGGCGCGGATGATCTCGGCCACCTGCGCTTCGGCCCCCGCGCGGGGCGGGTCGAGCACCACGGCATCGATCTTGTCCAGTTCATCCGGAAGGAGCGGTCGGCGAAACAGATCGCGTGCCTCGGCGGTGAGCGGTTTTGCCCCCTTGGCCCGACGCCAGCCTCCTTCCAGCGCGGCGATCATCTCGGCATCGCCTTCCACTGCGTGCACCCGCGCCTGCTGCGCCAAGGGCAGGGCAAAGGTGCCGCAGCCCGCGAAAAGATCGGCCACGACCTCCGCCTCGCCCACGGCGTCTCCGACCGCCTCCAGCAAAGCTGCTTCGCCATGGCGGGTGGCCTGCAAGAAGGCGCCCGGCGGCGGCGTGACCGGCGCATCGCCAAAGCGCTGCGCTGGCGGCGCGCGCATCGCAATTACCTCGCCATCCCATGTCAGCCGAGCCAGAGATAGAGCCTCACAAGCCTGTGCCAATTGCTGGCGCAGCGGCCCGTCGAGCGGTTTGCCATTGGCGACAGAGACGTCCAGCCCCTCTTCCGAAAGTGTTACCGTGACGGCCAATTCGGCCTTTCGGCTGGTGCCGATCAGCGCCAGTTCTTCGGCGACCTTCAGCCCCGGCAGCAAGGCGGGATCGACCAACTGACAGCCCGGCACCTCGATCAGCACGTCAGAGGCGCGGCCATGAAAGCCCGCCATAGCGCCCTTTTTCGTCCGCCGCGCGGCAAAGGTCGCCCGACGGCGCGATTGCGCGGGGGAGGTTTGGATGGGGCGAAATTCTGCCTCTACCCCATGAGCCGAAAGCGCGTTGCGCACCACATCGACCTTCCAAGCCGCCACGAAATCATCCGTGGCATGCTGCAACTGGCAGCCGCCGCAGGATTTGAAATGGCGACAGGGCGGTGCGACCCGCTGGTCGGAGGGGGTGACGATCCGCACATCGCGAAGCTGCTGCCCATCGACAACGCCGGTGACGGTTTCCCCCGGCAGGGTCATCGGGGCAAAGATCGGACCTTCGGCGATGCCGTCGCCGTGGTGGCCGAGACGCAAGATTTCATGTTCTGTCATAGCCTGCCCATAGCGCGGCAAAGGCGACTGGGAAAGCCTATTCCGCCGCCTTCACATCCAGAAACCCGCCCGACTGCCGGTGCCAATAGCGCGCATAAAGCCCGTCTTGGGCAAGCAAATCGGCATGGCTGCCAATCTCTGCAATGCGGCCTGCGTCCAGCACCATGATGCGGTCCATCTCGGTCAGGGTCGACAGACGGTGAGCGATGGCGAGGACCGTTTTGCCCTCCATCACACGATCTAGGGTCTGCTGAATCGCGGCCTCCACCTCGCTATCAAGGGCGCTCGTCGCCTCGTCCAACACCAGTATCGGCGCGTCTTTCAGGATGGCGCGGGCCAAGGCGATGCGCTGGCGCTGGCCGCCCGAAAGCTTCACCCCACGCTCCCCCAGATGCGCGGCATAGCCGCGGCGACCTTTGTGATCTTCGAGCTGCTGAATGAACTCATGCGCCTCGGCGCGTTCGGCGGCGGCGATGACCTCGGCCTCGGTCGCGTCGGGGCGGCCATACAGGATGTTGTCCCGCGCGGAGCGATTGAACATCGCCGTCTCCTGCGTGACCATGCCGATATTGCGGCGCAGGCTCTCTTGGGTCACCGTCGTGGTATCCACCCCGTCGATCAATATCTTGCCCTGTTCTGGTTCATAGAGCCGCAAGAGCAACGCCACGAGGGTCGATTTCCCCGCCCCCGAAGCACCGACGATGCCAAGCTTCTCACCCGGTTGGATGGTCAGCGAGATGCGGTCGATGCCGCCAGTCTGACGGCCATAGGCAAAGCCCAGATCGCGCAACTCGATCTCTCCGGCCTCGACGACCAGTTCCTGCGCATCAGGCTCATCATCCAGCCGCACGCGCGGCGTCAGGGTGCGCATGCCGTCTTCGACCTCCCCAATATTGGAATAGATCGCCATCAGCGTGAATGAGACCCAGCCCGTCATGTGCGCGATACGGATCGCGATGGCGCCGGAGGCGACGATATCGCCCTCGCTCGCCAATCCGCGCTGCCACAGCAGGATCGTCCCGCCCAGCAACAGAACCGGCAAAAGACCCGCAAGGCTCATCAGCGCCAGACGGAACCCGGCGGCGAGATAGCCGAACTCCAAGGCCCGGGCACGGAAGCTCTGCATCGCGGAAAGTGCGGCGCGGTCTTCGTGATCGGCATGCGCAAAGAGCTTCACCGTTTTGATGTTGGTGATCGTATCGACCACCTGCCCCGACACCATCGCCCGCGCCCCGGCCCGCCCCGCGGCCCGTTTGCGCACGCGCGGCAAGAACCAGTTGATCAGCGCCAGATACATCACCAGCCAGACGGAAAACCCAACCGCCACACGCCAGTCGATCGCCAAAAGCAAGGCGACCGACCCCACCAGAGAGGCAAGCGCAAAGGCCACCACGTTGATCACTTCGGCGGCCACATCCGTCACCGCCCGCGCGGCCTGCATCTGCTTTTGCGCAATGCGCCCGGCGAAGTCTTCGTCAAAAAAATTGACGTTCTGCCCCAGCGTCCAACGGTGCAGCCGCGACAACACCAGCGGGTTTACATTGGGTTGCACCATGATCGCGTTGGAGGCCGAGGAGAGGCCAAACAGCACGGGACGCGCCACAAGGAAAAACGCAATCGCGCCCAAGACCAGAACCAGACTGCTGCCCTCAAAAAACCGCTCCGGCCCTGCGCTGACCGTGGCATCGATCACCTTGCCCAAAATCCACGCTGTGCCCGCCTCCATCGCGCCAGCGGCGGCAGATAGAAAGGCGGCGAGCCAGAGCACCGGCCAAGCGCCAGCAAGGCACCAGCGGATGAAGGCCCAGAGGGTCTGCGGTGGGGGCCCCTCGGCGGGGCGAAACGGGTTGATCCAGTTCGAAATGCTCACGTCTTGTCATCCAATGCGAGAAAACCGCCCGACTGACGGTGCCAGAAAGCTGCATATAGGCCAGCTTTTTGCAAAAGCGCGTCATGGCTGCCCTCTTCGACGATACGACCTTGATCCAGAACCAGAATTCGGTCCATCTCGGCGATCGTCGACAGCCTGTGCGCGATGGCGATGACGGTCTTGCCCGCCATCATGCCATAGAGTGTTTCCTGAATGACCGCCTCCACCTCACTGTCGAGCGCGCTTGTCGCCTCATCCAGCAACAAGATCGGCGCGTCCTTGAGGATCACCCGCGCCAGCGTGATGCGCTGCCGTTGCCCGCCGGACAGTTTCACGCCCCGCTCGCCCACCCGCGCGTCATAGCCCGAGCGCCCCTCAGGATCGGTCAGATCGAGGATGAACTTATGCGCCTGCGCCTGTTTCGCCGCCGCGATCATCTCGGCCTCGCTGGCGTCGGGAAGGCCATAAAGGATATTCTCGCGCACCGAGCGATGCAGCAGCGAGGAATCCTGCTGCACCACACCGATATGCCGCCGCAGACTGTCTTGCCGGACCTGTGCGATGTCCTGCCCGTCGATCCGAATTTCGCCCGTTTCGGCGTCGTAGAACCGCAGTATCAGCTTCACGAGGGTCGATTTTCCCGCGCCCGAGCGGCCCACAAGGCCAATCCTCTCACCCGGCTGCACGGTGATATTGATGTCCTGAACCCCGCCGCTGTCGCGCCCGTAGTGATGGCTCAGCCCCGCCATTTCGATCCGCCCTTCGGTGAGCTTCAGCGGCGGCGCATCGCGGCGGTCGGTGAGGGCGAGGGGCTGGGCAATGGTCTCCATCCCTTCGGCAACGACACCCAATTCGCGGAAAAAGCTCGACAGCGCCCACATGATCCAGCCGGTCATGGAATTAAGCCGCAGCGCCAGCGCGGCGGCGGCGGCGACAACACCGACACTTGCCTCGGCCCCCATCCACAGCACCAAGGCCCAGCCGACGACGCCCACGATCAACATGCCGTTGAGAAGGGTGAGCACCACATCCATGATGGTGAAGATACGCATCTCACCTTGAAACGTGCGCCGCGCCTCTTCGATGGCTTCACCCGCGAAATCGACCTCCAGATCATGATGCGCGAACATTTTGACCGAATGGATATTGGTATAGGCATCCACCACGCGCCCCGTCACCTGCGACCGCGCGTCCGACGCGGCTTTGGACGCAGGGCCGACCCGTTTGATCGTCCACGCCACCAAGCCGCCATAGAGGATGAACCACCCCAGAAGCGGCACTAACAACCGGATATCCGAGGTAGAGAGCAGGATCGCCGCGCCGATCATATAGGCCAGCGAGTAAGAGATCGCATCAAAGACCTGAAAGACGACCTCCCCCGCTGCCGGTGGGGTCTGCATGATCCGGTTGGCGATACGCCCGGCGAAGTCATTCTCGAACCAGCCCACCGATTGCCGCAAGACATGGCGATGCGCCCGCCAACGGATCAACGTGCCGAAGTTCGGCAAGATCGCATTGTTCAAAAGCATCACATCGACCGCCTGCACCATGGGCCGCAGCAACAGCACGGCCAGCGCCACGAGGATCAGCTCGGTCCGGTGTTCCGCCCACATCTGCGCAGGATCGCTGCCCAGCAGATCGACGATGCGGCCCATGTAGTAGATCAGGCCAACCTCGATCCCGGCGACAAGGACCGCCATCAGCCCGGCGAGGGCAAATACCTTTTTGAACGGCTGTGCATAGTCCCGCAGGAAGGGCCACAGCCCTTGGGGCGGCACATCCTTCTCGCGATAGGAGACATAGGGATCAACGAGGTTTTCAAAAAAGCGGAACATGGGAAGACCTTGGAAATAGACGTGCAAAATGTTCGGCGCTGCCCAATAGCAGAGCCGCAAACGCGGCAATGGTTATGCCAGCTTAGCTGAACCAGATCCCGCGGTACATTTCGCCCATCTCCCTTGTAATGCGCTTTGGGTAGACGAATTTCCCCGCGATGTCGACCTAGCTGCGCCGGGCCAATAGGTCCGCCCGGGTCAAGGTGAAGCCTGAGTTGATCCAAAGCTGCTCCAGCCGGGCAAGCTCTTGGCCCAGGGCCGGGCCTTTGAACGCGGGCATTAGGTCTGTGGCCGTTACTGGAAAACGAGCCGCCGCGGCGCTTTTTATCGTCTCTAACATGGCGGTTTCGGGCATCTGTTCCGCCATACAGCCCCGCAGCAAAGCCGCGCCAATGGCCACATCCGCCCCATGACGATAGGCAAGCTCAGGCAATGGTGGCCCTGCGAAAACCTGCTCTTGCAGCTGGGTTAGATGTTTGGCCTCAGCTTTGCTCAGCCGCAGACGGTCTGCCACAGCCTCCCCGCCCAGCGCGGCCAGACGCACCAGCCAATCGGGGCCAAGGCCAAGCTCTTGTTCGAAATGGACCAGCATGGAAATCCAACGGTCATTACTCCCCGGCAAAAGCACGGGCAAAGCACCGGTTTGTCGCATCAAAGCCAGTGCGGGGGCAGGATCAGGCGCGCGGAGGAGTTTTTTGAACTCCTGCCCCACACGTTCCGCCGAGAGTGTCTCGAGCCCATCCAAATTCGACGCGATGGCATCGAGCGCCTCCGGCTCTGGCCCCACTTCAGGGTCACCATACCACGCCATGAAGCGGAAATAGCGCAGGGTGCGCAGGTAATCTTCGCGGATACGCTGACCTGCGTCCTCAATGAAACGCAACCGGCGCGCGCGCAGGTCGGGCAGCCCGCCCAAGGGGTCGATCACACGGCCCTCAGGCGTGGCATAGAGCGCGTTCATCGTAAAATCCCGACGACGCGCATCGTCGGCGATATCGGTGGAAAAGGCGACGACAGCCCGACGGCCATCAGTCTGTACATCGCGGCGAAAGGTGGTGATCTCAAAGGGTTTTCCACCCGAGACCAGCGTCACTGTGCCATGGTCGATCCCAGTCGGCACGGCCTTGACCCCGGCGGCCTTTGCCAGCGCCATCACCGTTTCAGGTGTCGCTTCGGTGGAGAGGTCAACGTCGCTGTCTGGCAGTCCCAGCAGCGCATCGCGCACGCAGCCGCCGACGAAATAGATAGGATGCCCACCATCCTGCACCACGCGGCAAACCCGCTGTGCGTCTTCGTCTTGGAGCCAGCGCGTGCCGGTCGGAATCATTTGTTCATTCGTGTCGCCCATGCCCGCAACATACGCGCGGTCGCACCCCAGATGTAATAGGGGCCGTAGGGAACGGCGTAATAATACCGCCGCTGGCCGCGCCAACGCCGGGAATGCACAAGGTAGTTGCTGGGGTCGAGTACATGGTCGAGCGGCACGCGAAACACCTCTTCGACCTCACCGGGCTCAGGCACCACGGTAAAATCGCGCGTCACATAGCCGATCACAGGCGTCACGCTAAAGCCGGTGACCGTCTCATGAGCCGGAAGCACGCCCAAGACATCCACGCTATCGCTCGGCAGGCCGATCTCTTCGCGAGCTTCGCGCAGGGCGGCAGCGATGACATCCGCATCCCCGCCGTCTTGCTTGCCGCCCGGAAAGGCGATCTGCCCAGGGTGATGTTTCAGCGCCGAAGACCGTTTGGTCAGGATCAGCTCCAGCCGCGCACCGGTATCCACAACTGGGGCCAGCACCCCCGCAGGGCGCAGGACGCGCCCCTCGGGGAGGGTAACCTCTGGGTTCAGATCGAAATCAGAGGATTCCACCCCGGTCTGGGCAAGCGCCCTGCGAAAAGAATGGAACCGGTCGCTCACCTTAGGCCTTGGCGTCGAAACCGACCGTGGCCGGATCAAGGTCGTAATGCGCGCCGCAGAATTGGCAATCGGCGGTAACCCGACCTTCGTCCGTGGTCATCTTTTCGATATCGCGGGCCGAGTAGATCGACAGGCTTTGCCGCACGCGGTCTTCGGAACAGGTGCAGCCGAAACGCACCGGCTGGGGGTCATAGACTCGCGGTTGTTCCTCGTGAAACAATCGCAGCAGCAGATCGGTCGGCGGAACGCTGGGGCCGATCAGCTCCAAATCCTCAACGGTGCCGAGCAGGATGTTCACGCGGTTCCAATCCTCGGCCTCATCGCCCTCGACCAAGTCATCGGCCTTGAGGATGTCACCGCTCCCCTCGCCCGACGCTGCCAACGGCGAGGCTTTGGGCATATGCTGCAACATGATGCCACCGGCGCGCCAATGCTCCGGTTCATCCGGGCCGGACGATTTGCCAAAGCTCAGGGAAAAGCGGGTCGGCAACTGTTCGGACTGGGCGAAATAGGCTTCGGCACAGGCGGCCAGAGACCCACCGGCCAGCGGCGTGATGCCCTGATAGGGGGTCATGCCTTGTCCTTGGTCGATCATGATCGCGAAATAGCCTTCGCCGACCTGCTCGAACGGGGCGTCGTCGGTCAGCCGGTCCGCATCATAGCTGGCATAGGCGCGGATGCGCGCAGGCTCGCCTTCCTTCTCGGGGCCGTAGTAATCCGTCGCGATCATCCGAACGGCACCTTTGGACTGCACCTGCAGCGACAGCTTCCAACGCAGTTTGATCGTCTGGCCGATCAATGCGGTCAGCAACGCCATCTCGGCCACCAGCGCTTCGACCTGCGGCGGATAGTCGTGCTGTTTCAGGATGCCTTCCAACACGCCATCAAGCCGCGCCACGCGGCCGCGCATGTCGACATCATCAAGCTGAAAGGGCAGAACGGTATCGTCCCACGCGATTTTAGTTCCTTGGGTCATCGGGTTTCCTTATCGGGGGCCGCTTGGCATACCGCGTCTATATAGGCGCAGCAACCCATGGAAAAAGGGGCAGCACATGATCCGACGTACAGGTGAGACACCAGAGCCCGGTCAACGCTACACGCCGCGCCCCGGCGTCTATGCCATTTTGCCGCTGCAACGCCGCTTTCTGATGACGCTGGAAATGGCTGAGGAGACTGAGGTGCAACTCCCCGGCGGCGGTATCGAGGCGGGGGAATCCCCGCTTCAAGCGCTGCACCGCGAGGTGCTGGAGGAAACCGGCTGGCGCATCGCCCGCCCGCGCCGATTGGGGGCCTTCCGCCGCTTTACCTATATGAAGGACTACGACCTGTGGGCGCAGAAGATCTGCCATATCTATGTCGCCCATCCCGTGCGCCAGATCGCCGCCCCGACAGAGCCGCATCACGCCACGCTGGTGCTATCGGCCAGCGAGGCGCTGGCAACCCTCGCCAATGAAGGTGACCGTTTGTTTCTGCAACGCCACCTAGGCTAGGCGTTGCCGTGATACTCAAGCAATATCCCCGAGACATCATCGGGGAAATCGCGGCTACCAGCGAATTCCGACAGCTTCCAAACCAGCGCACTCAGCAGCGCCGGGCCGCTGAACCGGCGCAATTCGCCCAACATGCGGGCCAAACCCTCTTCGCCCAACATCTCCCCATCCGGATCGGGGCATTCCGTCACCCCATCGGATAGGATCAACAAACGATCCCCCGGCGCCATCTGAAGTTTATAGTCCTCGAACCCCACCCCAGAGAGCAGCCCGACAGGAAAACCCCCGGTGCCCGATTGTTCGACCCGCCCATCCGAGCGCAGCAAGGCAGGATGCGGATGCCCCGCCTGGGCGACAGTGACCTCCCCGGTCATAAGGTCCGCAATCGCGAGCATCAGGGTGAAATAATGCTCCGTCTCCATCTCATGAAGAACGAGGTCATTCAGTTCCGCGATCACTTCACCCGGAGGCCGCGCCGCGTAGGTCCCCCCGGGCAAAAGCGTGAGCGCAAGGTTCTGATCCGGCGTGGCCGCCGACAGATACCCCGCCAGCCGCGCCGTCATCAGGGCCGAACTGATCCCATGCCCAGACACATCCAAGCCAAACAGCCCCACGACCCCCGGCCGCACCGGGAAATACCCCACCAAATCCCCGCCAACATGCCCGGCAGAGCGCAGCATCATCGACAGATTGCCCCCCTCCATGGCGCGATAACGCTCGCGAAGCAGCGATTGCTGAAATTTCTTGGCCTCGACCAAATCCTTGTCGATCCGCGCATGCACCTGCCGCAGAATATCCAAAGTCTCGGTGATCAGCTGATTTTTCTGCGTCAGGTCCCGCTGCATGGCCAGAAAACGCGCCCCCGCCATAAGACGCGCGCGTAGCTCCGGCAGACCGGCGGGCCGTATCAAAACATCATCAGCCCCTGCATCAAGAGCGCAGTCCACCACCCGCTCATGACTGTCGGCCAACAGAATGAGATAACTGCGGCGCGCTTCCGAGAGCTCCCGAAAAGTCCGGCAAAAATCGAGTCCCGATATCGCCCAACTGCAAAGCACGATATCAGGCCCCCGCTGCACGCAAAGGGCGAACGCGTCGGCTTCCGAGGCGGCAGAAACCACCTCATATCCCCATCCCTTCAACGCGGTCGAAAGACAGGCCCGCCGGGTCTCATCCCCCTCGACCACCAAAACCAAAGACGCCACAGCAGGTGTCGCCACTGCTTCGGAAAGGCTGGGGATATCCAATTTCATGCGACACGATCCTGACAGACCCTGTCGAGTTAACCTACCAAGCCTTTCCAGAAGGTGAATCCTTCCGGTCTTCCGCCCCTACAGAACGAACTGCGCCAAGGTTTCGTCGTTGGTGATATCCGTATAGGTAAAGCCCGATTGCCCCAACTGCTCGAGAAACGGTTTGAAATTTTCAGGCCGCCGCGTCTCGATCCCGATCAGGACCGAGCCAAAGTTTCGCGCCGATTTTTTCAAATACTCGAAACGGCAAATGTCATCCTCCGGCCCCAGCAGCATCAGGAATTCCTTCAACGCCCCGGGCCGCTGCGGCATGCGCAGAATGAAGTATTTCTTCACACCCGAATAGCGCTGCGCCCGCTCCTTGACCTCCGGCAAACGCTCGAAATCGAAATTACCCCCCGAGGCCACGCAAACCACCGTCTTGCCCACAATCTGATCGGCCACCTCACCGAGCGCATCGATCGATAGCGCGCCCGCCGGTTCCAACACGATGCCTTCGACATTCAACATCTCGTTGATCGTTACGCAGATCCGGTCCTCAGGCAGATGCACCACATCCGCCGGGTTCACCCCGCGCAAACGCTCGAAAGTCCGCGCACCGACCTTGGCCACCGCAGCACCGTCGACGAAGTTATCGATCGGCGAGACATCCACCGGCGCCCCAACTTCCAACGCCCTCGCAAAGCTTGGCGCCCCGGAAGGTTCGACGAATGTATAATCGCAAGCCTCACCAAAATAACTCACCACCCCCGAAGACAGCCCGCCGCCGCCCACCGGCAAGATCACCCGGTCCGGCACCCGGCCCAACTGCGCGGCAATCTCCACCGCGACCGAAGCCTGCCCCTCGATCACGTCGTCATCATCGAAAGGCGACAGGAAATGCGCGCCCTCCTCCCGACAGAAATCCTGCGCTGCGGCCAGCGTGGCGTCAAAATAATCCCCCACCAGCCGGATTTCGACATTCTCACCGCCGAACATGCGGGTCTTCTGCACCTTCTGCTGCGGCGTCGTCACCGGCATGAAAATCACGCCGCGCACCCCGAAATGACTACAGGCAAAAGCCACCCCCTGCGCATGGTTCCCGGCAGAGGCACAGACGAAAACCCCCTGCCCCGGGATCACCTTACGCATCGCATTGAAGGCCCCGCGCAGCTTGTAGGAGCGCACCGGGCTCAGATCCTCGCGTTTCAGCCAGATATCCGCGCCAAACCGCTCCGACAGATGCTCATTGCGCAAAAGCGGTGTCGCCGGGAACAATGCCCGCAGCGCCTCTGCCGCCGCCTGTGCTTTTCGTGCAAATTCATCCGCCATCTGTGCTCTCCTTGCTGCCATTCGTCGATAGGCGCGCAGCCAGCATAGGTCAACGCGGGCTTCAATCTTGCCCGCGCCCGCGAAAACCGCTACCTCGCTGGGCGAACTTGAAAGGAAACCCGTCATGTCCGCGCCCAAGAAAGTCGTGCTTGCCTATTCCGGCGGCCTCGATACCTCGATCATCCTGAAATGGCTGCAAACCGAATATGGCTGCGAAGTGGTGACCTTCACCGCCGACCTCGGCCAAGGTGAAGAGCTCGAACCGGCCCGCAAAAAGGCCGAGATGATGGGGATCGCGCCCGAGAATATCTACATCGAAGACGTGCGCGAGGAATTCGTCCGCGATTTCGTTTTCCCGATGTTCCGCGCCAACGCGGTCTACGAGGGTCTCTACCTGCTGGGCACCTCCATCGCCCGTCCGCTGATCTCCAAACGCCTCGTGGAAATCGCCGAAGAAACCGGCGCCGACGCGGTCGCACACGGCGCCACCGGCAAGGGCAACGATCAGGTCCGCTTCGAGCTCGCCGCCTATGCGCTCAACCCCGACATCAAGGTCATCGCCCCATGGCGTGAATGGGACCTGTCGAGCCGCACCAAGCTCTTAGCCTTTGCCGAAAAGAACCAGATCCCGATCGCCAAGGACAAGCGCGGCGAAGCGCCCTTCTCGGTCGACGCCAATCTGCTGCACACCTCTTCTGAGGGTAAAGTGCTCGAAGACCCGGCCGTCGACGCACCCGATTACGTCTACCAGCGCACGGTGAACCCCGAGGACGCTCCCGACACGCCCGAATATGTCGAGATCGGCTTCGAGCGCGGCGACGCGGTCAGCATCAATGGCGAAGCCATGTCGCCCGCCACGATCCTCACCAAACTCAACGAGCTCGGCGGCAAACACGGCTGCGGCCGCCTCGATCTGGTCGAGGGCCGTTTCGTCGGCATGAAATCCCGCGGCATCTACGAGACTCCCGGCGGCACCCTGCTGCTCGAAGCGCACCGCGGCATCGAATCCATCACCCTCGACCGCGGCGCCATGCACCTCAAGGACGAGCTGATGCCGAAATACGCCGAGCTCATCTACAACGGCTTCTGGTACAGCCCCGAACGGACCATGCTGCAAGCCGCCATCGATGCGAGCCAAACCCATGTCACCGGCACCGTGCGCCTCAAGCTCTACAAGGGCCATGTCCGCACCGTCGGCCGCTGGTCCGATCACAGCCTCTATTCCGAGGCCCATGTGACCTTCGAAGATGACGCCGGCGCCTACGACCAGAAAGACGCCGCAGGCTTCATCCAACTAAACGCCCTGCGCCTCAAACTCCTCGCCGCCCGCGACAAACGCAGCAAAGGCTGAAGCACGGGACCCCAATCCCCCTTCATCCTTTCTCAAATACCACGGGGGTCCGGGGGCAGCGCCCCCGGCGGCCAGCCCCAAACAGTAACGCAAAAGGCCCGGACGCTACCGCCCGGGCCTTTCTCTTAGCCACCTACCGGATCAATCGGCAGTGACGACCGTCATCACCAGCTCCCCATTCGGTTTGATCGGCCCGTCTTCCTTGGCGCCCAACGTATATTCGAACACGCCGGTTTTCATGCCACCATCTTCGGAATGAACCATCAACATCAGCATATCGCCCGAAGCCACGTCCTCTTGCAGGATCGCGACCACATCCATGTTCTCGCCCGCGCGCAGCGGGGCGTAGCCGACTACGGGGCCGGGCTTCATGTCGGCGTCGGTCCGGTGCACGACCAGCCAGCCATTCTCGCCCGCCATCACCTTATCGGCAGTGACGACGCCATTCGATACATCCTGACCCGAGGCTTCGACCATGGCCATGGCATGGGCATCCGCCCATGCGCCACCGGCGATCATGGACAGGGCGATTGCGGTGCTTGCAAATTTTTTCATCTGGTTTTCCCTCCGTTTGAAATAGCACCGTAGTCACGACAGCTCCGCGAAATAGTTTCGCGGTCTTCAGGAATTTTTTAGACGTTCCGCAAACAGCCGCTCATAGTAGGGCATGGCGGCCTCCAGAACTTCCGCCTCTGCTCCTTTAAGCTCGGGCAGTTCCCCCTCCGGCCCCGCGAAACCGGTGCTGCGATGGATCGCCCCATACCAATGCGGCGCCCAAACCCCATCCTCCGCCCGCGGCCCGGCGGGCCAATGCAGCATCGCAGGATCAAAGGGCAAGTCGATGGCGGCGCAAAGCCTGCGCAGCATCCCCTCCGGATCTGCGCGGATATCACCGCTGTCGATGACAAGTCCGCCCAACCGCTCGAACAGCATGAGTTGCCGGTCAAACCCGATATCCGCCAGGCGGGGTGCTTCGCGCTTTTCCGCATAGCTGGCGATCACCCGGGCCGGATGGCGGATCAGGTGGATGTTCACGCAGTCCTCGGCCCAATCAAGCGGAAACCCGTCGATCATATGCTGCGCCATATGTTTCATATAAAGATGCCGCCCGCCGTGTTGGACAAAGCCAAGAGGTACCCGCGCGGGGTCTTGCTCCTGCGCCGCCAGTACCGCGTCGCGCATCGGATGATCCAGCCCCGTCGCCTTGAGGTAGGCCGCGTAAAATGGCTCATCCATCGCGGTGAAATCCGCACGCGCTCCGAAACTATACATCATCGCAGTGCTGAGGTTGCGCGGCCCTGACCACATCGCAATACGCATGAAAGGCTTCTCCATTGCCGTTGAACCCGGAACGCTAGAAAGAACGCGCCCGCGCGCCAAGTAGTAAATTGCCTTCACCAGAGCGTGACTTTCCCCGCCCCGGCCTTGCGCTATCTCCGCCCCAGCGGCAAGCCTAGGCCTGAGGAGGACCGAAATGTTCCAAAAATCAATGTTCAAACCCGCCATACTGACCCTTGCGATCACTCTGGGCCTCGCCGCGCAGAACCGACCTGCGGCGGCGGCGGAGACCGAGGTGCTGACCGTAGCGGGCGGCTGCTTCTGGTGCGTCGAAGCCGATTTTGAATCCGTCAAAGGCGTGAAAGAGGCCATCTCGGGCTTTGCCGGGGGCCGCACCAAGAACCCGACCTACAAAGAAGTCACCGGCGGCAACACCGGCCATTACGAAGCGGTGCAGATCCAATTCGACCCGGATGTGGTCAGCCGCAAGACACTGCTTGATCTCTTCTTCCGCTCGATTGACCCCACAGATGCGGGCGGGCAATTCTGTGACCGGGGCGAAAGCTACCGGACCGCGATTTTCGCGGGCAGCCCCGCCCAGAAAAGCGCGGCAGAGGCTGCCAAGGCAGAAGCGCGGGCCGCCCTTGGGACCAAGGTCGTGACGCCGATCCTTGGCGATGCGCCCTTTTACCCGGCCGATGATTATCACCAGGACTACTACAAAAGCAGCGACCGGCTGGCGTTCAGCAGTGTCGGCGTGGCTGTGAAAAAATCGGTCGCCTACAAACGCTACCGCAAGGGCTGTGGCCGTGACGCCCGCGTGAAACAGCTTTGGGGCAGCGCGGCCCCCTTCGTGAAGTAACCGCGCTCCAAAAGCCTAGCTGCGAAAATCGTGATCCCGGATCTCTTTCAGATCGGGGATCACATCTGCCGTGCCATGACGCGTGACCATCAAGGCCCCGGCGCGCATGGCCAGATCAATCGCCTGCGGCATGGTCATCCCCCGGTCCAACCCGGCCAGCAGATAGCCAGTAAAAGTATCGCCCGCGCCGGTCGTATCCACCGCATCGACTTGATAGGCGGGGAAGCTCTCGACCAGATGTGCCTTGTTAGAGACCCATTCACAGCCCCGCGCCCCCAGCGTCACCACGATGTCGTCAATCGGCAGTTGCCGCAGCTCGCCCCCCGTCGCGGCCCGCAACTGCGCCGCTTCGACCTCGTTCAGCACCAATAGATCGATCTGTTCGAGGATCGCCGTCACCGCATCCGCATCGAAAGGGGCGGCGGCATAGGCCAGTCGCAGGCCCAAGGTCTTTGCCGTTCGCGCCGCGAACCGCTGCCCGTTAGTTTCATTCTGCATCAACAGCCAATCGCCCGAGGAAGCCTCGCTCAGCGCGGCACCGATCATCTCATCGGTAATCTCGTAATTGGTGCCGGGGAAGATAACGATATTGTTCTCCCCTTCCAGATCCACGGCGATATTGGCGTGACCGGTCACGCCCTCCATCAAGGTGATATGCGCCGTTTCGACCCCATATTCCAAAAGCCGTTCCAGCGCCCAGCCGCCATCGGCGCCCAACGCGCCGACATGCATCACCCGCGTCCCGGCCCGGGCGGCGGCGACAGACATATTGGCCCCCTTGCCGCCCAGCCCCTGCCGGAAATTCCGGGCTGAAATGGTCTCTCCCGGTCCCGGCAGATGGGGCAGCAGATAGAAGTTATCCGCGTTGATAGAGCCGAGGTTCCAGATCATCAGCCCACCTTACAGGCCGCGAGAATGGCCATGTTAAGGATGTCATTCGCCGTCGAGGTGGAAGAGCAGATCTGAATCGACTTATCGAGGCCCGTAAGGATCGGCCCGATCACCGTCGCCCCCGCCATCTCCTGCATCAGCTTGACCGAGATGCTGGCCGAATGCCGCGCTGGCACCACGAGGATGTTCGCAGGGCCGGTCAGCCGCGAGAACGGGTAATTCGCCTGACTGGCCGCGTTCAGCGCCACGTCGACGGTCATCTCACCCTCATATTCGAAATCCACCCCGCGCTGATCCAGCACCTCGGGCGCGAGGTGCATCTTTTCGGCGCGCTCCGAGACAGGGTAGCCGAAGGTCGAGAAGCTGACGAAGGCGACACGCGGCTCAAGCCCCAGATGCCGCGCCACGCGCGCGCCGCTTTCGGCGATATTCGCCAGATCGTTCTCATCGGGCCATTCATGGACCAAGGTGTCGGCGATAAAGACGATGCGCCCTTTGTGCAGCAGCGCCGTAATGCCCGCGGCCCCGGCCTCGGCATTGGCATCAAAAACGTGGTTGAGCCGCTCCAAGACATGCGCCGACTTGCGGGTCGCCCCGGTCACCAGACCGTCGCCATGACCATGCGCCAGCATTAGCGCGGCAAAGACATGGCGATCGCGCGAGGCGAGGCGGTGGATGTCCTTGCGGTCGAACCCTTTGCGCTGCAACCGGCCATAAAGAAAGTCTTTGTAGGTCGCCAGATGCTGGGTGTTGGCGGCGTTCACCACCTCCAACTCGCGCACCGCGTCGGCCATGCCCGCCTCTTCGAGCTTGGCGCGCACGTCGTCCTCGCGGCCCACGACCAGTGCTTTGCCCAAGCCCGCGCGCTGGTACATGACCGCCGCGCGCAGCACCTTGGGATCGTCCCCCTCGGCAAAGATCATCCGGGCCTGATTGGCCCGGGCGCGGGCGTTGATGCCGCGCAGGATGCTCGCCGTCGGGTCCATCCGCGACTTCAGCCCGACCTCATAGGCGTCCATGTCGATGATCGGGCGCCGCGCGGCCCCGGTGTCCATGCCTGCCTTGGCCACGGCGGGCGGAATGCGGTGGATGAGGCGTGGGTCGAATGGCGTAGGAATGATGTAGTCGCGGCCAAAGCTCAGCGTGCGGCCATAGGCCAGCGCCACCTCGTCCGGCACATCCTCGCGCGCCAGTTGCGCCAGCGCATGGGCGCAGGCGATCTTCATCTCGTCGTTGATGGCCCGGGCATGGATGTCGAGCGCGCCCCGGAAAAGATAGGGGAAGCCCAGCACGTTGTTGACTTGGTTCGGGTAATCCGAGCGCCCGGTGGCGACGATGGCGTCCATGCGGACCTCATGCGCCTCTTCGGGCGTGATCTCCGGGTCCGGGTTGGCCATGGCGAAGATCACCGGGTTGTCGGCCATGGAGGCCACCATCGCAGGCGTCACCGCCCCCTTGACCGAAACGCCGAGGAAGACATCCGCGCCCTTCATCGCCTCTTCGAGCGTGCGCAGTTCGGTATTGGCGGCATGGGCCGATTTCCACTGGTTCATACCCTCGGTGCGGCCTTGGTAAATCACGCCCTTGGTGTCGCACATGATGCAGTTGTCATGCTTCGCGCCCATCGCCTTGAGCAGTTCCAGACAGGCAATGCCCGCAGCCCCCGCGCCGTTGAGCACGATGCGCACGTCTTCGATCTTCTTGCCCGAAAGATGCAACGCGTTGATCAGCCCCGCGGCACAGATCACCGCCGTGCCGTGCTGATCGTCGTGGAAGACGGGAATGTCCATTTCTTCCTTCAGACGCTGTTCGATGATGAAACACTCGGGCGCCTTGATGTCTTCAAGGTTGATCCCGCCGAAGGTCGGCCCCATCAGCTTGCAGGCGTTGATGAAAGCCTCGGTGTCCTCGGTATCGAGCTCGATGTCGATGGAGTTCACATCCGCGAAACGCTTGAACAGAACCGCCTTGCCCTCCATCACCGGTTTGGAGGCCAGCGCGCCGAGATTTCCAAGCCCCAAAACCGCCGTCCCGTTCGAGATCACGGCGACCAGATTGCCCTTGTTGGTGTAGTCATAGGCTGTCTCAGGGCTCTCGGCGATGGCCTCGCAAGGGACGGCCACACCGGGGGAATAGGCAAGGCTCAGGTCGCGCTGCGTGGTCATCGGCACAGTGGCCGAGATCTCGAACTTGCCGGGGGTCGGTTCGAGGTGAAAGGCAAGCGCCTCTTCAGAGGTGATACGGTTCTTTCTCGTCACGACATTACCCTTCTTCTGCTTTGGGATCTTCTTAGCCACGATCCGAGTTCAGCACAACGCAAGCCCCGCGTCAGTGCAAATCGCATTACAAAGCCCGCCCAAGGCCCCGCACCCCCTTTCGCTGCGCCGGGGGGTTTTGTAGGGTCCGCGCGGCAACAGGGGGCAGCCGTGCAGACAGAAAAAGTAACGCCAATGATGGCCCAATATCTCGAGCTTAAAGCGGACCACGCGGATGCGTTGCTGTTCTACCGCATGGGCGATTTTTACGAGATGTTCTTTGACGATGCCATCGCCGCGGCAGAGGCGTTGGACATCGCGCTCACCAAACGCGGCAAGCATCAGGGCAAGGATATCGCCATGTGCGGCGTGCCGGTGCATGCCGCCGAAGGCTACCTGCTGACGCTGATCCGCAAGGGGTTTCGCGTGGCGGTCTGCGAGCAGATGGAGAGCCCCGCGGAGGCCAAGAAACGCGGTTACAAGGCGGTGGTAAAACGCGACGTGGTGCGGCTGGTCACCCCCGGCACGCTGACCGAGGAAAGCCTGCTGGAAGCGCGCCGCCACAACTACCTCGCGGCCTTTGCCGAGGTGCGCGATGCCTGCGCGATGGCTTGGGTCGATATCTCGACCGGCGCGTTTCACGTGATGCCGCTGGCGCAAGTCCGGCTGGGGCCGGAATTGGCGCGGCTGTCGCCCTCGGAACTGATCGTCTCAGAGGCGAAAGAGACGGAATTGCACGAGGTCGTCTCTGATTTCGGGATCGCACTGACGGGTCTGGCCCGGTCGGCCTTTGACAGCACCAGTGCGGAAAAACGGGTCTGCGACCTGTTTGATATTGCAACGCTAGAGGCTTTCGGCAGCTTCACCCGCGCCGAAGTCTCCGCCATGGGCGCGGTAATAGAATACCTCACAATCACCCAACGCGGCAAGCTGCCCCTGCTCCGCCCGCCCCAGAAAGAGGCCGAGGCCCGCACCGTTCAGATCGACGCGGCAACCCGGCGCAATCTGGAACTCACCCACTCCCTAAATGGTGGCCGCGCCGGGTCTTTGCTGTCGATCATGGACAATACCGTCACCGCCGGGGGCGCGCGGCTGCTGGAGCGGCGGATCTCGAGCCCCTCGCGCGTTGTCGATGTGGTGACCTCCCGCGCCGATGCGGTCAGCTTTGCCTATGACAATGCCCGCGTTGCCGAAGACATTCGCCAACGTCTGCGCAATGTGCCGGACCTCGACCGGGCGCTGTCACGCCTCTCGCTTGACCGGGGCGGTCCGCGCGACCTTGCCGCGATCCGCAATGGGTTGATCGAAGCCGAGGCTTTGCACCAAAGCCTGACACAACAGGATCTCCCCGACCTGCTTCGCGAAGCTGCCGAAGGGTTGCAGGGCCATGGGGAGCTTATCGACCTTTTGGATCACGCGCTTGTGGCCGAGCCCCCGCTGATGGTGCGCGACGGTGGTTTCATCGCCCCCGGCCATGACGCCGACCTGGACGCCGCGCGCGAGCTGCGCGACGAAGGCCGCAGCGTGATCGCGGGCATGCAGCAGCAATTCGTCACTGACACGGGGATTTCGTCGCTCAAGATCAAGCACAACAATGTGCTGGGCTATTTCGTCGAATGCACCGCCACCCATGCGGAAAAGATGCTGAACCCGCCGCTGTCAGAGACCTTTATCCATCGTCAGACCACGGCGAACCAAGTGCGCTTTACCACTGTCGAACTGTCCGAGTTGGAGACGAAAATACTCAACGCGGGCAACCACGCACAGGAGATCGAAAAGCGGCTCTATGAGAGCCTTCGGAGTGCCATTCTGGAGCATGCGGCAGAGATCGGCCAAGCCTCTGCCGGGTTGGCCGAAGTCGATCTGGCCACAGGGCTGGCCGACCTTGCCCGAAGCGAGAATTGGACCCGCCCGCGCGTGGATATGTCCCGGGCCTTCGACATCCAAGGCGGGCGGCATCCAGTCGTGGAACGCGCCCTGACCCAGCAATCGGGCGAGCCTTTCATCGCCAATGACTGCGACCTGAGCGCCGAGGGTGAGGCGGCGAACATCTGGCTGCTCACAGGCCCCAACATGGCCGGTAAATCGACCTTCCTGCGGCAAAACGCGTTGATCGCCTTGATGGCGCAGATGGGCAGTTTCGTGCCCGCGACCTCGGCGCATATCGGCGTTGTCAGCCAGCTCTTCAGCCGCGTCGGTGCCTCAGACGATCTGGCGCGGGGCCGCTCGACCTTCATGGTCGAAATGGTCGAAACCGCCGCGATCTTGAACCAAGCCGATGACCGCGCGCTGGTGATCCTCGACGAGATCGGGCGCGGCACGGCCACCTACGACGGCCTCTCCATCGCTTGGGCCACGCTGGAACATCTGCATGACGTGAACCGGACCCGGGCGCTCTTCGCCACCCATTACCACGAGATGACGGCGCTGGCCGGCAAGCTGCCGGGGGTCGACAATGCCACGGTGGCGGTCAAGGAATGGGAGGGAGAGGTCGTCTTCCTGCACGAGGTGCGCAAGGGGGCGGCGGACCGCTCTTATGGGGTGCAGGTGGCGCAGTTGGCGGGCCTGCCCGCCCCGGTGATCGCCCGCGCCCGCGTGGTGCTGGAGGCATTGGAGAAAGGCGAACGCGAAGGCGGGGCTACACAAAAGACGCTGATCGACGATCTGCCGCTCTTCGCAGCCAGCCCGCCGCCGCAACCGGCCCCCGCGAAAACCTCGGCGGTCGAAGAGAAGCTGGCCCAGATCATCCCCGATGAACTCTCCCCACGTGAAGCGCTTGAGCTGATCTACAAACTGAAAGAGGCGGCCAAATCCTGACCGCCTCCTTCGAAAGTGACTGATTGCGCGCTTAGCTCGCGGGGGTCGAAGACACCCCAACCTGCGCCGGGCGAAGCAGACGGTCGTGCAGCATGAAGCCTTCGGCGGCGACCTGAATGATCTCGCCCGCTACGGTGCCGGGCACCGGCGCTTCGAACATCGCTTCGTGATGCTTGGGGTCGAACTTGTCGCCAACCTCGGGCGCGATCACTTCGATGCCGTGCTTTTTGAAGACGTTCAGCAGCTCGCGCATCGTCAGTTCCACACCTTCCAGCAGCGGGCCAAAGGCCTCTTTCTGCTCATCGGTGGTGGTTTCCAGCGCACGTTTCATGTTGTCATAAACGGGCAGCATGTCACGGGCCAGCTTGGAGCCGCCATAGTTCTCGGCCTCGCGACGGTCCTTGTCGGAGCGTTTGCGCGCATTCTCGGCATCGGCGAGCGCGCGCATGAAACGGTCGCGGTACTGGTCACGCTCGGCGCGCAGTTCCTCAACTGCAAGGGCTTCTTCGTCGATCTCGGCCATGTCTTCGGCGTATTCTTCAGCTTCGGCGCTGTCGATTTCGTCCAAAAAGTCGTTTTCTTTCGGCTCTGCCATGTTCCACCTCTAGTTCCGGTCGGAAATCAGCTTTCCCACCAGTTGTGCCGTGTAGTTCACAATCGGCACGATACGTCCATAATTTAAGCGTGTCGGGCCAATGACACCCACGGCGCCGATCACCTTACGATCAGCGTTCATATAAGGGGAAACGACCAGAGAGGAACCCGAAAGTGAGAAAAGTTTGTTTTCCGAGCCGATAAAAATGCGCACACCGTCCCCATCTTCGGCCAGTTCGAGGAATTCGGCGATGTCCCGCTTGCGCTCAAGATCATCGAAAAGGCTGCGGATACGGTCAAGGTCTTCGGCCTCCGCCTCTCCGCCCAGCAGATTCGACCGACCGCGCACGATCAAACGCTCTGAATGCTCCCCTTCCGCGTCCCACAGCACCGCCCCGCTTTCGACAAGCTGCTGTGCCAGCACGTCGATCTCCTGACGGCGCTTGGTGATCTCCTGCTTGATGCTGCGCTGCAACTCGCTGAGGGTTTTGCCTTCGACGAAAGCATTCAGGAAATTCGCCGCCTCGCGCATCGAACTGGGGGTCTGCCCGGGTGGCGGCGTGAATAGCCGGTTCTCCACATGGCCGTCAGAGAAAACAAGCACCACCAAGGCTCTATCAGGCGAGAGAGAAACGAATTCGATATGTTTGATCGGCGCTTCATGTTTCGGCGTCAACACGAGCGACGCACCATGCGTGACGCCCGACAGGGCCGATCCGATCCGATCCAACAGCCCGCCTACATCAGAGGAATTATTCCCCAGCGTCGCGTCAATCTTCTCCCGGTCGAGCTCGGTCGGATCACCGATCTCGATCATGCCATCGACGAACATCCGCAACCCTAACTGCGTTGGAATGCGCCCCGCTGAGACATGGGGGCTGTCCAGCAGACCCATATACTCAAGATCCTGCATTACATTGCGGATCGTCGCCGCCGAGACCTTTTCGCTGAAGTCCCGCGTCAAGGTGCGCGACCCAACCGGATCGCCACTTTCCAGATAGCCTTCGACCACCCGGCGAAACACTTCGCGGGATCGGTCATTCATGTCTTTCAGCAATTCAGGCGTGTTTTTCATCGGTGCTCGCTCTCTTGTCTAATAAAGGTACAAGCCGGGCAAACGTCAATCGGGGTTGCATCAAAGCCTTGTGGGGCGGTATCCCCGGGCAACATCAAAAAGGATATGTCATGCGTCCCTCTGGCCGGAAACTCGATGAAATGCGCGCCGTCTCGATCGAGACAGGTTTCACCAAACATGCCGAAGGGTCGGCCCTGATCAAGATGGGCGATACCCATGTGCTCTGCACCGCGACGATCGAAGATCGCGTGCCGCCGTTCATCAAAGGCTCCGGTCTGGGCTGGGTCACCGCCGAATACGGCATGCTGCCCCGCGCCACCAACACGCGGATGCGCCGCGAAGCCGCCTCCGGCAAACAAGGGGGTCGCACGGTCGAGATCCAGCGCCTAATCGGCCGTGCCCTGCGGGCCGGGGTCGACCGCTCAGCCTTGGGCGAGCGTCAGATCACCGTCGATTGTGACGTGCTGCAAGCCGATGGCGGCACCCGCTGCGCGTCCATCACCGGCGGTTGGATTGCCCTGCGTCTGGCCGTGAACAAACTGATGAAAGCGGGCGATGTCGTTTCTGACCCGCTGGTCGATCCGGTCGCGGCGGTAAGCTGCGGCATCTACGCAGGCCAACCGGTGCTCGACCTCGACTACCCCGAGGATTCCGAGGCGGGCGTCGATGGCAACTTCATCATGACCGGATCCGGCAAGCTGATCGAAGTGCAGATGAGCGCCGAAGGCTCAACCTATACCCGCGACCAGATGAACCAGCTAATGGACCTGGCCGAAAAAGGCGTCGGCGAACTGGCCACCATCCAAAAATCGGTTACCGCATGACCCGCAAGTTCACCGAAAATCGCATTCTGATCGCCACCCATAACGCCGGCAAACTCGCAGAGATGCGCCAGCTCTTCGCCCCCCACGGGGTTGAAGTGGTCGGCGCGGCAGAGATGAACCTTCCCGAGCCGGAAGAGACCGAGACGACCTTCGTCGGCAACGCCCGGATCAAGGCGCATGCCGCCGCCAAGGCGACCGGCTTGCCCGCATTGGCCGACGATTCCGGCATCGAGGTCGAAGCGCTCGACAATGCACCCGGCGTCTATACCGCCGATTGGGCCGAAACAGAGAATGGCCGCGACTTCGTCATGGCCATGACCAAGACGCGCAATCTGCTAGAAGAAAAGAACGCCCCTCACCCCCGCCGCGCGCGTTTCTGCGCAACGCTGGTGCTGGCATGGCCCGACGGCCATGATGAGGTTTTCGCGGGCAAGGTGAACGGCACGCTGGTTTGGCCGATGCGCGGCGAACAGGGTCACGGCTATGACCCGATGTTCCAACCTGACGGCCATGAGGTCACCTTTGGCGAAATGGACGCCGAGCAGAAAAACAGCATCAGCCACCGCGCGGATGCCTTTGCGAAACTGATTGCGGGCTGTTTTGGCTGAAGATTGGCAACAGGGCGGCTTCGGCCTCTATATCCATTGGCCATTTTGCGAGGCGAAATGTCCCTATTGCGACTTTAACAGCCACGTTAGCCGCCAGATCGACCAAGCCGCTTGGCGGGATGCCTATCTTGCCGAGCTTCAGCGCGCTGCGGATGAGACACCGGGCCGCGTACTTAATGCTGTCTTCTTCGGCGGTGGCACGCCCAGCTTGATGGATCCCGATGTCGTTGCAGACATCATCAGCGCGATCCGGCGCCATTGGCCTACGGCGAACGATCTGGAAATCACCCTCGAAGCCAATCCCGGCTCGGTCGAAGCCGGGCGCTTCGCCGCCTATCGGCAGGCTGGTGTGTCCCGCGTTTCAATGGGCATTCAGGCGCTGAACGATCCGGATCTCAAACGTTTGGGCCGTCTGCATACGGCGAAAGAAGCGATGACTGCTTTCGACATCGCCCGTAATACCTTTGACCGCGTGAGCTTCGATCTAATCTATGGGCGGCAAGACCAATCCGCCGTGGAATGGGAAGCCGAGTTGAAACAGGCTCTATCCCTCGCGATAGACCACATTTCGCTCTATCAGCTGACCATCGAACAAGGCACCGCCTTTGGCGACCGTTACGCCCGCGGAAAACTTCTCGGCCTGCCCGACGAAGATCTCGGCGCGGATATGTTCACCCTGACCCAAGACATCTGCAATGACATGGGAATGCCTGCTTACGAGGTGTCAAACCACGCCCGGGATGGCACCCAATCGCGTCACAACCTGATCTATTGGCGCTATGGGGACTATATCGGCATCGGCCCCGGCGCTCATGGGCGGTTGACGCTGGACGGAGAGAAACTCGCGACGGTTGCTTATAGCAATCCACAGCGGTGGCTCGACGGCGTCGCAAAAGGCGAAGCGGAGAAACCCCGCACCGCCCTGAGCCGAAGCGAACAGGCGACCGAGTTTCTCCTGATGGGCCTGCGCCTAAAAGAAGGCGTCGACCTTACCCGTTACGCCGATATTGCCGGGCATGAGATCGACGACAAAGCCGTCAATCACCTGCAAGACATCGGCATGGCCACGCGTAAGAAAGACAGGTTAATCGTTTCAGATCAGGGCGTTATCGTCCTAAACGCCGTGATCGAAACGCTTCTGCCTTAAGAGCCGCCCAAGAGACGGCAGATCTCATCCAACTGGTCAAGCGTGGTATAGTGCAACGTCACCTTCCCCGCTTCCTGACCCGGTTTATGGTCCAAACTAACCTTCATACCTAGGTTGGCTGACAGGTCGCCTTCAAGCGCCTGTGTATCGGCATCCTTCTCTGGGCGCTGCGAGAGACGCTCTTTATTTACCATATTACCGCGCTCACCGGCCTGATCTTTCTTGACCAACGCCTCGGTCGCGCGGACGGAAAGGCCTCCTTTGATGACCTGCTGCGCCAGTTTCAGCGGATCCTTCGCCGGAATCAGCGCCCGCGCATGGCCCGCGCTCAATTCATTCTGGCGCACCATCTCTTGCACCGGATCTGGCAGGTTCAGCAGACGCAATAGGTTCGCAATATGGCTGCGGCTTTTCCCGAGGGCTTCGGCCATCTTCTCCTGCGTATGGCCGAACTTATCCATCAACTGACGATAGCCCGCCGCTTCTTCGACCGAGTTCAGATCTGCCCGCTGGATGTTCTCAATGATCGCGACTTCAAGCACTTCGACATCGGTGAACTCGCGCACGATCACCGGGAGGCTATGGACCTTCGCGATCTGCGAGGCCCGCCAGCGCCGCTCACCCGCAACGATCTCGAAGTTTCCGTCGGCCAAAGCGCGGACAATCAGAGGCTGAATGACCCCCTTTTCTTTGATTGAGGCCGCGAGATCATCAAGATGCTCTTGCTCAAACCGCTTACGAGGCTGATCCGGGTTCGGTTTAATTCGCTCGATCGGAACGAACTGCTCCGCCGCCGCGGCCCCCTTGGCGGCCACGCTCTCTGTCTCCGCTACGTCTGCCATCAGTGCCGAAAGCCCCCGGCCAAGGCCTCGTTTGCGCTCTTGTTTGTCTGCCATACTGCCACCTTATTAACCATTGTTTCTTGTCAGCTCCGCCGCTAAATCGCGGTAGGCTTGGGCCCCTTTCGATGTGGGATCATAACTCAAAACGGGCATGGCAAAGCTCGGCGCCTCGCTCACCCGAACATTGCGCGGAATCACGGTTTGGAACACCAGTTCACCAAGGTTCGCCCGCGCGTCATTCTCAACCTGTTGCGACAGATTATTGCGGCGATCATACATGGTCAGTAGAACGCCCTCAATTCGCAGGTCTTTATTCCCGGTTTGCCGGACCTCTCTTATCGTCAGCATAAGCTGAGAAAGTCCTTCCAGTGCGAAAAATTCGCTCTGCAAAGGCACCAAGACCGAATGCGCCGCGATCATCGCATTCACCGTCAATAGGTTGAGTGAAGGCGGGCAATCAATCAAGATATAGTCGAACTTGAACTGATCCATCTGCGTCTGCCGCAGCGCGTCGTGCAAAAGAAAACTTCTCTTCTCATTCGAAAAGAGTTCGATGTCCGCAGAGCTGAGGTCAACCGTCGCCGGAACGATAAGTAACCCATCCGTTTCGGTGCGCTGAATGACATCCTGCGGAAGGCTATCGTCCAGCAAGAGATCATATGTCGTAAATTCGCGATCTTCGACTTCGATCCCAAGACCTGTAGAAGCATTGCCCTGCGGATCCAGATCAACCACCAGAATACGCTTCCCAGCTTCCGCAAGCGCAGCGGCAAGATTGATAGTCGTCGTCGTTTTACCAACGCCGCCCTTCTGGTTTGCAATGGCAATGATTTTCGGTCCAGCTGGACGAGAAAGGTCAGACACGGGCGATATCCTTAATCTTTAGAATGGCAGCGTCCGAATTGGTCTTGCTGGTTACCGTCTCTAGGTCGTAGGTCCAATCCTGCCGCGCCTCTAGGTCTTCACGCTTCCAGCTTTGACCTTTAGGGAAAAGTGCAATGCCTCCAAGTTTAAGATGCAACTCGGCGAACCCTAGCAGCTTCGTCAGATCGGCTAAAGCGCGGGCAGATAGCACGTCTGCTTCGAGACATTCGAGTTCTTCGATTCTCTCGGTTTTCACCTTTGCGGCAAGATCAAGTTCTCGAATGGCCGTCCGCAGGAAAGCCGATTTCCTTTGATCACTTTCAACCATGACTACATCGAATTTGCGTTCTTCTTGATTGAGGATCGAAATAACAATGCCCGGGAAACCTCCGCCGCTACCGAGGTCTACCCAATTCCCTGGCCCTGGAGCAAGCTCAAAGATTTGGATGGAATCCAGAATATGGCGAGACCAAAGGTCGTCCAAGCTGCTCTTGGAAACCAAATTAATCTTCGGATTCCATTTCCTCACCAATTCGGCAAAGGCTTTCAGCTTTTCAAATGTTTCACGTGAAACATCGAGGTCATTTTCGGTGCTCATGCTGACTTCTTTCCGGCCCCGCGCTTCACACGAGCAAGAATCAAAGTCAGCGCGGCTGGTGTCATTCCATCAATGCGAGCCGCCTGTGCTATTGTTTCCGGACGCGCGGAAGATACCTTCGACTTCAGCTCGTTAGAAAGGCCTGCAAGATCATCGAAGGAAAAATCAGACGGTATACGAACGTTCTCGTCTTTCTTAAGCACATCGATCTCTTTCTGTTGTCGAGCGATGTAGGTTGCGTAGAGCGCGTCCCGTTCAATCTGCCGACGTATCTCGAATGGAGTTTCTTCCAGGCTGCGATCAAGTGGCAGCAAATCCTCAAACTTCACATCGGGAAACGCGAGAACCTGATAGCCGCTACGCTTTGAACCATCTTGGTTGACTTTGATACCGGCGCTCGCAAGCTCTTTCGGCGTATACTCCGTACCTTCCAGCTTCGCCTTTGTCTCCTCTAGGGAGGAAACCTTCTCCTCGAATCTATCTCGGCGCGCGTCAGAGATACAGCCTAATTGAATCGCCAATGGAGTTAGCCGCTGATCCGCATTGTCCGCCCGTAGCGACAGGCGGAACTCGGCCCGAGAAGTGAACATCCGGTAGGGTTCCGTAACGCCCCGTGTCGTCAGATCATCGACCATAACCCCAATATAGCTTTCGGAACGGGTAAATGTCACCGCATCCCGGCCTTGGGCGCGCAGAGCGGCATTCAAGCCGGCTACGAGTCCCTGCGCGGCCGCTTCCTCATAGCCCGTCGTACCATTGATCTGTCCGGCGAGATAGAGGCCGGGTACGGTACGGACCGCAAGCGTTGATGAAAGAGCGCGCGGATCGACGTAGTCGTACTCGATGGCATACCCGGGTTGCAGAATAGTTGCGTTCTCAAGGCCAACCATGCTTCGGACATAGGCTTCCTGCACATCTGCCGGAAGAGAGGTCGAAATGCCGTTTGGATAGACGGTATGATCATCCGCGCCCTCGGGCTCTAGGAAAACCTGATGCGACTCTTTGTCGGCAAAACGGACGACCTTATCTTCGATCGACGGACAATAGCGCGGGCCTACGCCATCGATATGCCCGCCATACATTGCGGACCTATCGAGATTCTCTCTGATGATCTCATGAGTTTTCTCGTTCGTATGGGTAATACCGCAGGCGACCTGAGGGGCTGAAACCTTGTCGGAGAGGAAGGAAAACAGGACGGGGTCATCGTCCCCGGGCTGCCCTTCCAATATATCCCAGTTGATCGTGCGGCCATCCAGACGGGGCGGCGTCCCCGTCTTTAGTCGGCCCATCGGGAGATTAAAGGAATCGATCCGTTCGGCCAGTTTGACCGACGCTTTGTCCCCCATGCGGCCGCCTTCGTGCGATACGTCTCCGATATGAATGACACCTCGGAGGAAGGTCCCAGTTGTGAGAATTACAGACGCTGCTTTGATGGTCGTTCCGTCGGCCAAGACTACGCCGGCAACGGCTTCTCCATCCATCACGAAGTCGGTAACCTCTCCTTCAATGATGTCGAGGTTCGCTTGCGCGTCGATTTCGCGGAGCATCTCTGTCCGGTAGATTTTCCGATCAGCTTGCGCACGGGGGCCCTGAACCGCGGGGCCTTTCCGGCGGTTTAGGAGACGGAATTGAATGCCGGCCTTATCGGCAACGCGGCCCATGACGCCGTCCATCGCGTCAATCTCTCGTACCAGATGGCCCTTCCCCAGTCCGCCGATGGCCGGATTGCAGGACATGACGCCGATCCCATCGCGGCTCATCGTGACGAGCGCTGTGGGTGCGCCTAGCCGTGCCGAAGCGTGCGCTGCTTCCGCGCCCGCGTGGCCGCCACCGATCACGATCACATCAAAATGTTTCACGTGAAACACTCCATCATTTACCAACGCAAAAGCTGGTGAAGATCTCATCCAGCAGGTTCTCGACGTCTATGCGGCCCACTAGAGTTTCCAGCGCGCGAATGGCGAACCGAAGCTCCGCAGCGGCCAAATCATAGAAATCAGGTCCCCGAGTCAGGATAACATCTACTTCAGCCAAACACGAGACGGCTTGCTGCAAGGCGACGCGATGCCGCTCATGGGTCGCAAGTCCGATGCTTGAGCTGCGTTCCGAGAGCGTAGATTGAATGCGGTCGATGAGCTCTGACACGCCCTGCCCGGTCTTCCCTGAGATACCGTTCGCCTCAATACCAACGAGATCTGCCTTGGGGTGGAGAACAATATCCTCTTCCTCTGGCGTAAGGGCCAAGGCCTCATCCGGCGCCGCGAGAAACACCCGCAGATCCGCCGCCCCGGCGCGTTCGATTGCGCGTTCAATCCCGATGGTTTCAACTTTATCTTCGCTCTCGCGGAGACCCGCCGTATCCAACAGGGTGACCGGCAGCCCGCCGAGGTCCATTCGAACTTCGATTACGTCGCGGGTAGTGCCCGCGATTTCAGAGGTGATCGCTGCGTCGCGTCCCGCTAGCGCATTCAAGAGCGTCGACTTACCCGCATTTGGCGCACCGATGATCGCGACTTCGAAGCTATTTCGAACCCGTTCAGCGACATAGGTGCCTTCCGCTTCGGCCTGCAATTCCTTGCCGACCTTCGAGAGCAGCGCCTCTACCTCGGGGGTGACATTGACGGGCACTTCTTCATCCGCGAAGTCGATCGTGGCCTCCAGAAGCGCAGCGGCGCGGATCAGGTCTTTTCGCCAATCTTCGACCCGTGCGCCGAGGTGGCCCGACAAAACGCGAAGCGCTTGCTTTCGCTGTGCTTCTGTTTCGGCTTCGATGAGATCTGCCAGCCCTTCGACCTGCGCGAGATCCAGCTTTTCATTCTCTAGCGCACGGCGGGTGAACTCCCCCGCTTCGGCCATCCGAGTTTCGGGGAAGGTCGACAGCAGGGAAAGCATCGCCCGGACCACGGCGATGGAGCCATGGAGTTGAAATTCAACTACATCTTCGCCTGTAAAGGAATTTGGCCCGGGGAAGCTTAGGACCAGAGCTTGGTCGATAACCTCTCCGCCCGTGCCGCGGAGGTTTCGCAACACGCTTTCGCGTCCTTCAGGACGTTTGCCGGAAATCTCCTGCGCAATCGCGAAGGACTGTGGGCCGGAAATGCGGATCACCGCAACCCCGGCACGGCCCGGCGCTGACGCTTGGGCGAATATCGTGTCCATATTTCACTAACCTATTGTTATTACTTAATAACTCAGGTGTTCATGGAGTCGAAGAAGTCAGAATTCGACTTGGTTTGCTTGAGCTTGCCGAGCAGGAATTCGATGGCGTCGGTGGTGCCCATCGGGTTGAGGATGCGGCGCAGGACGAAGGTTTTCTGCAGGTCCACCTTGTCGACCAGAAGATCCTCCTTCCGGGTGCCGGACTTGAGGATGTCGATCGCCGGGAAAACGCGCTTGTCGGCGATCTTGCGGTCCAGCACGATCTCGGAGTTGCCGGTGCCCTTGAACTCTTCAAAGATCACCTCGTCCATGCGGCTGCCGGTGTCGATCAGCGCGGTGGCGATAATGGTGAGCGAGCCTCCCTCTTCGATGTTCCGCGCGGCCCCGAAGAAACGCTTCGGGCGTTGCAGGGCATTAGCGTCGACACCACCGGTCAGGACCTTGCCCGAGGACGGCACCACGGTATTGAAGGCGCGACCCAGACGGGTGATCGAATCGAGCAGGATAACAACGTCGCGCTTGTGCTCGACGAGGCGCTTGGCCTTTTCGATGACCATCTCGGAGACGGCGACGTGGCGCGTGGCCGGCTCGTCAAAGGTGGAGGAGACGACCTCCCCCTTCACCGACCGCTGCATGTCGGTGACTTCCTCGGGCCGTTCGTCGATCAGCAGGACGATCAGGTAGCACTCCGGGTGGTTTTTCTCGATGCTGTTAGCGATGTTTTGCAGCAGCACGGTCTTACCGGTGCGCGGCGGGGCCACGATCAGCGAGCGCTGGCCCTTACCGATGGGCGAGACCAGATCGATGATCCGCGCGGAGCGGTCCTTGATCGTGGGGTCATCAACCTCCATCGTCAGACGCTCGTCGGGGTAAAGCGGCGTGAGGTTCTCGAAGGCAACCTTGTGGCGCGCCTTCTCGGGCGCCTCGAAGTTGATCTTGGTGACCTCGGTCAGCGCGAAATAGCGTTCGGTGTCATCGGGCGCCTTGATCAGCCCCTCGATAGTGTCCCCGGTGCGCAGCGACCATTTGCGGATCATGTCGGGCGAGACGTAGATGTCATCGGGGCCCGGCAGGTAGTTCGCTTCGGGAGAGCGCAGAAAACCGAATCCGTCTTGCAGCACTTCCAACACGCCGTCGCCCGAGATCTCCCAACCGTCATCCGCACGTTCGCGGAGAATCTGGAACATCATCTCGCCTTTACGCATGGTCGAGGCGTTTTCGATCTCCAGCTCTTCGGCCATGGCGAGCAGGTTTTTCGGCGTCTGCGCCTTGAGATCAGCGAGGTTCAGCGTTTCGGTTGTCATGGAGCATCCTGTTCAGCCGCAGCAGAATGCGGGCTGGTCGATCATTTGAATGTGGCAAGCAGAAACCGCCCCGGACGGGACAGTGGCGCAGATATAGGCGGCAGCGCGGCTTGAGTCAATTGCCTCAGAATTTCACGACCACTGAGAAGACGATCACGATCATCAGCAGTGTCGGCACTTCGTTCAAAAGCCGGAACTGACGGCCCGTGACGGTACTGTCGCCGCTTTCGACGGATTTGACCTGTTTTTTCAGCCAAACATGGAAAACCGTCATGGCGATGACACTGGCCCCCTTGGTCCATGGCCAGATCATCGTCCAATCCACGATTCCGGGCGTCAGAACGAGGGCGAGGCCGAAAACCCATGTCGCCATCATCGCAGGCCGCATGATGAACTGAGCGAGCTTGAATTCCATCATCGCGAAAGTCTTGTGCATCCGCCCGCCGGAGCCCGCCTGTTCGACATGATGCACGAAGAGCCGCGGTAGGTAGAAGAGCGCCGCCATCCAACTGATGACCGACACGATATGGAGCGCTTTGATCCATGGATAAGCGAGGCTGAGAAGATCGAACATGGGGAAGGCTCCGGTGTGCGTGCTTCTTTCTTAATAAATAAGAAAAGAGAAAAGATGTAGTTGATTGTAGGGCGCCTGAATCCTGTGGATTAATGATTTATACCGCCGCTTATCAACAGGTGAACAAACTTCGCGGCCCCCTGTGGATAAGCTGGCCCCGATTCGCGAATATTAAATTTTCTCAGTATCTTGCTAGCGTATTTTCCGGGGGACAAAATGTATCAAAGCGGGGATAACCGGTGAAGTCTCGTGGTTATACGCACAAGCGGCTTATCCCTATTCATCGGGGTGGGAATCGGCGACAAAAACCGCGACTCGGGGCGAGATCTGCGGGCTTGTGCTGTCAACTTTTATCTCGCAGAACAAATCCTCAAGATTTGCGCCAGATCATCACAGGGTTATCCACATGCCGCAGAAAATCATCCTCGCCTCCGGCTCGGAGATCCGGGCGCAGCTCTTGGCGCAGGCCGCGATCCCGCATGAGGTGATCCCAGCCAAGATCGACGAAGAGATGATAACTGCCGCGCTGCGGGCCGAAGAGGCCAAGCCGCGCGACATCGCCGATACCTTGGCCGAGATGAAAGCCCGAAAAGTGAGCGAGCGACACCCCGGCGCGCTGGTTCTGGGCTGCGATCAGGTGTTGGAACATCGCGGAGAGATGCTGCACAAGCCGCATGATCAGGACGAGGCGATAGCGCAGCTTCACCGGCTCCGCGGGGATCGGCATTCGTTGCTCTCTGCCGCCGTACTTTATGAAAACGGTGAACCGCTCTGGCGGCACGTAGGTCAGGTGCGGCTGCGTATGCGCGAGGCCAGCGACGCCTATATAGAAGACTACGTCGCGCGAAACTGGGAGAGCATTCGCCACGCGGTGGGCTGCTACAAGCTGGAAGAGAAAGGTGTGCGGCTCTTCACCCAGATTGAGGGGGATTACTTTCACGTCCTCGGTATGCCATTTCTTGAACTGCTGAATTTCCTGACGCTGCGCGGAGACCTCACGACATGAGCCTGCCCAAAATCCCCCTCGCCGGTGTGATCGGATCGCCCATCGCGCATTCCAAATCCCCGCAGTTGCATCGCCATTGGCTGGAGACCTATGGCATCGCCGGGCATTATGTGCCGCTTGATGTCGCCCCCGATGATCTGGAAGAGGTGCTGAGAACGCTGCCCAAGATGGGCTTTGTTGGGGTGAACCTGACGATCCCCCATAAAGAAGCGGTGATGGAGATTGCGGATCTCATCACTGACCGGGCCACTCTGATCGGCGCGGCCAATACGTTGATCTTTCGCGCCGATGGCAAGATTCATGCGGATAATACGGATGGCTACGGCTTCATCGAGAATCTCAAGGCCGGTGCGCCGGATTGGGATCCGAAGGCCGGACCGGCGGCGGTCTTGGGCGCGGGGGGCGCGGCGCGGGCGGTTGTCTCCTCGCTTTTGGATGCTGGCGTGCCTGAGATCTGCCTGTCAAACCGCACCCGCGTCCGGGCGGAGCAGTTGCAGCGCGATTTCGGCGGCCGGGTTAAAGTCGTCGATTGGGTGCAGGCGGGCAATATGATCGATCACGCCAGTTTGTTGGTGAACACCACATCGCTTGGCATGATCGGCAAAGGCGCCTTGCGGGTGCCGCTGGATGGGCTGCGCCCCGGCACCGTGGTGACGGATCTCGTTTACGCTCCGCTGCGCACCCATCTGCTTGAAACGGCTGAGAATATGGGCTGCGTCACGGTCGACGGGCTGGGCATGTTGTTGCATCAGGCGGTCCCGGCGTTCGAGCGTTGGTTCGGCCAGCGGCCCGAGGTCGACCGCGCCACGCGAACGGCGGTGCTGCGCTGATGTTCCACCTCGGGCTCACCGGCTCCATCGGCATGGGCAAATCGACCACGGCAAAGATGTTTGCCGAGGAAGGCTGCGCTGTATGGGATGCCGACGCGGCGGTGCACCGGCTTTATGCCCCGGGCGGGGCTGCCGTGGCGCCGATGCAGGCGGCTTTCCTGGAGGCTATCGAGGGCGGTGGCGTCTCTCGTGCCGCGTTGAAAGAGGTCATCGCCGCCGATCCGACCGCCCTGCCCCGGATCGAAGCCATCGTGCATCCGCTGGTGGCCGAAGACCGGGCGACGTTTTTGGCGCAGGCGGATAGCGACATTGCCGTGCTGGACATTCCGCTGCTGTTCGAGACCGGCGGCGAGGCTGCGATGGACGCGGTGGCCTGCGTGTCGATCCCGGCAGAGGTCCAGCGCGACCGGGTACTGGCGCGCGGCACGATGACAGAGGCGCAATTCGACGCCATCCGCGCCAAGCAGATGCCCGCCGAAGAGAAGTGCGCCCGCTCGGACTATGTGATAGTGACCGACACGCTCGACCATGCCCGCGCGCAGGTGCGGGCGGTGATCCGCGACATCAGGGAAAGACTGCGCCATGCGTGAAATCGTGCTCGATACTGAAACCACCGGCTTTGACCCCGAAAGCGGCGACCGTATCGTCGAGATCGGCGCGGTCGAGCTGATGAACCACATGGCCACGGGCGAGACCTATCACCAATATATCAATCCCGAACGCTCCATGCCCGAGGAAGCCTTTCAGGTGCACGGGCTGGGCGATGACTTTTTGCGCGACAAGCCCAAGTTCGCGCAGATCGGGCGGCAGTTTCTGGATTTCATTGGCGATTCCAAGCTGATCATCCACAACGCGGCCTTCGACATCAAATTCCTGAATGCTGAGCTGCGCTGGATGGGCCTGCCGCAGATCCCGTGGGAACAAGCGCTCGACACGCTGGAGATTGCGCGCAAACGCTTTCCGGGCTCACCCGCTTCGCTCGACGCGCTCTGCCGTCGCTTTGGCATCGACAACACCTCGCGGACGCTGCACGGCGCCTTGCTCGACAGTGAGATCTTGGCCGAAGTCTATCTGGAACTGATTGGGGGGCGGCAGCCGGACTTCGCGCTGTCCTCGGCGCCGGAGCGCAAGACGGGCGAGCCGGAGACGCGCTGGACCCCGAAACCGCGGCCCACGCCCCTGCCCTCGCGTCTGACAGAGGCCGAAGCCGCCGCCCATGCCGAATTTGTCGGTAAACTGGGCGACGACGCGCTGTGGAAACAGCTTGGCTGACGCTTAAGCGTCGGCTTTTGGCGGGTTTTCGGCCTGACGGCGTGCCACTTCGTTGCGATAGAGCGACAGGAAGTCGATGTTCTCAAGGTTCAGCGGCGGGAAGCCACCGTCACGGGTCACGTCGCTGACGATGCGGCGCAGGAAGGGGAAGATCATGCGCGGGCATTCGATCAGCAGATAGGGGTGCATCTGCTCTTCCGGCACGTTTTCGACTTGGAAGATACCGACATAGTCGATTTCCAGCACGAAAAGCGTCGCGTCGCCGTCTTTCGCTTTAGAGGTGATGTTCAGCTTGATCGCGGTTTCATACTGGTTCTCGCCCGAACGCTTTTTCGCGTCGAGGTTGACCTGAACCTGCACGTCGGGCTGCACATCCGCCGGGGCACCCTTCTGCGCCATGATGTTCTCGAACGACATGTCGCGGATGAACTGGCCCAGCACGCGCATCTGCGGCTGCTTAGGTTGTGCGGTTTCGTTTTCTGCCATTTTCTGTGTCCTGTTGTGGTGAATTTCTTAAATCTACCCGGACTTAACAGGTCGGCACGGGCCGCTCAATCCTTAGTCCAGCCCGAGGGGCCTTTGGTCTGGCGCGGCTGTTCGGGGATTTCGTGAAAATCCCCGTCGATCACATCACCGCGCGGATCGCCGCGGCGTTGCGGCCCGGGCCGCGGCCCCATGCCGCCGGGGGTGCCAAAGCTTTGGACCTTCACCCGGTCGCGGATCGCGCGATAGGCGGCGGCGCGAAAGCGTGGCACCAGAAAGGCAAAGCCTACGGCATCGGTGAAGAACCCCGGCGTCAGCAGCAGCGCGCCGGAAAACAGGATCATCGCGCCATGCACCAAAGGCTCGGTCGGGTCGCGCAAGTCATTAAAGGAACTGCGCAACTGTCCAAGCGCCAGCGCACCCTGAGACCGCACCAACCATGTACCCAAAAGGGCGGTCAAAACCACCACGGCCAGCGTCCAGCCAAGGCCGATGGCGCCACCGACTTGGATGAAAAGCGTGATCTCGATCAGAGGCACGGCGATAAATGCGATCAATAGCCACATGCGGCGGGGTCCTTTCGCTGGGGGCAGAGTGGACTTGCCCCGGTCGAACACCTACATAAGAGCTTAACTCGCATGTTTCCATGCCACCCCTGAATGAGGTTTCGATGAATTCTCCCCTGATACAGCTTCTGGTGCTTGCCGGTATCGCCGTATTCCTGATCCTGCGGCTGAAAAACGTGCTTGGCACGCGTGAGGGTTTTGAAAAGCCCCCGGTGACCGATCAAACGCCAAGCCCGCGCAGCGGCCCCGCGTTTGAAGTGATCGAAGGTGGCCCGGATCTCGATATCACTGACCACGTTCCCGCAGACAGCCCCTCGGGCAAGGCCTTGGCCGAGATGAAGCGGGTCGAGCCGTCCTTTGGCGTTAACGATTTCCTGCAAGGCGCGCGCGGCGCTTATGAGATGATCGTCATGGGCTATGAGCGGGGCGATTTGGCCGAAATTCAGCCGTTTCTGGCTGATGACGTCTATGAAAGCTTTGTTGACGGCGTCGCCGCGCGGGAGGACCAAGGTCTAACGATCGAGGCGACTTTCATCGGCGTGCGCGAGATGGAACTGATCGACGCCAAGATGGACGAGACCACGAAAGAAGCCGAACTCACCATCCGCTTCGTCGGCGAGCTGACCTCGGAGGTTCGCAACCGCGAGGGCGAGATTGTCGAGGGCAGCAGCACCGAAATCAAACGCCAAAAAGATACATGGGTCTTCGCTCGTGTCATGGGCTCGGACGATCCGAATTGGCTGTTGGTTTCCACAGACGGGTAGCGCGTGCGCTTGGCGCTCTTGCGCTGTTGGGCGGTGTGTCGATGAACACGCCGTCAGCAGCAGAGGTGCATTATACTGTCATGGATTTCGACCAGCTTGAGGGCTGGGCCGAAGATGACCACGCCTCCGCCTTCGAGGTTTTCACCAGCACCTGCGGCGACATGAAAGATGTCGATTGGCGCGCGCTCTGTAAGCTGGCAAAGGATGGACCCGACCCGCGGCAGTTTTTCGAATTGTTCTTTCGCCCCGTTCTGATGGAAGACGGCAAAGACGCGCTTTTCACCGGGTATTTCGAACCTGAGTTGGACGGCGATCTCTACCCCTCTGCCCGGTTTCAATACCCCATCTACGCCATGCCCCCCGAGGCCGAGCAGATCCGCCCCTGGCTCACCAGGCGCGAGATCCTAGATGGCGACGTGATGCGCGACCGCGGGCTTGAGATCGCTTGGGTCGATGACCCGGTTGAGCTTTTCTTTCTGCAAATTCAGGGCTCTGGCCGTATTCGCCTGCCCGATGGCAGCTATCTGCGGGTGGGTTACCGCGGCGCGAATGGCCATGATTACCGCTCGGTCGGGGTCGAATTGGTGCGGCGCGGGGTCTATGAGGCGCATCAGGTCAGCGCCGATGTCATCAAGAACTGGGTGCGCCGCAACCCCGAAGATGGCCGCGAATTGCTCTATCACAACCCGTCTTACGTCTTTTTCCGCGAAGTCAGCCGCGTGCCCGCCGATAAGGGGCCGCTGGGGGCGATGAACCGGTCTATCACCGCCATGCGCAGCATCGCGGTTGACCCGTCGCATGTGCCGCTCGGCGCGCCGGTCTGGATTGAGAAAGACGGGAATAAACCTCTGCGCCGTCTGATGGTCGCGCAGGATACAGGCTCGGCTATCAAGGGCGCGCAGCGTGCGGATGTGTTCTTTGGCACTGGCGACAAAGCGGGCCGCGCGGCGGGACGTCTGCGCGATCCGGGGCGGATGGTGGTCTTGATGCCAATCCAACGCGCCTATGCTTTCCTGCCGGAGAGCGCGATATGAAACGGCGCCGCTTGAACGAAGACGATCTCGAACTTTGGCGCCGGGTGACCGAGCGGACCGAGGAGCTGGAGCTGAACAAGCTTTTCACGCCCGAGATCGACGCGCCCCCCCCTGCCCCGCCACAAGTTCGGCGGGCCAAGATCGCCTTGCAGGGCAACAAACCGCAGCCATCCATGAAAAAGCGGGGCAACGACCTGCGCCCGACATTGGCCGAGCAGATGAAGGCCGCGCCGGTTCAGATGGACAACAAGGCCTATGGCAAGCTCAAACGCGGCAAACTGCGCCCCGAAGGCCGGATCGATTTGCATGGCATGACGCTTGATCGGGCGCATCCTGCCCTGAACGGCTTCATTATGGATGCCCATGCGCGCGGCAAGCGGTTGGTGCTGGTCATCACCGGCAAGGGCAAACGCCGCGACGACGGTGGCCCGATCCCCGTGCGCGATGGGGTGCTGCGCCATCAGGTGCCCCAGTGGCTGTCTATGCCACCGCTCAGCAGTCTCGTGCTACAGGTCGCGCAGGCCCACGTCAGCCACGGCGGCGGCGGGGCCTATTACGTCTACCTACGGCGCAACCGCTAGCTGTGCAGCAGCGGTTTGTAGCGCGCAATCGCCCATGCGGCCAAGCCTGCGGCAATCAGATAGTAAAGCGCGATGGGCAGCATCTGCTGCGGGAAATCGACGCCGAGGTCGATGAACAGCCCCGTCACCCCCGGCCCGATGGCCGAACCAAAGACCATCAGCGCCGCCGCCACCGCCTTGATCGACCCGACGTGGCGGGTGCCGAAATACTCGGCCCAAAAGGCTGCGGGCGCGGTGGATTGCATCCCCTGCCCCATGCCAAAAATAAGCAAGCCGATCCCGGCCATCCAGAGCGTGTCGGCATAGGCGAGCACCGCGAATGACAGGGCAAAGGGCAACATCATCACCGGCACAACGCGGCTGACGCCGAAACGGTCGATTGCCCAGCCCGAGAGGAAGGTCGAGGCCACCGCCGAGATTGTATAGACCGGCATCAAAGCCACGAATTCGACCAAGGCCCATCCCTTCACTTGGGTCAGATGCACCTGCTGAAAGAACAGGGCCGTGCCCCATGCCGCGGGGCCGATGGCCAGCGGGATGATCATCCAGAAGAGACCCGAGCGGAACATCTCGGCCCGGGTCCAATGCCGCCCTCTCATACCCGCGCGCTGCGCCTGATCGGCCATGCTTTGCGGGGTGCGCTCTTGCCGCAGCAGCATTTGGATCACCGGGATCGTCAGCAGCACCAGCACCGCGGCCAGCACCCAAAGGCTGCGCCAGTGAAAGCTGGCGAAAAGCGCCACGAAGATCACCGGCAAAAATGCCTGACCAGCGGCGAAACCCATTGAGGATAGCGAAAGCGCCTTGCCACGCGAGGCCTCAAACCAGCGCACCATGGCGACCTGCCCAAGCTGAGACATCATCCCCTGCCCGGTCAGCCGCAATGCGTAGATGACAAAGATCAGCGCAATCCAATTCGGCACCGCCGCCATCGCCAAACAGGCGCCCGCCAGCGCCAGCATCACGCCAAGGGCCAGCACCCGCACGCGAAAGCGGTCCGTCAGCACCCCGGCCCAGACCATGGTGATGGCCGACAACGTCGTGCCGATGGTATAGATGCCGCCCCACTGGCCGTCGCTGAGGCCAAAGTCGCCTTTCACCGCCCCCGCAAAGAGCGAGATAAAATAGGTTTGCCCATAGGACGAGGTGAAGGTCAGCAGGAAACCGGCCAGCAGAAACAGCCAGTTGCGCCGCAGAAATGAGAGGTATTCCATGCCCCTTTCTTCGCCGGGGCATGGAGGAAAGGAAAGCCCTAAAGAACGTAGCGGCTGAGATCGGTGGAGCGGGTCAATTCGCCAAGGTTCTTTTCAACGAAATCCGCATCGACGGTGATCTCTTGCCCCGAGCGATCAGGCGCGTCGAAGGAGACTTCTTCGAAGACCCGTTCCATCACCGTATAAAGCCGCCGCGCACCGATGTTCTCAACCGAGGTGTTGACCTCTGCCGCGATCTTGGCCAGCGCCGCGATGCCCTCTTCGGTGAAGGTCACGGTCAGTTCCTCGGTCCCCATCAGGGCGGTGTACTGCCGGGTAAGCGCATTGTCGGTCTCGGTCAGGATGCGGACGAAATCATCCTCGGTCAGCGCCCGCAGTTCGACGCGGATCGGCAGACGGCCCTGCAATTCGGGCAAAAGGTCCGAAGGCTTGGCGATATGGAACGCGCCTGAGGCGATGAAGAGGATGTGGTCGGTCTTCACCGGGCCATATTTCGTCGAGACCACAGTGCCTTCGATCAGCGGCAGCAGGTCGCGCTGCACCCCCTCGCGGGAAACATCGCCACCGCGCGCGTCAGAACGGGCGCAGACCTTGTCGATCTCATCAAGGAAGACGATGCCGTTCTGCTCGACCGCTTCAATGGCGGCGCGGTTCACGGCTTCGTCGTCGAGCAGCTTGTCTGCCTCTTCGCCCACCAGCACGTCATAGCTATCGGCCACGGCCATGCGTTTCTTGGTGGTGCGCCCGCCCATGGCTTTACCGAAAATATCGCCGAGGTTCATCATCCCCATGCCTTGCTGGCCGGGAATGTCCATCATCGGGAAGGTGCTGGAGGTATCGGCGACCTCAAGCTCGATCATCGTGTCATCAAGTTCGCCTGCGCGTAGTTTCTTGCGGAACATCTCGCGCGTGCCGTCGCGGGCATCGGTGCCGGCGATGGCGTCGATGACACGGTCCTCGGCGGCCTGTTCGGCCTTGGCTTTAACGTCTTCGCGCATGAACTCGCGGGTCATGGCGATAGAGCTGTCCACGAGATCGCGGATGATCTGTTCCACGTCGCGGCCGACATAGCCGACTTCCGTGAATTTCGTCGCCTCAATTTTAATGAAGGGCGCGCGGGCGAGCTTCGCCAAGCGGCGGCTGATCTCGGTCTTGCCGACGCCGGTGGGGCCGATCATCAGGATGTTCTTTGGGTAGACTTCATCGCGCAGGTCATCGCTCAGCTGTTTGCGGCGCCAGCGGTTGCGCAGGGCCACGGCCACGGCGCGTTTGGCGTCGTTCTGGCCGATGATATAGCGGTCCAGTTCGGATACGATCTCGCGGGGGGTCAGGTCGGTCATGCGGTGATTTTCTCCACGGTGAGTTTGCCGTTGGTGTAGACGCAGATGTCGGCGGCGATCGCCATGGCATCACGGGCAATGGTTTCGGCGTCCCGGTCGCTGTCCATCATGCCGCGCGCGGCGGCGAGGGCATAGTTCCCGCCCGATCCGATGGCGGCGACCTCATGCTCCGGCTCCAGCACATCGCCCGCGCCGGTGATGACCAACAGGTCTTTGCCGTCGCTCACGATCAGCATCGCTTCGAGCTTTTGCAGGTATTTATCGGTGCGCCAGTCCTTGGCCAATTCGACACTGGCACGGGCCAATTGACCCGGTGTCGCTTCCAATTTGGCCTCCAGCCGTTCCAGCAGGGTAAAGGCATCCGCGGTGGAGCCCGCAAACCCCGCCACCACGTCATAGCCGCCGGGGCTGAGCTTGCGCACCTTGCGCGCGGTGCCTTTGATCACGGTCTGGCCAAGGCTGACCTGTCCGTCACCGGCAATCACCACTTCGCCGCCTTTTTTGACGCCAATGATCGTGGTCCCGTGCCAACCGGGGAAATCGTCGTTCTGTGCCATGGGGCCTCCTGTCGCTTGGCGCTCTATATGGCCCCCGTGGCAGGGCAGGACAAGGGCAGCGCCGGTTGCGCGCGAAGCAGAGGCGACGCTTATGAGGCAGGGGCACGCTTGCGGTGCAGTGGCCAGCGGCTTTGCCCAAATGAAAAGGGCGCCCCGAAGGACGCCCGTTTTCGTAACTCAATGCCTAAGGCGTTGGCCTTAGATGGATTCTTCGATCCAGCTTTGCAGGGCCGCTTTTGGGCGCGCACCGGCGAGGTTGGACACGACCTGCCCGTCCTTGAAGATGAACAGCGCCGGGATACCGCGCACGCCGACTTGGGCGGGCGAGTTCGGGTTCTCGTCGACGTTGACTTTGACGATCTTCACGCGACCGTTCATTTCATCCGACAGCTCTTCCAGCGAAGGGCCGATCTGTTTGCACGGGCCGCACCATTCGGCCCAGAAATCGACCAGAACCGGAATGTCCGAATTTTTGACTTCGGCGTCGAAAGTGTCGTCGGTGACTGCGACGGTTGCCATGATGCTCTCCTGACAGGAATGGGTTGAGGCCTGAACCTATGAATGCGCGGCAGTGGCGTCAAGATATGGCAGGGCACGCAGGGCATTTGTCACGATATCGTTGGGTAACACCATAAGCGCGGGGGTGGCAGTCCATAGAATGGCCGTCTCGATCCGCCGATCCGGGTAGATCTGGCGCAGCATATGGGCATAGGCCCCCATCTGGCGCAGCAGCCCGTCGGGGCAGGCCTCAGCCGTGCCGGGGACCACGCGGTTGGTCTTGAAATCGACAGCAAGGATGCGATCCTCGGCGATCACCAAACGGTCGATCGTGCCATGCAGGCGCTGGTCTCCGAGGCTGCCGGTCACGGGCACTTCGGCGAGGGTTGTCTCAGCGAACAGCGGGGCGAGGGCAGGGGTGTTCAGCACCGCTTCCGCCTCATCTTCCGCGCGGGCGATCATCTCGGCGGGGTGTGTGCGGGCCAACCGCTCCAGAAAGATCTCCCGTGCATCCGGCCCCATCAGTGGCAGATGTTCCAGCAGTTCATGGACCAGCGTGCCATAGCTCAACGCGGTGTCCATATCGAGCCCGGCCTCACCCGCGAGCGCCTTGGCTCCGCCGAGATCCGAGGGCGACAGGGTCTTGTCCTCCCCCTTGGGGGAGGGGGCGGAGCGGGTGAAAACAGGGTCTAACGTGGGCGTTGTTACGGTTTTCTCAGGCGTCTCTATGATGTCGAGCGCATCCCAATCGCCCTGTTGATAGCGCAGCGTGCCATCGTCGCCCAAAGGCTCGGCCCGGAGCCTGGCCAGAGCGGCTGCGGTGATCTGATACCAAGAGGATTCATCTTTCGACAATTCCCCTGCCGCGGCCACGATCAGCCATTTCTCGGCCCGCGTCATGGCGACATAGAACAGGCGAAGCCGCTCTTGCAGCGCGGCCTCTTTCATCTCGTCTAGCCGCGCGCGCATGGGCTGGGGCATATCATCTGCCGGGGCTTTCCAGACGGGGGTGCCGTCAACGGTGATGATCTCATCCTTGATCGTCACATCGCGCCGCCCGGTGTCGGGCAGGATCACGATTGGCGCTTCCAGACCCTTGGCACCATGCACCGTCATCACCCGGATCTGGTTCGACGCGCTGTCGATCTGACGTTTGATTTCCAGATCATCGGTCTGCATCCATTGCAGGAACCCGGTCAGGCTGGGCACCGTGCCGCGCTCGTAAGACAGCGCTTGGCTCAACATCGCGTTGATCCCATCCTCGGCCTCTGGCCCCAGCCGCGCGAGCAGTTTGCGGCGCCCATCGTGGCGGGTGAGAATGCGTTCGATCAGATCGTAGGGGCGCAGGTAATCGACCTGCCCGCGCAGGTCGCGCAGCACGGCGAGGGTGGCGGCGTGGGCCTCGGTCTGGTTGCGCAGCGCTTGCCAGAGGTGATCCTCCTTACGGTAATGGGCGAGGGTGAAAAGCTCTTGTTCCGACCAGCCGAAAAGTGGCGATTTCAGCGCGGTGGCAAGCGATAGATCGTCGTCCGGCGTGGCGAGGAACGACAGGATCGCCGCCAGATCGCGCACCGCCAGTTCGGCCCCAACCTTGAGCCTGTCGGCCCCGGCGATGGGCAGTTCCGCCGCCTTGCAGGCGCGGATGATCTCGGAAAACAGGGCCGAGCGGCGCTGCACGAGGATCAGAAAATCCCCCGGTTGGATGCGCCGCCGGGCCAAGCCGCCCTTGCTGTCATCGGGGAGGTAATGTTCCTCGGTCGTCAACTCCTTGATGCGCCGTGCGATGCGTTCGGCCAGTTGCACCGTGTGATGCCGCGCGCTGCGGCGGTCGACGGGATCGGTCCAATCGCCCTCCTCGTCAGGGCCAGCCTTTTCGATGAAAGGCCAAAGATCGACGCGGCCGGGCAGGCGATCTTTGAAGGCCATATGGCCGTCATTGGTAAAGCCGGTCTGGATCGCGGGGTCGAAAACCCCATCGACCGCTTGCAAAATCGCCGAAGAGGAGCGGAAGGAATAGGCAAGACTGCGGCGCTGGAAAAACTGGCCCGCCTCACCGATCTTCTGTTCGAATGTCGTGCCTTTGCGGTCCAGCTCTTCGGGGTCCGCGCCTTGGAAAGAGTAGATCGACTGCTTCTTATCGCCCACGACGAAGAGCGTGCGATCGACCTCGTTACGCGCCCCGGCGCCGGAGTAAAATTCATCTGTCAGCCGTTCGATCACGTCCCATTGCCGGGGCGAGGTGTCCTGCGCCTCGTCGACAAGGATATGGTCGATGCCGCCGTCGATGCGGAACAACACCCAAGCGGCCACGGCCTTGTCGGTCAGCAAGGCGCGGGCTTTGAGGATCAGATCGTCAAAGTCGAGCCAGCCGCGTTTTTGTTTCTCATCCGCGTAGCGTTCAAGAAAGCGGGCCGCGAAACGGTGGAGCACATAGGATTTGCGCGCCGCCTTCAGCGCCAGCCGCGCTTCGCGGGCGTCTTCGACGCGCTGCATCAATTGCTCAAGCTGCGGCATCTGTTCGGCAATGACCTTTTGCGTCGGCTTGGTCGGGAAACTGCCGATTTTGGCGGTGAAGGGCGCCTTGGCGCCGCTGCCGGTCAGAAGGATGTTTTCAAGCTGGGGCAGGGCGGACAGATCATAGCGGTCGATCTCTTGCAGCGCCGCGCCCGCCTTGCCGTCATTGCCGCCTTTGGCCAGCAGATGGGGGATGATCTCGGCCATCATCGCCGCTTCGCTGCCAAGGAAGACTGAAGCCGCGATTTTGTCTTCGGTCAGGTCTTCGGGCTGGGCGAAAAGCGCTAGGATCTCGGCCCAAGAGCGGGGCGTGGTGAAGGCATCGCGTTGGCCCACGATGCTGCGGGTAAGGCTGGCGAAATCTTCGCCCGTGTAGTGCCGCGCGATCTCGGCGACCAGCGGGGCGTCTTCGCCTTCGGCCATCTCATCGACGATCTCGGCCCGCAGCAGATCGGCGGCGCGGTCTTCGATCTCGGTGAATTGCGGGCTGACCTGCGCCTCCAGCGGGAAGCGGCGCAGAAGGGCCGCGCAGAAAGAGTGGATGGTCTGAATTTTCAGCCCGCCGGGCGTTTCAATCGCGCGGGCAAAAAGGGTGCGGGCATCGCGCAGTTGCTCGGGCGCCAATTCGCCCTGCACGCCAAGATCGGCCAAGGCGCTGCGCAGTGCCGCGTCTTTCAGCATGGCCCATTCGCCCAAGCGTTTGAAGAGGCGGTTCTGCATCTCCGAGGCCGCCGCCTTGGTATAGGTCAGGCAAAGGATGTGTTGCGGCTCCACGTCGTCGAGCAGCAGCCGCGCCACGCGGTCGGTCAGCACGCGGGTCTTGCCTGAGCCCGCATTCGCGGTCAGCCAAGTGGAGGCATCGGGCCGGGCCGCTTCGATCTGGGCGCGGGTGGCATCGTTGAAATCACGCATCATTCCAGATCCTCCGGTCGGGCGGGGCTGGTGCCATCCCATTCCCCGAACCGCGCCAGTTGGTCAAAGTTTCCGGCAAAGGCATCGCTTTGTACCATCCGCCGCGCGGTAAAGCCCTGCCCCTCATCGAGGTAGCGCGAGAGCAGCGCGTGCAGACCGGCCAGCACCTCTTGCGGGTTTTCCTCCTCCAGCGGGGCGGGGACTTCGACCGGTTTCGACCCTAGACCGATAAAGGCGGCATGGGCCACATGGGCCACGCCCACCTCGGGAAAACCGCCCCGTTCGACCATCGCCGCTTCGATCAAGAGTTGTTTGTCAAACAGCCGCTGCTCTTTTTTGCCGGGCGGCGTGCCGGTTTTGTAGTCGTAAATCAGCACATCGCCGTCATCGGTCTGGTCGATCCGGTCGGCAAAGCCGCTGAGGGTAAAGCCGAGGTCGGCAAAGGTGTAGCTGCCCCGCGCGCCCTGTTCAAAAGCGACGGGGCTGGAGAACTCGGCGCGTTGGCTTTCGCGGGCGATGAACCAATCGGCGATCCGGTCGATGCGGGCCAGCCACATGGCGCGGGCGGCGGGCCAGGGGGCTTCTTCCTCCAGCACCTCGGCGGCCACTTGCATCAGCGTGTCGCGGGTCAACCGCGCAGGATCGCGGGCCACCAGTTTGACGAAATCCTCCATGATGCGGTGCAGGACGATGCCGCGCACCGGCGCGTCGGGCGATTGCACCAGCGGGTTGATCGGGCGCAGTTTCAGGCTGTGTTTGGCATAGATCGCGTAAGAATCGCGGATCAGCGTCTTGATCTCGGTCACTGACAGCTTGCGGGGGCGCGCCGCGCGCGGCGGGCGGGGCGAGGGGCGCGTGGCCGGGGCGGTCCGCTCTACCGCTTCCAAAGCACGCACCTGATCCAGCCAGCGGTTGCCACGCTGCTGCATGGCCTTCCACGCCTCCGGCCCGCCGGTGTCGCCCAAGCCGCCCAGCAGATTGCCCAAGCGGTTCAGCCAGCGTGACGGCACCATCTCGGCCTCGTCCGAGCGGATCGCGCGGGTGATCCAAACCTCGGGGCTGGCGAAGGCCTGTTGATAGTCATGCGCCGACAGGCCGATGCGCCGTTCGGGGAGCAGCAGCCCGGCTTTCTCGCGCATCTGACGGTTGAGCCATGGATCGGGCGGCGGCGCTTCGGGCCATGTGCCTTCGTTCAAGCCGCCAAGGATGACCAGCTCGGCCCCCTGCACCCGCGCCTCCATCGTGCCCCAGATCATGATATCGGGATGCGGGGTATCGGCCTCGCGCACCTCTTCTTGCGCCAAGAGCGCGCCCAAGAGATCGGCATAATCGGCGGCGTTCATCGCCCCGCCGTGGGCTGCATGTTCCGTGAGGTTCGCCATCACCGCCTCGGCCGCGATGCCTGCGCCCTGCTGCCAAAGCAGGTGGTCGGGATCGGCGGGTTGCCCGGCGGCGATCCTTTCGGCCAGCGCCAGATGTGCGGCGACGCATTCGGGCAGGGGCCGCTCTCCGGGGGTGGCATGGCCGGGAAAAACCTCACCCAGCCAAGCGACCCAATCGCGGAACCCGCTGGGGTCTTCCATCCGTTTCGCGGCGCGCTCTGCAATCTCGGCCAAGCCTTCGGCGTCGGGGTAGGGCAGCCCATGGCGGCGGATCTCAGCCTCCAAGCGCTGGGTATAAAGCTGGTGGAAATTCCGCCCCGCGCCGCTGTGGGTCAGCGGGTGTTTCAGCAGGGTCAGCAGCGCTTCGGCATCCAATTTTCGGACGAACAGCGCCGCCACATGGCGCAAGAACCGCCCCGGCGGGGAGAGTTGCAGCGGCATCCCGGCGCTGTCGTCGGGCAGAATGTTCCACCGGTCGAGCGCTGCGGTGACCTGCCGGGTGAGCATCCGGTCGGGGGTGATCAAGGCGGCCTTCACACCATCCTCGGCAGCTTGGCGCAGGCGCAGCGCGATGGCCAAAGCCTCGACCCGGGGGGTGGGCGCTTCGATTAGGGTAATGTCGGCGGTGGCACCTTGCAGGTTTTCCAGCTTGGGCCCTTCGTTCAGCCAAGCATGGGTGACGGGCGCAGGCCGAAGCGAGAGCGACACCAGCTTGTTACGGGCGGCGGATACCGGAGGCATCTCGCACCACGGCGCGACCGCGCCACGCGCCACGTCGAGCATATTCATCAGCTTGCGGAAGCGGTATTGCGGGTGATCCTCGGCCAGAAGCGCCTGATCCAACTCGTTCCAAACGGCGGTTGGCATCTCGAAATCGAACCCCGGCAGGATGATCGCGCCCTGCGGCAGGCGGGCCACGGCCTCCATCAACAACGCGGTGGTCCCGCGCGAGCCGGTGGACCCGGCAAGGATCACCGGGTGCTGCGGTGGCGCGTCTTGCCAGCGGGCGATGATCCGGGCGACCAGCTGCCGTCGCCGTGCCTCGGCATCCGGGCGGGTGGTGGTTTGGCCCAGATAGTCATGCGCGATGGCGAGGAACCGCTGCGCCCGCTCCCAATGGGCAGAGAGGTTGCCGACGTCTAGCCCGGCCACGGTCTCGGGCGAGACGCCTTCGCCCTGCATTTCGTCGATCAGCCCCGCCAGACTGTCCGACAGCGCATAGAGCGAGGCGCGCGGCGCGAGATCGGGTGCGGCATCCAGCAGGCGCGACACGAGTTGAATGAGTTCCAGCCGCCGTTGCAGCGGCGGTGTCGGGGCGGGCAGCGCAATGCCGGGGGCCAATGCATCAAGGTCGGTGATCAGCCGGATGCGCGGCAGAAATCCTGCCGGACCCGCGTCGAAATCATGGCGTAGCCGACGCGCCATGCGGTTGGTGTTGACCAGCAACTCGACACGGGCCATCGCCTCGGGCGGGCCATTCTCCAACCGGTCGCACAGCCCGCGCACCAATCCGCGCGGGAAATCGACACCGGGGGCAAGGCCAAAGACGCGGGGGCTGTCCTGCGGCTCAAACATCGGCACCTGCCAAAAGGCTTTCGGCAAGGGGAATGCCGCCGGGGTGCCCCACATCGCACCAGCGCCCGCTATAGGGCAGGCCAAACAGCGTCCCGCGTGCCAGCATCATGTCCCACAACAGGTTGAGCGAGAATGCCTCGGCTTCGATATCGGCCAGCAGATCGGTCTTGATGATCTGCACCCCGCCATAGACCTCGCCCGGCCCCCGTTGCAGGCGGCCATCCGCGGCGCGGGTAAAGTCGCCCGTGCCGCCATGGCCAAGGGTGTTCTCCAACGGCACGGTCATCAAAAGCGCGTCCATCCGTGCCGGATCCCATGCGTTGCGGAGCATTTCGAGCGGGTTCGCCCCAGCCCAAATTGCGTCACTGTTCATGGTGAAAACCGGTCCCGACCCCAGCAGCGGCAACGCGTTGCGCAGCCCGCCGCCGGTGTCGAGGATCTGGGGCGCTTCGATCACCGTTTGCACATCCTGCGCTTTCAGATGTGCCTTTAGCTGGTCGGGGAGGTAGTGCAGGTTCGCCACGATCCGCGCAGGGGATATCCCGCGGGCAAGGTCGAGCGCATGGTCAATCAAGGGGCGGCCCGCGACTGGCACCATGGGCTTGGGTTGGTTCTGGGTGAGATGTTTCATACGTGTGCCGAACCCGGCCGCGAACATCATGATGGCGTCGGGATTGTCGCGCATTGGCTTTTCAGTTGCTCCAGAAATTCGGGGGTCGGCGGGGGCAGCACGCCTGCGATTGCCTCCGCCACATCGGCAAGCGCGGGATGGCGCAGGTTATGTTGCAGATGCTGCCAGACGCGGGGGATCAGATCGACGTAATGCGGTTTGCCATCGCGCAGAGAGAGGCGCGCAAAGATCCCCAAGATGCGCAGATAGCGCTGGGCGCCGAGTAGCGCATAGGCGCGGCGGAAGGGGGTTTCCGCCTGTCCGGTTTGGGCAAGGTAATCGTCGATGATCTGCGCCTCCACCGCCCGGGGCACATCGCGGCGGGCGTCTTGCAGGATCGAGACGAGATCATAGGCCGGGTGGCCGAGCAGCGCGTCCTGAAAATCCAGCAAACCGACCCGCGCCGCCCCTTCGCGCTCTGGCAGCCAAAGCAGGTTCTCGGCGTGATAATCGCGCAGGATCACGACCTTCGGGCTGTCATCCAACGCTGCGGCGAGGGGGCGGAAAGCCTGCGCGAAAGCGGCGTTTGCGCTCTGCCCGCCTGTGGGGGCGTAAAAGTCGAAGGCGGGGGAGGCCATATCGGTCAGCCAATCGGCATCGCAAATCGGCAGTTCCGGCAGGGGGGCCGCGTGCAGTTTGACCAAAACGTCAGCAGCCGCGCGGTAGAGGGGGAGTTCCCGAGCCGGATCCGCCGCCATGAGCCGCGCAAAGAGGTCATCGCCAAGGTCTTCGATCAGCAGCAGACCGTTGTCATTGTCCGCATGGTAAATCTCGGGCGCGCTGAGGCCACAGCCTGCCAGATGCGCCGCGACATGACGAAAGGGTCGCACGTCTTCACCGCGTTCCGGTGGGGCGTCCATCAAGATGGCGCGCGCTCCATTCGCTTTGCGCAACCGGTCATAGCGCCGGTTGGAGGCATCGCCCGCCAGCAGCTTGCGGGAGGCTTCGGCCCAGCCCGCGGTTTGCAAAAAACCTTCGATCAATGCGGCGCGTTCGGTCATTTGCGCCACGCGGCTAGCTTCTCGGCCCAATCGCCGCCGGACCATTCTGCGGTCAGCCTGCGGCTGTCTTCTTCGGTGCCGGGGCTAAGGCTGATCTCTAGGGCATCGGCTGGGGCGAGCGGGCCCAGCCGATCCGGCCATTCCACCAGACAGATCGCATCGTGAAAGGCGCCGATCAGCCCGAGCTCCTCAATCTCATGAGTGGAGGTCAGCCGGTAGAGATCGGCGTGCCAGATCGCGCTGCTTGCCGTGTCATAGGTCTGCACCAAGGTGAAGGTGGGCGAGGGGATATCCTCGGGGTGGTCGAGCAATTCGGTGATCAGCGCGCGGGCGAAATGGGTCTTGCCCGCGCCGACATCGCCGCTGAGCAGGATGATATCGCCGGGAGACAGGCGGCGGGCCAGTTGCCGGGCGCGCTCAGCGGTGTCATCGGGGCCGCTGAGCAGGAGGGAAAGGGTATCGTCGGACATGCCCCATGCTTAGCGTCCGGACGCGCAGCCGCAAGATTAAAGCGGCTGGGAGCGACCTAGTTGGAGGGTTGCCGCCGGTCGCCCGCCGAAGGAGCGTTGGAAGGCTCCGACCGGCCCGCGCCGACGGGGATCGGACGAAAGCGTATGAGCGTGGCACCCGATGCGATGGCCGAGACCTCGCAAGAAAGCGGCGCGCCCTGATGCGGGTAGATGGGCATGTTCCAGCCCGCGCGGTCGCCCCTGCCCATGACGAAATCCACAACATCGGGCCAGAGCGGATTGGCCGCCGACATTTCCTGCCAGACCCGGATCGCATCGTCGATGGTGATCTCGGCAAAGCTTTTGTCCGGGTCTTGTTTCCACCGGGCGCGATAGGCGGCATTGCAGAAGGTCAGCACGCCGGAGGCAGAGAAAACGGCGAAACCATCTTCGAGCGTATCGAGCAGGCTTTGGCTTTGTTCAAGCTCGGCCCGGAAATTGCGGGTTAGGGTCACCTCGGCGGTGATGTCTTCGATCAGGAAAGCGGTGGCGCCATCGGGGTGGGGCCGGCCCCGGATGCTGTAGGTCTGGCCGTTCTCCAGCGACCAAGTCTCTTGATAGCGGCCATCGGTTGCGGCGGCGATAACTTCGGCGATTTCGTGACGCCAATTCTTGTAATTCTTCGGCTCCGGCATGCGGCGGCTTTCGCGCAATTGGTCGAAGAAAGAGACAATCGTAGGCCGGGCGCTGAGAAATGGGGCAGGCAGATCGGTCAGGTCCACCAGCGCGGGGTTGAACAGGGCCAATTGCCCGTTGCGGTCAAAAATCGCGAGCCCGATGGACAGATGCGCAAAGGTTTTGGCAAGGGTTTGGACAAAGTTGCGCTGGGCCTCTTCGGCGGCGACCACGGCATTGATGCATGTGGCGTGGTAGACCTGCACATTATCCTCGGTCGTGGTGGTCAGCGCGTACCAATCGGGCTTTTCCCCATCACCGCGCCGCAAGCAGACGCGGTTGGGGTGGTCGGGCGAGGGGGTGCTGAACAGGGCGGCGCCGCCACAGTCCGGGTCAGGTTGGGCCTTGCGCTTCAGGGCCCCATAGGCCCGGTTGTGCCAGATGATACGCCCGGCCGCGTCGGTCTGCCACGCGGGGTTCGGGCTGGTTTCGCTGGCCCGGCGCAGGGCGGCGAGTTTCTGAAACGTCTCTTCCGTGATCTCTTCGGTCGCGCGGGTCTGGGGCAGGTGCAACCAACAGAGCGCGTCGCGCCATGTGATGCGCAGCTCCGACGGGCTGTCGCCATCCTCTGCCCTGAGGGTCAACTTGCCGGTGGCCCCATGCCGGGGCGTGCGGGGGAATTCGGGAAACCGTGACAGCAGCGCATCGCGAATATCTTCCCACTGGTGGTAGCCGGGGGCGAGGGCAAAGCGGGTCAGCGCATTGTCGGAGCCATGGACCAACTGGCCCTCTTCGAACAGCAGGCTCATGTCGTCGATGCCGGGGGGTGCCGCCGCCGGTCGCCCCGCAGCCGCGCCGAGCCACCAAAGAGCGGCCAGCGCGGTGACGGAGGCGGCGGCAAGCACGATGATGACATCCGGCAATGCCATGACGGAGACCCCTTTCGGCAAATGCGACGCCCTATTTTGAGCCCCAATGGTTAACGGTGGGTTAACAAACGCGCCAATCCCGCCCTCAAGCCGTCAGACGCTGGTTCTCGCCCATCACGCTGTCATCGGGGCCAAGGTCCAGCAGGCGGCGTGGCCAGACGACTTCGACCACAGCACCGCTGCCAGCGGGGGGCAGCCCGCGCAGCCAACCGCTGTCCGATCCATTGGCAAAGCGCAGCCGCGCGCCCGAGCGTTCGAGGAAGGTTTTGGCGATGAACAGCCCCAGCCCCATGCCCTCATATTCAGGCCGCGCCGCCTCGTTCGACGCACCTCCTCGGCGGCGCAGAAACGGGTCGCCGATCCGGCCCAGATGCTGCGGCGGGAAGCCCGGCCCGTTGTCGATGATCCGCACCGAGATATCCTCGGCGGACCATTCGGTTTCGATCCAAACCGTGGTTTCGGCAAAATCCACGGCGTTCTGCACCAGATTGCGCAGCCCGTGGATGATCTCGGGCTTGCGCGGAATCGTCGGGGCGCGGGCCGGGTCCCGGGCCATCGGATTGTCGGAAAACATCACCGTCTTGCCGCGCTCCAGATGCGGCTCGGCGGCCTCTTTCACCACGGCGGTCAGCTGCGCGCGCTGCATGTGCAGATCGTCTTTCCCGATGCGGCCCATGTCGCGCAGGATATCCCGGCAGCGGTCGGCCTGATCGCGGATCAGCGCGGCGTCTTCAGCCAGATCAGGGCGGTCTTCCAGATCGCCCAGCAGTTCGGTGCTGGCCAGTTTGATCGTGGCAAGCGGCGTTCCCAATTCATGGGCGGCGGCGGCAACGACGCCGCTGAGATCCGACAGTTTCTGCTCCCGGGCCAGCACCATCTGCGTGGCCGAGAGCGCGTCGGCCATGGAGTGGACTTCGGTCGTGACGCGCCGGGAATAGGCACTGGTAAAGACGATGGCGATCAGCAGCGCCGCCCAATGGCCAAAGACGAAGATGCCGGGCTGTCGCAGCACATCGCCCGATTGCGTCACCAACGGCAGATGCCACAGCGCCAGTACCGAGGCCGCGATAATCGCGGTGCCGCCCAGAACCAGTGTCGAGCGCAAGCTGAGCGCGGTGGCCGAGATCGTCACCGGGGCCAGCAGCAGAAGTGCAAAGGGATTGTGCAGCCCGCCGGTCAGCGCCAGAAGCGCGGTCAGTTGCAGCAGATCGAAGAGCACCATGGCGAGGTTCTCGCGCTCCGACAGGCGTTTGTTCTGCGGAAAGACGAAGGCCGCGACAAGGTTGCCCACCACCGAGGCCCCGATCGTCAGGTAACATAGGCCAAAGGCCAGTTGCAGCCCAAGCGCCCATTGCGCCACGGTGACGGCGGTCAACTGTCCGGCGATGGCGAACCAGCGTAGCAGGATCATCGTGCGCAGGCGGATCCAACTGGCACGGGTGCGCCCATCGAGGGGCCGGATATTTGCCTGCGTCATCTTAGCCCCATCACTTTATTTCGTATTGCATCACCTGCCATCTAGCGTAGGTCTGCGGCGAAACACGATCAAGACCGGCCAGCATGGCGGAGGACTGACATGAAACGAATGATTGCATTTGGCGCGGCAGGGGTCGCGGCGGTATTTCTGGCCGGGACGGCTTTCATGGTGCTGCGGGGCGAGGACGATCCCTATGCCACCTGCCGGTCAAGCCAAGTGGCGGGCGGTGACATCGGCGGGCCGTTCGAGCTGGTCAACAGCGCGGGCGAAACCGTGACCGATGCCGATGTCATCAAAGAGCCAGCCTTGCTTTATTTCGGCTATACTTCCTGCCCCGATGTCTGCCCGCTGGACGTGGACCGCAACGCGGCAGCGACCGAAATTCTGGATGAGCGCGGCCAGAGCATCACGCCGGTCTTCATCACCGTTGACCCTGCGCGCGACACGCCCGAAGTGGTCGGTGATTTTGCCGAGGTGATGCACCCGCGCATGGTCGGGCTGACCGGCTCGCCCGAGCAGGTCAAAGCCGCCAGCCAAGCGTATCGCACCTATTACAAGGTGCACCCCGAAGATGAGAATGGCGAATACCTCGTCGATCACTCGACCTTCAGCTATCTGGTCATGCCCGAAGAAGGCGTTGTCGACTTTTTCCGCCGCGAAGTACGCCCCGAAGAGATGGCCGACAGCATCGGTTGTTTTCTGGATCAACGCTGAAATTGACCCGCCGCCTTGGCCGCCCCATATTAGCCTTTGAGAGGGGATGTTGATGCAGGATATTTCTGACTTAGGCGCGGACCGCAGCTTGCTTTTGGTCGATGACGATGAGCCGTTTCTGCGCCGCTTGGCCAAGGCGATGGAGAAACGCGGCTTTGAGGTGGAAACCGCAGGTTCTGTCGCGGCGGGCAAAGCCATCGCCACAGCGCGCCCCCCGGCCTTTGCCGTGGTGGATCTGCGGCTTCAGGACGGCAATGGGCTCGACGTGGTCGAAGTGCTGCGCGACAAACGCGCCGATGCGCGGGTCGTCGTGCTGACGGGCTATGGTGCGATTGCCACGGCAGTGGCGGCGGTGAAATCCGGGGCGACGGATTACCTGTCTAAACCCGCTGACGCCAATGACATTGTGAATGCGCTTTTGGCCACCGGAGGGGATCTGCCCGAACCGCCGGAAAACCCGATGAGCGCGGATCGCGTGCGGTGGGAGCATATCCAGCGGGTCTATGAACTCTGTGATCGCAACGTCTCGGAAACCGCGCGGCGGCTGAACATGCACCGGCGGACCTTGCAGCGCATCTTGGCAAAACGCTCGCCGCGCTAAAGCTCGAACCGTTTCCAGATTTTATCAACGCGGGTGCCATCCGCCAATGTGCAGTTTGGCAGCCGTTTGAAATCCTCGAAGCCGCGGCTTTGGTAATAGGCCAGCCCGCCCTGATTGTCGGCGCGGATGATGGCATGGATATGGGCATAGCCCAAGTCACGCGCGGCCTGTTTGGTCTGTTCGAACAGGGCCGAGCCGATGCCGAACCCCGTCTCTCCCAACCGTACGAAAGTTGCGAGATCCACACCGCCTTCGGGCAGGTCAGGGTGGGGTTCGATGTACTGAAAGCCTTTGATCTCACCGCGCCCATCTTCCGCCAGATGCCACGCGCTGTCGGGCGCGGCCATCCAACCTTGCAACTCGCGCGGGGTGACGGGGCTGACCATGGCGGTGGTGCCGCCCTTGGCGATGATCGCGTTCAGCAATTCGGCCAAGGCGCGGGTATCGAGCGCCCCGGCGCGGCGGATGTGGATCACGCCATTTCGCGCAGCAGCGCCGCGTGCCGTTCGGTGAACTCGGCCCGTACCTCGACCGGCGGGCGCAGCAGGATGCTTAGCCCCTCCATCAGCGCCGCATCGGGGCGGCCAAAGAAACGGGTCGCCTCGGCCTCGGAAAAGCCTGCGATCTGGCTAGCCTCCATCCAAGCGCTGACGCGGTCGGCCTTCTTGATCTGCTGCTTGACCCGCACGGGCAAGCTGGCGGGGAGGCCGAAGCGGACATGCACGGCAGTGGTCAACCGTTCATCCAAAGCGCGATAATCCGGCCCGACGGCGGCCTTTACGGGTGAGATCATGTCGCCGATCACATATTCCGGCGCATCATGCAGCAACGCGGCGAGGCGCCATTTCGCAGGCGCACGCGGGGCGATGCGGGCGAAAATCGTTTCCACCAGCAGCGAATGTTCGGCCACCGAATAGGCATAGTCGCCCCGTGTCTGCCCGTTCCAGCGTGCGACAAAGGCCAGACCATGGGCGATGTCTTCGATCTCGACATCGACCGGCGTGGGGTCGAGCAGGTCGAGCCGCCGACCTGACAGCATCCTTTGCCATGCGCGTGGTTTCTGCGCCATTCGCGGGGGTCCTTACCTCGTGAGCCTTGGGAACAAATCCCTGTCAAACCTGTTCATCCCACGAAGGAGATGATCATGAAACCCGTTTTTTCCGGTACGATAGTTGCAGTTACCTTGGCCACCCTCGCCGGTGCTGCACAGGCAGAAGAAGTCTGCATGCCCGCCAAGGAAATGAAATCTGCCTTGATTGATTGGTACGGCGAAGAGCCGGTGCCGGGTCAGCGTGAGGACAACAACCAGCTTTGGGCATCGGATCAGTCGGGGACATGGACCTTGGTCAAGACTTTGGCCGATGGCAATGCCTGCGTGCTGGCTCAAGGCGATGATTGGATGGCGGGCCTGTCGGGTGATAAGCAACTGGCCGCTCTTCTGGACTGATCCGGCGCGGCTTTCCCCCATTCACGTTGAGAATTCGCGGCGAAGGTGCTAACCGCCCTGCAACACTTCAAACAGGAGCGCCGCATGGCCCACGACTATATTGTTAAGGATATCAATCTGGCGGCCTACGGGCGTAAAGAGCTGGACATCGCCGAGACCGAAATGCCGGGCCTGATGGCGCTGCGCGAAGAATACGGTGATAGCAAACCGCTGAAAGGCGCGCGGATCGTCGGCTCTTTGCACATGACCATCCAGACCGCCGTTCTGATCGAAACGCTGGTCGCCCTTGGCGCGGATGTGCGTTGGGCATCCTGCAACATCTTCTCGACCCAAGACCACGCGGCCGCAGCCATCGCCGAAGCGGGCGTGCCGGTCTTCGCCATCAAAGGCCAGTCGTTGGTCGAGCATTGGGATTACCTCGACAAATCCTTCATGTTCCCCGAAGGGCCGAACCTGATCCTCGACGATGGCGGCGATGCGACGCTCTATATCCTTCTTGGCGCGCGTGTGGAAAATGGCGAAGACGAACTGATCGCTGTGCCGAAGTCCGAAGAGGAAGAGGCGATCTTCGCCCAGATCAAGAAGCGTATGGCCGAAAGCCCCGGTTGGTTCACAAAGATGCGCGACCAGATCAAGGGTGTGTCTGAGGAGACCACCACCGGCGTGCACCGTCTCTATGATCTCGTGAAACAGGGCCAACTGCCCTTCCCCGCGATCAATGTGAACGACTCTGTCACCAAGTCGAAGTTCGACAATAAATACGGCTGTAAAGAGAGCCTTGTTGACGGTATCCGCCGCGCGACCGACACGATGATGGCGGGCAAGGTTGCTGTCGTCATGGGTTATGGCGATGTAGGCAAAGGCTCTGCCGCCTCGCTTCGTGGCGCTGGTGCCCGCGTGAAAGTCACCGAAGTTGACCCGATCTGCGCGCTGCAAGCCGCGATGGACGGTTTCGAGGTCGTGCTGCTGGAAGACGTGGTCGCGACCGCCGATATCTTTATCACCACCACCGGCAACAAGGACGTGATCCGCATCGAGCATATGCGCGAGATGAAGGACATGGCGATCGTCGGCAACATCGGCCACTTCGACAATGAAATCCAAGTCGCCGCGCTGAAGAACCACAAGTGGACCAACATCAAAGAGCAGGTGGACATGATCGAGATGCCGAATGGCAATCGTCTGATCCTGCTTTCCGAAGGCCGTCTGCTGAACCTTGGCAACGCCACCGGCCACCCGTCTTTCGTGATGTCTGCATCCTTTACCAACCAAGTGCTGGCGCAGATCGAACTGTGGGAAAACACCGACAAATACGAGAATGACGTCTACATCCTGCCCAAGCATCTGGATGAAAAAGTTGCCCGTCTGCACCTCGACCGGATCGGCGTGAAACTTTCGAAGCTGAACCCAGAGCAGGCGGCCTATATCGGCGTGACGCCCGAGGGGCCGTTTAAGCCCGAGCATTACCGCTACTAAGCCGCGAAGAGTTTCCTCTTTCAGCATGTTTCAGCGCCGTCCCGGAGATCACCGGGGCGGCGTTCTTATGTCAAGCGACTACGATATATAGGAAAATCAGATCAATCGGCGGATTCAAGCACATATCTGCCAGGGGCGGAGGACGGGCGGAACATAGTCAATCGGGCGGTGTTTCATCCCCAGACCATTCAAAAGGAGTATCGAAGATGAAACGTACATTCCTGAAGTCCACCGTCGCCGCCCTCGCTCTGACCGCGGGCACTGCATTCGCTCAGACCGCCGACACCGAAGCCGGTGCCGCCGCGGAAGCCGAGACCACCATCTCGGGCGAGAGCGTCACCAACACGGCCAACGATCTGACCGCCACTGTCGAGCAACAGGCCGAGCGCACCGCTGAGATGTCGCGCGAGAATTCCGACGACTACGAGGGGACCAACGACCCCAACACCACCGACGAAATCTTGACCGCTCCGACACAGGGCGCAGAGTTCGAAGGTGATACCGAAGTCGACAACGAAGCGGAACTGACCGCCGAGACCGATGGCGTGACGCCGACAACCGATGCCGAAGCGGATCTGGCCGGAAACGCCGATTCAGAGTCGAATTCGACCCTGAGCACCGACACCAGCGGCACCGTCACCACCGAGACTGACACCGATCTGGCCGCCGACGAAGATGCCGATTTCGACAATGAAACCACAGCCGAGATCGAAGGCGAAGCCGAAACCGAACTGGATGAGAATGTCGCTTCCAACACCGAAGCGGACATGGAAACAGACGTGACACGCACCGACACCGGCATGAGCAACGCATTCTCCGGCATGGTGGTGGGTGATCTGGTCGGCCTGACCGTCGTCGAAGCCGATGGCGACAGCATTGGTGACGTCGACTATGTCATCAAGACCGACGATGGCTATGCCGCCGTTGTTGGCGTGGGCGGCTTCCTCGGCCTTGGCGAACACACCGTCGCCGTACCGCTTGAGGAAATCTCCATGGCAGCCGAGAACGACCTGAAGCTGAGCTCTTGGACCAAAGCCGAGCTGGAAGCCCAGCCGGAAGTCGATGAAGACAACATCGAAGGTCTGGAAGACGACGTCCGCCTTGACGACGCCTCCTAAGCGACAGCCGATATCCTGACTGAGAGGCGCCCAATTCGGGCGCCTCTTTTTCTGGCGGCTCCGGGGTCAGCCCGCCGCGCCCGAAATAAATCTTTTGCAATACAGGGATATGGCCTTAGGCTCCGGTCTCAGGAACCCCTGACGGGCCGAAGACACTATTGGGAGAGATTTTATGGGCAAGCGTGACGAATGGATCGCCAAATACGCCGAAGACCTGAAGAACAAATGCGGCATGGAGCCGGATATGGACCTTTTGACCAAGGTGACCATCGGCTGCGGACCGTCGATCTATAACGCCGACGCGCAGACGGTGTCTTCCAGCGATACGGCTGAGTTGAACACCGTAAAGGACAACTTCCTGATCAAGAAACTCGGCCTGCCGGATGATGAGCATCTTATGGGCGGCATTCAAAAAGTGGTCGAGACCTATGGCCGGTCCGAGCGGAACAAGTACCGCGCTGTGGTCTATTACATGCTGGTCAAACACTTCGGCAAAGAGTCTGTCTACGCCTGAAGGGCGGTGGGAAACCCTACCAAAACCTTACCTGAGACGCGCGCTTGGTTAAGCGCGCGTTTCGTTTTTGCGCGGGCTTTGACACAGTCGAAAGTTGAGTAAATCACCGGTTTCTGCTATCTCTCTTATATCGGCCAGATCGGCTGGTAAGAGTTACGAACATGTGTGGTGGTTATGGGAGCACATGGGGTGAGAAGGGTTCTGGCGGGGTGCCGGAACCCTTTTTCGTTTTTCCGATGGCCGCGCCGGTATTAGGGCGCGGTCTTGCCCAAGGCGCAAATAAGCTGCCATTCCGCATCGGTCACAGGCTGCACGGATAGGCGCGAATTCTTTACCAGAACCATGTCCTCCAGCCTTAGGTCCGCTTTGATCGTATCCAAATTGACCGGCTGGTTGAACGACCGCACCGCTTTGATGTCCACACATTCCCAACGCGGGTCATCGGTGCTGCTGTCGGGGTGAGCCTCGGCGCAGACTTCGACGATGCCGACGATCTCACGATCTTTCTGCGAGTGGTAAAAGAACCCGAGATCGCCGACCTTCATCTCACGCATGAAGTTGCGGGCCTGATAGTTGCGCACACCGTCCCATTCCTCGCCCGCGTCGCCTTTGGCTTTCTGGTCGGCCCAGCTCCATGTTGCGGGTTCGGATTTGAACAACCAATAGGCCATCAGCCGATCACCCGGTTCCAATGGGTCAGGGTCACGCTTTGGAACAAGCCGGCCTTGGCGTAGGGGTCATTCGCGGCCCAATCCTCGGCTGCGGCCATATCGGGCACGTCCAGAATGATGAGCGAACCGATCATACCGCCTTCAGCATCCAAAAGCGGCCCAGCCTGTGCCACGGCATCGCTGGATTTCAGATAGGCCAGATGGTCGGGCCGGTTTTCCTGACGGATCGGTAGGCCATCGGCTTTGTCATGGGCGATCAGGGCAACAAACATATCATTCTTCCTTTAGGGGGCGGGTCAGCAAAGATTTCATGGCACCAGCCACATCTAACTGGTTGTCGAGCAATCCGGCAACCGCGCGGGTGATCGGCATATCGAGCGCCGCTTCGCGCGCCAGCGCATCGACAGCGCGGGCGGTCGCGGCCCCTTCGACCGTGGTCGATGGGTCAAAGGGAGTGCCTTGGCCCAGCGATTGCCCCAAACGGTAGTTGCGCGATTGCTCGGAGGTGCAGGTCAGCGTGAGATCACCAAAGCCCGAAAGCCCGGCCAGCGTTGTCGGCTCGGCCTTCAGATGGGCGGCGAGGCGTTGCATTTCGGCATAGCCGCGGGTCATCAGCGCGGCGCGGGCGCTTTCGCCCAATCCGGCCCCTATCGCGGCCCCGCTGGCGATGGCGACGACATTTTTCAGCGCCCCTCCCAATTCCGCGCCGGTGGTATCCGTGGTGCGGTAAAGCCGCAGGTTCGCCGTGGTGAGTTCCGCTTGCAGCTGTTCGCCCGCCGCAGGGTCTGCACAGGCCAAGGTGAGCGCGGTGGGCAGGCCCCGTGCGATATCGGCGGCAAAGCTGGGCCCCGTCAGGATCGCGGCGGTGGCTTGGGGAATGGTCTCTTCGATCACACTGACCGGCCCCACGCCGCTGCTGAGTTCGATGCCTTTGCAGCAGGCGACCAAATGTTTCCCGTGAAGCGCCGCGCGATGTTCCTTTAACACGCTGCGCAGCTTTTGCATCGGCACGGCCAGCAAAAGGGTCTCACCGACAGCCGCTTGGTAAAGGCTTTCGGTCACGCTGAGCCTATCGGGGTAAGGGCAGCCGGGCAGGCGTTTGGCGTTCTCTCGCCGCGCGGCCATGTCCCCCGCTTCACGCGCCCAGAGTGTTACCGGCCCTTTGCCCGCAAGCGAAATGGCCAGCGCCGTGCCGAATGCCCCTGCGCCGAGGACGGAAACGCTCATGCCTTGGCCCCCTTCTTGCCGCTGCCCAACATCGACGGGCGCGCGGTATCCAGCGGCCAGCGGGGCCGCGCGGCGAGGGTCAGGTCATCGGCATCCCGCAGGGCGGCCTGCTCTCCCGCCGCGAAGGCGATCATCGCGGCGTTGTCAGTGCAAAGCGCCAGCGGCGGCGCCACGAAGGCGGCCTCTTGCGCTGCTGCAACAGTCTCTAACGCGGCACGGATGGACTTGTTTGCCGCCACGCCCCCCGCCACGCAAAGGCTCCGCGCGCCTGTCGCGGGGTACTCCGCGAAAGCACGGCGCGTTTTATGGGCCAGCACATCGACCACGGCAGCTTGGAACCCCGCGGCGAGGTCCGCCTGATCCTGTCGCGTCAGCCCGCCACGCTCTGCCACGCATTTGTCGCGCGCGCGCAGCACAGCGGTTTTCAGGCCCGAGAAGGACATGTCGCAGCCCTCGCGATCCAGCAGAGGGCGCGGCAGGGCAAAGCGTTGCGCATCGCCTTCTTGGGCGCATTTCTCGATCGACGGCCCGCCCGGCTGGGGCAGGCCCAACAGCCGCGCGACCTTGTCAAAGGCCTCACCCGGGGCATCGTCGATGGTACCGCCGAGACGGTCGAAACTTTCCGGCCCGCGCACCAGCAGAAACTGACAATGCCCGCCCGAGACCAGAAGCATCAGATAGGGATAGGGCACATCATCGGTCAGCCGCGGGGTCAGCGCGTGACCCGCGAGGTGGTTCACCCCGTAAAGCGGTTTGCCCGTCGCCGCCGAGAGCCCCTTGGCGCACATCACGCCCGACACCACGCCGCCGATCAGCCCCGGCCCGGCGGTCACCGCGATGGCGTCGATCTGCGGCAGGCCGATCCCTGCTTCGGCCAAGGCATCCTCGACACAGTGGTCCAATTTCTCGGCATGGGCGCGGGCGGCGATTTCGGGGACGACGCCGCCAAAGTCGGCGTGCAGCTCGGTCTGGCCCGCCACGACCGAGGCCAGTACCTTGCCGCGCCCGTCCTCCTCCATGCGCACCACGGCGGCGGCGGTATCGTCGCAACTGCTTTCCAAACCAAGGATCAAGCGGGTCTGAGACTGGGTAGAGGGCATGGGGGCTTTCCGTTGCAAGGCACCTGTACCGCAGGTAACACCGCTCTCACGCGCAAACAATGCCGGAGCCTTGCGATGCCGCAGCCAAGATTGCTTCTGACACGTCCCCAGCCCGGTGCCGCGCAGTTTCTGGATCGGCTTTCGCCTGCGCTGCGCGACGGGGCCGTGATCTCTCCGCTGATCGAGATTACCGCGACGGATGAGCCTGTCGATCTTTCGCCCTATGCCGGGGTGATCTTTACCTCGGCCAATGCCGTGGCCCATGCGCCGCCGGGGGAGGGGCGGCCTGCCTATTGTGTCGGCCCGCAGACCACGGCGGCGGCGGGCAAAGCGGGCTGGCAGGCGCAGATGGTCGGGTTGGATGCCGAGGCGCTGATCGCGACCCTGTCGGAACGCCCCCAGATCGGCCCGCTCTTGCACCTTGCCGGGCGGCACCGGCGGGCAGATATTGCCGGAATTTTAAGCGCCGCAGGTCTGAAAGTGGAAACCGGCACGGTCTATGACCAGACACTTCTGCCGCTCTCCACCGCCGCGCAGACCCTTCTAAAGAGCCCTAACCCTGTCATCGTGCCGCTGTTTTCTCCGCGCAGCGCGCAGCATTTCGCCCGCGAAGCAAGCTCGACGGAACGGGTCATCGCCCTGTCGATCAGCCGCGCCGCCGCTCAGGCGCTTGAAGCTCTGCCGCTCTATGCGCATGATGTCGCCGCAGAACCCACCGGCGAAGCCATGGCAGAGGCCGTTGAAAAACTATTCCGCTGCACCACCTTGCCTTGAGGGGCATAGGTATGCCGGGTAAGCTCGCCATTGCGAGTGAATGACAGGTTCAGAATCGAAAGGCGTGAGGCGTGGCAAAACCCAAGAAGACGGTCAGCAAAAGCGAAGCGGACAAGACCACAGCCGATCAGACGCCTCCCGCGGCGGATAAGGCGACCACGGCAGAGAAGGCCGAGGCCGCGAAACCCAGCCAGACCGATGGTAAGGGGGCGGAGACGGGAAAACCCGACGCGCCGAAAACCGAGGATGCCAAGGCTGATACGCCGAAAACCGAAACGGGCAAGGCCGACCCATCAAAAACACCCAGCACCACGCCCACAACGGATAAAACGACAGCGAAGCCCACCGCTGCGGCCAAGCCGGACGACAAAGCCCCGGCCAAGCCCGAAAGCACTACGCAGGCTAAAGACAAGCCCGAGAGTGCCACACCGGCTAAAGCGACGAAGCCCCAGACGGCTTCGCCCAAGGACGATCCCAAGACAAGCGCCACCAGCGCTGCACCCAAGGACAAACCGGTGCCCAAAGACAAACCGGCCGCTGATCCCGCGCCGTCACGCGCTTCGGCGGCTGCGTCTAAGCCGAGCGGTAGCTCATCCAAACCCGCGCCGGAAAAGGCCGAAAAGCCAAGCGCTGCCACGTCCAAACCGACGTCCCCACCTGCATCGACCTCGGTCCCTGAGCCTGCCCCGAAAGAGCGTAAGCGCAGCGTGTTCTTCCCCATGCTGCTCGGCGGTGCCATCGCTGCGGGCCTCGGCTTTGCCGCATCGGAGTATGACGTCTTGGGCACCCGGGCACAAAGCGCGGCAGAATTGCAGAGCGCGATGGAAGCGCAGCAGGCCCGCATCGCGGAACTGGAAGCCCGCGTCGAAGAGCCTGCCACCCTGCCGGAAAGCCTGCCGCAGGTCGATGCGCTGCGCGAGGAACTGACCGCCAGCCGCGAGGCCCTCTCGGCGCTGCAAAGCCAATTGGCCGAGATCGACAGCCGCCTCACCACGGTTGAAAAGCAACCCGCCACCGGCGGTGACAACCAAGTCGCGGTCGCGGCCTTTGAGCGTGAGATGGAAGCCCTGCGCGCCTCCGTCGCCGAACAGCGCAGCGAGATCGAGAGCCTGCTGGAAAACGCCCAGACCGCCGAAGAGGCTACTGCCGCCGCGGCGGAAGCGGCCCGTGCCCAGACTGCGATGACCCAGATGAACGCCGCGATCAGCGCCGGTCGCCCCTTCGAAGCGCCGCTGGCCGAGTTGCAGCAGGCCGGGGTCGAGGACATACCCGAAACCCTGCGTGAAAGCGCCGCGGGCGGTGTCGTCACCCTCGCCAATCTCCAAGCGCGCTATCCCGATGCCGCGCGGGAGGCGCTGGCCACCGCCCGTGCCGCCGTACCGGAAGAGGGCGAAGGCGGCTTTGGCAACTTCCTGAAACGCCAGCTCGGGGCCCGCTCGGTTGCGCCGCGCGAAGGGACGGATGCCGATGCTGTCCTGTCTCGCGCCGAAGCGGCGGTGCGCGATGGCCGTTTGACCGATGCGCTGGCTGAGATCGACACGCTGCCAGCCCCCGCGCAGGATGCGATGGCGGAATGGCTCGCCGATGCGCGCGCGCGTCAGGCGGCTGAAACCGCCGCTAATGAACTCTCCCAACGCCTGACGGCCAACTGAGGAACGAAAAATGCTCTGGTCTCTTATTAAAATCGTTCTTTTCGTCGTGCTGGTCGCCGCTCTGGCTTGGGGCGCGGGTTTCCTGTTGGAAAGCGAAGGCGGCATTCAGCTGACCGTGGCGGGCACGGAATTTACCCTTGGGCCGCTGCAATCGGTGATCGCCGTTTTGCTGCTGATGCTTGCGGTTTGGGTGTTGCTCAAGATCGTGTCGCTGCTCTCGGCAGTCTGGCATTTCCTGAATGGCGATGAGACGGCGCTGTCGCGCTACTTTGACCGCAACCGCGAGCGTAAGGGCTATGAGGCGCTGTCGGACGGGTTGATGGCGCTGGCCAGCGGCGAGGGACAGGTCGCGATGGCCAAGGCGGCCAAGGCCGACCGCTATCTCAAACGCCCGGCACTGACCAATCTGCTGACCGCGCAGGCGGCGGAGCTGGCGGGGGACCGTCGCAAGGCCGAACGGACCTATCGCAAGCTGGTCGAAGACGAAAAGACCCGTTTCGTCGGCGTGCGCGGTATCATGAAGCAGAAGCTGGCTGATGGAGATACCGAAACGGCGCTGAAACTGGCCGAGAAAGCCTTCGCGCTGAAGCCGAAACATGAGGAAACCGGCGACACGCTCCTGAAGTTGCAGGCCGAGAAACATGATTGGACCGGTGCGCGTGGCACTCTGCAGGCCAAGTATAAAAACGGCCATCTGCCGCGCGATGTGCACAAGCGCCGCGACGCGGTTCTGGCGCTTTCCGAGGCGCGCGAGGTCATCGACGAGGGCAACAGTGTCGAAGCCCGTGAGGCCGCGATCGAAGCCAACCGCCTGTCGCCTGATCTGGTGCCCGCCGCGGTGATGGCTGCGCGCAGCTATATCGCGCAGGACAAGCCGCGCAATGCTTCCAAAGTGCTGCAAAAAGCGTGGAGCGTGCAGCCGCACCCCGATCTTGCCGCCGCCTTTGCCGAGATTCAGCCGGATGAGACACCGCCCCAGCGGATCAAACGGTTCCGCGCGCTGACCAAATCTCAGCCCGACCACCCCGAGACCAAGATGTTGCTGGCTGAATTGCACATCGCCAACGAAGACTTCCCCGAAGCGCGCCGGGCGCTTGGCAATCTGGTTGAGACCGATCCTTCGGCCCGGTCCGTCACCCTGATGGCGGCGATCGAGCGGGGCGAGGGCGCGCCGGACACCGTGGTCAAAGGCTGGCTGACACGCGCGCTGAACGTCTCACGCGGGCCGCAGTGGACTTGCGAGAACTGCCACCACATCCATGCCGAATGGGTGCCGATCTGCGAGAACTGCAAGAGCTTCGACACGCTGGAATGGAAGACGCCGCCGCTGTCGGAGGTGGCCATGCCGAGCGGTGTTCAGATGCTGCCGCTGATCGTGGGCGCGCCGGAAACGACCCCAACAGAAGGGGCATTGACCACGCGGACGGAGGATATCGAAGAAGCGGAACTGGTGACCGAACCGGAAAAGCCGACCGATCCCGAGACGCCCAAGAAAGCGCCGGACCCTACAGCTTGATGTCGTAGGTGACCCAGTTGGTCCGGGTGGCCAGCCTGTCATAAACACCACGGCCGCGGTAGTTATCCTCGGCCGTGATCCAGCGCACGAGGCTCCAGCCGCGCTTCTGGGCGATCTTTTTCACCTCTCCGATCAGCGCATCGGCAGCCCCGCTGCCGCGGGCTTCGGGGGCCACGAAAAGATCGTCGAGGAAACAGCCTGTCGCGGCGGCGAGCGGGCGGGCAAAATGGCGAAAATGCGTGAGGCCGATCACCCGGCCTTCGCCGTCTTCGCAGACCAGCCCTTCTACCTCGGTCAGCGGATCATGCAACCAAGACCAGACCCGCGCGCGCATCTCGGGGGTCTGCTCGACTTTATAGAATTCGGCATAGCCTTGATAAAGCCGCTCCCAATCGGCGCGGTCATGGTCTCTCACGGTTCGGATGGTAAGGTCGGACATGGCGGGCTCCCTTCGCTGGCTGCGCGATCTTTGCCCCAGTTGGTTCAGAAATCCAGCCCAAGGTCCAGCGTTGTCGCAGAATGTGTCAGCGCGCCCATAGAGATATAGTGCACCCCCGTCGCCGCGACCTCGGCCAAGCGCGGCAGGGTCATGTTGCCCGAAGCCTCCAGCACGATGCGCCCCTGTGCCATCTCGACCGCCTGCGAGAGCGTCGGCGTACCCATATTATCCAACAGCACCACATCCGCGCCGCCTTCGTCCAAGACCTCTTGAAGCTGCGCCAGCGTGTCGACCTCGATCTCGACCCGGATCATATGCGAGGCATTGGCCTTGACCGCCTGCAACACAGGCCGGATGCCCCCGGCGGCGGCGATGTGGTTGTCCTTGATCAGGATCGCGTCGGAGAGGGAGAAGCGGTGGTTGAACCCACCGCCATGCAGTACCGCCTGTTTCTCGACCATGCGCAGCCCCGGCGTGGTTTTGCGGGTGCAGGTGATCCGGGTCTCGGTCCCCTTCGTCTCGGCCACACAGGCCGCGGTGAGGGTGGCAATGCCCGAGAGCCGCCCGGCAAAGTTCAGCGCCACGCGTTCCGCCGAGAGGATCGCGGCGGCGGAGCCTTCGACCTCCATCAGCGTGTCGCCTTTGGCGATTTTGCTGCCGTCTTCTTTCAGCGTGCGCACCTCAAGCGTAGGGTCGACAAGGTGGAAGGCCAGCCGCGCGATTTGCATGCCAGAGACGACCCCCTCGGCGCGGGCGCGCAGCCGGGCGGTATAGGTCGTGCCCTCGGGGATCACGCTGCGCGTCGTGACGTCACCATAGGTGCCGAGGTCTTCCATCAGCGCGGCGCGGACCAGCGGCTCAAGGATCAGGTCGGGCAGGGCGGTGGTCATCTTCAGGCGTCCTCGGGGTTGGAGCGGCGGGCGGTGGCCTCGGCCAATGTCATGAAGCTGCGGGCGGCTTCGGGGAGCGTTTTGGGATAGTCCGTGCGGCAATGCGCGCCCCGGCTTTCGCGGCGGGCGAGGGCCGCGGCGGCGATCAGGGTTGCGGTGGCGGTCATGTTTTGCAACTGGGCGCAATCGGGCTGCGCCGCTTCGATCTCGGCGATGGCCGTTAAGGCGCGGTGCAAGCCCGCCGCATCCCGCAGCACGCCGACCTCTGCGGTCATGGTTTGGCGCAGACGGGTGACGAGGGTCTCGTTCGGTGTCTCGCCAGCAGATAACTCCGGCAGCTGTACGGCGTCATCGTCGCCCGCCTCGCATTCCTCAAGCATGTCCTGCGCTGCACGGCGGGCAAAGACCAGCGCTTCGAGTAGCCCGTTTGATGCCAAACGGTTCGCGCCGTGCAGCCCGGTCGAAGACGCCTCTCCGCAGACCCAGAGCCCGGCGAGGCTTGAGCGGCCATGCGCATCGGTCGCGACACCGCCCATATGGTAATGCGCCGCGGCGGCGACTGGGATGGGCTGGGTCACCGGATCGATGCCATTGCGCGCGCAGGCGGCTGCGACGGCGGGGTAGTCGGTCAGCACCGCCGCACCCAAGACCGCGCGGGTGTCGAGCATGGGGCGTAGCCCCGCTTGGGTCTGGGCAAAGATGGCGCGGGCCACGACATCGCGCGGGGCAAGCTCGGCAAGGGGGTGAACCGCCTCCATAAAGCGCGCGCCTTCGCGGTTGATCAGATGCGCCCCGGCCCCGCGCAGTGCTTCGGTCGCCAAGGGCGCGGGGTCTTCGCCGCAATCGATGGCGGTGGGGTGAAATTGCACGAATTCCGCATCGGCAATGAGCGCGCCCGCCCGGGCGGCCATGCCGATCACCTGCCCGCGAATGCGGGCCGGGTTGGTGGTCAGCGCATAAAGCCCGCCAGACCCGCCGCCCGCCAGCAAGACCCCCGCGCCGCGCAGCATCACGGGGGCGGAGCCTTCGGGTCGGGCCAGTTCAACCTCGACCCCGGAGACCTTGGTGCCGTCACTTTCCAAACCGCGGGCCAGCACCCCTTCGAGCACCTGGATCGAGGGTGTTTCGCGCACCTTTTCGATCAGCGCGCGCATGATCTCGGCCCCCGCTTGATCGCCTTGCACGCGCACGACGCGGGCAAAGCTATGCGCCGCCTCGCGCGACATGACATAGCCACCATCGGCGCTGCGATCGAAGGCGGTGCCGAAATCGGTCAGGGCGAGGATATGGGCCCGGGCCTCATCCGTTACGGTGGCGGCGACGCGCGGCTCGACCGTGCCCGCCCCGGCTTTGATGGTGTCGAGCGCATGGGCCTCGGGGCTGTCGGCCTGCGCCATCGCGGCGGCCACGCCGCCCTGCGCCCAAGCGGAACTGGCCCCTGACCCCAAAGGATCGGGCGAGATCAGCAAAACTGGGCGCGGCGAAAGACAAAGCGCGGCATAGAGCGCGCCCAGACCGGCCCCAACGATGATGATCCTGCCGGTTGTGATCTGCTCCACGCGCGCGCCCTTCAGAGGCCGAGTTCGCGGGACAGGTCGATCATCCGTTGCACGGCCACCCGCGCCTTGCTGGCAACCTCGGCCTCCACTTCGACGGCGCCGGACATCGTGTGCAGCGACCAGAGCACCTTTTCCAGCGTGATCTTCTTCATGTAAGGGCACATGTTGCAAGGGCCGACGAAATCGACCTCGGGCAATTCATCGGCGATGTTCGACGCCATGGAGCATTCGGTGACCAGCATCGCCTTGGCGGGTTTCTCGCGGTGCACATAGTCAAGGATCCCGCTGGTCGAGCCGGAGAAATCCGCCTCCGCCACCACGTCGGGCGGGCATTCGGGATGCGCGATGATGCGGGTGTCAGGGTTCCACTCGCGGTAATCCGCGATGTCCTTGGCGGTATAGCGTTCGTGCACGATGCAGGCGCCGTCCCACCAGACAATGCGCTTTTGCGGCACCTGTTTGGCGATGTTCTGGGCCAGATATTTGTCCGGCGTCATGATGATTGTGTCGGCCTCAAGCGCAGCCACGATCTGCGCCGCGTTCGACGAGGTGCAGCAGATGTCCGACGCCGCCTTCACCTCCGCCGTGGTGTTGACGTAAGTGACCACCGGCGCGCCGGGATATTGCGCGCGCATCTGTGCGACACCCTCGGCGGTGATGCTTTCGGCCAGTGAACAACCCGCTTCCATGTCGGGGATCAGCACGGTTTTTGCGGGGTTCAGGATTTTCGAGGTCTCGGCCATGAAATGCACGCCGCATTGCACGATGACATCGGCCTCGACCTCGGTCGCCTTGATGGCCAGTTGCAGGCTGTCGCCGACGAAATCCGCGATGCCATGGTAGATGTCGGGCGTCATGTAGTTATGCGCGAGGATGACCGCGTTGCGCTCTTTCTTGAGCTTGTTGATCGCGGCGACATAGGGCGCATGAATGGCCCAATCGGGGGGCGAGACGACACGATCCATCTTGGCGTAGATATCGGCCATTTCAGCCGCCAGCGCTGGCGATGGCGCGAGGTCAAAATGGCGCTCAAGCTCGCTGGGCGAAAAGATTTCATCACGCATGGTCGGTCCCCCTCCGGCCTTGGCGCGTGTCACGGCACCGCGCTGGACACCACACCCGGCGTGCTGGCCATAGACGACTGGCGGGGTTTGGGCAAGCCAATACCCTTTATGACAAGGCGTTGCTTGCTGAGGGCGTTAGGTAAATTTGCGGAACAAACGGGTCTGGTCGAACATGTCTTCCAGCCGTTCGGCGCGGTCCTTTGTATCCTCCCAGTTGATGTCCTGCATGGCCGAAATCACGCTCTCTACCAGCAGCAGCGTGGCCGCCGCGCTGTCCCAAGCTGAGGGCGCGACGATCCGGCTGGAGAAACAGATATCGGCAAGGCTATGCACAGGAGAGCGCCACTGGTCGGTGAAGAGGATGATCTTGGCCCCCCGCGCATGGGCCATTTCCGCCAGCTTCAGCGTGTTGTTCTCATAGCGCCGCACGTCGAAAATGACAAAGACATCGCCTTCGCCCACGTCCAGCAGGTAATGCGGCCAAGCGTTTGATGTAGATTGGATATGTGTCACCCGGGGGCGGATGATCTGGGCGTGGAGGAACAGATATTCGGCCATCACATGGGTGATGCGCCCGCCCACGATATAGAGCGGATGCGCAGTATCGGCGATCATCGCGCAGGCGCGGTCGAAGGTGGCAGGCTCGATCTGGCCCAACGTATGGCGGATGTTGTCGATCACCGCATCGGTGAACCGGTTCAACACATGGCCCGAGGGCGCGCCTTCGGTCCAGTTGTCATGTTTGGCGATGGGGTTCTTGGCCTTGGCCTTTAGCTCTTCGCGCAGCTCGTTCTGAAACTCGGGGTAGCCCTTGAACCCCAGCTTTTGCACCATCCGCGCCACGGTAGGGGTCGAGACATTGGCATCCTTCGCCAGCGCCGTCAGCGGGCCGAGGCCGGAGGCGGGGTAGTTTTCCAGAATCGAATGGGCAAGTTGCCGTTCCGCACGGGTCAGCCGGTCCAACTCTTGCTGGATACGGTCGGAAATGGTCAGCGTCGGTTCAGCCATGGATGCCCCTCTTTTGACGAGTAATAACACAAACTGAATGGCGTTGTAATAAATTTGACATTATTCTGTTGACAGAAGCCCCCCGCCCGAATGAGGTTTGATCTAACTGAGGGGGACAGGGTGTCAGAACAGTCAGATCTTTCGAATGAAGCCGTCGAGGTGATCAACGCCGGGGCCAAGGCCCCGCTGGTATTGGTCTGCGAACATGCGGCGCGTGAGATACCGGCCTGCTACGACGGTCTGGGGCTGGATGCCGCGGCCCGCGAAAGCCATGTGGCTTGGGATCCCGGTGCCTTGGGCGTGGCCCGGGCCATGGCGCAGGATCTGGATGCGGTGCTGGTGGCGGGGCGCGTCTCGCGTCTGGTCTATGACTGCAACCGCCCGCCCGAAGCCCCGGGCGCGATGCCAGCGCAGAGCGAGATTTTCGCGATCCCCGGCAATGCCTCGCTTGATGACGCGGGCCGGGCCGAGCGGGTGGCGCGCTATTACGAGCCCTTCCGCGCGACTTTGGCGGCGACGATCAAACGGGTCGATGCGCCTGCGATCGTCACGGTGCATAGTTTCACGCCGATCTACCATGGCAAACCGCGCAGCGTTGAGATCGGCATTCTGCACGACAGCGACACGCGTCTTGCCGATGCGATGCTCGCGGTGGCGTCGGAGTTCACGGACCTCAATGTCGAGCGCAACGCGCCCTACGGCCCGCAGGACGGGGTGACCCATACGCTGAAAGAACATGGGCTGGCCCATGGTCATCCGCATGTCATGCTAGAGATCCGTAATGACCTCATTACGACCGAAGCAGAACAGCGGCAGATGGCCGAGATGATCAGCAATTGGCTCCGTGCCGCCATGGCTCGGCCCGAGATGGAGGAGGTCAAACCATGAGGTTCATCCGGGGCTATATCCGGGGCATCGACGCGATGAACCGGCGGATCGGGCGGATCATGATGTATGGCATCTTTGTCCTGATGGGGGTGCTGCTGTGGTCCACCGTCAGCAAAGCCTTCTTCGTCCCCTCGCTTTGGACGCTGGAAATGGCGCAGTTCGTCATGGTGGGCTATTACATTCTGGGTGGTCCCTATTCGATCCAACTGGGGTCGAACGTGCGGATGGACCTGCTCTATGGCGATTGGTCGCTGCGCCGCAAAGCGTGGTTTGACCTCTTCACCGTCTTCTTCCTGATCTTCTATCTCTGCGTGCTGCTCTATGGCGCGGTAAGCTCTACCGCCTATTCGCTGGGCTACTGGGGGACCGAGCCGTTCAGCTTTTTCGGTGGCCTGATCACCGGTAGTGAAGAGGTTGGCCATATGGAGCAATCCAGTTCCGCATGGCGTCCCTATCTCTGGCCGATCAAGGTCGTGATGATCGTCGGCATCTTTCTGATGCTGCTGCAATGTCTGTCCGAGCTCGCGAAAGACGTGCTGCGGCTCAAGGGTGAGGCCATCTGATGTCCTATGAAATGATTGCGACATTGATGTTCTCGTCAATGATGCTGATGCTACTGACCGGCCAGCGGGTGTTTGGCGCCATCGGCTTTATCGCCGTGGTTTCGGCGCTGCTGCTCTGGGGTGACAAGGGCGGCTATGACATCGGTTTCGCCGCCGCGATGAAGCTGATGAAATGGTATCCGCTGCTGACGCTGCCGATGTTTATCTTCATGGGCTATGTCCTGAGCGAAAGCCGCATCGCCGATGACCTTTACAAGATGTTCCATGTCTGGATGGGCGGCGTGCGCGGCGGGCTGGCGATTGGCACGATTGGCCTGATGGTGCTGATCTCGGCGATGAATGGGCTCAGCGTGGCGGGCATGGCGATTGGCTCGACCATTGCGCTCCCGGAACTGCTGAAACGTGGCTATGACAAAAGGATGGTTACGGGGGTGATCCAAGCAGGGTCCAGCCTTGGCATCCTCGTGCCGCCTTCGGTGGTGCTGGTGCTTTACGCCATGATCGCGCGGCAGCCGGTGGGGCAGTTGTGGCTTGCAGGGGTCATCCCGGGGTTGATGATGGCAGCGATGTTCATCGCCTATATCGTCATCCGCTGCCGGATGAATCCCGAACTTGGTCCCATACTCTCAGCCGAGGATCGCGACATTCCCCGTGTCGAGAAACTGCGCCTTCTGCGGGCGGGCATCCTGCCGCTGGTGATCTTTGCGGTGATGATGGTGCCTTTCGTCAACGGTTGGACCAGCTTGGTCGAAAGCTCGGCCATCGGGGCTGCGGCGGCGTTCTTTGCTGCCGTTCTCAAGGGCCGCATGACCCGCGAAGTTTTCGAGAACTCCCTGCGCAACACCTTGGGCATCACATGCATGTTCATGTGGATCATCCTCGCCGCCCTCGCCTTTGGCGCGGTCTTTGACGGGCTGGGCGCGGTGAAGGCGATTGAGAGCCTGTTCACCGAGAAGATGAACCTCAGCCCCTGGATGATCCTGATCATGATGCAGCTTAGCTTCATCATCATGGGCACCTTCCTTGATGATACGGCGATGCTGGTGATCGTGGCGCCGCTTTATGTGCCGCTGGTCGGCGCGCTGGGCTTCGACCTGATCTGGTATGGTATCCTTTACACGATCACCACGCAGATCGCCTATATGACACCGCCCTTCGGCTATAACCTCTTTTTGATGCGCGCCATGGCCCCGCCCGAGATTACCCTGCGCGACATCTATGCCTCGATCACGCCCTTCGTGCTGGTGATGGTCCTGGCGCTGATACTGGTCATGGTCTTCCCCGAGATCGCGACATGGCTGCCCGATTACATCTACGACAAATAACAACGAGAGCCGCGCAAAGACGGCCTGATTTCAACAAAGGAGAGAGAGATGACCACACGCAGAAAGTTCCTATCCGGGGCCGCCGTCGCCGCCCCCGCGGCATTGGCCGCGCCGTCCATTGTCCATGCCCAAGCGCCGATTAAATGGCGCATGCAGACCTATGCCGGCGCCGCTCTGGGTGAGCAGGTGACGAAACCCGCCGTCGATTACATCAACACCGCCGCCAACGGCGAGATGGAGATCGAGCTTTTCTACGCCGACCAGATCGTCCCCACCGGTGAGCTTTTCCAAGCCATGCAGCGCGGCACCATCGACATGGTGCACTCGGACGACGATTCCATGGCCTCTCCCACGCCGCTGCAGCAGTTCGGCGGCTATTTCCCCTTTGCCACCAAGCATATCCTCGACGTGCCGGTGCTGTTTAACCAGTACGGTCTGGCCGACATCTGGCGCGATGAATATGCCAAGGTCGGCGTGCAGTGGCTTTCGGCCGCCGGTCAGGACCCCTGCAACTTTAACACCACCAAGGAGATCAAGTCTGTCGACGATCTCGACGGTCTGAAGCTCTACACCTTCCCGACCGCGGGCCGCTTCCTGTCGAAGTTCGGCGTGGTGCCGGTGAACATTCCCTACGAAGACGCCGAAGTGGCCGTGCAGACGGGCGAGCTCGACGGCATGGCATGGTCCGGCATCACCGAAGACTACACCGTCGGCTGGGCGGATGTGACCGACTACTTCCTGACCAACAACATTTCGGGCGCCTGGATCGGCTCTTTCTTCGTGAACCAGCAGCAGTGGGCCGATCTGCCGGATCACCTCAAGCAGTTGGTCATGGCGGGGATCGAAGCAGGCCACACCTACCGCAACCAGTGGTACTGGGGCGGCGAGGCGCGTCTGCGGGCGCAGGGCGACAAGCTCAAGCTCAGCACCGTGCCTGCCGACGAATGGGCCGAGGTTGAAAACGCGGCCAAGGACTTCTGGACAGAGATCGCCGAGGAAGGCGAAGTGCACGCCAAGATCGTGCAGATCTTCCGCGACTATAACGAAGTCATCAACAAAGCCGGTCCGCCCTACACCAACGGCTGAACCGACAACCGGGGGCGCGCTGCCTGCGCCCCCGCCTTACCCCCTGAAGTGGACAGAACATGCCCGGCACACTGACATTCGACGCGCTGAAAAAACTGGTCAAAGAAGGATCCGTCGATACGGTTCTTGCGTGCCTTGTGGATATGCAAGGCCGGTTGATGGGCAAGCGCTTCCATGCCGTCAACTTCGTCGAGACCTCTTATAAAGAAACCCATTGCTGCAACTACCTGCTGGCCACCGACCTTGAGATGGCCACGCCCGAGGGCTTTGCCTCCACCTCGTGGGAGACGGGCTACGGCGACTATGTGATGCAGCCCGACGTCGACACAATTCGCCCGGTGCCGTGGCTCGAGGGCACGGTGATGGTGCTTTGCGACGTGCTGGATCACGACACGCACCAGCCGGTGCCGCATTCCCCGCGCGCCATGCTCAAGAAACAGATCGCGCGGCTGAAGGAACTGGGTTTCGATGCCATGATGGCGACCGAGCTGGAGTTCTTCCTTTTCGAGCAGAGCTTTGACGCGATCCGCAAGGGCGGCTACCGCGACCTCACGCCGATCAGCGGCTATAACGAAGACTACAACATCCTTCAGACCACCAAGGAAGAGAACGTGATGCGCCCGCTGCGCAACCATCTCTTTGCCGCCGGTCTGCCGATTGAGAACTCCAAGGGCGAGGCCGAGGCCGGTCAGGAAGAGCTCAACATCCGCTATTCAGAGGCGCTTGATTGCGCCGATTATCACACGATTGCCAAACATGCGGTCAAGGAGATCGCTTGGCAGCAGGGCCATGCGGCAAGCTTTCTGCCCAAGTGGCATAAGGACCGCGTCGGCTCTTCCAGCCACGTCCATCAGTCGCTGTGGAAAGACGGCGAAGCGGCTTTCTTTGACAGCGAGGGCGCGTTGGGCATGTCCGATCTGATGCGCCACTATATGGCCGGTCTGATCGCCTATGCGCCGGAATATACCTATTTCCTCGCCCCCTATGTGAACAGCTACAAACGCTTCGCCAAAGGCACCTTCGCCCCGACCAAGACCGTCTGGTCCGTCGACAACCGCACCGCCGGTTTCCGCCTCTGCGGGGCAGGGACAAAGGGCGTGCGCGTCGAATGCCGTATTGGCGGATCGGACCTAAACCCTTATCTGGCGCAGACGGTCATGCTGGCTGCCGGAATCAAAGGGATCGAAGACAAGATGGAGCTTGCCCCGCCCACACGCGGCGATGCTTATGGCGAGTCCGACGCTGTCGATATCCCCCAGACCCTGCGGGCAGCAACCGAGACCCTGCGCGGCTCGACGTTCCTGCGCGAGGTCTTGGGCGACGATGTAGTGACCCATTACACCCGCGCGGCGGAATGGGAGCAGGAAGAATATGACCGGGTGGTGACCGATTGGGAAATCGCCCGCGGCTTTGAAAGGGCCTGAGAATGACGACGGTAAAATGTATCTCTCCGATTGACGGTTCGGTCTATGCGGAGCGCGAAACCCTGAGCACGCAGGCAGCGCAGGACGCTGTCGCCCGTGCGCGTAAGGCGCAAAAGGCATGGGCCGCGCGGCCCTTGCAGGAGCGTGTCGATCTGGTGATGGCCGCGCTGAAAGAGATTGAGAATTCCACCGACCGGATGACCGAGGAGCTGGCCCATCAGATGGGCCGCCCGGTGCGTTATGGTGGCGAATTCGGTGGCTTGCAAGAACGCACCAGCCACATGGCCAAGATCGCCGCCGATGCGCTGGCGCCCAAGGTGATCGAGGACAGCGCCGCCTTCAGCCGCAAAATTATGCGTGAGCCGCATGGCGTGGTTTTCGTCGTCGCGCCGTGGAACTACCCCTATATGACCGCGAACAACACCATCGCGCCTGCGCTGATCGCGGGCAATTCGGTGATCCTGAAACATGCCTCGCAGACCATTCTGGTCGGTGAACATCTTGCCGATGCTTACCGCGCTGCGGGCGTGCCGGAGGATGTGTTCCAGAACGTCGTGCTGAGCCATGACACCACTTCGGCGTTGATCGCGGATAACGCCTTTGATTTCGTCAATTTCACCGGCTCCGTCGGCGGCGGTCAGGCGATGGAGCGCGCGGCGGCGGGCACTTTCACCGGCGTCGCGACCGAGTTGGGCGGCAAAGACCCCGCCTATGTCCGGGCCGATGCCAATCTCGACGCGGCTGTCGACGGCGTGATGGACGGGGCGATGTTCAACGCGGGCCAGTGCTGCTGTGGGATCGAGCGGATCTATGTGCACGAAAGCCTCTATGACGCTTTCGTTGAGAAGGCCGTGGCATGGGTGAATAACCTCAACCTCGGCAATCCACTGGATCAGGCCACGACGCTTGGCCCGATGGCCAACGTGCGTTTCGCCAATGAGGTCCGCGCGCAGATTGATGAGGCCGTGGCGGCAGGTGCCAAGGCGCACATCGATAGAATGCCCGCCGACGATGGCGGTGCCTATCTGACGCCGCAGGTGCTCACCGATGTGACCCATGAGATGCGCGTCATGCGTGACGAAAGCTTCGGCCCCGTGGTCGGCATCATGCCGGTCAAGGACGATGAAGAAGCCATTGCGTTGATGAACGACAGCCAATTCGGTCTGACCGCCGCGATCTTTACCGCCGATGCCGATGCCGCCGAGGCCATCGGCCAGCGGTTGGAAACCGGCACCGTCTTCATGAACCGTGCCGACTATCTGGACCCGGCGCTGTGCTGGACCGGCTGCAAGCAAACCGGGCGCGGCGCGGGCCTGTCTGAACTGGGCTATCACGCGCTGACACGCCCCAAATCCTACCACCTCAAGAAAGCCTGAGACATGTCCCTGACTGCCAATTGGTCTTACCCCACCGCCATCCGCTTCGGCGCGGGCCGGATTAAAGAGATTGCCGAGGCCTGCGCCGCTGCGGGCATCAAGAAGCCGCTGCTGGTCACCGACAAAGGGCTGGCCTATCTGCCCATCACCCAGTCCACACTCGACCTGATGGAGGCCGAAGGTCTGGGCCGCGCGATGTTTTCGGACGTTGACCCGAACCCGACCGAGATGAACGCCGAGGCGGGCATCAAGGTCTATCGCGACGGCGGCCATGACGGTGTGATCGCCTTTGGCGGTGGCTCCGGTCTCGATCTGGGCAAGGTCATCGCCTTCATGGCGGGCCAAACCCGCCCCCTGTGGGATTTCGAGGATATCGGCGATTGGTGGACCCGCGCCGACGCGGATGGCATCGCGCCCATCGTGGCCGTGCCGACGACCGCCGGCACAGGCTCGGAAGTGGGCCGCGCCAGCGTCATCACCAATTCCCAGACCCATGAGAAGAAGATCATCTTCCACCCCAAGATGCTCCCCGCCGTCGTGATCTGCGACCCGGAACTGACCGTCGGCATGCCGCCGATGATCACTGCAGGCACGGGGATGGACGCGTTCGCCCATTGTCTGGAAGCCTTCTGCTCGCCGCATTACCACCCGATGAGCCAAGGCATGGCGCTGGAAGGGATGCGTCTGGTCAAGGAATACCTGCCCCGCGCCTATGCCGATGGCAGTGATCTTGAGGCGCGCGGCCATATGATGTCCGCCGCCGCCATGGGCGCTACGGCGTTCCAAAAGGGTCTGGGCGCCATCCATGCCATCAGCCACCCGATCGGCGCGGTGCATCACACGCATCACGGCACCACCAACGCGGTGGTCATGCAGCCGGTGCTGCGCATGAACCGCCCCGCGATTGAGGAGCGTCTGGCCAAAGCGGCGGCCTATCTCGATATCGTCGGCGGTTTTGACGGGTTCTATGATTTCGTCGGCAAGCTGAACGAAGAGTTGAACATCCCCGCCGATCTGACCGCCCTTGGCGTCACCGACCCGGATATCGACGCGCTGGTGGCCTCGGCCCTGCAAGACCCGAGCTGCGGCGGCAACCCGATTGAACTGACCAAAGAGAACGTCACGCAATTGCTGCGCGACTGCTTTTGATCCGAAACAAAAAGGGGGGCCAGATGGCCCCCCTTTCACATTGCGCTGAGCGCGCGGTTTATTCAGTCGCTTCGGCGGCGTCCCCGGCCTCGGCCACTTCCGGCCCGACGGACACCAGATAGGCCCAAACGTCTTTCGCGTCTTCTTCGTCTCTCAGACGATAAGACATTTTCGACTTGGCCCGTTTCGTGTCAAGATACTCGGCCAGAAACCCCTTGGGATCGGCGACGTAGCCTGTGAAACTCTCTTCGTCCCATGTCAGCCCGGCCTCGCCCGCAGCCACGATGGAATCGCCATAGCGGTAGTCTTCGACGGAACCCGCCACGCGGTTGTAGATCCCATAAAGGTTCGGCCCCGTACGGCCCCCTTTTTGGATATCGTTGCCCTCATCATCCGAGATCATGTGGCAGCTTTTGCATTTACGAAAGACCTTTTCCCCGGCTTCGGCGTCACCGGAGGCATGGCTTTCCGCCCAAAGGGGGGTGGCCCCGAGGCAGATGGCGAAGATCGACGCGATACGCATGTTCATTGTGAGTTCCTTTGTCAGTCTGACTTGAAACTAGCGTTTGGGGCGAAGGGGTAAAGGATGTTCACTGCGCCAAAAGGTAGCACGGGCGCAGGGCGGACCGGTTAGCGGTTGAGACTAGGGAGAAATCCCCCGATAACTGCCGGTGAATTTCTTCTGCGCCGAGGGTGAGATGAACACAATGGTAAGCCGCATCTGATGGAGATCATGGTCCCCGCCTGGGTCGACGGCACCCTGCAACCGGTCGAAAAGCTCGCCGCGCATGAACGCGGTTTGCGGCATATGGCGGTTTCCGTTTTCGTCATCTCCAACGGCAAGCTGCTGATGCAGCAGCGCGCGCTTGGCAAATATCACACCCCCGGTCTCTGGGCGAACACCTGCTGCACACACCCGCATTGGGGCGAGCCGCCCGAGGACTGCGCCGCGCGGCGTTTGGACGAAGAGTTGGGGATCACCGGGCTGGCCTTGCAGCACCGGGGCCGGGTCGAATACCGCGCCGATGTCGGCGGCGGGCTGATCGAACATGAGGTGGTCGAGGTCTATCTCGCCCATGCCGCGCCGGATCTGACGATCATGGAAAACCCTGACGAAGTGATGGCGACGCGCTGGATCACCCTTGGCGATCTACATGCCGACCTCGCGCAGCACCCCGATGCATATACGCCTTGGCTGCGGATTTACATGGCCGAACACGAAGGTCTGATCCTTGGCGGCGGGGCGATGGAATAACAGAAAGGCGGGCCAGAGATGACCGACGACATGCAAGACCAAAAGACACGCGCGGCGGATTGGTTCCGCAAGCTTCGCGATGACATCGTTCAGGCGTTCCACGACATCGAAGCGCGTCATGTGGGCGAGGAAGAGGCCGGGCGTTTCGTGGTCAGCAACACCACCCGCACTGCCCCCGATGGATCGGACGCCGGTGGCGGTGAAATGTCGGTGATGCGCGGGGGCCGTGTGTTCGAGAAGGTGGGCGTGAATATCTCCACCGTCTACGGCGAGTTGGGCGAGCGGGCGCAGGCCGCCATGGCCGCGCGCAGGGGGCTGCCCGGCATGGCCGAAGATCCGCGTTTCTGGGCCTCGGGCATCAGTCTGGTCGCGCATATGCAAAACCCACATGTGCCTGCGGTGCATATGAACACCCGCATGTTCTGGACCCCGCATGCATGGTGGTTCGGCGGCGGCGCGGATCTGAACCCTTGCATCGAGTATGACGAGGACACCGACCATTTCCATGCCGAGATGAAGGCCGCCTGCGACCCGCATGGGGCCACGCTCTATGATGAGTTGAAGGCTTGGGCGGATGAGTATTTCTACATCCCCCATCGCAAACGCGCGCGGGGTGTGGGGGGCATCTTTTACGATGACCGCAACAGCGGCGACTGGGAGGCGGATTTTGCGCTGACGCAGGATGTGGGTCGCGCGTTCCTGCCCGCCTATGTGCCCGTGGTCGACAAACGGCGCGAGATGCCGTGGGACATGGACGACAAGGACGTGCAGCTGCGCCACCGGGGGATCTATGCCGAGTATAACCTTGTCTACGACCGGGGGACGAAGTTTGGTCTGGAGACGGGGCATGATCCGGATGCTGTGCTGATGAGCCTGCCGCCGATGGCGAAGTGGGTTTGAGCTAACCACCCCGGCCCGGAATCAAGCCGCAGGCGCCGGGCCATCGCCTGCCCGCCCGGACGGGTAGGCGATTTGGTGATGCTGGGCGTGACCTCGCGAGCGCACATCATGCTTGCCCCATAAAGTGGCTTTGACAGCCTTCGGTACGCCAACCCGCGGTCAGGCGCTGACCCTTCGGTGACGGTTACCATCCCGGCCCGGAGTCAAGCCGCAGGCGCCGGGCCATCGCCTGCCCGCCCCACCGGGTAGGCGATTTGGTATGGCTTGGCGTGACCTCGAGGGCGCAACTCAAGGCTGATAGATAAAGTGGCTATAACAGCCGTCAGATCGCCCACCCGCGGGCAGGCGATGGCCCTCGATCTAAACTTTGGGCGTTGGCTTGTTACCCCCGCGTCCCGCGAACGGTATCAATCATCAACTGCACATTCTCCGGATCCGCATCCGGCGTGATCCCATGCCCGAGGTTGAAGATATGCGGCCCCTTCGACAGCGCATCGCAAATCGCCCGCGTCTCCTGCACCAGCGCATCCCCACCCGTCACCATATGCGAGGATTTCAGGTTGCCCTGCACACAGCCATGCGGCTGCACATGTTCGGCCACCCACTCGGCGCTCACCCCGTCATCGACGGCGATGCAATCGGCCCCGGTGGCGGCATGTAGATTGGCGAAACGCGCCCCGGCTCCACGCGGGAAGGCGATCACGGGCACGCCCGGATGACGCGCCTTCAGCGCGCTGATGATCTGGCGCAGCGGCTCTGTCGAATAGCGGTCGAAATCCGTGCCTTCCAGCGATCCGGCCCAGCTGTCGAAGAGCTTTACCACCTCGGCTCCTGCCTTGATCTGCATGTCGAGGTATTCGATTGTCGCCAGCGTGATCCGCTCCATCAGCTCATCGAACACCTCGGGGTTCTCGTCCTTTAGCGCATGGGCTGGCCCCTGATCCGGCGTGCCCTTGCCCGCGATCATATAGGTCGCCACCGTCCAAGGCGCGCCTGCGAAACCGATGAGCGTCGTCTCTTCGGGCAGTTCGCGCGACAGGATGCGCACTGTCTCGTAGATCGGCGCGAGATGGTCGTGGATCGCATCAGCAGGCTTCAGCGCCTCCATCTCGGCCTTGGTCGTGATCGTCGACAGCCGTGGGCCCTCGCCAGTGACGAACCACAGATCGGCGCCGAGCGCTTGTGGCACAAGCAGGATGTCGGCGAAAAGGATCGAAGCGTCGAAACCATAGCGGCGGATCGGCTGCAACGTCACCTCGGCGGCCAGTTCCGGGTTGTAGCACAGCGACAGGAAATCGCCTGCCTCGGCCCGGGTCGCGCGATACTCGGGCAGGTAGCGCCCGGCTTGCCGCATCATCCAGATCGGCGGCGTCGGCAGGGTTTCGCCCGCAAGGGCGCGCAGGATGGTCTTATTCGCAGTCATTATGGCGTTCCTATTTGTGGCAAACCCGTAGGTAGCGCAGGTACAGCAGTTGTCAGTTCATGTCGACGGGGGTAGGGATGCGTCATGACGTATCAGCTTCCCACCCCGGCCCGGCCTCTCAACATCGGCACACGCGGATCGCTTCTGGCGCTCGCGCAGGCGAATGAGGTGCGCGACCGGCTCGCCGCCGCCTTCGATCTGCCGTTCGAGGCTTTCACCATCGTCGTGATCAAGACCACGGGCGACAAGATCATCGACCGCCCGCTGAAAGAGATCGGCGGCAAGGGGCTGTTCACCCGCGAGATCGAGGCCGCGCTGCTCGACGACTCCATCGACATCGCGGTGCATTCGATGAAGGACATGCCGACGCTGCAACCCGAGGGGCTGTTGATCGACACCTATCTGCCGCGCGAGGACTGCCGCGACGCTTTCATCTCACCGCATCTGAAATCCATTAGCGAGTTGCCCGAAGGCGCGGTCGTCGGCACCTCCAGCCTGCGCCGCCGCGCGCAAGTGAAACTGCGGCGGCCTGATCTGGAAGTGGTCGAGTTTCGTGGCAACTTGCAGACTCGTTTGAAAAAACTTGATGACGGTGTGGCGGAGGCGACCTTCCTCGCTATGGCCGGGCTGAACCGCTTGCAAATGGACGACGTGCCGCAGGCTGCCGTGCACCCCGACGACATGCTGCCTGCCATCGCGCAGGGCGCCATCGGGGTTGAGCGGCGCGAGGACGACAGCCGCGCCGCCGAGATGCTCTCGGCGATCCATGACCGCAAGACTGGCGAACAGCTTGCCGCCGAACGCGCGTTCCTCGCCACCCTCGATGGGTCTTGCGAGACACCCATCGCCGGTCTGGCCGAACTCAACGGCAGCGAGATGCGCCTGCGCGGCCAAGTGCTGCGCCCCGACGGGTCGGACGCCATCGGCGATGACGTGACCTGCGCCATTTCCGACGGGGCCGAGGCGGGCGAGGCGATGGCCCGCAAGCTTCTGGTCGAGGCCGGACCGGGTTTCTTTGACTGGCGCGAATGATCGGCAATCTCTTCACGCTGAAACAGCTTGAAGCGCTGATCTGGGTCGCAGACCTAGGCAGTTTCCGCCGCGCCGCCGCGCATCTGAACACGACACAGCCCAATATCTCAGCCCGGATTTCCGGGCTGGAGGCAACCTTGGGCGTCACCCTGATGCAGCGCGATGCCGGGTCGATCCGGCTCACCGAAAAGGGCACCGCACTGCTGGCCCAAGCCCGCCGCGTCCTGCGCGAGGCCGAAGCGCTGGTCGAGACCGCCGCGCGGCCCGACCTGATCGACGACAGCCTCCGCCTTGGCGTGACCGAAGTGGTTGCCAGCACATGGCTGCGTCCCTTTCTGCGCGCGCTGGCCGATGCCTATCCCAATCTCACTGTCGAACTTACCGTCGATCTCTCGCGCGATCTGGATCAGGAGCTTGCCGCTCATGCGCTCGACCTGACCCTGCAAACCGCACCCTTCTCGACCCCGGCGAGCGGGCGGCTGGATCTGGCGACCTATGACTACATCTGGGTGGCCGCGCCGGAATTGGCCGCCCAGATCGGCCCCGCGCCCGACTTCGACGCCATGCTGCGCCATCCGGTGCTGGGCCATGCGCGGCATACGCAGGCTCATTCTGATCTGATCGGCCATTTCGATGGCTCGACTGCCCCCAAGGCCCGTTTGGTGCCCTCCAGCAGCCTGTCGGCGGCGATGAACATGGTGCTCGACGGGATGGGCGTCGCCGTGATGCCGCGTGTCATGGTGGCTGGCGCGCTGGCCGATGGGGCGCTGCGGATTCTACCCGCCGCGTGGCACCCGCGCCCGCTGCAAGTCGCCGCGCGTTATCACGCGGATCGCACGCCCGCCTATGTCGCCCGCGCCGCTGAACTGGCCCGCGACTGCGCCCGAAGCTTCGATGTCGAGGATCGAAAAAACCTTTCACACCCATAGAATATAATAATTTGCACCGATGCTGTGCCCACCCCTATCCTGCGCCCAAACAGGAGTGAGACATGGCATCAACCATCCGACTGGGCGTAGACATCGGCGGCACCTTCACCGACGTGGTGCTGGAAAAGGGCGGCGAGAGTTTCTCAACCAAGGTGCTGACCACCTATGCCGCGCCCGAGAACGCGATCATCGACGGGATGCATCAGGTCTGCGCCAAGGCCGGGATCACGCCCGCCGACCTCACGCAGATCATCCACGGCACCACGCTGGCAACCAACGCGCTGATCGAACGGCGCGGGGCCAAGACCGCGCTGATCACCACCCAAGGCTTCCGTGACGTGATCGAAATGCGCACCGAAAGCCGGTTTGAGCAATATGACCTCAACCTCAACCTGCCCGAGCCGCTGCTGCCGCGCCAGATGCGCTACACGGTGGAAGAGCGCGTTGATGCGACAGGCGCCGTGCTGGTCCCGCTTGACCGCGCCGAGGTCGAAGCGCTGGCCGACCGTATTGCCGAAGCGGGCTATGAAAGCGTCGCGGTGGGGCTGATCCATTCCTACCTGAACGATGCGCATGAGCGGATGGTCCGCGAGGTTCTGGAAGAGAAGCTGCCGGGCGTCATGGTCTCGATCTCCTCCGAGGTCTCGCCGCAGATGCGCGAGTATGAGCGGTTCAACACCGTGGTTGCCAATGCCTATATCAAGCCGCTGATGAAGAGCTACCTCGGACGGCTCGAAGGGCGGCTGCAGGACGAAGGTGTGGGCTGCAACATCTTCCTGATGCACTCCGGCGGCGGGATTATCTCGATTGAAAGCGCCGCTGAATTCCCCGTGCGGCTGGTGGAGTCGGGCCCCGCAGGCGGCGCGGTTTTCGCCGCCAACATCGCCGCGCGCTACGGGCTCGATAAGGTGCTGAGCTTTGACATGGGCGGCACCACGGCCAAGATCTGTCTGATCAAGAACCAGACGCCCAAGACCAGCCGGGGCTTTGAGGTGGCGCGGACCTATCGCTTCAAGAAAGGCTCCGGCATGCCGATCTCGATTCCGGTGATCGACATGGTCGAGATTGGTGCGGGCGGTGGCTCGCTGGCCCATGTGGATGCGATGCGGCAGATCCGGGTGGGGCCGGAAAGCGCGGGCTCCGAGCCGGGGCCTGCCTGTTACGGGCGCGGTGGGGAGAAGCCCGCGGTGACCGATGCCGATCTGGTGCTGGGCAAGCTCGACCCCGACAATTTCGCGGGCGGTTCGATCCGGCTCGAAACCTCCAATTCCGAGACGGCGCTGAGCCAGATCATCGGGCAGGAGCTCGACATGGACGCTGCCACCACCGCCTTCGGTCTGGCCGAGGTGGTGGACGAGAACATGGCCAACGCCGCGCGGGTCCATGCGGTGGAGAACGGCGAGGACCTCAGCGACTACACGATGATCGCCTTCGGCGGCGCGGCCCCGCTGCATGCCGGGCGGCTGTGCGAGAAACTGGGCGTCGAGCGCCTGCTGGTGCCGCCCGGTGCCGGGGTCGGCTCAGCCATCGGTTTCCTGCGCGCGCCTTTCAGCTTCGAGGCCAACCGCTCGGTCTACATGAAGCTGTCGGACTTCGACGCGACCCGCATCAAGACGCTGCTGGCGGAACTGCGCGACGAGGCCACCGGCTTTGTCCGCAACTGCGATGCCGGGGCCAAGATCCTGTCGGAATACAAGGTCTACATGCGCTACAGCGGGCAGGGTTGGGAGATCCCCATCGTGCTGGACGAAGCGGACGCGCTAAACCCCGATGCCGCGCGTTTCGAGGCTTTGTTCGAGGCCGATTACGCCAAGCTTTTCGGCCGCACCGTCGAGGGCTTGGACATCGAGATCACGGTCTGGTCGGTCAATGCCACCACCCCGCCCGAGGCGGTCGCCCGCACCGCAGAGCAGTCCCCGGGTGCGGCGGCGAATGTGGCTCTAACACGGCGTATTTTCGACCCGGCGCTTTCCGAGTACTGCAAGGCCGACGTCGTGCTGCGCGGGCAGATGGCCCCGGGCCAGACCGCCGAAGGCCCCGCCGCCATCACCGAGGATGAGACGACAATCATCCTGCCCGCCTCGCGCCGGGCGATCTGCCAGCCCGACGGCTGCATCGACATCACCGTGAAAGGGTAAGCCCATGGCACAGACACATTCCAACGTCGCCTATCAGGTCATGTGGAACCGCCTCATCTCGGTGGTCGAAGAGCAGGCGCAGGCACTGGTGCGCACTGCCTTCTCGACCTCGGTGCGCGAGGCGGGGGACCTTTCCGCGGGCGTCTATGACACCGAAGGCCGGATGTTGGCGCAGGCTGTCACCGGCACCCCTGGCCACGTCAATGCCATGGCGGACGCCGTGGCGCATTTTATCCGGCGTATTGGGCGGCAGAACATCCTCGAAGGCGACGTCTATATTACCAACGATCCTTGGGAAGGGACCGGTCACCTGCATGACATCACCATGGTCACGCCCTCCTTCCACCGCGGCAAGCTCGTGGGGTTCTTCGCCTGCACCGCGCATATCGTCGACATCGGCGGGCGCGGGTTCGGCGCGGATGCGGCGAGCGTCTACGAGGAAGGGCTCTATCTGCCGATCATGAAGTTCGCCGATGCGGGCAAGGTCGATGAGACGCTGGTGCGGATCATCCGCGGCAACGTGCGCGAGCCGGATCAGCTGATTGGCGACATCTACGCGCTGACCACCTGCAACGAGATCGGTCACCGCCGCCTCATCGACATGATGGAGGAATTCGCCCTCGACGATCTCACCGGCATCGCCGCCTTCATCCTCGACAATTCCCGCCGTGCCACCTTGGAGCGGATCGCGGCGCTGCCACGGCAGCAGGCGACTGGCGAGATGACGATCGACGGCTTCGACACGCCGATCACGCTGAAGGTCACGGTGAGCATTGCCGAGGATCACATCTTGTCGGATTTCGCAGGCACCAGCGGGATCGATAAGAAGGGCATCAACTGTCCGTTGGTCTATACCAAGGCCTATGCCTGCTACGCGCTGAAATGCGCCATCGCGCCGGAGATTCCGAACAACGCCGCTTCGCTGGAGCCGTTCCGGATCACCGCGCCCGAGGATACCATCGTCAACGCCGTGCACCCCGCACCGGTGGCCCTGCGGCATATCGTGGGCCACTTCGTGCCAGATACGGTCTATGCGGCGTTGGATCAGATCCTGCCGGACCTCGTCCCGGCCGAAGGGGCGGGGTGTCTGTGTAACTTCCAGGTCAGCCTGCGGCCCCGCACCGATACGCAAGCGCCCGCAGGCGCGCGCCGGGCCGAGGTGCTGACCTTCAACTCCGGCGGTTCGGGAGCGCGACCCGAGCACGACGGGCTCAATGCCACGGCCTTCCCCTCGGGCGTGATGACCATGCCGGTGGAGGCCACGGAACATGCCGGTCCCGTCGTCATCTGGCGCAAGGAGTTGCGCCCCGACAGCGGCGGCGCGGGGCGCCAGCGCGGCGGGCTGGGGCAATATATGGAAGTCGGCGCGCGCGAGGGGCATGAGTTCGACATGCAGGCCATGTTTGACCGCGTCGATCACCCCGCACGCGGGCGGCAGGGCGGCAAGCCCGGCGCGCCCACCACCATCGCCCGCGACGACGGCACGCCGATGCGCGGCAAGGGCAAACAGTTCGTGCCACATGGGGCGAAGGTGCTGATGGCCTTCCCCGGCGGTGCCGGCTACGGCCCTGCCGAGGAACGCCCCAAGGCGCAGGTCAAGCGCGACCTTCTGCGCGGTTACATCAGCGCCGAGGTTGCGGCGGCGGACTATGGGCTCAGCGCCGAGGAGATCGCCGAGGTGCAAGAGGCCATCCGCAAAGGCGGCGAACTGTGAAAGAGTGGCCGCTCAAAGGCTTATAAGCGCAAGGGGTCATTGACTGTTACGAAGCGCGGGTGTTCCTTGGCGGCATTATGCCAAAAGGAACACCCGTGATGTATGTGATTGATCCCCCCAAGCAAAGCAGCCTTGCCGTTCAAGGCACCAGCGACCGTTTTCCGGTGCGCCGTGTCTTTTGCGTGGGCCGCAACTATGAGGCGCATGTGCTTGAGATGGGCAATGACATGCGCGACCCGCCGTTCTTTTTCACCAAACCCGCCGATGCCACGCTGGATACGCCCTGCACCGTGCCCTATCCGCCGCTGACGGAGGATTTCCACTTTGAGGCCGAGCTTGTCATCGCCATCGGCAAGGGCGGCGCGAATATCGCGGAAGCCGATGTGATGGATCACATTTGGGGCGCCTCGGTGGGCATTGATTTCACCCGCCGCGATCTTCAAGCACAGGCCAAGAAGATGGGCCGCCCGTGGGACTGGTCCAAGGCCTTTGACAACTCCGCGCCCATCGCGCCGATCCTGCCCATGGCCGATGTCCCCTCGGTCGAGAAGGGCCGCCTTTGGCTCGCGGTGAATGGCGAGATGAAGCAGGAGGCCGATCTGTCGCAGATGATCTGGTCGGTGCGGGAGCATACCGCCACCCTGTCGCAGGCCGTGACCTTGGCGCCGGGTGACATCATCATGACCGGCACGCCTGCCGGTGTCGCGGCGGTGCAGCCCGGCGATGTGATCACCGGGGGGGTCGACGGCATCTCCGAGTTCGAAGTCACCGTCGGCCCGCGCGCCTAAAGCGCGCGGTTCGGTCTAGGCCCCGGCCAGCGTGCGTTCGGCCCGCGCGCGGGCTTGGGCCGCCAGATCCGGCAGGCCGGTCTTTTCATAGACCTCCCCCAGCATCAGGTTCAGCGGCACGCCATCGGGGTCATAGGTGCGGCGCATCTCAAGCACCTGCTGCGCGGCAGAGGCCCGTCCATCGCGCACCAGCGCGTCGAGGTGGATTTGCTCGAACAGGTCACGCTGCGCATGGCTGCCGCCGCATTCGGCCATGCGGGGCAGGGCCATGCCAAGCTCGCGGGTCGCCGTGGCCCAATCCCCCTTGGCATGGGCAGCGATGCCCCGGGCGGCGGGCAGTGCGACCTCGGCCCATGCGGCGTGGTCATGGGCGGCAGTCTCACTCGCGCGGGCATTGATCGCGCTGAGCATCTCTGCCGCCTCGGGCCGCCCGGTGCGGCAAAGGGCATAGAGATATTGCAGCGTCAGGAAGGGGCTCACCGTATCCGCCCCACGGGCCGCCACATGGTCGGCCACATCGCCCCAACGGTCGCCCACATCGACACCCGCGAATTCCATCCGCGCCAGCAGGGACACGGCGCCGACTTGGTCTTGGGAATAGTCCTTTTCCAGCCCCCAGATACGCTGGTCATAGGCGGCGCGCACATCGTCGTGACGGCCCTGCGACAGGTAGAACAGCGCCAGATGCCACCAATTGTGGCTCCGCATGAAGGAGTTCAGATCGCTCCACGTCTCGGCCACGCTTTCCATGAAACGCGCCCCTTCGGCGACGCGGCCTTGCGTTAGCATCACATGAGCAAGGGCGTGGTGCGCCCAAGGCTCATCATGGCGCAATTCCATCGCCCGGCGGGCAGCAGCCTCGGCCCGGTCGAGCAGATGGCATTGCTCATAACCAAAGGCGATCATGCCGTGGGTATAGGCAATGTCTTCGGCCTCGGGCAGGGATTTCAACGCCATGCGCAACATGCCTGCGGCATCGCCGGTGTTGAACAGGTGGTATTGCGCCAGTTTCAGCATCGCCAGATCGCGCGGCCATTTATCGGTGATGGCATCACAGGCGGCGACGAGGGCGGGCACATCGCTGTCGATCCAATGCCCAACGGCGCGGATCACTTCTTGTTCGCGAGCATTGGCGCCGGGGGCTGCCTTGGCGCGGTCCAGATAGGGGCGGGCCTTCTCAGGGGCGATGGGGTGTTCGAGGAACATCCACAAGAGTGCCGCATAGGCATTGACCAGCGGGCCATCGGGGTCGGCATCGGCGGCGGCGATGATGCCCGCGGCCTTGGGTTGGTAGGACAGGAAGCCGTGGATGAAGTCATTGATCGCCTGCAAGGTTTCCGGGCGGTCGGTAGAGGTTTCCAATCCGTAAAGGTCTTGTGTCATCTCGGGTCTCCGGCGGTGTCGTGGAATTGGCGCAGATGTTGGGCGACGGCCTCGGCGGCGTCCCAATGGATCGAATGGCCCGCCTCGGGCAGGGTGGTCTGGGTCACATCGGGAATTTCTGCAAAAGCCTTCTCGGCGGCGGCGCGGGGGATCAGCAGGTCTTCGGCCCCGTGGAGCACTTGGGTCGGGCAGGTCAGCTCAGCGGGCCGTACCGTGGGGCGGAAACCGCGCAGCGCTTCGAGTTGATGGGCCATGGCATCTGCGCTCTGTGCATGGGGATAGGCCAGTGCTGCGGCGAGGGCGGCCTCGGTATTGTCAGGATCGGTGAAGAAACCGGGGGCGAAAATCCAAGGGTAGAGCGCGCGCAGCCAAAGCTGCTCCCCTTCTGGCGCGCGGCGCACGGCGAGCAACGCATCGAAGACTGCCATGGTCCGGGGTGCGCGAACTGGGGCGGAGGCGAGGATGCTCAGCGCTCGAATGCGACCCGGCGCGAGGCCAAAAAGCTCCATCGCCATCAGCCCGCCCATCGAATGGCCGACAACGTGAAAGGTGTCATGCCCCAGGTGATCCATCAGCGCCAGCGCATCCCGCGCCATCTGCGCGACGGAGGTTTCGGCGTTCCAAGGGGTCGTGCGCCCGGTGCTGCGGTTGTCGGGCCGGATCAGGGTGAAGTGATCGGAAAGCAAAGGGTCCAGTGCGCCCCAACTCGCGCTGTCGCTCAGCATCCCGGCTAGCATCAAAAGCGGCGGGCCGCGCCCGTCGACCTCGTAGTGAAGTGAGATATCGGAGAGGGGCAGATCAGGCATTCAACGTGCTCCAACAAGGCAAAAGATCCCCATCGGCGGGGGTGGCCGCATAGATGGCGCGGGCGATGGCGCGCGACAGGCAGAGGGCCGCGGCATGGCCGATCATCGCCACATCCCCCGCAGGCCGCGCCGCGGTGGAGAGGGAGAAGACCAGATCGCCGTCATTGGGCATATGCGCAGGCACCACGGCGCGGGCGATGCCGTCATGGGCCGCCACGGCGACGCGCTGGCATTCGGCCTTGGTCAGCGTGGCGTCGGTGGCGACGATGGCGATGGTGGTATTGGCGCGGGCCGACATGGCCGCCATCTTGCGGCTCTCGAAGCTCAGCCCCAGCCCGGCGGATGGGTCGGGGCCTAGCCCGCCGAACTCTCCGTCGATCTCAAAGGGGGCGGCGTGGAAATAGCGGTCGCCGGGGGTGGTGACGGCGCCCACCGGATTGGCCCCGACAAGCGCGCCGACCGTGCTGCCATCGGGCAATTGCAAACTGGCGGAGCCGAGGCCCCCTTTGACCATCGCGCTCAGCGCGCCGGTGCCCGCGCCGACAGAGCCTATTTGAAAATCTTCGCCCGCCGCTTCCAAGGCTTGGCGGCCAAGATCGGCATAGGGGTTCTGCGCCCAATCCTTATCGCCGCCGTTCAGCAGATCGAAGAGGATCGCGCCGGGCACCAGCGGGATCAGCGCGTCCCCCACGCGAAAGCCGCGGCCCTGTGCGCGTAGGGCATCCACCACCCCCGAACAGGCATCCAGCCCATAAGCAGAGCCGCCCGAGAGCACCAGCGCATCGACCGCCGCGACGGTTTTGTCGGGGGCCAGCAGGTCTGTCTCTCGCGTGCCGGGCGCGCCGCCCATGACGTGGACAGAGGCGGTGAAGGGCGCGTCGCCGATCAGCACGGTGCTGCCGGATTTCAGCCGCGCATCCTGCGCATTGCCCACCTTCAGCCCTGCCACATCGGTGATCAGGTTGCGCGGGCCGGGACGCATTGGCGCGCTCATGGCAGGCTCTTCACGTGAAACATCCCCGCAAGGGTGCGCATGGGGCAGGGGGCAAACAAGGGCATCGTCACTCCGGCGTTGATTTCGGGCGGAGTTTGCGCGCTTCCCCGGCGGATGCCAAGGGCCGAGGTGGGACAGGATGCCCCCGCCGGAGGGACGCCATAAAAATGGGCGCGCAGGTTGCCCCGCGCGCCCGATCCATCCGGTGTGACCGCTTGGTTTACTTCTGGTCTTCGGCGACAGCGGCGGCGACGGCCTCTTCAAAGATGGCGAGCCCCTCTTCTACGATGGCGTCGGAGGCTGTCAGCGGGACCATCACGCGCACGGCGTTGCCATACATGCCACAGCTCAGCAGCAGCAGGCCGCGCTTCAGCGCATGGGCGATGACCCGTTTGGTGAAGTCGGCATCGGGCTTGGCGCTGTCGAAGTCGGTCACGAACTCAACGGCGACCATGGCCCCAAGGCCACGGATGTCCCAGAACCGGAAGGGGGCGGAACGCTTGCCAATCTCGGCAAAGCGGGCTTTGAGCGTGTCGCCCATCGCGGTCGAGCGGGCCAGAAGACCTTCGTCTTCGATCGCCTCGATGGCTGCCAGTGCCGCAGCGCAGGCCACCGGGTTGCCGCCATAGGTGCCGCCCAAGCCGCCGGGGTCCATAGCGTCCATCACATCGGCGCGGCCAATGACACCGGCCAGCGGATAGCCACCTGCCATGGATTTCGCCACGGTGATCAGGTCTGGCACCACGCCGGAATGCTCGATCGCGAACCATGTGCCGGTGCGGCCAAAGCCCGCCTGCACTTCGTCAGCGATCAAGAGAATGCCATGCTGGTCACAGATCGTGCGCAGCTCTTGCATCATTTCGAAGGGCACGGGGGTGTAGCCGCCTTCGCCAAGCACCGGCTCGATGATGATCGCGGCGACACGTTCGGGCTGGGCATCGGTGAGGAAGAGGTTTTTCAGCCCGGTCAGCGCGTCCTGCACGGTGATCCCGTCGCGGACAGAGGGGAAAGGCGCGCGGAAGACATCCGCGGGGAAGGGGCCGACATCTTTCTTATAGGGCGTGACCTTGCCGGTCATACCAAGCGTCAGCAGGGTACGGCCGTGGTAGCCGCCGGTGAAGGCGATGACGCCCGGGCGGCCGGTGGCGGCGCGGGCGATTTTCACGGCGTTCTCAACGGCTTCGGCGCCGGTGGTGACCAGCAGCGTCTTCTTGGGCGCGTCACCGGGGGCGAGCGCGTTCAGCTTCTCGGCCAGTTCGACGTAAGGCCCGTAGGGCACGACCTGAAAGCTGGTGTGGGTGTAGTGGTCTTCCTGCGCCTTGGCGGCCTCGACCACCTTGGGGTGACGGTGCCCGGTGTTCAGCACGCCGATGCCGCCGACGAAGTCGATGTAGCGGTTGCCTTCCACGTCCCATAGCTCGGCGTTCTCGGCATATTTCGCGTAGATCGGCGCGGCGGAGGCGACGCCGCGCGGCACGGCGGCATCGCGGCGCGCGATGAGGTCGGCGTTGGTCTGACCGTCGGGCTGGGTCGCTGGGTTGGTTTCGACCACGGAGATCTGCGGCGCGGCTTTGGCTTTGGCCGCGGATTTCCGGGGTGATTTCTTGACGGTGCTGGACATGGAACAGATACCTTATTGCGAAAGAGAGGGGGCAGTGACGTGTCGTTTAAAAAATCCATATTCCGTTTAATATAATTGTCAATCGCGATCGCAGCCTCTATCTAACAATTCCCGTGACCCCCCGGTTGACCCAAGGCCGTGCCCCGTAGCGGCGGCGCGGGGGCCTACAAAGGACAAGCCATTGAACGTCGGCGATAAACTCAGAGCGATCCGCAAGAAACACGGGCTCTCCCAACGGGAGCTTGCGGCCAAGGCCGGGCTGACCAATGGCACGATATCGCTGATCGAAAAGAACCGAACCAGCCCCTCGGTCGCGTCGCTCAAAAGCCTGTTGGACGCGATTCCCATCAGCATGGCCGAATTTTTCGCGATTTTAGAAGAAGACGACAGCGCCAAAGTCTTCTACCGCGCGGAGGAGTTGACCGAGATTTCACCAAGTCATCAGGGCGGCGTATCCCTGCGTCAGCTGGGCAGTGCCGCGCATCACGCGCTTCAGGTTTTGCATGAAACCTATGAGCCCGGCGCCGATACCGGACCTGAGTTTCTGAGCCATGAGGGCGAAGAGGCGGGGGTCGTGGTGCGCGGGAGCATCGAAGTAACGGTGGATGGCGCGGTCAGCTTGCTTCATGCCGGGGACGGATATCTGTTCGACAGCCGCCTGCCGCATCGGTTCCGCAACACCGGGTCCGAAAGTTGCGAGATCGTCAGCGCCTGTACCCCGCCCAGTTTTTAAAAAAAGGTGCCCCATAAATATCGACCGCCCCGAGCATTCTGCTCGGGGCGGTCGATAGGGGGTGTCAGGTCTTAGTAGTCTGACCGGTAGTTCGACCTTTGGGTCTCCGGTTGCTGTTTTTCGCGCCCGGTGCGGTCCTCATCCGGGTGAAGTTCCCTTCGGCCCGTGGTGAGGGCAAGGATGATGACCGCCGCTAAGGTCAGGATGGTCAGACCGCCGAGAAAAAGCTCCGTGGTCATCTCCGTGTTCCTCTTTAGCACTGCGTTTCAGGTGCTCAACCGCGCGCAGGCCAAAGGGTTCCGACAAATTTTTCGCCTATGACGAGTCTGTGATCGGTCCGCCACGTTTTGGGCCAGATTCCATTGGGGCTTTGGGGCCTCAGTAATCGTAGATCATTTTACTGTCGGTCGGGACGTGGAAGTTCACCCTGATCTGATAGATGTCGTCGTTGGTTTCGACCTCGACCTGGCCGTTCAACTGGCGGGTAAAGGCTAGGATCAGACGCGAGCCTAGCCCGGTGCCGGACTTCACCTCTTCGGGGTTGCCGATGGTGTTGCGCACTTCGAGCATCGCCTGCTCTGGCCCGGTTTGGATCAGTTTAAGCGAAATAAAGCCTTTGCCATGTTCGACTGTCGAGACGTATTTAAGCGCATTGGTCAGCGCCTCAGAGACCAGCAGGGTCAGCGGCGCGGCATCGTCGGCGTCGATCTTGATTGGCTCGAAGGACTGTTCGACCTTCACGCCAGAGCCGGAAGGCAAGCCGACTGAGAGCATCTGGCCCACAATCTCACGCAGCAATTCGCTGGCATTGACGCGGACCAGATCGTCATTCTGATAAAGGTTCTTATGCACCGTGGCGAGGCTGAGGATACGGTCTTGCAACCGGCGCAGCACGAAACGCGCATCTTCGCTTTTGGCCTGCCGGATCTGCATGTTCATGATCGAAGAGATCAGTTGCAGGTTGTTCTTAACCCGGTGATGCACCTCTTTCAGCAGGATGTTTTTCTGCCGAAGGCTGTCTTCCAACGTCGCCTCGTCCCGCAAGATGGATTCCGCCATGCCAACAAAAGCAGACTCCATCTCGACCAATTCGGTGGGAACCGAGGGGCCGAGTGTCCCACGCGGCAGGGTGCGGTTCAGCGCGAAGCGCCGCATCTGCCGCCCGAGCTTGCGGATATGGTTGATCGCCAGACGGTTCAGCGCCCAGAAGGCCACGATAAGGCTCGCCAGCCACATGACGATGGGCAAAAGCGCGCTGAGGCGGGTCGAAACGCCGGTGTCCAAAAACGGGGTGTTGCTGGGCCAAACGCTAAGCGCGAAGACCGTGTCGGGCACGATCGGCACGATCACATAGGCGCGTTCTTGGCCGTCGGAATTTTGCGAAAGAAAGACATTGGGCTCTTTGGTGGTCAGCAGCGACAGGGCGACATCGTTGGGATATTCCGTCTTGGCCACCTCAAGCCCGTTTTCGGTGGTAAGGATATGACCCATCTTATTGAGGGTCATCATCGCAACGCTGCTGTGTTTGGACTTGGGCTCGCGGATCGCGTTGATGGCATCCTCGGGGATGCTAAGCGCCATGAAGCCGATCAACTCGCGCTCTTCGTAGACCGGCGCGTTGATCAGCGTGACCACTTGGTTGCTGACCGCCCCCTGCAACACTGGCATCGCGCGGCGGACGGGGTTTTCCAGCAGGGTCTGGAAATTCTCATCCTGCGAAAAGTCATGATCCTGCCCCGTGGAGGAGCAGGTCATTTGTCCGTCTAGCCCGATGAAACCCACAAGCGAATAAATGTCTGACGCCTGTTTGTATTCCCTAAGGAAGGCCGTGCATTCCTCGGGATCTTCCCGCCTGAGCCGCACGATGGCGGTGAGCGCTTCTGCCGCGCCAAAGGCCTCTTGGATCACCCGGCGTTCCGCCGCGGAGGCTTGTTCCGTGACGGCGATCAGCGATAGCTCCGCGCTTTGGCGACTTTGATCCGCGATCTGCCGTGTCTGTACAACCGCGATCAGCCCGATGGGCAAAAGCGCGAGAGACAGGAACAGCAGGATACGGATCGTCAGCCCACGCATCAGATCACCGCTGAAGAAGCCAGATGTCATATTTAGAAAGAGGAAACTTTAGATGCGGATAGGACAGACATTGTTGCGTCATCGGTCATTTCAAGCGACTCGTCGTCATGGTGACCCAGCAGTTCGGCAAGGCGGGCACGCGCCCGGTTGGTGCGGCTTTTGATGGTGCCAACAGCGACCCCACACATTTCCGCGGCCTCTTCGTAAGAGAAACCGGAGGCCCCGACAAGAAGCAGCGCTTCGCGTTGTTCGTCCTTCAAAAGAGCCAGTGCCTTGCGGAAGTCGGTCATCTGCATGTGGCCATCGTGCGCGGGCTTTTCGGCCAGCCCATCGGTCAGCACGCCATCCACGTCCGAGACTTCGCGCTTCGCTTTGCGGCGCGAGGAATAGTAGGTGTTGCGCAGGATCGTGAAGAGCCAAGCACGCATATTTGTGCCTTCTTGGAACTTTTCGATGTTGGTCCACGCCTTGACCAAGGTATCCTGCACCATGTCGTCTGCCGTGGCACCATTGCGTGTCAGGCTGATGGCAAAGGCCCGCATGGCCGGCAGATGTTCTACCAGCTCGTCGCGCGGATCGGGACGGGTCATCATGACGTTCCTTTTTCTGAATCCTGTTCCTTCAACTTCTGAAGCAGATCCTTGAAACGATCAGGGATGCCTTCTTCGAGCGTCTCATCGAAGACCCGTTTGAGGTTGTCGTCGATGACGCGCTCGCGCTCGTCCTTGTTTCCTGAATTCACTAACATCACCTCTGGCATCGTCGTCTCGTTTGAATAATTATGCATGCATACTGGAACCAAACACAATGTCGACGTGTTTGGTTCCAAGAAAAGTAAAAAGGATTCGACTAGATGAACGATGCGACACAAAAGACCAGCATCAGCGATGAACTGGGAGCCAACATCCCCTACCTTCGCCGGTTCGCGCGGGCGATGACAGGCAGCCAGACCAGTGGCGACACCTTTGCCGCGGCAGCCCTCGAAGCCATCTTGGTTGATCGCTCGGTGCTCGATGGAGTAGATACAAAGACGGGTCTTTTCAAGGTTTTGTACGGTATTTGGGCCAGCGCAGGTGCCCCGGTCGAAGAGGGCGAAAGCGGCCCGCGGGCCAAGGCACAGCGCCATCTTTCCAGCCTCACGAACAACAGCCGTGAAGCGCTTTTGCTGCACACGATCGAAGGCTTCTCTCACGGGGAAATCGCCAAGATCATCGGTGTGGATGAGGCCGAAGCGGGCGAGTTGATCCAGATCGCCCATCGCGAAATGGCCGACAGCACCTCGGGTTCGGTGATGATCATCGAAGACGAAGCCATCATCGCGATGGACATTGAATCCATCGTGGCCGAGATGGGCCACCGGGTGACCGGCATCGCCCGCACCCGCGAAGAGGCGGTGAAACTGGGCAAGGCCGATGTGCCGGACCTGATCCTCGCCGATATCCAGCTGGCCGACAACTCATCGGGCATCGACGCGGTGAACGACCTGCTGAACGAGCTGGGCATGCGTCCGGTGATCTTCATCACCGCCTTCCCCGAGCGTCTGCTGACCGGCGACAAGCCCGAGCCTGCCTTCCTGATTTCCAAACCTTATTCGGTTGATCAGGTCGTCTCGGCCGTGTCGCAAGCGATGTTCTTTTCCTCCACGGAAACGCTCAACGCCTGAAGCTGAGCCGCGAAAACAGGGTTCCCCGCGCGCAACGTCGCGCAGGGAACCCTTTGCATTAAAAGCGCGTGCCGCCTAACATCACCCAAACATTCAGGAGGCCCGCATGGCCAAGACCACAACCGCTGCCGCAAAAGAGGTGACGATTGACGATCTGTCGGATCAGATCGCACTTCTTAAAAAAGACATCGCATCGCTGACCGAAACCCTGGGCGACTATGGCAAGGCCAAGTCGGAAGAGATGCGGGACAATGCCCGCAATGCGGCGAATGATTTCGCCGATACGGGGCGTCTCAAGGCGATGGAAGTTCAGCAACAGGCCGAGGAATTCCTCAAGGCCCAGCCCGGAACCGCTTTGGGGATTGCCGCAGGCATCGGTTTCCTCGTCGGTCTTGTGACGGCCCGCCGCTAAATGCTGTCTTCGGTGATGCAACATCTGCGCGGCTCCCTGCGACGGGCGCTGCGTACCGCCATGCTCAGCGCCGGGGCCGTGCTTTTTTTGCTGATCGGCCTGCTGTTTCTTACGCTGGCGGCGTGGCTTTACCTCATCACCGTCACCACAGCGCTCACCGCCGCGCTGATCCTCGGCGCGTTTTATTTCGGTATGGGCTTTCTCTTGCTCGCCATCGCCGGGTCAGATGGTGAGGCCGCGGCGCAGCCGTCCCGGCAAGAAGACCCCGCCGCTTCCGATCATGATGGCCTGAAGAACCTGGTCATGGCATTTCTGGCTGGCATAACCGCGGGTCAGAAAGCGCGCCGTTAATAGCGGCCAGCAGGTTGCTGCTGGAAAACGGGCGGGTGATGAATTTCAACCGCTCGCCCACCTTCGCCAGCCGTGGCGTATCGTTCATGATGCAGATGATCGGAAACCACTCCTGCAAGTTCGACAGTTCCGACAGATGCTGCTGCAACTGTTCGCGCCGCAGCGACAGGACCGCGAATTCCGTGTCGTTGACGTTGTCCACCAAGACGCTGAGATCAAAGCTTTCCAATACTTCAATTTGAGATTGCGGAAACGCGGCAGAAAGCGTTTCATTTATGTCTGAACAGACCAATGGGTCCGGTTCGTAGATCAAGATCGACATGGTCTTCCCCCGGGTAAGCAAAGTCGCCGGTGTAGGGGGTGCGCAAAACGCGCGCATTAAACTAAGACATATGAAGGCAAATTTTATCTAATGACGACACAATGCCGCTATTGCCCCCTTCGGCGCAAGGATGCCTTCCTGCCGATGTCGAAAGAAGAAGTGAGCTTCATGGAGAAGTTCAAGTCGGGTGAGTTGACCGTCGAACCGGGCACGCCGATCCTGCTGGAAGGGTCGAACTCGCCCCAGCTTTACACGGCGCTCACCGGAATGGGCATCCGCGACAAGACGCTAGAGAACGGCAGCCGGCAGGTCATCAGCTTTGTCTTCCCCGGCGATTTCATCGGGCTACAGGCAGGCATCATGGGCGAAATGGGCCATTCCGTCGAAGCCCGCACCCATATGCGGCTCTGCGTTTTCAACCGCAGTGAGTTCTGGAACTTCTTCAAATCCCACCCCGAACGCGCTTTTGACATCACTTGGCTGGCCGCCATCGAAGAGCATTTCATGGGCGAAGTCCTCGCCACCATCGGCCAACGCACCGCGATGCAGGCCATCGCTTGGGCGATGGTCAAGATTTTCGAACGCGGCCAGTCGCTCGGGATGGTCACCCACAACCAGATGCTGCTGCCCTATTCCCAACGCGATCTGGCCGATGCGCTTGGCCTCTCGGTGGTGCACACCAACAAGACCCTCGGCGCCCTGAAGGAGCGTCAATTGCTGTCATGGTCCGACAGGGTGCTGCAAATCAACGATCTCGCCGCCTTGGCGAAAGAGGGGATGACCGATCCGGAAAGCCGCCAAAAACGCCCGCTGCTCTAACCGTCAGTCCTGCGCCAGATCGATATAGGTATCCGCCGCCTCCGCCCCGCGCTGACCCCGCGGTTTGGCCGGGCCGACGGTGCTGTCAGGCCGCGTCCGCCGCTCCACCTGCGCGTTCAATGCGGCCCCAAACAAGATCAAAAAGCTGCTGATCCAAAGCCAGATTAACATCGCGATCACCGCCCCGATCGAGCCATAGACCTGATTATAGTTGCCGAAATTGGCCACATAATAGGAAAAACCGATGGAGAGCACCGCCCAAGACAGCACCGCCAAAATCGCCCCGCTGCTGAGCCAAGGCAGCCGCGCCGCCCGCCGGTTCGGCCCAAAGCGGTAAAGCACCCCAACCCCAGCAAACAAAACCACCGTCGCCACGGTCCAACGCAAAAGGTCGGCCACCGCATTGCCAAAGGGGCCAAGCGGGATGAAGGCCAGAATGATCGGCGCGATCACTACCGCCAGCAGCGCCACGATGCCGACCGCCACAAGGCTCACCGTCAGAAGCAGGGCATGAAGGTAGTGTTTCGCGGCATTGCGGTTGCGCTCATTGTAAACGGCGTTCAATCCGATCACCATCGCCCCCACCCCGGCCCGGGCGGACCAAAGCGCCACCAGCAATGACACGATACCGGCCCAACCCAATGTATCGGCCCGCGCGGTGACCAAGCCGGTCACCTGCGTATTGATGATGTCATAGACATCATCCGGCAGCAGTCCGCGCACTTCCTCCAATTGGGCGACGACGACGACAGGGTCTGAAATCAACCCCAAAAGCGCGATCAATGCGGCCAGCGCCGGAAACAGCGACAACATGGCGAAAAACGCCACCCCGGCCGAGATCAGCGCAAGGTTGTCCTCCGCCGCCTGTTTCAGGCTCGCCTTGAAAGCATCCCAATAGATCGCCGGTCGGGTCGGGGGTCTGCGCAACACCAATGCCATTCCTCTCAATTCGGCCCCGCCATTGATCGGGACCGCTTTGCCTCAACTGTCCTCCACATCGTCGCGGACCTGGCCCCAAGCAACAAGGGTGAAGACCACCGTGCCGCCGATGATGTTGCCCACAAGCACCGGCAGGAAGAAGCCAAAGATCGCCTGACCGACCCCCAAGCCGCCATGCAGGATCAGCGCGGCCATCTCGACCGAACCCGCGACGATATGCGTGAAATCCCCCGCCGCAATCAGCCAAGTGAAGGTCAGGATCAGGAAAAAAGCGGTCTCATCCGCCTGCGGAAGCATCCAAACGATCAGCGCCACGATCACGCCCGCCGGAATGCCCCGCCAGAAAGCCTCCGACACCCCCATCCCGGTGGCATGTTCCGAAAGGCTGATAATGGCGGGCAGAATGTTTTCTGGAATCGCAGGCGTATAGATAAATAGCGCCGCCGCCGCAAAGGCCCCGACGACATTCGCCCCCAATACAACACCCCAAAGCCGCAACAGGCTGCACAAAACACCCAAACTACGCTCCTGCATCAGCGGCAAGACGGTGGTGATGGTGTTCTCGGTAAACAACTGCATCCGGCCCATGATGACCGCGATGAAACCCAAGGAATAGCCAAGGTTCTCTAGCAAAAACCGCCACTCCGCATCCGGCAGATAGGTCCGGAAAATCGCCTCGCCCAAGACAGAAAGACTGATCAGCATCCCCGCGGAAATCCCCGACCAGATCAGCGAACGGTTGGTTCGATTCAACTCGTCGCGCCCCTCGCGCCGGATTACCTCATAGATCAGCTTGGGCGACAGCGCCGCCGCATCACTGACAGAGCGTTCTTCCGCCTCCTCCTGCACAGCAGAGGTCGGGGGTTTCTTCTGGATCAGTGGGGCCATTCGCGTTCTTCCTGAAATTCATGGACATGATGAACATAGCCCGCCCCGACCATCTGCACAGTAAAAAGACCGCAGCCCCATGCCGCACCACCAGCGGCCCTGTCGAGCCTCCCCCCTTCACCTTCATCCTTTCTCAAATACCGATCCCGCACTCTCAACCAGCCGGATCAGCCGTGTTCATTCCCACCGGCCCGCAAGGCCAACCCCTCAACAATCGCCGTCAGCGCCGCCCCCCGATGCAGTTCCGCCCGGGGAAACCGCGCCCGCATCTCCTCTTCGACCACCGCCATCAGGCTCGACCCGCCGACAAAGATCAGCCGGTCCACTGCCTCGGGCGCGAGGCCTGCCTTCTGCGCCGTCGCCTCTGCCGCGTCCCCCATCTGGACGGCGAGCTTCGACAGCCGCTTGCGCATCCAATCGCGAGGCAGGGGCAAGGTCGCGCGGGGTTTGAGCATCGACAGGTCGATCACCGGTTCAGCATCCCCCGCGTCGCCCGCCCCGTTGGCACGGATTTTCCCCGCTTCGACAGCAAAGGCGAGGTCATGACCAAGCTCTTCATCAAGCACTTTGACCAAGCGAGCCAGACGTTTGGGATGTTCGGCGAACTTATGGAGTTCCGCCGCCGCCTTACGGGTCTCCGGCCCATAGAGAAACGGGATCTTCGCCCAAGTGGCCAGATCGTTAAAGATCGCATTGGGCGCGATATGTGTGTCACCCCCGAAAGCGTGGCGAATTTCGCTGCCCATGCCAAGCTGCGGCATCACCCGCCCGATCGACAGGGACCGGTCGAAATCGGTCCCGCCCAGCCGAATGCCGTGGCTTTCCAGAATGTCGATCTCATCATTCCCGCGCTGCCGGAACAACGTGAAATCCGAGGTGCCGCCGCCAATATCGATGACCAGCCCCAGATCCCCGGGACGCAAGGCCGCGCGATTGGCAATTGCGGCGGCTTCGGGTTCGTTCATGAAGTCTACGTGATCGAAACCCGCCCGGCCATATGCCTCGCGCAGGTCTGTCAGGGCTTGTGCATCGCGGGCGTCATCGGCGGAATGAAAGCGCACCGGACGCCCCGAGAGCGCACTGTCGAAGTACATTCCCGTGGCGGCTTCGGCCTGCGTTTTGACCCGTGCCAGAAACCGCGCCACGATGTCGATAAAATCGAGCCTTTCGCCCAAAAGCACCCTTCGTTCGCGCATCAGCCGGGTGCCAAGCAGGCTTTTCAACCCGCGCATATAGCGGCCCTCTGCCCCGGCCAGCAGCGCGTCGGATGCCGCGGCACCGATCCGCATTTCCCGCGCCTCGAAATCAAAGAAGACCGCCGTCGGAAGGGTCTGTGCCTCGGCCTCCAGCGAGATCAGTCGCGGGGTGCCGCCGATGGCGATGCCCGCCGCGGTGTTGGAGGTTCCGAAATCAATCCCCAGCGTGGCCATGATGTTCTCCTGATGCCTTTTCACGGTCGGCCGATGCGCGGCGCGCCCGTGCAAAGCACCCGCGATACCCTTCTCGCGCGCGCTTGGCAACGAAGGCTGGCGTGCCGCGTGGCTTTTGGCTAGCCTCGCAAAAAAATACACCAATATGGGAGACTTTCATGAACCGTTTGAACCGCTTGATGACCGGTGTGGCCAGCGCCGCATTGGTCGCTGCCGCCACGACGGCCCTTGCCAAGGACGACATCACCGTCGCCATGCAGCTTGAGCCGCCGCATCTCGATCCGACCTCCGCCGCTGCGGGCGCCATCGACTCGGTGCTATATACCAATGTTTTCGAAGGGCTGACCCGCTTCATGGGCAATGGCTCTGTCGTGCCCGGGCTGGCGGAATCTTGGGAGATTTCCGAAGACGGTCTGACCTATACCTTCAAGCTGCGCGAGGGGGTCACCTTTCACGATGGCACCACGATGGATGCCGAGGATGTGAAATTCACCCTCGACCGGATCAATGCCGAAGACAGCGCCAACGCGCAAAAGGCACTTTATTCCGCAATCTCCGAGGTGAATGTCATCGATCCCCAGACCGTTGAGGTCAAACTGAGCGAGCCGAACGGCAACATGCTTTTCAACCTCGCCTGGGGCGATGCGGTGATCGTGGCGCCGGAATCGGTCGAGACGATCAAACAGACCCCAATCGGCACCGGCGCTTTCAAATTTGAGAACTGGAACCAAGGCGACAAGATCACCCTGACCCGGAATGAAGACTATTGGGGCGAAGCGCCTGCGCTGGCCAGCGCGACGTTCAAATTCATCTCGGACCCGACAGCGGCTTTCGCCTCCGTCATGGCCGAGGATGTCGATGTTTTCACTGGCTTCCCCGCGCCCGAGAATATCCCCCAGTTCGAAGCCGACCCGCGGTTTCAGGTTCTGATCGGCTCGACCGAAGGGGAAACGATCCTGTCAATCAACAATCAGCGCGAACCTTTCGATAACGTCAAAGTGCGCGAGGCCGTGGCCCATGCCATCGACCGGCAGGCGATCATCGACGGCGCGATGTTTGGCTATGGCACGCCCATCGGCACCCATTTCGCACCGCATAACCCGGACTACGCCGACCTGACGGAGATGAGCAGCTACGATCCCGAGAAATCCAAAGCGCTGCTGGCCGAGGCCGGTTTCCCCGATGGGTTCGAGACGACATTGCACCTGCCGCCCCCATCCTACGCCCGCCGCGGGGGTGAGATCATCGCCGCGCAGCTGGCCGAGGTTGGCATCAAGGCGCAGATCACCAATGTCGAATGGGCGCAGTGGTTGGAAACCGTGTTCAAGGGTAAGGATTTCGGCCTGTCGATTGTCAGCCACACCGAGCCGATGGACATCAACATCTATGCCAACCCGGACTATTACTTTCAGTATGACAATGCCGAATTCCAGTCTCTGATGACCGAGTTCAACAAGACCGCCGACCCCGCCGCGCGGAGCGAGATGCTGGCCAAGGCGCAGCGTATCATCGCCGAAGACTATGTAAACGGTTACCTGTTCCAGCTCGCCTTCCCGACGATTGCCAAGGCTGGTGTCGAAGGGCTTTGGGTGAACGCACCGACACAGGCGACCGATCTGACTGGTGTCAGCTGGGCGGAGTGATCTGAAAGGATCATGTCGAGACACTAAAAAAGGGCGCGCCGTGAGGCGCGCCCTTTGTAATTATATGCGAAGACCTATTAGTCTTTGCCACGCATGCCAGCAGCGGCTTCGCTTACCAGCGCGTCAGGGTTCTGGTTGCAGACGACCATGAAGTCTTCCATTTCCTGCTGCATGTCCGTGTCGGCCATCACGTCGGCGTCTTCGGAATCTTCAACGGCTTTGGTGTTGTCGATCAGGGAATCTTCGGCCTCTTCGGAATCTGTCGCTTCTTCAGCGGAGATGTCGCTCGGCTCGGAACCGTCGCTCTTGGTTTCGGTGATCATGGAGCCACCGTGGCCGCCATCTTCCAACTCGGCGATTGCCATGGAAGCGACTTTCATTTTGTCGTCATCGCTGAGTTCTTGGTACTGCGCGCAGGTCATGGTTGCCATATCCATGTGAGCAGCGGCGAAGGCGGGTGCGGAAACGGTGCCTAGAAGGCCGGCGATCGCAAGTGTTTTCAAAGTCGTTTTCATTTTCATTCTCCAGTTTTGTCTGTTCTCCCGAAGACAACACCGCATAACGGATATGGTTCCAGCGCATAGCAATAAGGCACAGGAAAACCGCGTTCTGAGCGTATAAGGCTCTGTCATTGCTGGATTCTTTCGATAGCGGTCCAGCGCGGAAATCACAGCGGCACTTAAAAAATCAGCATTTTTGTCCTTCTTGCCGGGGAAACTGCACGCGGGCTCTGGACCCTCCCGAGCGTGCCGCCTAACCTCCGCGCTATGTTGCGCTATGCGTTGAAAAGATTTCTCTCCTTGCTCATCAGTCTCGCGGTTGCGTCGCTGGTGATTTTCATGGTGATCGAGGTCGCCCCCGGCGATCCGGCCTCCTTTATGCTGGGCTTGAATGCCCAGCCCGAAACGCTGGCCGCGCTGCGCAGTGAACTGGGGCTCGATCAGTCCCGGCCAGAGCGTTATCTGGAATGGGTCGGTGGCATGTTGCAGGGGGATTTCGGTACCTCCTACACCTATCGCACCCCGGTGACCGAGATGATCGGCGACCGGCTTTGGGTCTCTGTGCCATTGGCGCTTTATGCGCTTTTCCTCTCTGTCATCGTGGCCTTTCCGGCGGGCATCTATGCCGCCTCGCGCCGCGGTAGGGCGGGGGATGTGGGCGTGATGGGGGCGACGCAATTGGGCGTGGCGGTGCCGAACTTCTGGTTCGCCATGATCCTCGTGCTGATCTTTTCGATCAATCTGCGCTGGTTTTCGGCAGGCGGTTTCGTCGGTTGGGACAAGGGGCTTTTCGCCGGGCTGCACGCGCTGACCCTACCTGCCATCGCGCTGGCTTTGCCGCAGGCGGCGATCCTCGCACGGGTCATGCGCTCGGCCCTGCTGGATGTGCTGGGCGAAGATTTCATGCGCACCGCGCGGGCCAAGGGGCTGACGGCGCGGCAGGCGCTTTGGCGGCACGGGCTGCGCAATGCGCTGATCCCGGTGCTGACCATCATCGGGCTGCAGTTCTCCTTCCTGCTGGCCGGGTCGATCATTATTGAGCAGGTCTTTTACCTGCCGGGGCTCGGGCGGTTGGTGTTTCAGTCGATCTCGGCACGAGACCTGATCGTGGTCGAGTCGGTCGTGATGCTTTTGGTCTTTTCGGTGATCTTGGTGAACTTCCTTGTCGATCTGGCCTATGCCGCCGTCGATCCCCGGTTGAGGGCCCGCGCATGAACCGCAACCTGTTCCTTGGGGCCGTGCTGACCTCGGTCTTTCTGCTGGCCGCGCTGATCTCCTTTGTCTGGACACCCTATGACTATGCCGGGCTTGATATCGCGAACAAGCTGCGCAGCCCGTCGTTGGCGCATCCGATGGGGACGGATCACTTTGGCCGCGATATTCTGAGCATGATCATGGTCGGCGCGCGCACCTCTATCGCCGTGGCGCTGGTGGCGGTGGGCATTGGCATGGGCGTGGGGGTGCCGCTGGGGCTTTGGGCTGCGGCACGGCGCGGCAGCCTTGTGGATGAGGTCATCATGCGCGGCAATGATCTGGTCTTTGCCTTTCCGGCCATTGTCATCGCCATTCTGATTACGGCGGTCTTTGGCGCCGGGGCGATCAATGCGATCATCGCCATCGGCATCTTCAACATTCCCGTTTTCGCGCGCATCACCCGCGGTGCGGCGCTGTCGCTGTGGCAGCGGGAGTTCATCATGGCGGCACGGGTGGCAGGCAAATCCGCGGCGCGTATCTCGTTCGAGCATATCCTGCCCAATGTCGCCAACCTGCTGATCGTGCAGGGGACCATCCAATTCTCTCTTGGCATCCTCGCCGAGGCGGGGCTGAGCTATGTGGGCCTCGGTGCGCAGCCGCCGGTACCCTCTTGGGGCCGGATGCTGGCCGATGCGCAGACCATGGTCAGCATCGCGCCGCATATGGCCCTGATGCCGGGTTTCGCAATCATCCTGACGGTGCTGGGGCTGAACCTGATGGGTGACGGGCTGCGCGACCTGCTTGATCCCCGCCTGAGGGTGGCACGCACATGACGCTTCTTTCTGTCTCCAACCTTTCGCTCTCTATCCACGGGCTGCGCATCCTCGACGGGGTGACCTTTTCCGTCGCACCGGGAGAGATCGTGGCCGTGACCGGGGAAAGCGGCTCTGGCAAGTCGATGACCGCGCTGGCGGCGATGCAGCTGCTGCCCAAGGGCGCGACGACGACCGGGCATATCATGCTGGGCGAGGACGATCTGACCCAGATGGACGAGGCAGCGCTTTGCGATATGCGCGGCAATGACATCGGCATGGTGTTTCAAGAGCCGATGACCGCGCTGAATCCGGTGCAGACTATTGGCCGCCAAGTCGCCGAAACGATCCGCGTGCATGAGCCGAGCGTCTCCCGGGCCGAGGCCGAGGCCCGCGCCGCCGATACGCTGACCCGCGTCGGCCTGCCCCAAGACCGCTTCCCCCTGTCGCGCTATCCGCATGAGCTGAGCGGTGGGCAGCGCCAGCGGGTGGTGATCGCCATCGCCATCGCCCTGCGCCCCCGTCTGCTGATCGCCGATGAGCCGACCACCGCGCTGGATGTCACCACGCAGGCGCAGATCCTCGCCCTGCTGACGCGTTTGGCGCGCGAAGACGGCATGGGGCTGTTGATGATTACTCATGACCTTGCCGTCGTGGCGGATATGGCCGACCGGATCATCGTCATGCGCAAGGGGCAGATCGTTGAACAGGGGGATACGCAGGCCCTGCTGCACAACATGCAGCACCCCTATACCAAAATGCTTTTCGACGCCTCCCGCCATGAGGTGAACCTGCCCGCACCGCCCGCGCCTGAGCCTCTGCTAGAGGTCAAAGGCGTCTGCCGCGACTACCATCTGCCGCGCAAGAAACTCTTCGGCGCGCCCGGCACGTTCCGCGCGGTGGACAACCTCAGCTTTACCCTGAACCGGGGGGAGCGTTTGGGGCTGGTCGGGGAATCCGGTTGCGGGAAATCGACCCTGACCCGGGCGATTTTGGGGCTGGAGCCGGTGCAAGAGGGCAGTATCACTGTCGATGGCCAGCCGGTCTTTACCGGGACGCAGCCGAACCTCGCCGTGCGCCGCAAGATGCAGGTTGTGTTCCAAGACCCTTTCGGTAGCTTCAACCCGCGCCACCGGGTTGACCGTTTGGTGACCGAGCCTTTCCACCTGCTCGACACCCCGCTGCAGGGGGCCGACCGAACCCGCGCGATCGACGAAGCCTTGACCGCCGTGGGACTGCGCCCGGCGGATGCACGGAAATACATTCACGAATTCTCCGGCGGGCAGCGCCAGCGGATCGCCATTGCCCGGGCGCTGATCATCCGGCCCGAGTTGATCCTTTTCGATGAGGCGGTCAGCGCGCTTGATGTCTCGGTCCGGGCGCAGATCCTTGATCTGCTGGCCGATCTTTGCAGCCATTATGACCTGACCTATCTCTTCATCTCGCATGACCTGTCGGTGGTGCGCACGGTGACAGATCGCGTGCTGGTGATGCAGTCCGGCAAGATCGTCGAGGCGGGAGAGACCGCGAAGGTCTTTGACGCGCCGCAGCACGCCTATACCAAATCGCTGATCGCCGCCGCGCCGGTTCTGCCTGACCTGCCCCAGCCCGTCGGCTAGGCTTTGCGGCCCTTTGTGTCAGCCGCATTGATTGCGATGAAAAACCGACCTAACGTGAAATCGGGGATTCCCGCCACAGGGGCATGTCTGCTCGCGGTCTGAATGGCGTGTGAAGAATTTCCTAGCCCAGTCAATTGCCTGAAGGCTGCGGCGCTCTACTTGTGCATGCAATGGTGTCCGCCTAAAGGGTGGTCCGCCAATTATAACAATGGGAGACATCTTATGAAAATGTTCAAAATGCTCGCGATGACCGGTGCCATGGTGGCCGGCACTGCGGCTATGGCGCAGGAAAAATTCATCACCATCGGCACCGGTGGTCAGACGGGCGTTTACTTTGTCGTCGGTCAGTCGATCTGCCGTCTGGTGAACCGCGGCACCGCGGATCACAACCTGAAGTGCACCGCCCCCTCCACCGGCGGGTCGATCGCCAACATCAACGCGATCAAAGCGGGCGACATGGACATGGGCGTGGCCCAGTCCGACTGGCAGTTCCACGCCTACAACGGCTCCTCCCAGTTCGAGGGTGACAAGTTCGACAACCTGCGCGCGGTCTTCTCCGTGCATGGTGAGCCCTTCAACGTCATCGCCCGTGCCGACAGCGGCATCGAGTCCTTCGACGACCTTAAAGGCAAGCGCGTCAACATCGGCAACCCCGGTTCCGGTCAGCGCGCCACCATGGAAGTCGTGATGGACGCCAAAGGCTGGACGCTGGACGATTTCGCACTGGCCTCCGAGCTGAAACCGGCTGAGCAAGCCGCCGCTCTGGGCGACAACAAGGTGGATGCGATCATCTACACCGTGGGCCACCCCAACGGTTCGATCCAAGAAGCCGTGTCGACCGTTGATGCCAAGCTGATCCCCGTGGACGGTGACGCGATCCAAGGTCTGATCGACGACAATCCCTATTATGCCGAGGCCACCGTGCCGGGCGGCATGTATAAGGGCACCGACGAAGACGTGAAAACCTTCGGCGTGAAAGCCACCTTCGTGACCTCTGCCGATGTTGACGACGAAGTCGTTTATCAGGTGGTCAAGGCGGTCTTTGACAACTTCGACCGTTTCAAGCGTCTGCACCCTGCCTTTGAGAACCTGACCCAAGAGGAAATGATCTCGGGCGGTCTTTCCGCGCCGCTGCACCCCGGCGCCGAGAAGTATTACAAAGAGCAAGGTTGGCTCGAGTAATCTATCCGTGACATGATAGCTCTGGCGGCGGTACGCTGCCGTCAGAGACCCGAAAAACAATATGCGCATCCACCCCAAGGTGGAGCCGACAGGGGGACGATATGTCTGAGAAGGACCAGCAACAGGCGGCGGCTGTCGAAACCGCCGCGACCGGTGACCGGGGGGGGTTGAGCCAGGCGGAACTGGACGAACTTGTCGCTTCTTCTGATACGGGTGGGCGTTCGGTCGGTGGTTTGATGGGCACATTGCTGCTGCTCGTCGCGCTGGCATGGTCCCTGTTTCAGCTCTACATCGCGTCGCCCATTGGTCTTTTCAACGATACGCTGGCCCGCTCCATTCACCTTGGCTTTGCTGTATTCCTTGGCATCATGGTGTTTCCAGCCACGCGCACGAGTTTTCAGGTGGCGCTTGGCGTCATCGTGCCCATCGTTCTTGCCGCGCTTTTTATGGTGAGCACCAAGGACTCGACCGCCATCTGGTGGATCCCGATCCCCGCGCTCTTCGTTATTGCCACAGTACTCCTCGGCTCGCCCAAGAACCGCGTTCCGATCTGGGAATGGGCCTTGGCCATCGTCGGTACATTCTGCGCGCTCTACCTCTTTATCTTTTACCGTGACATCGCCAACCGCGTCGGCGCGCCGATCCTGCCAGACTATATCGCAGGGGTTACCGGTCTATTAATCCTGCTCGAAGCCACCCGCCGCGCTCTTGGGCCTGCGCTGATGATCGTGGCGAGCGTCTTTCTTTTCTACACCGTGCTTGGCCCCTATATGCCAAGCATCATCGCGCATAAGGGCAACAGCCTTTCCGAGATCGTGAACCACCAGTGGATCACGACCGAAGGTGTCTTTGGCATCGCGCTTGGCGTGTCGACCTCCTTCGTCTTCCTCTTCGTGCTTTTCGGCTCGCTGTTGGACCGTGCGGGGGCGGGTAACTACTTCATTCAAGTCTCCTTCAGCCTCATGGGCCACATGCGCGGCGGTCCGGCCAAAGCTGCCGTTGTGGCCTCGGCCATGACCGGCCTGATCTCGGGCTCATCCATCGCCAACGTGGTGACCACGGGCACCTTCACCATCCCGCTGATGAAGAAGGTGGGCTTCAACTCAGAAAAGGCCGGCGCGGTCGAGGTGGCCTCTTCTGTCAATGGGCAGATCATGCCGCCCGTCATGGGGGCTGCGGCCTTCCTGATGGTCGAATATGTCGGCATTCCCTATTTCGACGTGGTCAAACACGCCTTCTTGCCTGCGGTGATTTCCTACATCGCGCTCGTGTACATCGTGCATCTTGAGGCGATGAAGGCCGGGATGCAGGGCCTGCCGCGCGCCTATACGCCCAAGCCGCTGGTGCAGCAGCTTATCGGTATCGCCTTTGCGATCATCGCGATCTGCGCGCTGTCCTTTGCGGTTTACTACCTGATGGGCTGGATTCGCCCGGCCTTCCCCGAAACGGCGGGCTATATCATCTTTGTCTTCCTCACGGCGGTCTATGTTGGCCTACTTTATGTTGCGAGCCAGGAAGAACCGCTTGAGATGGAAGACCCCAACGCCGAGGTGACGACCCTGCCGATGCCGGGGCCCACTGCGCGTTCCGGTCTGCATTTCATCCTGCCTGTCGTGGTGCTGGTCTGGGCGCTCATGGTCGACCGCCTGTCGCCCGGCCTCTCGGCCTTTTGGGCCGCGGCCTATATGATCTTCATCCTGCTGACGCAGCGCCCGCTCATGGCGATGTTCCGGGGGGAGAGCCAGTTCGTCAACGATGTCAAAGCCGGGTTCCTTGACCTGATCGACGGTCTGGTCACCGGCGCGCGCAACATGATCGGCATCGGCATCGCCACGGCAACAGCAGGCATCATCGTCGGCGCGGTCAGCCAGACCGGTGTCGGCTCGGCGCTTGCGGATGTGGTCGAAGTGCTCTCGGGCGGCAATATCCTTGCCATCCTGTTCCTGACCGCGGTCCTGTCGCTGATCCTTGGAATGGGCCTGCCCACCACGGCGAACTATATCGTCGTCTCGGCGCTCCTAGCGCCGGTGATCGTGACGCTGGGCCAGCAGAACGGGCTGATCGTGCCGCTGATCGCGGTGCATCTCTTCGTCTTCTACTTCGGCATCATGGCCGATGTGACCCCGCCGGTGGGTCTGGCGAGCTTTGCCGCCGCCGCCGTTTCGGGCGGTGATCCGATCCGCACCGGGCTGGTCGCCTTCTTCTACTCCCTGCGCACCGCGGCGCTGCCGTTCCTGTTTATCTTCAACACGGAACTGCTGCTGATCGGGGTCACATGGGGGCAGGGGCTGTTCATCTTTGTGGTGGCCACCGTGGCCATGCTGCTTTTCGCGGCGGCGACCCAAGGCTTCTTTCTGGCCCGCAACCGTTTCTATGAAACCATCGCGCTGCTGCTTATCGCCTTTACCCTGTTCCGCCCGGGCTTTTGGATGGACATGATCTATCCCCCCTATAGCGAGGAAGCCCCGACCGAGATCGTTCAGGCCGCCGAAGAAACCCCTGCGGGTGAACGGCTGCGGCTGCGCATCTCGGGCGTGAACGATCTGGGCGATCCGCTGGAGTTCGTGGCGCTGCTGCCCATCGGCGAAGGTGAGACCGGTGCCGAGAAGTTGGAGGCCGCGGGTCTCATGTTCCGCGAGGATGGCGACAAGATGATCATCGACGATGTCCTCTACGACAGCCCGGCCCAGGGCGCGGGCCTCGATTGGGACCAAGAGGTGCTGCGGGTGCTGAAACCGATGCCACAACCCAGCAAGTACTGGATGTTCATCCCCGCCCTGCTACTTCTGGCGCTGGTGGTGTTCTTGCAACGGGGCCGTGCCGCGCAGGCCCCCCGTAAGCCCGCGACAGCCTGAGGAGGGCGCATCATGTTCGATAACATTCTGCTGACCGTTGATCTGAGCGACCCGAAATCATGGGAAAAGGCGCTGCCACAGGCGATCGACATGATCCGCCTGTCCAAGGGTACGCTGCATATCCTCTCGGTCGTGCCGGACATGGGCACGCCACTGGTCGAAGGGTTCTTCCCCGTGGACTATGAAAAACAGGCCACAGGCCGCGCGGCCAAGGCGCTTGAACAGCTGGTCGAGCGTGAGGTGCCTGATGACGTAAAGGTGAAGCAGCATCTGAAATTCGGCAAGATCCACCGTGAGGCGCTGAAAACGATAAAGAAATCAAACGCCGATCTGGTGGTCATGGGGTCCGAGCACCCCGACAGCCTGCGCGAATTCCTCGTCGGCTCCAACGCCGACCGCATTGTGCGTCGTTCCCCTGTTTCCGTTCTGGTCGTGAGGGCGTAAGACACGTGCGTCGCGGAGATAGGCAAGGAAATGGTCCATTGCGCCGCGTAGTTCGGAGTATTCACGCATGACCCCTTTCGCGATTGCCGGCGTGCAGATGTACGTCAATGCCTTGCAGCCCAATGTCGAGGGCATGATCCAGCGGCTCGACATTCTGATGGCGCGTTTCCCTTGGACGCAGATGGTGCTGTTCTCCGAACTGGCACCTTTCGGCCCGCTCGACCGGTTTGCCCTGCCGCCCGAGAATGAGACGATCGAACAGTTTCAGGCCGCCGCGCGGCGGCATCGGGTCTGGCTGATCCCCGGTTCGATGTTCCTCAAGCATCCCGAGGATGGCCGCGTGTATAACACTTCGGTCGTTATCAACCCAGAAGGCGAAGTGGTGCGCCGCTATGCCAAGATGTTCCCCTTCCGGCCCTATGAGGCCGGGATCGCGGCGGGCAATGAATTCTGTATTTTCGATGTGCCGGATGTGGGCCGCTTTGGCCTGTCGATCTGCTATGACATGTGGTTCCCCGAAACGACGCGGCAGTTGACCTCGCAAGGGGTTGAGGTGCTGCTGCACCCGGTGCTGACCGGCACCACCGACCGCGATGCGGAACTTGCCATCGCGCGCGCCACGGCGGCGCAGTTCCAGTGCTATATCTTCGACGTGAATGGCCTCGGCGCCGGGGGCGTGGGCCGGTCCTGCGTGGTTGATCCGACTTCGATGGTGCTGCACCAATCGGCGGGGCAAGAGGATATGTTCCCGATTGAGATCGACCTCAACATGGTGCGCCGTCAGCGTGAGACGGGGATGAAGGGGCTGGGCCAACTGCTCAAATCCTTCCGCGACCGCCCGACAGACTTCCCGGTCTATGACCGTGACAGCGGCGCGGATGCCTTCCTGCACACCCTTGGCCCGCTTGAAATTCCGCAACAGGGCAGCCGCGCGGGGCTGCATGTCGATGTGCCCGCCCAGCAGGTGCCTGCCGAGATCCCGACCTATAAGGGCAAGAACGGTTTCCCGCCTGAGCCGCTTGCCAGCCCCACCGCCGGGACGGCGCCCGAGGTGGCCCAGACACCGGCGCCCGTGGCCCCGGCTGCGGGCACGCCCGACCCACAGACAACGCCCGACACGCCCGGGCAGAACGACAATACCAGCGGCTAGGCCGGGGTTAGGTTCGCGCAAAGCGCTACCTGACGCATCGGTCGGCCCTCCAGCAGAGGACGACTGATGCATTCTATGAACGACTATTCCTCGGCCATTCAACTGCGGTCGGATCGGTGGAGCGCCCTGCGCGCCGCCGCCGCCGCCATGTCACGCGATCCGAAAGGCAAGAACGCGGCGCAGGGGCGCAAGGAAATTGAGGCGCTGTTTGAGTCACTGGCCCTGATTGAGCCCTATTGGGCCTTTCCGGGCATGTCCGCCTTTGACCACATGCGCCGCCAGTTCGCCCATGGCAATTTCGAGGATCTGGCCTTTGCCGTGAACCGGGTAACCCGGGCGCTGACCACCGGCGCCTATCGCCGCCGCACCATCCCGTTGGAACGCGACAGTCTAGATCAGGACGAGCATGACGACGAGGCGATGCTGCCGCCCGAGGCGCGGGCGCTGGCGAAACCCTATTTCGAAGTGCTGATCGTCGACAATGTGAACGAACAGCAGGAACGCTGGCTGCGCAGCAATGTCTCCCGCATGCGCCGGACCGAAGACCCGTTCATCTACGAAGCCGTCGTGGTGCCCAGCCTTGAAGACGCGCTGATCGCGGTGATGTTCAACCACAATATCCAAGCCATCGTCGTCCGCCCCGGGCTCACATTGAAATCGAAAGTCGATCAACAGATCCTGACCCGCTACCTCGCCCGCGCGGGCGGGCAGGATGAGATCGATGCGCTGCAACCCGAAAGCTATGGCCCAGAGCTTTGCCGCATGATTGCCAAGGTCCGGCCCGAGCTTGATGCCTATCTGGTCACCGAACGCTCGGTCGAGGATATCGCCGGGCTCGATCTGGGGATTTGTCGCCGCGTCTTCTACAACCAAGAAGACTTCATGGAGCTGCACCTCAACATCCTGCGCGGCGTGCAGGCGCGCAACAAGTCGCCCTTCTTCACTGCGCTGGTGGAATATTCCAAACAGCCCACCGGCGTCTTCCACGCCATGCCGATCAGCCGTGGCAAGTCGATCACCCGCAGTCACTGGATTCAGGACATGGGGGCGTTCTACGGCCCCAACATCTTCCTTGCAGAGACTTCCGCCACCTCCGGCGGGCTGGATAGTCTCTTGGAGCCGCACGGTCCGATCAAGGAGGCGCAGGAATTGGCAAGCCGCGCCTTCGGCTCTAAACAGACGTTTTTCGCCACCAATGGCACGTCGACCTGCAACAAGATCGTGGTGCAGGCGTTGGTGCGGCCCGGCGACATCGTGTTGGTCGACCGCGACTGCCACAAGAGCCACCACTACGGCATGGTGCTCGCCGGCGCGCAGGTGAGCTATCTCGACAGCTATCCGCTTAACGAATACTCGATGTACGGCGCGGTGCCGCTGCGCGAGATCAAGGAGCGGCTCTTGGAGCTTAAGGCGGCGGGCAAGCTCGACCGGGTGCGGATGCTCTTGCTGACCAACTGCACCTTCGACGGGCTGGTCTATAACGTCGAGCGGGTGATGGAGGAATGTCTGGCGATCAAGCCCGACCTCATCTTCCTTTGGGACGAGGCATGGTTCGCTTTTGCCCGGTTTAGTCCCACATATCGCCAGCGCACCGCGATGAACGCGGCCAATACCTTGCGGGCGAAGTTCAAGTCAGAGGCCCATGCCGCCGCCTATGAGGCGCAGCAAAAGACCCTGAAGGACGCGGATGATGAGACCCTGCTCAACACCCGGCTGATCCCCCCGCCGCGGGCGCGGGTGCGGGCCTATGCCACGCAATCGACCCACAAGACGCTGACCTCGCTGCGGCAGGGCTCGATGATTCACGTCAACGATCAGGACTTCAAAGGCGAGGTCGAGCAGAGTTTTCACGAAGCCTATATGACCCACACTTCGACCTCGCCGAACTATCAGATCATCGCCTCGCTCGACGTGGGGCGGCGTCAGGTCGAACTCGAAGGGTTTGAATTCGTGCAACGACAGGTCGAAGCGGCGATGTCGATGCGTCGCGCGATCAGCGAACACCCCCTCTTACGCAAGTATTTCAAAGTGCTCTCCGCCGGGGACATGATCCCCGAACAGCACCGCGAAAGCGGCGTCACCAGCTACTATGACGTTGAGCAGGGCTGGACCGACATGTGGGATTGCTGGGAGCAGGATGAATTCGTGCTCGACGCGACCCGCGTGACCTTGGCCGTGGGCGGCACGGGCTGGGATGGCGATACCTTCAAGACCCAGATCCTGATGGACAAATACGGCATCCAGATCAACAAGACCTCGCGCAATACCGTGCTGTTCATGACCAACATCGGCACCACGCGCTCTTCGGTCGCCTATCTGATCGAAGTGCTGGTGGAGATCGCCAAGTCGCTCGACGATCTGCTGGACGATGCCAGCCGGATGGAGCGACTGTCGTTCGATCGGCGGGTCAAGAACCTGATGGAAGACTACCCGCCCCTGCCGGATTTCAGCTGTTTCCACGACGCTTTCCGCGCCGCCGACACGCCCGAGGGCGACATTCGCACGGCCTTTTTCCTCGCCTATGATGAGAAGAACTGCGACTACCTCGACCTCAACGGCTCGCTGCAAGAGGCGATGGACGCGGGCGACACGGTGGTCTCGGCCAGCTTCATCATTCCCTATCCGCCCGGTTTTCCGATTCTCGTCCCCGGACAGGTCGTCAGCCAGGAAATTCTCGACTTCATGCGCGCGCTCGATGTCAGCGAGATCCACGGATACCGGCCCGATCTGGGCCTGCGCGTCTTTACCGCGGAGGCATTGAAACGCGTGCGCGGCAAAGACCTTTCCTCTTCACCCGTTTGATTAAAAGGACCAACGACATGGCAAAAATTCTCAAGAATATCTCTGAAATCCGCCGGTTCTTTCACCGGAACGAAGACCCGGTCTATTTCATCTCGGCCACCAACTTTAACCTGTTGGGCTTGGACGAATGGGTGAAGAATTTCAAATATATCTGCTACATCGATTGCTACGGCGGCAAGCATCCCAACGTGTTTTGCCCCTCGGAACAGCCCCATGCGGAGTTCCAGAGCATTGAGGACATCAACAATTACCTGCTGCAGCACAAGGAGGTCATCGACTTCATCAAGCGCCGCGGCGGCAAGCCCAAGTTCGTCTTCCTGATGTTCGACGAAGAGACCGAGCGTCTGAGCAAGGAGCTGGGCGCCGAGGTCTGGTTCCCGAAAGCCAAGCTGCGCCAGTCGATGGACAACAAGATCGAGACCGTGCGCATCGGCAACAAGGCTGGTGTGCCTTCGGTGCCTAATACGCTGAGCGAGGTGAAAAGCTACGACCATCTGCGCGAGATCTGCGAGAAGGCGGATCTCGGCCACGATCTTGTGCTGCAATCGGCCTATGGCGACAGCGGGCATACCACCTTCTTCATCAAGTCCGAGGCCGATTTCCGCCGCCACGAGAGCGAGATCGTGGGCGAGGGCGAGATCAAGATCATGAAGAGGATCGACTGCCGTGGCGCAGCGATTGAGGCCTGCGCCACCAAGGAAGGCACCATCGTTGGGCCGCTGATGACCGAACTGGTCGGCTTCAAGGAGTTGACCCCCTATCGCGGCGGCTGGTGCGGCAACGAGATCCTCGCCACCGCCTTCCCGCCCAAGGTTCGTGAGAAGGCGCGCGATCTGACCTTCAAGTTCGGCGAGCAGCTGCGCAAAGAAGGCTATCGCGGCTATTTCGAGCTCGACTTCCTGATCGATAAGAAGACCGGCGACCTGTGGTTGGGGGAGTTGAACCCGCGCATCACCGGGGCGAGTTCCATGACCAACCACGCGGCCTTTGCCCATGCCGATGCGCCGCTGTTCCTGTTCCACCTGCTGGAGTTCAGCCGCAAGAAGTTCACCCTCGACGTGGATGAGTTGAACGCCCGCTGGGCCGATCCGGACAATATCGACGGTTGGAGCCAGATGGTCATCAAACACACCGAAGACAGTGTCGACATCTGCACCGAAGCGCCCGAAACCGGGATTTACAAGATGAAGGAAGACGGCAGCGTGGTCTTTGACCGTTTCGACTATCACCGCCGCGCGGTCGAGAGCGAGAACGAGGCCTTCTTCCTGCGCATCCTGCAACCGGGTGACTATCGCTACGAGGGCGCGGATATTGGCATCCTCGTGACGCGGGGTCGGTCGATGACCAAGTCTTTCCAGTTGAACGAACGCGCGAAAAAGTGGATTCATGGGATCAAACGCAGCGTGGATGGCAAACCCTTGCCCACCGCCTCTGCCGGTCCAGAGCTTTCTGATCCGGCGTTCAAGATCCTGTAACGAGTTGAAAGGCCGCGATGTACTGGCGCGCATTGTCCGAAGACCAGCCCGGCCCGAAATGGGCCGGTCTCTTTGCGGCCTATTGGCCTGATTATCACGCATGGTGGTTGAAGGAAGGGGAGGCCGCGCGCCCGACCTATGCCCAATGCCGCCGTGCGCTGGCCCAGCATATGCCTGAGATGCTTCCGCTATATGACCAGCTTTGCAGTCTAGCAGGCGGCGGCGATCACGCGGCGCGCTTCCTTAGTTTCTATTGCCCGCCGCCCTATCTCTCGGCCTGTTCGCAGGCGATCTGGGCGGGGAAAGAGCCGGTCATGGTGCGCAACTATGACTATAACCCCAATGCCTTTGACGCGATGGTGCTGCGCACCGGCTGGCAGGGGCGGCAGGTCATGGGTACCTCCGACGGGCTTTGGGGGCTGGTCGACGGGGTGAATGATGCAGGGCTGTCGATCTCGCTGACCTTTGGCGGGCGGCGTGTGGTGGGCGAGGGCTTCGGCGTGCCGCTGATCCTGCGCTATGTCTTGCAGACCTGCGAAACCGCGCAGGAGGCGGGCGAGGTGCTGGCGCGGGTGCCCACGCATATGAGCTACAACGTCACCGTACTCGACCGAAAGCGCAGTTACCTGACAGCCATGATGGCCCCCGATCGTCCCGCTGTCATCACCCGCGCCGCGGTGGCGACCAACCATCAAGAGAATGTGGAGTGGATCAGCCACGCCCGCTTTACCGCCACGGTCGAGCGGGAGCGCTACCTGTTGCAACGTCTGCGTCTGCACCGCGACCCGGAGGAAAAGTTCATCGGCGCCTTCCTCAAGCCGCCGCTTTATTCCACGGCCTTCAACGCCGGGTTCGGCACGCTTTACACCGCCGTCTACCGTCCGCGCAAACGCGAGATGGAATTGCGCTGGCCCGGCACGACATGGGCGCTGTCGCTGTCTGATTTCACCGAAGGGGCGCGGCAGGTCTTGGTGCCGGGGGCGGCATGAGCGGGGCGGCGCGCAAAGGGCCGCTGTCCTCGCTCAGGGTGGTGGAGTTTTCCGGCCTTGGCCCCGCGCCGCTGGCGGGGCAACTGCTGGCCGATCTAGGCGCGGATGTAATCACGATTGACCGCAACGCCGCCCCGGCGGACCCGTCGGACATCAACCGGCGCGGCAAGCGGTCGGTGGTGTTGAACCTGAAAACCGCCGAAGGGATCGCCGCGGCAAAGGCGCTGATCGCTTCTGCCGATGTGCTGATCGAAGGGTTTCGCCCCGGCGTGATGGAACGTTTGGGCCTTGGCCCTGACGTCTGCCCCGAGGCTCTGATCTATGGCCGCATGACCGGCTGGGGCCAGACCGGCCCATGGGCGCAGACGGCGGGGCATGACATCAATTATCTGGCTCTAACAGGGGCACTTCATGCCATAGGCCGCGCCGATGCGCCCCCGGTGCCGCCCCTGAACATGGTGGCGGATTACGGCGGCGGGACGATGTTCTTGCTGTTCGGTATCCTTGCTGCCGTCATCGAACGCGGAGTGACCGGTAAGGGCCAAGTCGTCGATGCCGCGATGGTCGATGGGGTGCCTGCGATGATGGGGCTGATCCATGGCATGCTGGCCCAAGGCGCGTGGACCGAAAAGCGTGCCGCCAATTGGCTCGACGGGGCTGCGCCGTTTTACCGTTGCTACACCTGTGCGGATGGGAAATTCATCTCGGTCGGGGCTTTGGAGCCGCAGTTCTACGCGATCCTGTTAGAGAAGTTGGGCCTGCCTGCGGAGCTTGCCGAGAGCCAGAACGACAGGACGACATGGGAGGCGCGCATCGCTGAGTTCTCCGCGATCTTTGTTACCCGCGCCCGGGACGACTGGGCGGCGCATTTTGACGGCTCGGATGCCTGCGTGGCCCCGGTGCTGAGCTTTTCCGAAGCGCCGGATCATCCGCAGATGGCGGCGCGGGGCAATGTGGTGAGGGCGAATGGCGTGTTGCAATCAGGCCAAGCGCCGCGGTTTGACGGTTCCGCGCCACAGATGCCTAGCCCCCCACGGGCCATCGGCGCGGATACCGATGCGGTACTTGCCGAACTCGGTGTAAGTTTGGGCCGCGCATGAAAAACCCCCGGCCATAAGACCGGGGGTAAATCCGAGAACCAAAGTAAGGCTCAGGCCGCTTTGCGGTCGTGTTTGCCCTCTTCGATTTCCTCGACGATCTTGGCGACGAAAGCGTCGAGATCCTTGGGCGAGCGGCTGGTCACGATGCCTTGGTCGGCCACCACTTCGCTGTCTTCGTAATGCGCGCCGGCATTCTTCACATCCGTCGCGATGGAGGGGAAGGAGGTCGCCTTGCGGCCCTTGATGATGCCCGCCTCGATCAGCAGCCACGGGGCGTGGCAGATGGCGGCGACGGTTTTGCCGCTGTCGTGGAACTTGCGGATCAAAGCCACTGCGTCTTCGTTGGCGCGCAGCAGGTCGGGGTTTATCTGGCCACCGGGCAGCACGATGCCTTGGTAGTCGTCGACATTCACGTCCTGAAGGGCGAGGTCTGCGGGCACGGTGTTGCCCCAGTCATCTTCGTCCCAACCCTTGATCTCATTGCCGTCGGGCGTGGCCACATGGACGGTGGCGCCGCGGTCGCGCAGATCGTTCAGGGGTTTTTCCAGTTCGGACTGCTCAAAGCCATTGGTGGCGAGGATCAGGATCTTTGCATTGGTGATATCGGTCATTGCTTTCTCCTTTGTCATTTCTGCTAGACCAACGGTCTGCATGGCCGCCTGTTCCCCTCACATTCGCGCGAGGGCGATGATCCGCCGGTGCAGATGCGCCACAGGGCGGTGAATATTTGTTGATACGTCAAAGGACGGCATCATATATGCGTTCAGAATGGATCGCCCCGACACCCCCCTTGCCGAATTGCCCATGGACGAATTGATCGTCTGTCCGCAATGCGACGCCGTCTATCGGCTGCGCCGCCCCGCCCACGGGGAGCGGGCGAGTTGTGAGCGGTGCCATACCGCCCTGATCACGCCCCGCAGGAACGCCGGGTTGCAGATCATCGCCGTGGCGGTGGCGGTCATGGTCTTGATCATCGGGGCGGCGGTCTTTCCTTTTCTCACCATCGACGCGGCGGGGGCCAGCAACGCGGTATCGGTGCTGGATGCAGCGCTTGCCTTTTCCGGCGGGCCGATGATCCTCTTGTCGCTGGCCACGGCGGCGCTGATCTTTTTCATCCCGCTCTTGCGGGTGCTGCTGACGCTCTATGTGCTGATCCCCGTGGTGCTGGATCGCCCGCCCGCGCGCCATGCCGTCGCCGCCTTTCGCCTGTCGGAGGAACTGCGCCCTTGGTCGATGGCCGAGGTTTTTGCCATCGGCTGTGCCGTGGCGCTGGTCAAAGTGGCCGATCTGGCCGATGTGGGCTTTGGCCCCGCGTTTTACATGTTCGGCGCGTTGGTGATCCTCGTCATCGCGCAGGACAGATTCTTATGCAAATGGTCCGTATGGAACTCTCTGGAACATCCCAAGACATCGTGAGCGCACGGGAGTTGGGCATCGTGGCCTGCACCCGCTGTAACAAGCCCGCGCCGATGGGCACGGAGCTTTGCAGCCGCTGTGGCAGCAAGCTGGTCTCGCGCGATCGGATGAGCCTTCAGCGTGTCTGGGCGTTCTGGACGGTGGGGCTGATGTGCTACATCCCCGCGAATACCTATCCGATGCTCAAGACCCGCACGCTGTTTCAGGTCGAGGAAAGCACGATCATTGGCGGCGCGGTGGAACTGGCGCAATATGGCAACTGGGGGATCGCCCTGATCATCCTCTTCGCCTCTGTCGCCATTCCGTTGGCCAAATTCATGGCCGTGGCCTTTCTTGCGATCAGCGTGAAGCGGCGCTCGGTCACCTCGCAGCGCCAGCGGCATTACCTTTACGAAGTGGTTGAGTACATCGGGCGCTGGTCGATGATCGATATCTTTGTGGTTGCGATTTTGTCGTCTCTGGTGCAACTCAAGACACTGGCCGCCATCAATCCCGGTACCGCGAGCATCTTTTTTGCCCTCTCCGTGATCTTTACCATGCTGGCGGCACAAGCGTTCGACACCCGCATGATCTGGGACGCTCAGACCAAGGACGAGGGCCCAAAAACCAATGACTAAGACGCCTCCCGACGTACCGATTTCCCCGACCCGCAAGATGTTTCTCAGCGGGGCCTCGGTGATCTGGATCATCCCGATCCTCGCCTTGATCGTGGCGCTTTTCGTGGCCTATCGGTCTTATAGCGAGCGCGGCCCGGTGATCGTCGTGGAATTCGAAGAGGGCGCGGGTATCTCTGCTGGCGAGACCGAGTTGCGCTTTCGCGATGTGACGGTCGGGGTGGTCGAGAAGGTCGGCTTTACCTCGGGTTTGGACCGGGTGACGGCGCATATCCGCGTCGACAAGGACGTGGCGCCTTATATCGACAATGGCGCGGTCTTCTGGGTCGTGCAGCCCGAGGTCACGGCACAGGGCATCACCGGTCTCAGCACGGTGCTGAGCGGTGTCTATATCGAAGGGTCTTGGGACCAACAGGTCGGCCCCGCGGCGGAGCGCTTTCAGGGATCGTCGACTGAGCCGTTGATCCGCGGCGGCCAAGGCGGGCTTGAGATTGCCTTCCGCTCCACCGCAAACGGGCATCTGACCGACAATGCGCCGATCCTTTACAAGGGCATCGAAGTGGGCCGCGTCGGCTATGCCAAGATCGCCCCGCGCGGCAACTACGCCATTGTCGAGGCACTGATTTTCGAAGAGCACCGCCAGCTGATCAATGAATCCACCCGCTTTTGGGACGCATCGGGCTTTAGCGTCAACATTGGCCCCGCGGGGGCCGAGATCGACTTTTCCTCGTTGGCGACCCTCGTTGGCGGCGGCATCACCTTTGACACTTTCGTCTCGGGCGGGGCGCAGGTGTCTGACGGCACGGTGTTTGAGATTTACCCCGACAAGGAAACCGCGCGGAACTCTGTCTTTAACGCCTCCGAGGTCGATCCGCTGAAGCTGAGTGTCGTGTTCGACGACAACATCTCGGGTCTGATCGTCGGCGCCCCGGTTGAGATGAGCGGGCTGGAGATCGGTGAGGTCGAGACCTTGTCGGGGCTGGTGGATTTCGAACGTTTCGGCGACAGCCGCGTCCGGCTGAACGCCATCCTGTCGATCCAACCGGCGCATCTGGGGATGCAGGACGATGTGACCGCCGAAGCCGCTTTGGCCTTCCTGAAGGAGCGTGTGGAAGACGGGCTGCGCGCGCGGCTGGCCTCGGCCAGCCTGCTGACCGGTGGTTTGAAGGTTGAGTTCGTGGCCGTCGAAGACGCGCCTGAAGCTTCGTTGAACGAGACGGAGAATGGCCTTGCGCTGATGCCGACCACGGAAAGCGATGTCTCCGATGCGGCGGCCACAGTCGAAGGGGTCTTTACCCGGATCAACAGCCTGCCGATTGAAGAGTTGCTCAACAGCGCGATCACCTTCCTCAATTCGGCAGAGGCTTTCGTGTCGGACGAAGACCTGCGCGAAACCCCGCAGGACGTGCGCACCCTTTTGGGCGAATTGACCGGGCTGGTCTCTTCCGAAGAGGTCAAGAACGTGCCCGTCGCCCTGAACGGCACGCTGGTGCGGATCGAAGAATTGGTGGCCCAGCTTGAGGAAGAGCGGATTGCCGAACGGCTTTCCGCCGCGCTTGAGGGCGCGTCGGATGCGGCCAATGCGGTGTCCTCCTCGGTCGAAGGCGTGCCGGAGTTGGTGGAGCGCATTCAGGCGGTGGCGGCCAAGGCCGAAACGCTTGAGGTCGAAGAACTGGTCGTCGCACTCACCGACCTCACCGAATCCGCCGATGCGGTGATCGGTACCGAAGATGCGGTGGCCCTGCCGGGCGCATTGAAGCGCGCCTTGGACGAATTGAACGCCACATTGGAAGAGCTGCGCGAAGGCGGCGCGGTCGAGAATGTGAACCGCACCTTGGCCTCGGCCCGCAACGCGGCGGACAATATTGCCCTCTCGGCCCAAGACCTGCCGCAGGTGGTCGAGCGTTTGACCGCGCTCTTTGCCCAAGCCAGCCGCACCATCGAAGGCTATAATCAGGGTGAGCAGCTGAGCCGCAGCGCCGAACGCACCCTGCGCGACATTCAGAAAGCCGCCGATGCCCTTGCATCTTTGGCGCGGACCATCGAACGTAACCCCAATTCTCTATTGCTGGGACGGTAAAGCATGAATGTTGCAAGACCTCTGATCACCCTCGGCCTGCTGGCAGCCTTGGCGGCCTGTGGCGGCGCTGCTGAGCGTTTCACCGTGCGCGCCCCGGCGGTCACGGAAAAGACTTCGATCGCTTTTAGCTCGGTTGAGGTGCGCGATGTGTCCCTGCCGACCTATGCCGCCGCCGAAGAGATTTCGCTGCAGATGGCCGACGGCAGTCTGGTCAGTTCAACCGATGTGCTGTGGGCCGATGCCCCCGAACGGGCCGTGGCGCTGGAGCTGAGCCAGAACCTCGCGCGGATGACCGGGCGGCGCATCGCATCCGAGCCTTGGCCGTTCGAAGCCTTCCCCGATGCCCGACTCGAAGTGCGCTTTGCCGAACTGGTGGCCACCGAAGCGGGGGAGTTCCGCGCCTCCGGTCAGTATTTCGTGGCCGTCCGCGATGACCGGCGGGAGCGGTCGGGCCTGTTTGACCTCAGCGTGCCGTTCAATCCCGAAGGTGGGGCAAACGCCATCGCCGCGGCGCGGGGGCAACTCGTCCTTGATCTGGCCCGCTATATCGCCCGGAACGGGTTGAAGTAGGGTCGAGCGCCGGAAGTCTACCGGCGACGCGCTTTGTTCCGTCTGTTCGGAAAATTCTGAATAGTCTTGATTTGTGCCTCGCCTTGTCTATCTACCGTCAACGCGCCTGCCGTGGACGGGGAATGATGGATAGCACTGACCAGATCGACCAAGTCCGCGATGACTTCATCACCCGCATGGGCGTCGTCGCCATGGGCGAGGGGTTGCCGCGCATGGCAGGGCAGGTCTTTGCCATGCTGGTTTTCGAGGGCGAGCCGATTGCCTTCGGCGCGCTGTCGCGCCGCCTTTCCGTGAGCCGCGCCACGATCAGCACCTCCATTCGCCTGCTCGAAGAGCGGGGCTTGATCCGGCGTGTGAACAAGACCGGCGACCGGCAGGATTACTTCCAACTCGCCGATGACGCCTATGCCGCGATGACGAAATATGCGCTGGCAGGGACCCGCCATGCCAAATCCGAGATTAACGATACGATCCGCAAGCTGCCCGAAGAGGCCGAAGGGGTGCGCCAAAGGCTCGATACTTTCGCCGCCTTCTATGACACGATCAGCGCCGCGCTTGATGACGTAGCAATCCGGGTGAGCAAGCCCAAGAATTGACGCGCGCCTGATCACAGGGCCGCGGTGATGGAGTTCGATCAATGAGTGACACATCTCAAGAGCGCCAGACGCTTTCATTCGACAGCGATGCCGGCTCGAAACGGTCGAAGTTCATCGCCGGTGGGATCGCGCTGTTGATCGCTCTTTGGATGGGCAGCGGCTATATTATCCCCTCCGAAGAGACCGAAGAAGCCGCGCCTGCGCCCATTGCTCCCGAAGCGGTGACGGTGGCCGTGCGCGGCTCTCAGGCGGATAGCGTGACGCAGGTCTTCGTGGCCGAAGGGCAGGCCCTGCCGGACCGCGATACGATGGTCCGCGCCGAAGCGGGTGGGGAGATTGCCGAGGTGCTGGTCGCCAAGGGCGATGCGGTCGAAGCGGGCGCGTTGATCGCGCGGCTCAGCACCACGGCGCGCGATTCCGATCTGGCCCGCGCGCGTGAGGAATTGAGCCGCGCACAGCGCGAATACGACAATGCCCAAGCGCTGCTGGACCGCGGCGTCTCGACCGTGGACCGCGTGAGCCAAGCGCGCGCGACCTTGGCCGCCGCTCAAGCCTCGGTCACTGCCGCCGAAGAGGCGCTGAACAACACCGAAATCCGCGCCCCATTTCCCGGCCGGTTGGAGATGTTGGACATCTCAGCCGGAGAGTTCGTGTCGACCGGTGAGGAAATCGCGCGGCTGGTCGACAACACGCCACTGACGATCCAAGTGCAGGTGCCGCAGCAATCGCTCAAAGACATCGAAGAAGGGCAAGATGCCGAGGTCGTCTTCATCACCGGGACAGAGGCGCAGGGCAAGGTGCAGTTCGTCTCCAGCAGTGCCAGCGCCGAAACCCGGACCTTTACCGCCGAAGTCAGGGTCGAAAACGCCGATGGGGCGATTCCCGCAGGCATTTCGGCCCGCGTGCGCATCCCTACGGGCGAGACCCGCGCGCATTTCGTCTCTCCGGCGATCCTGTCCTTGGACACCAATGGTACCTTGGGCGTCAAAACGGTGAACGGTGACAATAAGGTCGTGTTCAACAAGATCGCCATTGTGCGGGCCCAGACCGATGGTATCTGGATCGCGGGCCTGCCGGATGAGGCCCAGATCATCACCATCGGGCAGGGTTTCGTGAATGATGGCGAGACGGTCAATCCGCAGCCCGAAACCAGCGGCGAAAGCGAAGATCAAGCGCAGCCCATGGCGGGCGTGCCAGAGATTGACGAGTTGGAAGAACAACCGACCGGAGATGGCCAGATCACCGGTAGCGCCGAAGCCGCCCAGCCGGAGCAGGTGGAATGAACACGCTGATCGACGCCGCTTTCAGCCGCGCCCGCGTGGTGATCCTGAGCTTGGTGATGATCTTGGCCGTCGGGGCCTATGCCTATGTCGGCATTCCCAAGGAAAGCTCGCCCGAAATTCCGATCCCGACGCTTTATGTCTCGACCTCTCTTGAGGGAATCTCACCCGAGGACAGCGAGCGGCTGCTCGTGGAACCGCTTGAGACCGAACTTAGCGCCATCACCGGGCTGAAGCAGATCACCTCGAACGGGGCCGAAGGCCATGCTTCGGTGCAGTTGGAGTTCGAGCCGGGGTTCGATTCCGATGAGGCGCTCGACAAGGTGCGCGAGGGCGTGGACCGTGCCAAGTCGGACCTGCCCGAAGACGCCACCGACCCGGTCGTGACCGAGATCAACACGGCGCTTTTCCCGATCCTAACCGCGATCCTCTCCGGCCCGGTGCCGGAACGGACGCTCAACTCCATTTCCGAAGAGTTGAAGGACGCGATCGAAGGGCTGTCCGGCGTGCTTGAAGTCGATGTCGGGGGGGAGCGGACCGAGCTTTTGGAGGTGCTGATCGACCCTACGGTCTTTGAGACCTATAACATCTCTTTCGAAGAGCTGATCAGCCAGATCAACCGCAACAACCGCCTGATCGCGGCGGGGGCGATTGAAAGCGGCGCGGGGCGGCTGGTGCTCAAGGTGCCGGGGCTGATCGAGAATGTCGAAGACGTTATGTCTCTGCCGATCAAGGTGCGCGGCGATACGGTGGTGACTTTTGCCGATGTCGCCACGATCCGCCGAACCTTCAAAGACCCGACCGGCTTCGCCCGGATCGACGGCCAGCCCGCGCTGGCGCTTGAGATCAAGAAACGCTCGGGCGCGAATATTATCGAGACAGTCGCGGCGGTGCGCGAATTGATTGACGAGATGCGCGCGGAATGGCCCGACAGCATCACCGTCAAATACACCCAAGACGAATCTGAGCAGGTCCAAGACATGCTCAGCGATCTTGAGGCCAATGTTATCGCGGCGGTGATCCTTGTGATGATCGTAATTGTCTGGGCCTTGGGCGTCCGCTCGGCCCTGCTGGTGGGCTTGGCGATTCCGGGGGCCTTCTTGGCCGGGGTCACGGCGCTTTGGGTCATGGGCTATACGATGAACCTTGTGGTGCTCTTCTCGCTGATCCTTGTGGTGGGGATGCTGGTGGACGGGGCCATCGTGACCACCGAACTGGCCGACCGACGCCTACAAGAGGGGCATTCGCCCCGTGCCGCCTATGCCCATGCCGCCAAGCGTATGGCATGGCCGATCATCGCCTCAACGGCGACGACGCTCAGCGTGTTTTTCCCGCTGCTGTTCTGGACCGGCACGGTGGGGGAGTTCATGAAATTCCTGCCCATCACGGTGATCCTGACCCTGACCGCATCGCTTTTCATGGCGCTGGTCTTTATCCCCGTCGTTGGCGGGATTATCGGCAAGCGCCCCCCGCAATCGGCCAAGGACAAGGCGACGCTCCATGCCGCGGAACAGGGCGACCCGCGTGACCTGAAGGGCTTTACCGGCGGCTATGTCAAACTGCTGCAATTCGCCATCCTGCGCCCGTGGATGACCCTGATCCTTGCCATCTCCATGCTGATGGGCGGCTTTACGGCCTATGCGCAATTCGGCAACGGCATCACCTTTTTCCCCGATGTAGAGCCTGATTTTGCGCAGGTGCAGGTGCGTGCGCGGGACAATTTCTCGATCTACGAACAAGACGCGCTGGTGCGGCAGGTCGAACAGCGCCTCTTTGCCTATGACGAGATCGCCAGCGTCTATGCCCGCACCGGCAGCAGCAACCGCGACAGTGCCGATCTGATCGGCACCATTCAGGTTGAGTTTACCGAGTGGGACGAACGCCGCCCCGCCGCCATCATTGGCGAGGAAATCCGGACCGAGATGGCAGCCATTCCGGGGATCGACGTGCAGGTGCAGACCGCCTCGAACGGCCCCTCGGCGGGCAAACCCGTCAATTTGCGGATCGAGGCGCATGACCCGCAGGTGCAGCAACAGGTGGTGGATCAGATTCGCGAGAAGATGGCCGATATCGGCGGTTTCACCGATGTGACCGACTCGCGCCCCCTGCCGGGGGTGGAATGGCGCATCGCCGTGAACCGGTCCGAGGCCGCGCGGTTCGGGGCCGATATCTCGACCCTGGGGCAGGCGGTGCAACTACTGACACGGGGCATCACGGTCGCGGATTACCGGCCCGACGATGCCGAAGGCTCCATCGACATCAATGTGCGCTTCCCCTCCGATGAGCGCACGCTGGAAGAGTTGCAATCGCTGCGCGTGCCGACCTCCGCAGGGCTGGTGCCGATCTCGAACTTCGTGACGTTCGAGCCGAGTCCGCGGACCGGCACGATCACGCGGGTGGATCAAGAGCGGGTGGTCACGATCGAGGCCAATGTCGCGCCCGGTGTCTTGGTGAACGACCAGACCGTCGCGCTGCGCAGCGCGATCGACGCGATGGACTTGCCGCCGGGTGTCGAAGCCTCCTTCGCCGGGGAGGCGGAGGACCAGCAGGAATCGATGATCTTCCTCGTCGGCGCCTTCGTCACCGCGATTTTCCTGATGTTCGTGATCCTCGTGATCCAATTCAACAGCTTTTACCAAGCCTTTGTCGTCATGTCGGCCATCGTCTTTTCGATCGCCGGGGTGCTCTTTGGCCTGCTGATTACCGGACGGCCCTTCGGGGTGGTCATGGGCGGCATCGGGGTCATCGCGCTGGCGGGGATCGTGGTGAACAACAATATCGTTCTGATCGACACCTATAATGACCTCAAGAAACTGGGGCTGTCGCCGCTGGAAGCTGCCTTGCGCACCGGGGCGCAGCGTTTGCGGCCTGTGGTCTTGACCTCGGTCACCACAGCGCTTGGCTTGATGCCTATGGTGATCGGCCTCAACATCAACTTCTTCACGCGCGAGATCGTCTATGGCGCGCCTTCGACCCAATGGTGGACCGAGCTGAGTTCGGCCATCGCGGGCGGTCTGGTGGTCGCTACCGTGCTGACGCTGGTGGTGACACCGGCGATGTTGATGCTGGGAGAGAAGAAAGCGAAACGCGCCGAGCCGACCCCGCCAGAGCCGGAACCGGTCGCCGTCTAGCGCAGGGTCAGGTGGCCGAAGGTCAGGCAGCCCAAAATCAGGCGGCCTTATCGGCCTTGTCTTCAGTCAGGATGGTGTAAAGCGTGGCCGGGTCGGGGTTCGACCGCAGCTTGGTACAGATGCTGGTGTCGCGCAGCGTGCGGGCCACCAGTGCCAGCGCTTTGAGATGCTCCACCCCCGCATCTTCGGGGGCGAAGAGGGCAAAGGCCACGTCGACCGGCTGACGGTCGACCGAAGAGAAATCAATCGGCTTGTCCAACAGCACGAAGGCACCGACGACCTTGTCGATCCCGTCCATCCGCGCGTGGGGCAGAGCAACGCCATGGCCCACGCCGGTCGGCCCAAGGGTTTCGCGCGTCATCAGCGCATCTACCACTTGGCCGGCCGGCAGCCCATAGGCTTGCTGGGCGAGTTCGCCGATATCCTGCATCAGACGCTTCTTGCTCGAAGCCGAAGTCAAAACCTTCACGGCCTCTGGCTTGAGGAGTTTGCCGAAATCCATTCCGCTCGCCCTGCTCTGTGGCGGAAGTTACCGCCGTGGGTTACGAAGGGTCGATCCAGCCGATGTTGCCGTCTTCGCGGCGGTACACGACATTCATCCCTTCCTGGCCTTCCTTGCGAAACAATAGCACCGGATCGCCTGACAATTCCATTTGCATCACCGCTTCGCCGACAGACAAAGTTGGCACCTTCGTCTGCATCTCTGCAATGATCATGGGTTGGAGGGTATCAGGTTCCTGCGCATCTGAATCGCTGTCTGACGCGAGGATATAGGAGGACGCCCCCAGAAGTTCAACCGGTTCGGCGCGTTCTTTATGATGGTCTTTCAGGCGGCGCTTGTAGCGGCGCAGCTGCTTCTCCATCTTTTCGCAGCAGCTGTCGAAGGCGGCGTAGATCTCTGTCGCCTTGGCCTTGGCCGACGCATTAAGACCGGTGGAAAGATGCACGGTCGCCTCGCAGGCAAATTCGTGGCCCGTTTTGGAAAACACCACCATCGCATCTGTCGGGCGTTCGGCATATTTGCTGACCGCCTCGTCCAGTTCGGTCCGGACATGTGTCCGAAGCGCGTCGCCAATGTCGATCTGTTTGCCACTGATCTGATACCGCATATCGTCTCCTTGTCTTTCTTGTTCCGAACATTGCCAAACGGTCCACATGCGTGGAGCGCGACAACTTTCAGATATGGAGGAATGGCGCTGCGACCAGGATGATTTTGACCGTTCCTTCGCGGGAAGGGCGATGCAGGATCAAACAGGAACGCGATGTCACCATAGCTCAATGAGGCCGCGTTTCGGTTTGAAAGTCAATGGCGCCGATGCGCGCGCTATCCTTTTATCGCTACAATCAGAGCGGTTTTCCGCATCATGCGAGCAAGGCTTCGCCGAGGGCTGGCAGGCCCGGAAAAACGCGCTAAGTCTTAGGAAATACGGAAATTATCGCCAAGGTAGACGCGGCGGACATTCTCGTTTTGCACAACTTCTTCGGGCGTTCCGGACATCAGAACTTTGCCCTCATGCAAGATATAGGCGCGATCTACGATCTCTAGGGTTTCGCGCACGTTGTGGTCGGTGATCAGCACCCCGATGCCGCGTTTCTTGAGGTCGGCAACCAGTTGCCGAATGTCCCCGACCGAGATCGGATCGACCCCGGCAAAGGGTTCATCAAGCAGCAGATAGTTCGGGTTGGCGGCCAGACAGCGGGCGATTTCCACCCGGCGCCGCTCCCCACCCGATAGCGCCAGGGCAGGTGCGCGGCGCAGGTGTTCGATGGAAAATTCGGTCAGCAACTCTTCCAACCGTTCGCGGCGCTGGTGGCGGTGTTTGACCCGGATATCGAGGATCGCGCTGATGTTGTCCTGCACCGACAGCCCGCGAAAAATGCTCATCTCCTGCGGCAGATAGCCGATGCCAAGCTGCGCGCGGCGGTACATGGGCAGGGTGGTCACATCTTTGCCGTCCACGGTAACGCGCCCGCCCTCGGGCGTGACCAGACCGGCCACCGCGTAGAAAGTGGTCGTCTTGCCCGAGCCGTTCGGCCCCAAAAGCGCCACGACCTCCCCCCGGTCAAGCGCCATCGAAAAGTCGCGGATCACCGCTTTCTTGCGGTAAGACTTGCGCAGATGCTGAATGCGCAGGCCGGAATCGCCCCCGGCGACTTTCAGTTCAGGCGGCATCAGTTGTCGCTGCCGGGCTGCAAAATGGTCTTCACGCCGCCCGACATCTGCGCCGTGCCGTCGTTCAGGTTCACCGTCATTTCCTGCGCGCTCAGCGCACTGGGGCCTTGGGTCATCAGCACATCGCCGCGCATTACCAAGGTGCCTGCGTCGATGTCGTAGTCGGCGCGCTGCGATTCAGCGGCGTCCTCACCCGCGACCAAGACCACGCCGCCGGTGGCCGCCAGCTTGGCGATGCCCTGATCCGAGGCGCGATAGACGACCTCGACCTTCCCGGCGGAGAGGGTCATTTCGCCCTGAGAAATCAAAACATTGCCCGTAAAGACGGCGGTGCCCGTTGCATTGTCGACCGACAGGTTATCGGCGGTCACTTCGACGGGTTGGCTGGTGTCTTGCTCAAGCGCGCCGAAGGCGACATTGGCAGATTGTGCAGAGACAGGGGCGGCCTGCAGCGCGAAAAACAGCGGCAGCATCAAAATAAACAAATGTCTCAAGGCAGTTACTCTTTCGTTGCTTGCGGCGTGTATATCAGTTTCACACCCTTTGTGAAAAGCAATTGCGATCCGGCGCTGTTCTGCCGGTTGGTGATGGCCATGCTGCCGGCGGTGATCTCGCCCGCGGGGCTGGTGGCGCGCACCGGGCCGGGCGATTGCAGGTCCAGCGTGGTGAGGTTCGAGATCATCCGCTCGGACAGGATTTCGTAGCCGGTTGAGGTGCTAACCCGCACATCGCCCGCCAGTTCCGCTTCCTCAGCCCCAGTGTCGAACCGCCCGCTGTTGGAGTGCAGCGTGATTTTGGAGCCGCCTTCTAGGTCCAGCGTCGCCTCGATCTCTTCGGCCTCATTTGTGCCCGTCTCCCCGCCGGGAGTGGTCAGCTTTTCGGCAGAGAAAGAGATCAGATCGCCATCCGCGGTGGTGCCGGAATAGAAGGGGCCGGTGATCTGTTGGTCGCGCAGCCGTTCCTGAACCTCTTTATCCGCGAAAGGGATCACGGCCTGCGGTTCAATCGCCCGCGACAGCAGGAACAGGGTCGATAGCAGCGCGAGCGCGATCAGCGGAAAGAGCACTTTCAGCCACGACACGACACGAGAGTGGCGATCCCCCTTCATCCTGCGTCACCCCAGCCCGACGCGTAGGCAGTCGTGGATATGCAGCAGCCCGATCGGCGATTTGCCGTCGTTCTGGGCGGGGTCGGTCACGATAAGGCAGGTGATCTTGCGGTTGTTCATCACGCCCACGGCCTTTTCGGCCAATTCGTCGGGGGTGATGGTCACGGGCGCGGGGGTCATGACATCGCGTGCGGTCATGGTCATTAAGCCATCCAGATGCCGGGCGAGGTCACCCATGGTGATGATCCCGGCCAGCGCGCCGTCCGCATCGGTGACGCAGACCACGCCAAAGCCCTTGCGGCTGATCTCGCTTAGCGCCTCGGGCATCGGGGCGTCGGCAGTGACCAGCGGCAGCTTATCGCCCACATGCATCAGATCGGCCACGCGGCTCAGCCTTGCGCCCAGCTTGCCGCCGGGGTGGAAGTCGCGGAAATGCTCGGCGGTGAAGGCGCGGTTCTCCATCAGCGCCACGGCCACGGCATCGCCCATCGCCAGCGTCAGCGTGGTCGAGGTGGTGGGCACCACGCCGGTGCCGCAAGCCTCTGCCGTGCGGGGCAGTTCGAGCACCACATCGCTATGGCGGCCAAGGCTGCTTTCGGGGCGGCTGGTGATGCCGATGAGCGGAATGGCATAGCGGCGCGAATAGGCGATGAGGTTGGCAAGCTCCGGCGCTTCGCCCGAGTTGGAAATCGCCAGCACCACATCGGCGGCGGTGATCATGCCCAGATCGCCGTGGCTCGCCTCGGCCGGGTGCACGAATTGCGCGGGCGTGCCGGTGGAGGCCAGCGTCGCCGCGATTTTATTGCCGATATGGCCCGACTTGCCGATGCCGGTGACGATCACCCGGCCCTTGCAGGTGCGCATCAGGTCAACCGCGGCGCGAAAGCGGTCATCAAGGCTGTCGGCCAGCAGCGTCAGCGCGTCGGCTTCGCAGCGGATCACCCGGCGGGCGGTGTCGAGGAAAGGTGTGTTCATGCGTGTGCGAAGATGTCCGTATCCGGCCATCCCTCCAGATCCAGCCGCGCGCGCATGGGCAGGAAATCGAAACAGGCCTGCGCCATGTCCATCCGGCCTTCGCGTATCAGGCGTTTGTTAAGTTCATCGCGCAGCCGGTGCAGGTAAAGCACGTCAGAGGCGGCATAGTCGATCTGCGCTTGGGTCAGCTCTTCGGCCCCCCAATCGCTGGATTGCTGCTGTTTCGAGATATCGACGCTCAGAAGTTCTTGGCAAAGCTTCGCCAGCCCGTGCCGGTCGGTATAGGTGCGCACCAATCGGCTGGCGATCTTGGTGCAATAGACCGGCGTCGCGGTGGCGTCAAAGGTGTTGCGCATCGCGGCAATGTCGAAGCGGCCATAGTGGAACAGCTTCAGCACATGAGGATTCTCCAGCAGCGCGCAGAGGTTCGGTGCCTCGGTCTGGCCCTTGGCGACCTGCACCAGATGCGCGTGACCATCGCCGCCCGAAAGCTGCACGACACAGAGCCGGTCGCGATGCGGATGCAGCCCCATCGTTTCGCAATCAATCGCGACCATCGGCCCAAGGTCGAGGTCATCCGGCAGGTCATTCTGATAGAGGAAATTTGTCATGAGCACGTCTATATCGTGCTTGTCCGGCATGGGAAAGCGGGGCTTTGCGCCGCGTCAGGCGGTGGCCAGATCCTGCAATGCGGGGCGCGGGTAGCGGCGCAGAAGGCGGTCGACCAGCAGATGGCAGCGGTAGCCGGGCCATTCGGGGCGGATCAGCCCGCCGGGCAGGGTGGGATGCTTTAGCACCAATCGCCGCCAATTGTGCACGATCAGGCAGCGCAGCACGGCGACGTCTAGGGCTGTGAATTGCTCTGGGTCGGGAAGTTCGGCATCCAAGCCGGTAAGGGCGACCAAGAGCGCGGCATAGTCGGCTTCAAGCTCGGCGGGTTCCACCGCGCGCCGCAGCCAATCGGGCGGCGGCGTGCCGGGCAGGGCAAGGCAGCCTTCGGGCGCGACGCTCTCGGCCCGTCCGACATAGGCGCGGGGCAGGGCGGAGATGAAACCCGCGCCGCGCAGGGCGCTGTCGGTCTCGCGGCCGTTCTCTTCGGTCAATACCATTTGCCAAGGCTCGGTCAGCTCTGGCGGTGCGGCATAGATGCGCGGGCTGGCGGCGGCGCTTTCCGCGCGGCCTTGGGCGGTCAGGCTGTGCTGGCTGATCCGTCCCACCTTGTGCGACTGTAGCCAGCCGTCATTGCGCAGCCGGTGCAACGCCACGCGGCTTGCCTCGGGCCGCACATCGAGCGCGGCCATGATCTGCGACAGCACCGGACCGTCAATGGCGTCGCCCTCTCCTTGCGCCAGATCGCCGAAGAGGCTTACCATCAGCGACCAGACCCGCTGACCGCCAAGGCCCGCGAGTGCGGCAACGACCGCTGGCGTGTGGTCAGACGGCATTCATCGTCAGCAGGTCGTATTCGGCGACCGCTTCCTCGCGCTGATTGGTGAGGGTCACATGCCAGCGCACCTCGCCGTATTCCTCGTTGCGCGGTGTCTTGTGCTTGACCGAGAGCCGCACCTTGATGCTGTCACCCGCCGAGACCGGTTCGAGGAACCGCAAGTTGTCGAGGCCGGTGTTGGCCAGCACCGGACCGGGGTCGGGCTGCACGAAGAGGCCCGCGGCAAAGCTCAAGAGCAGGTAGCCATGGGCCACGCGCCCCGGGAAGAAGGGGTTCGCCTTGGCGGCCTCGTCATCCATGTGGGCATAGAAGGTATCGCCGGTGAAATGGGCGAAGGTCTCGATATCCTCGAGCGTGACCTCGCGGCTGGGCGAATGGAAAGTCTCGCCCAGATCAAGCTCGGTGAAGCGGCGGGTGAAGGGATGTGCGCGGTCGGTGATCTCCTCGGCACCCGGCACCCATTGCTTGCCGATGGCGGTAAGGATGTCGGGGCTGCCCTGCACCGCGGTGCGTTGCATGTAATGCATCACGCCGCGCACGCCGCCCAACTCTTCGCCCCCGCCCGCGCGGCCCGGGCCGCCGTGCACCATATGCGGCAGCGGAGAGCCATGACCCGTGGCCTCAGCCATAGATTTACGATTGTTAAAGTAGAGCCGCCCGTGGAAGGCCGCGGACCCCATGGTCAACGCGCGCGCGACCTCGCCGTCGTTAGTGATGATCGAAGCCACCAGCGAGCCTTGGCCGCGGTTCAGAAGCTGGCTCGCGTGGGACAAATCGCGGTAGGGCATGAGGGTGGAGACGGGGCCGAAGGCCTCGGTGTCATGCACCCGCTCGGCAGCGTCGGGATCGGCGCAGTGGAACAGCATGGGCGGGAGGAAGGCGCCCTTGTCCCGGTCCGCGCCCTTCACGGTGAAGTTGTCGGGGTCGCCGAAGACCCGCTCGGCCTCGGCGCTCAGCAGCCCGACTTTTTCCAGCACGTCGCGTTTCTGGCTGCCCGAGACCAGTGCGCCCATGCGCGTGTCCTCGGCGCGGGGATCGCCGATGGTGGTCTTAGCGAGACGCTCGGAGAGCGCCGCGATCACCGCGTCGACCTGCGCCTGCGGCACCATGATGCGGCGGATGGCGGTGCATTTCTGCCCCGCCTTGGCGGTCATCTCGCGCTGCACTTCCTTGACGAAGAGGTCGAATTCGGGCGTCCCCGTCAGGGCATCGGGGCCGAGGACGGAGGCGTTGAGGCTGTCCTGCTCGGAGGTGAAGCGCACCGAGTTTTCCATGAGCTTCGGATTGCCACGGAGCTTCAGCGCGGTGTCGGCGGAGCCGGTGAAGGCCACGGCATCCTGACAGCCGAGCAGGTCTAGCATATCGCCCAAGCCGCCGCTCACGAATTGCAAAGCACCCTTCGGCAGCAGCCCGCTGTCGAGCATCAACCGCACGCAATGTTCGGTGACGTAGCAGGTGGCGGTCGCGGGTTTCACGATGGCCGGAACGCCGGCCAGCAGCGTCGGGGCAAGCTTTTCCAGCATGCCCCAGACCGGGAAGTTGAAGGCATTGATATGCACGGCGACACCCTGCAGCGGCGTGCAGATATGCCGCCCCATGAACTGCCCCTCGCGGCCCAGTTGCTCGGGTGCGCCGTCGAGGTAGACATGCGCATCCGGCATCTCGCGACGGCCTTTGGAGGCGAAGACCAGCATGGTGCCGATGCCGCCATCGACGTCGATCTTGTGGTCCGAGAGCGTGGCGCCGGTGTCGTAGCTCAGGTCATAGAGCGCCTGTTTGTGCTCCATCAGGTGCAGCGCCAGCGCCTTCAGCATGCGCGCGCGGTCGTGGAAGGTTATGGCGCGCAGGGCAGGGCCGCCGTGCTCGCGGGCGAAGCCCAGCATGGCGCCCGCGTCCAGCGCGTCGTTGCCTGCCTGCGCGATCACCTCGCCGGTAATGGCGCTGGCGATGTTGCGGGCGCCGGCCCCGGGGGCCAGCCATTCGCCGGCGGCGTAACTGTGGATATCGCGCATGTCGGCTCCTTCAGTGGGTGTCGTAGTCGATGGTGAGTTTGTCGCTCAGCGGGTAGGACTGGCAGGTCAGCACGTAGCCGCGTTCGACCTCGTAATCCTCCAGCGCGTGGTTCGAGATCATCTCGACCTCGCCTTCCAGCACCTTGCCCATGCAGGTCGAACAGACCCCGGCCTTGCAGGAAAACGGCGCCTCCTGTCCGTTCTCCAGCGCCGCTTCGAGGACCGACTGGCCCTTCTGCATGGTGAAGCTGCGCCGCGCGCCGTCGATGATGACGGTGATCTCGGTGCCCTTCTGGCCCTCGCTGCGTTTGGCCATTTCCTGTTTCGCCAAACGGCCCTGCTGGCTTTCGCTGAAGAGTTCGAACTTGATCTGCTCGTCGGTCAGCCCATTGGTCTTCAGCGCCTCGGCGATGGCCAGCATCATCGGCTCCGGCCCGCAGATGAAGGCGGTGTCGATGGAGTCGATCTGGATCCAGTGCTTGAACAGCGCGTCGCATTTGTCCTGATCGACGCGGCCCTCGAAAAGCTCCATGTCCTGCCCGGATTCGAGGATATGGATCACCGTCAGGCGGCCCATGTAGCGGTTCTTGAGGTCTTCGAGTTCCTCGCGGAACATGATCGTGTTCACCGCACGGTTGGCATAGACCAGCGTGAAGGTCGACTGCGGCTCGCGTTTCAACACCGTCTTCAGGATCGACAGTACCGGGGTGATGCCCGAGCCGCCCGCGAAGCCGAGGTAGTTCTTGGCAACCTCCGGTTCGATCGGGGTGAAGAACTTGCCCTGCGGCGGCATGGCGTGCAGCACGTCGCCGACCTTGAGCTCGGTATTGGCATAGGTCGAAAAGGCCCCGCCATCGACGCGCTTGATCCCGACCTTTAACTCGCCATCGTCCAGACCTGCGCAGATCGAATAGTTGCGGCGCAGCTCGGTGCCGTCGAAATCCTGCTTGAAGGTCAGGTACTGGCCTTGTGTGAAGGCGAAGGCGTCGGGGTCTTCCGGCTTCAGCGTCAGCACCACGGCATCGCGGATGGTGTGATGAATGTCGGTGACGGTGAGGGGGTGGAACTGGCTCATCGGGGCCTCAGATACATTTGAAATAGTCAAAGGGTTCAAGGCAGTCCAAGCACCGCCATTGCGCCTTGCAGGGGGTCGAGCCGAACTGGCTGATCCGCTCCACCGCTTTCGATTGGCAGTGCGGGCAGTGCTGCGGCCCGCCGGCGGGGCGCGGCGGCGCGATGCCGTAGGCTTCAAGCTTGGCGCGGCCGGTGTCACTCATCCATTCGGTGGTCCAAGGCGGGGAGAGCTGGCGTTTCAACTCCAGCTTTTCGATCCCGTGGCCGTGCAGCGCCGTCTCGATGTCGAGGTTGATGATGCTGGTAGCCGGGCAGCCCGAATAGGTCGGTGTGATGGTGACGACCAGCGTGTCGCCCTGCCATGCCACATCGCGGATGATGCCCAGATCGGTGAGCGAAATCGCCGGGATCTCGGGGTCCGGGATCGCGGAGAGCCACGCCCAGACCGTCTTGACCGACGGCTTCTCGCCGCTGGCGGGGCCGCGCGAGGGGGACCCGCGCACCACCCCCGGCACCGGCGCGGGGGCGGGCCGGCTGTGGGGGGCGGGTTTCACCATGTGGCGTCCGGGTAGGCGCGTTGCAGCCACTGCATCTGGGTCAGCATATGGCCCAGATGTTCGCTGTGCCGCGCGCCGCTTTTCCCGCCCCTATGGGCAAAGTCGTCCTCGGGCTTACTGAGGGTCGCCGCCGCCAGCGTGTCGCCGACCAGTTGGTCATAGCTTTTGCGCATGCTCGCCGGATCGGGGGCGATACCGGCTTCGGCCATGGCGGCGTCGACATCATCGCTGATGAACATTTCGCCCACATAGGGCCAAAGCAGGTCAAGCGCCGCCTGCATCCGGCGGTGGCTTTCCTCGGTCCCGTCACCAAGGCCGATTACCGTGTCCGAGGACCGCTCCAAATGATAAGTCACCTCTTTCGCTGATTTCTCGGCGATGGCGGCGATCTCCTTGTCGCTGGAGTCGATCAGCGCGGTCAGCTGCGCCAGATGCCAAGCGTCAAACAGGAACTGCCGCATCATGGTCTGGCCGAAATCGCCGTTGGGCTGTTCGACCAGCAGGACATTGCGAAAATCCCAAACATCGCGGTGAAAGGCGAGCTTGTCGGCGTCGCGGCCTTCGCCCTCAACCTCGCCCGCCAGACCCAGCCACAATTGGGTCTGGCCGATCAGGTCGAGCGCCACATTGGCCAGCGCGATGTCCTCTTCCAGCACCGGCGCCACGCCGCACCATTCCGAGACGCGATGGCCCAGCACCAGCGCGTTGTCGCCCATCCGGCAGAGAAATTCGAACTTGGTATCGCTGCCGCTCACATCGCCCCCACTTCGTCGGGAATGTCGTAGAAGGTCGGGTGGCGGTAGACCTTGTCATTGGCAGGCTCATAAAGCGCGCCTTTCTCCTCGGGGGAGGAGGCAGCGATGGCGCTGGCCTCGACCGCCCAGATGCTCACGCCTTCGTTGCGGCGGGTGTAGACATCGCGGGCGTTCTTGATCGCCATTTCCGCATCCGCCGCATGCAGGCTGCCGACATGGCGGTGGCTCAGCCCGTGCTGGCCGCGGATGAAGATCTCCCACAGGGGCCATTCGGTGGGCCGTGCGTCGCCGTGGGGGGCGGTCTCGGTGCCTTCGTATTCGCTGGATTCAGGGCTGCTCATGTCGCTTACTCCGCTGCCATTTGTCTGCTGCGCTTTTTCTCGGCATGGGCCAGAAGACCCTCGCGCACCCAACGGCCTTCGTCCCAGGCCTTGTTGCGCGCCGCCAGCCGTTCGGTGTTGCAGGGGCCATTGCCCTTGAGCACCTGAAAGAACTCTTCCCAATCCGGCTCGGCAAAGTCGTAGTGGCCGGTCTCTTCGTTGAACTTCAGCGTCTCGTCGGGGATCGTGAGGCCGAGGTACTCGGCCTGCGGCACGGTCTCGTCGACGAACTTCTGACGCAGCTCGTCATTGGTGTTCATCTTGATCTTCCACGCCATCGACTGCGCGGAATGGACCGAGTCCTTGTCCGAGGGGCCGAACATCATCAGCGCCGGGAACCAGAAGCGGTTGAGCGCGTCCTGCGCCATCTTGCGCTGGGCGGGCGTGCCATTGGCCATCTTCATCATGATGTCGAAGCCCTGGCGCTGGTGGAAGCTTTCTTCTTTGCAGATGCGGACCATGGCGCGGGCGTAGGGCCCATAGGAGGTGCGCTGCAGCGGCACCTGATTCATGATCGCGGCACCATCGACCAGCCAGCCCACGGCGCCCATGTCGGCCCATGTCAGCGTGGGATAGTTGAAGATCGAGGAATACTTCATCTTCCCGGAAAGGAGGTCGCGGGTCATCTGGTCGCGGGTCACGCCCAGCGTTTCCGCCGCGCAGTAGAGGTAGAGGCCGTGGCCAGCCTCGTCCTGCACCTTGGCCAGAAGGATCGCCTTGCGCTCCAACGTCGGGGCGCGGGTGATCCAGTTGCCTTCCGGCAATTGGCCCACGATCTCGGAATGCGCATGCTGTCCGATCTGGCGGATCAGGTTCTTGCGATAGCCGTCGGGCATCCAGTCCTTGGGCTCGATCTTGCCGCCCGCGTCGATGCGTTCCTGAAAGGCGCGCTCGTCGGGGTCCATCTCGTCGAGGGATTTGACGCCCTTGCCGGTGGATTTGATCATCTGTGCATACATCGGTCCGTTCCTTTCGAGGAAAGAAGTGTCAGCCTGCGTTTTCGAGGATCAGGGCAACGCCCTGTCCCACGCCCACACACATGGTACATAGCGCGTATTTGCCGCCCGTCCGCTTGAGCTGCAGCGCCGCCGTCATCACCAGACGCGCGCCGGACATGCCCAGAGGGTGGCCGATGGCAATCGCGCCGCCGTTGGCATTTACATGTGCTGCGTCGTCCGGCACGCCAAGCGCGCGCAGGGTGGCGAGGCCCTGGCTCGCGAAGGCTTCGTTAAGCTCGATCACGTCCATCTGCTCAATCGTGAGGCCCGCGCGGTCCAGCACCCTGCGCACCGCCGGGATCGGGCCGATGCCCATGACGCGCGGCTCGACGCCCGCCGCGGACATGGCCGCAACGCGGGCGATGGGGGCAAGGCCGTGGTCCTTCACGCCGGCCTCGGAGGCGAGCAGCATCGCCGCGGCACCGTCGTTCACGCCCGAGGCATTGCCGGCGGTCACGGTCAGGTCGGCGCCGTTGATGCCGCGCAGCTTGCCCAGTTTCTCCAGCGTGGTGCCAGGGCGGGGGTGTTCGTCGCTGTCGACGACGATGTCCTCGCCCTTGCGCTGCGGGATGGTGACCGGGGCGATTTCTTCGGCGAAGATGCCCTTCTCGGCGGCGGCGGCATAGCGTTCTTGGCTACGTGCGGCGAAGGCGTCCTGATCTTCGCGCGACACGTCATAATCGGCGGCGACGTTGTCGGCGGTCTCGGGCATGGAATCCACGCCGAACTGTGCCTTCATCTTCGGGTTTACGAAGCGCCAGCCGATGGTGGTGTCATAGACGGCGTTGCTGCGCGAAAAGGCGGTCTCGGCCTTGGGCATCACGAAGGGCGCGCGCGACATGCTTTCGATCCCGCCGGCGATGGCCAGATCCATATCGCCCGCGCGGATCGCCCGAGCGGCAGCGCCCACGGCGTCCATCCCGCTGGCGCAGAGACGGTTGATCGTGGCGCCCGGCACGTCCACCGGCAGGCCAGCCAATAGCGACGCCATACGCGCCACGTTGCGGTTGTCTTCGCCTGCCTGATTGGCGCAGCCCATGATCACGTCATCGACCCGCGCCCAATCGACGGAAGGGTTCCGCTCCATCAGCGCTTTCAGCGGCACGGCGGCCAGATCATCGGCGCGAACCGAAGAGAGGGCGCCGCCGTAACGGCCAATGGGGGTGCGCTGCGCGTCGCAGATGAATGCCTGCATGGGGGTCTCCTGTTGTTGCACCGTAATCTACACATCGGGGCGATTCGGTTCAATCAAAATGTTACGGAATGAAAATAGGGTACGGATTTTGGTAACACGTCACCGTCCTGTCACCAAAGCTTTGCCAAAGAGTCACGCCGCTGTCGGCGCTCTGTCACGCGCCGGGGGTTCTGTGCCGCCATCGCCACCCTCAGAGGAAGCTCAAGATGACCAAACTGATCCGCCCGACCCGTCGCGCTGTGCTGGCGGGCTCCACCGCCTTTGCCGCAAGCCTTGCCATGCCCAGCCTCAGCCGCGCGGCCTCGCGCCCGGTGTTTACCCATGGGGTGCAATCGGGCGATGTCGACACGCAGTCCGGCATGATCTGGACCCGCACTGACCGCCCGGCGCGGGTGCAGGTCGAAATCTCCACCACCGAAAGCTTTGCCAACGCGCGCCAGCTTGCACCGATGAACGCGCTGCCGAACCACGATCTGGCGGTGAAACGTCTGGTCGAAGGGCTGCCCTCGGATCAGGATATCTTTTACCGCTTCACCGCTGCGGACCTGAGCGACATCAACGCCACTTCCGAGCCGATCATCGGCCAGTTCCGCACCGCGCCCACCGCGCGCCGCGACGTGCGCTTTGCTTGGTCCGGTGACACCGCCGGTCAGGGCTGGGGCATCGACGATGAGGGCATGCGCACCTATGCGACCATGGCCAAACACCGCCCCGACTTCTTCCTGCATTCCGGTGACACCATCTATGCCGATGGCCCGCTTGAGGATGAGGTGCAGCTTGACGACGGCACGATGTGGAAGAACACCCTCATCATCGACGAGAAGCGCAAGGTGGCTGAGACGCTGGACGAATACCGCGGTCAGTGGAAATACAATCTGATGGACGACCATGTGCGTGAGATGAACGCCCATGTGCCGACCTTCATGCAGTGGGACGACCATGAAGTCGTGAACAACTGGTCCTCCTCGCGCAGCCTGATGGAAGACGACCGCTATAGCGAAAAGTCGATCCATGTCCTCGCCGCGCGCGCTTCGCAGGCCTTCCATGAGATGACCCCGCTGCGCATCACCCCCGCCGAGCCGGGCCGGGTCTACCGCAAGATCAACTACGGTCCGATGCTGGATGTCTTCTTCCTCGACCTGCGCAGCTACCGGGGGCCGAACAGCGAGAACATGCAGACCGAGATGTCGCAGGCCACCGATATCCTCGGGGCCGAGCAGATGGCATGGCTCAAGCGGGAGCTGACCAATTCGGCGGCCACATGGAAGGTCATCGCCTGCGACATGCCCATCGGTCTGGTCGTCGGTGGCGGGGCCGAGGCGGTTGCCAATGGCGACAATGGTGCCGCCAAAGGCCGCGAGCAAGAGATCGCGGGGCTGCTGCGTTTCATCAAGACCGCGCAGATCGACAACGTGGTCTGGTTCACGGCGGATGTGCATTACACCGCCGCGCATTACTACAACCCCGACAAGGCGCAGTTTCAGGACTTTGACCCGTTCTGGGAGTTCGTCTCGGGCCCGCTGCACGCCGGCACCTTCGGCCCGAACGAATTGGACGGCACCTTTGGCCCTGAGTTGAAATACGTCAAAGCGCCCGAAGAAGGTCAGGTGAACCTGCCGCCCTCCGCCGGTCTGCAATTTTTTGGCTTGGTCGATATCGACGCCAAGACCCAGCAGATGAAAGTGCGTCTGATGGACCGCGCCGATACCGAGCTTTACTCGGTGACGCTCGACCCCAAGGGAGCGGCGATCTAAGCGCCCTCTGCATGGCACAGTGGGAGGATCGCCCCGAAGCGGGCGATCCTTTTCGTTTCAGTAGTCGACGCCGCGCTGTGCTTTGATGCCCGCTTTGAACGGGTGTTTGACCTCGGACATTTCGGTCACCAGATCGGCATAGTCACAAAGCTCGGGCCGGGCGTCGCGGCCTGTCAGCACCACGGCGGTGCGCTTGTCACGCGCGTCGAGCCCGGCGATCACATCTTCGATCTTGAGGTATTCATAGCGGATGGCGATGTTGATCTCATCCATCACCACAAGGTCATATTCCCCGCTCTCCATCATCTCGCGCGCCTTGCCAAATGCGGCTTCGGCGGCGGCGATGTCGCGGTTGCGGTCTTGGGTGTCCCAAGTGAAGCCTTCGCCCATCGTGTGCCATGTCACCTCGTCCAACCGTTCAAAGAACAATCGTTCGCCAGTTTTCCATTTGCCCTTGATGAACTGCACCACACCCACGCGCTGCTTCCAGCCAAGCGCGCGCACCACCACGCCGAAAGCGGAAGAGGATTTGCCCTTGCCCGGGCCGGTATGGACCAGCACCAGACCCTTCTCGGGGTCTTGCAACTCGGCCACCTTGGCGCGCTGTTCGGCCTGACGCTGCTGCATCTTTTCCTTGTGATCTTTCGGATCCGCGTCGCTCATCGGTCATCTCCTCTATCCGGTTTCGGGGCACCATAGGCAGAGGATTGGTCAGGCGAAAGCCCGCATTCGATCACGCTTTGGGATCGGTGACAGACCGCGCCTTGCCCCGCTCCATCCCCAACTGCCGCTCGCGCCAGATCACCAACGCGCCCGCGCTGATCACCAGCGCCGCGCCCGCCAGCATCATCATCGTGGGCAGTTCGGCAAAGAAGACATAGCCCAGCAGAATGGCGAAAAGCATCGAGGTATAGTCATAGGGCGCCAGCATCGAGGCTGAGCCAAAGCGGTAGGCCGAGGTGATCAGGATCTGCGCCACCCCGCCGATCAACCCGGCAAGGACCAGCAGGCCAAAGGTTTGCAGATCGGGGATGACCCAGCCGAAGGGCAGGGTGAAAAGCGCCAGAATCGACGCGGTGGCCGAGAAATAGAACACGATGGCTGCGGTGTCTTCGCTTTGCACCAACTGGCGAATGTGGATCTGCACAAGGCTGCGCACCATGGTCGCCATCAGGATCAGCAGCGCGCCGATGGTGGCCGTCTGCTCCATCGTGCCGATGCTGGTGAAGCGCGGCCAGAGGATGATCATTACGCCCACCAGCCCAATCGCCACGGCACTCACGCGGATCAGCCGGATTTTCTCGCCCAGCAACACGGCAGCGAGGATGACGGTGAAAATCGGTGTGGCAAAGCCGATGGCCGTGACCTCGGGCAGGGGCAGCAGGCCGAGGCCGGTAAAGGTCAGCCCCATCGCCGTGGTGCCGAAGAGCCCGCGCCAGACATGGCCCATCGGGTTTTGCGTCTTTAGCCCGCTTTTCAGTTTGCCGCGCTGCGCCAGCCAGATCAGGATCACTGGAATGGCAAAGAAGGAGCGGAAGAAGACCGACTCCCCGGCGGGGACATCGTCGGCCAGCGATTTGATGATCGCGGACATGCAGGTGAAAAGCAGGATCGCCGTGATTTTCAGTCCGACACCAAGGGCGGGGCGGGCGGAGAAATCATCGACTTTCATGCTTTGATCCTCACGCCTCGGGGCCAATTATGCCGCGGTTCTGACCAATCTGTCCGCGATGCAGCAGCAGGTGATCCAGCAGCACGCAGGCCATCATCGCCTCGCCCACCGGCACCGCGCGGATGCCGACGCAAGGATCGTGGCGGCCCTTGGTGATGATCTCGGTCTCTTCGCCCTGTTTCGTGATTGTGCGCCGCGTGGTCAGGATGCTGGAGGTCGGCTTCACCGCGAAGCGCAGCACCACATCCTGCCCGGTGCTGATCCCGCCCAAGATGCCGCCCGCGTGGTTCGAGGAATATTCCGGCCCATCCGGCCCCATGGTGATCTCATCGGCGTTCAATTCGCCGGTCAGCATCGCCGCCGACATGCCCTCGCCGATCTCCACGCCCTTGACGGCATTGATGCTCATCATCGCGGCGGCCAGATCGGTGTCGAGCTTGCCATAGACCGGCGCGCCGAGACCCGCAGGCACGCCGCGCGCCGTCACTTCGATGATCGCGCCGACGCTGCTGCCCGATTTGCGCAGCCCGTCGAGGTAGTCGGCCCAGTCCGCCGCTGCCTTGGCATCCGGCACCCAAAAGGGGTTTTGGTCGATTTGGTCCCAATCGAACGCATCGCGGTCAATCTTATGCGGCCCCATTTGCACCATGTAGCCGGTGATCTGAAGCTCCGGCGCCAGCGCCTTGATCGCCTCACGCGCCAGACCGCCCGCCGCCACCCGCGCGGCGGTCTCCCGGGCCGAGGAACGGCCACCCCCGCGATAGTCGCGGATGCCGTATTTCTGGAAATAGGTGATGTCGGCGTGACCGGGGCGGAACTTGTCCTTGATGTCGCCGTAGTCTTTCGAGCGTTGATCGGTGTTCTCGATCATCAGCTGCACGGGCGTGCCGGTGGTGACCCCTTCGAAGGTGCCCGACAGGATCCGGACCTCATCCGCCTCACGCCGCTGCGTGGTGTATTTGTTCTGGCCCGGTTTGCGCTTGTCGAGCCACTGCTGGATCATGCCTTCGTCAATCGGCACGCCGGGTGGGCAGCCGTCGATGGTCGCCCCAAGGGCGGGCCCGTGGCTCTCGCCCCATGTGGTGACCCGGTAAAGATGGCCAAAGCTGTTGATCGACATGGGCGGACCTCCTGTTGTCAAACCCTTAGCCGGGGCAGCGCCCTGCCTCAAGGGGATTTGCCTTGCCAATTGTGCAGGTCCGATCTACCCCTGACGCTACCTCGGGGGGCCTTTGGGCTGAGATGCGCATGCTGTGCGGACCCGTTGAACCTGAACCGGTTAACACCGGCGGAGGGAAGGTCAGGACAGACATCCACCTTTTACCTTTCGCCGCAAAAGGAGGATGCGATGAAGTATCTTACACTTGCTGCGGGCGTCATGGGCGCATCGGCCACATGGGCCGAGACGCCTGAATTGACGGTCTATACCTACGACAGTTTCGTCACCGAATGGGGGCCGGGCCCGGCCATCGAAGAGGGGTTCGAGGCCGAATGCGGCTGCGATCTGAAATTCGTCGGCATGGGCGATGGCGCGGCTTTGCTGGCGCGGCTCAAGCTTGAAGGCACACGGTCCGACGCGGATATCGTGCTGGGGCTGGACACCAGCCTTGTCGCCGCCGCGAAAGAGACCGAACTGTTCGCGCCGAGCGGGTTGCAGGCCGACTATGACCTGCCGATCACTTGGGAAGACGAAGTTTTCGTGCCCTATGACTGGGGCTATTTCGCTTTTGTCCACGGCACCGATCTGGACGCGCCCGGTAATTTCAAAGCGCTGACCGAGAGCGATCTGAAAATCGTGATCCAAGACCCGCGCTCTTCGACGCCCGGTTTGGGGCTGCTGATGTGGGTCAAAGCGGCCTATGGCGATGAGGCGCCCGAGATTTGGGCGGGGCTGGCCGACAATGTCGTGACCGTGACCAAAGGGTGGTCCGAAGCCTACGGTCTCTTCCTCGAAGGCGAGGCCGACATGGTGCTGAGCTACACCACCTCTCCGGCCTATCACCTGATCGCGGAGGAGGACGACAGCAAGACCGCGGCGCTGTTCGACGAGGGCCATTACATGCAGATCGAAGTGGCGGGGAAGCTTGCCGGGTCGGATCAGCCGGAACTGGCGGATCGGTTCTTGCAATACCTCGTCTCTGATGCCGCGCAATCGGTGCTGCCGACGACCAACTGGATGTATCCCGCCGTGACGCCCGAAGGCGGTCTGCCCGCAGGGTTCGAGGGCATGATCCAGCCCGACAAGGCGCTGTTAGTGCCGAACGACGAGGTCCCCGCGCTCCGTGAGGAGGCTTTGGACGAATGGCTGACCGCGCTGTCGCGTTAAGCGGCAAGACGGGGCTTTTCGCCGCCGCGCTAGTCGCGGGGCTGATCCTTGCCGCTTTGGTCGCCGTCTTCGCGGCGGCCGATGTGGGTGCGGGGCTCGGCCCGGCGGATTGGGCGGCGGTGCGGTTTACCGCGACACAGGCGGTTTGGTCGGCGGTGCTTTCGGTGCTGCTGGCCGTGCCGGTGGCGCGGGCGCTGGCGCGGCGGCGGTTTTGGGGGCGCGGCGCGCTGATCACGTTGCTGGGCGCGCCTTTCATTCTGCCGGTGATCGTGGCGGTGCTGGGGCTGCTGACGGTCTTTGGCCGGTCGGGCGTGCTGAACCAATTTGGCGCGGCTCTTGGCCTGCCGCCGGTGTCGATCTACGGGCTGCATGGCGTGGTTCTGGCGCATGTCTTCTTCAACCTGCCGCTGGCGACGCGGCTTTTGCTGCAAGGCTGGCAGAGCATCCCTTCTGAGCGGTTTCGGCTCGCGGGGCAGCTTCAGATGACGCCGCGGGCGCTGTTTCTGGCGCTGGAATGGCCAATGCTGCGGCAGGTGCTGCCCGGCGTGGCGGCGCTGATATTCGTGATCTGCCTGACCAGTTTTGCCGTGGCTTTGACGCTGGGCGGTGGGCCGCGGGCGACGACGATCGAATTGGCGATCTATCAGGCGTTTCGGTTTGATTTTGACCTGGGGCGGGCGGCGCTTTTGTCGGTGGTGCAGCTTGTGGTCGCGGGTGTGGCGGCGGTGGCGGCGCTTTGGCTGATCCCGCCGATCAGCTTGGGCGGCGGGTTGGACCGCCCCCTGCGCCGCTGGGATGCGCGGGGCGGCGCGCAGCGGGCATTAGACGGGCTGGTGATCGCGCTCGCTGCGCTGTTCTTGCTGCTGCCGCTGGGGGCCGTGGTGCTGCGCGGGCTGGCGGGGGTCGCGGAACTGCCTGCCTCGGTCTGGCAGGCCTCCGGGAATAGCATTCTGGTGGCGGGGTTGAGCGTGGCGGTGCTGGCCCTGCTGGCGCTGCCGATGGCAGGCTGGATTGCTACCCGGCGGCGTGGCGGGGTGGAGGCGATTGGCCTGATGGGGCTTGCGGCCTCTCCGCTGATGATTGGCACGGGGTGGTTCATCCTGATCAACCCGGTGCTGGACCCCGCACGGCTGAGCCTGCCGGTCACCGCCTTGGTCAACGCGCTGATGGCGCTGCCTTTCGTGCTGCGCATTCTGGTGCCGCGCCTGCGCGAGACCTTGAAGGATTATGGCCCCCTGACCCAGATCCTCGGCATGACGGGTTGGGCGCTGTGGCGGTTGCTGGTCCTGCCGCGTCTGCGCCCGCAATTGGGCTTTGCCGCCGGGCTGACGGGGGCGCTGTCGGTGGGGGATCTCGGCGTGATCGCGCTTTTCGCCGATCAGGAGCGTGCGACGCTGCCCTTGCAGATGTATCGTCTGATGGGCGCCTACCGGATGGAGGCCGCGGCGGGCGCAGCGCTGCTTTTGCTGGTCTTGGCGCTGGCGGTGTTTTTCATCTGCGACAAATGGGGGCGCTGGCATGCTGACGCTTGAAGACATGCGCATTGAGCGGGGCGAGTTCTCCCTCGTGGCCGATATGACACTGGCGCAGGGGCGCAACTACGCGGTGATCGGCCCCTCCGGGTCGGGCAAGTCGACCCTGCTGGCGGCAATCTGTGGGTTCGTGCCGGTGGCAGCGGGGCGGCTGCTGCAGGAGGGGGAGGAGATCACGGATCAACATCCCGGCCAGCGCGGCATGACGATGCTGTTTCAGGATAATAACCTGTTCCCACATCTCACCGTGCGGCAGAACGTCGGCCTTGGCCTGCGCCCCGACCTGCGGCTGAAAGCAGCGGACCGGGAGGCGGTCGATGCCGCCCTCGCGCGGGTGGGGCTCAGCGATCACGCCGCCAAACGCCCGGGCGCGCTGTCGGGCGGGCAGCAAAGCCGCGTGGCGCTGGCGCGGGTGCTGTTACAGGCGCGGCCATGGATGCTGTTGGATGAGCCCTTCGCCGCGCTCGGCCCGGCGCTGCGGGTGGAGATGCTGGATTTGGTCCAAGACCTCGCCCGTGAGACCGGCGCGGGGCTGATCATGGTGACCCATGCCCCCGATGACGTGCGCCGCATCGCGGATGAGGTGATCTTTGTCGAAGGCGGGCGCGCCCATGCGCCGGGACCGGCGGCGGAATTGCTCGACAATCCGCCCCCGGCCCTGCGCGCCTATCTCGGCTAGGCGGCGGAAATTTTTGAAATTTCCGCGCCGTTTTCATTTGAAGAAAACGTCTCCAGCGCTTGGGTCATGCCAAGGGCGGCCTGCGCGGCTTCGCGGCCCTTGGTGATGAAATGATCGCGGTAGATCGCGTTGTGATGATCCGTTTCCTGATAGTGGTGCGGTGTGAGCGAGACCGACAGCACCGGTAGGTCGCAGTCGAGCCCCACGCGCATCAGCCCATCGACCACCGTCTGCGCCACGAAGTCATGCCGGTAAATGCCGCCATCCACCACGAAGGCCGCGCAGATCACGGCGTCGTAGCGGCCCGTCTTGGCCAGACGCTGCGCCATGAGCGGCAGTTCAAAGGCCCCGGGAACGGCAAAGCTGTCTACCTGCGCGGCGTCGATAACTTCTGTAAACCCGTCATAGGCGCGGTCGACGATATCCGCATGCCAGCTTGCACGCACAAAGGCGAAACGGGCGGAACGTTCTTGTGTCATGGTGATCTCCTTTAGGTTCAGACACGTCCACCCAAGGCGATCACGCGCAAAGACCGAGGCTTCGCCCCCGTCTTTGTTCGCATTCTCTTTCATCCGGACTGTGACCGTCGGCTCTGGAGTTGCACCAGATCTGCTGACACCTTCGAAAAGGCCGCTCGCGGGCTTGCGAGGACCGCTTACCGCCGGTGGGGAATTTCGCCCCGCCCTGAGAATGATGTCAGGTTGCCAAGTTGCGCAAGGCTCTGCAATACCAAAAGAAACGCATAGGAGGCACCATGCACCCCAATCCGATCTACCGCAAAGCGGGCCGCGACCGGAACCTTGCCTTTGCCCGTGACACCGGTTTTGGCGTTCTGGCGATCAACGGGGCAGAGGGACCGTTGATGGCGCATGTGCCCTTCATCCTGAACGACGCCGGGGATTTGGGCGAGTTGCATTTGGTGCGCTCGAACCCCATCGCGCGGGCGCTGAAAACCCCGCAGCCGGTGCGTTTGGCGGTAACGGGGGCCGACAGCTATGTCTCGCCCGACTGGTACGGGATCGAGGATCAGGTGCCGACATGGAACTATGTGGCCGTGCATCTGACCGGCACGCTAGAGCTTCGCCCGGCCGAGGAACTGCGCGATCTGCTGGCGCGGCAATCGGCGATCTATGAGGCGCGGCTGGCCCCAAAGACTCCGTGGAAAATGGACAAGATGACCCCCGAGGCGCGGGACAAGATGCTGCGGATGATCGTGCCTTGTCAGCTCCGCGTCACCGGGGTCGACGGCACATGGAAGCTGGGTCAGAACAAGGATGAGGCCGTGCGTCTGGCCGCGGCAGACCAGATGGCGGCGCATGGGTTCGGCACGGATCCGGGGGTGATGGCGGCCCTGATGCGCGGGGTGTGATCGCCGTTGCGTCTGGCGCGGCCCCGTTGAATAGTGCGGGCAACCAAGGGGGGACTTCACGTGAAACTATTTTATTCTCCAACCTCGCCCTATGTCCGCAAAGTCATGGTGCTGCTGCATGAGACCGGCCAGCTTGACGATGTGGCGCTGGAGCCGACATCGGGCACGCCGCTGGCCCCGGCAGAGGGCTTTGCCGCGCGCAACCCGCTGACCAAAGTGCCCGCGTTGGAGCGGCCAGACGGCTGTACGCTTTATGACAGCCGGGTGATCTGCGCCTATTTGGATGACCGCGCCGGGGCGGGGCTTTACCCCCAAGGCGCAAGCAGGTGGGACACTTTGACGCTGGAGGCCACGGCGGATGGGATGCTCGATGCCGCGCTTGCCATGGTCTATGAGGGCAAGCTGCGCCCCGAAGATAAACGCATGTCGGAATGGGTCGAAGGCCAGTGGGGCAAGGTCGACCGGGCCTGTAAGACGCTTAACAATCAATGGGCTGCGCATTTGGCCGGGCCCTTGGACATGGGCCAAATCGCGCTTGGCTGCGCCTTGGGATATATCGATTTTCGCCATGCTGCGCGGGATTGGCGGGCCGGAAACCCCGATCTGGCGACATGGTTCGATGCCTTTGATTCGCGCCCTGCGATGACCCATACCGCGCCGCCGCAGTAAGCGCGCCGTAATGATATTGCCACAATCGCGGTATTTTTGCCGCGTTGTGGCGCGGTTGATCCAAGATGCGCGGCTTTGACATCTGGACGGGCGCGGTCCATCCCGGTAGATAGCGGCGAGAAGTCAGGTGGCAAGGTGACGCCACCCCTATGTCTGTCGGCCAAAGTTGGCCAAGAATTGGAGTAAACCCGTGTCCCAAGCAGAAGAACACGCAGGCACCCGGAGGGATTTCCTGTATTACGCGACAGCCGGTACAGGTGCCGTCGCCGTTGGTGCCGCCGTCTGGCCGCTGGTCAACCAGATGAACCCCTCTGCCGACGTAAAGGCGCTGTCGTCCATTCGTGTGGATGTGTCCGGCGTCGAAGTCGGGACGCAGCTGACTGTGAAATGGCTGGGCAAGCCCGTGTTCATTCGCCGCCGCACCGAGGCCGAGATCGAAGAAGCAAACGCTGTCGACGTGTCCAGCCTGCCGGACCCCATCGCGCAGAACGCGAACCTTGGCGGCGATGTGCCTGCGACGGACGCGAACCGCGCCTTGGACGAAAGCGGCGAGTGGCTGGTTCAGATGGGCGTTTGCACACACCTTGGCTGCGTGCCTTTGGGTGATGCTGGCGACTTTGGCGGCTGGTTCTGCCCCTGCCACGGGTCGCACTACGATACCGCGGGCCGCATCCGTAAAGGGCCGGCTCCGCGCAACTTGCCGGTGCCTGTCGCCGAATTCGTGGACGAGTCCACGATCAAACTGGGTTAAGGGAGCGGAAGAGAGATGTCTGGAATTCCTCACGACCATTACGAGCCGAATTCGAACGGCGAAAAGTGGCTGCACCGCCGCCTTCCCATCGTTGGCCTGTTGTACGACACATTGATGATCCCCACGCCCAAGAACCTGAACTGGATGTGGATCTGGGGCATCGTGCTGACTTTCTGTCTGGCACTGCAGATCATCACCGGCATCGTTCTGGTGATGCACTACACGCCGCATGTCGATCTGGCCTTCTCGTCGGTTGAGCACATCATGCGCAACGTGAACGGCGGCTATATGATCCGCTATCTGCATATGAACGGCGCGTCGCTGTTCTTTATCGCGGTCTATGCGCATATTTTCCGTGGTCTCTACTATGGCTCCTATAAAGCCCCGCGTGAGATCACATGGATCATCGGCATGTTGATCTATCTGCTGATGATGGCCACCGGCTTTATGGGCTATGTTCTGCCTTGGGGTCAGATGTCCTTCTGGGGCGCGACCGTGATTACCGGCCTCTTTGGCGCGGTTCCCTTTGTCGGTGAAACACTGCAGACCTTCCTGCTGGGTGGACCTGCGGTTGATAACGCGACGCTGAACCGCTTCTTCTCGCTGCACTATCTGCTGCCCTTCGTGATTGCGGGCCTTGTGGTGCTGCACATCTGGGCCTTCCACACGACCGGCAACAACAACCCCACCGGGGTCGAAGTGCGCCGCACCTCGAAGGAAGACGCCAAGAAAGACACGCTGCCGTTCTGGCCCTACTTCGTGATCAAGGACTTGTTCGCGCTGGCCGTGATCCTGACGCTGTTCTTCGCGGTTGTTGGCTTCATGCCGAACTATCTGGGCCACCCGGACAACTACATCGAAGCCAACGCTCTGGCGACGCCTGCACACATCGTGCCGGAATGGTACTTCCTGCCCTTCTACGCGATCCTGCGGGCCTTCACCTCTGAGGTTTGGGTTGTGCAGATCGCGTCCTTCGTGACCGGTGGCATCATCGACGCCAAGTTCTTCGGCGTGCTGGCGATGTTCGGTGCGATTGCCGTGATGGCGCTGGTGCCATGGCTGGACACATCCTCTGTACGTTCGGGCCGGTATCGTCCGATGTTCAAATGGTGGTTCGCTCTGCTGGTGATCGACTTCTTCGCCCTGATGTGGCTGGGTGCGATGCCCGCAGAAGAGCCCTATGCGAGCTTCTCACTGATCGCTTCGGCCTATTGGTTCGCCTACTTCCTCGTGATTCTGCCCCTCTTGGGCGTGATCGAGAAGCCGCTGGCGCAGCCTGAAACCATCGAAGCCGACTTTGACGCGCATTACGCGCCCAAGGCAGGCGGCACCAAGACGCTTGTGAACCCGGCGGAATAAGGATCATGACCATGATGAAGACCAACCTCCTTTCTGCCGTGGTAACTCTGGGCCTTGCCCTGCCGGGGACGGCGGTGCTGGCGCAGGACACAGCGACAGAAGAAGAACTGCTAACAACTCCGGCGGAAACGCCGGAGGCCGAAGCCGAAACCGCGCCTGCTGAAGCGCCAGCGGCGGAAGAGGCACCTGCTGAAACTGACGCGCCCGCAGCCGAACCCGAGGTCGACGCGGCCCCGGCTGACGAACCCGCGGTTGAGGCAGCCCCTGCTGAGGACACCGCAACCGAAGAGGCACCTGCTGCCGAGGCTCCGGTTGAAGACGCACCAGCTGAAGAGGCGACAACCGAAGAAGCTCCGGCTGAAACGGCGCCTGCCGAGGAAGCACCAGTAGCGGAAGAGGCCCCGGCCGAAGAAACCGCCACTGAGGATGCTGCCACCGAGGAAGCGCCCGAAGAGGTTTCTGCCGAAGACGCCGAAGAAGCGCCTGCCGAAGAAGTCGGAGCCACGGACGAAGCGCAATCGACAGCCGAGGAAAACGCTGAAAACGAAGTGATCGCCGAAGACGATGTTGCCGGTCAGGCGCATAGTGATGACCCCAACGTGGGTGTCATGGAAGCGGAAGACCACGGCGAGGAAACTGCCGCTGAAGATCACGCCGGTGACGACGATCAGGGTGACGATTCCCACGCCACACCGCATATCGACAACATCGATTTCTCTTTCGATGGTCCGTTCGGCGGTTACGACGTAAACCAGCTCCAGCGCGGTCTGCAGATCTACACCGAGGTTTGCGCGGCCTGCCACGGTCTGGAGTATGTCGCGATGCGGACATTGTCGGACGAAACCGGTCCGAACATGCCCGAAGAGCAGGTGATCGAATACGCCAAAGGCTATGACGTCTATGACGCCGAGCTGGACGACACCCGTCCCGGCACCCCGGTCGATCACTTCCCCGGCTCCAATCTATCCAACGCACCTGACCTGTCGCTGATGGCCAAGAAGCGTGCTGCGTTCCACGGCCCCTATGGTCTGGGCATCAACCAGTTCCTGAAAGGGATCGGCGGGCCGGAGTATATCACTGCGCTTCTGACCAGCTACACCGGCAAAGAGAAAGAGCAGGCGGGCACGGTTCTCTACGAGAACACCGTTTTCCCCGGCGGCTGGATCGCCATGGCACCCCCGCTCTCCGATGGGCTGGTCGAGTTCGCGGATGAACATGCGAATGACGTGCAGCACATGTCCGAGGATGTCTCTGCCTTCCTGATGTGGACTGCTGAGCCGAAGCTGGGTGCACGCAAACAAGCTGGCTTTGCCGGGGTTGTTCTGCTGGGTCTGCTCTCGGTCCTGCTCTATCTGACCAACAAGAAGCTTTGGGCGCCGGTCAAGAACCGCCGCAAGGACGGCTGATCGGGCCACGGCTTTTGGAAATGAGAAGGGCGTCGGGAGACCGGCGCCCTTTTTTGTGGCCATGCGTAGTGACGGCGGCCATTTGGCCTAAAACCTCTCAACAGGTTCCGCCCGGTGGCACACCGGGCATCGCCCTCCCTCCCCCCCCGGAGGGCGATTTTGCGAGGTTCCATGAAGCGGAATCGTTTCGAGTACGGCAGCCCTTCCGGCCACAGCCTCGTTCTATCGCCCCCGGGGAGGGCGATGCCCTTCGCGCTAGGCGGTCAGCTGCGTGCCTGAAGTCCCGGTGATCTCGGCCCGCACGATCGCACCCTCAACTTGCGGCGCGGCAAAGTTCACCTCGGTGAACTGCGCCGTGCGGCCCATGTGGGGGTTCTCCATCAACACGTCATGTGTGCGCCCGACCTGCGCCTCAAGATGCCGTTGCACCTGCCGCTCGCCAGCCGCCCGCAACCGGGCCGCGCGTTCCTTGATCGCCGCACCGTTTACCGCGGGCATCCGTGCCGCGGGGGTGCCGGGGCGGGCGGAGTAGGGGAAGACATGCAGCCATGTCAGGTCGCATTCCTCGACCAGTTTCAGCGAGTTCTCGAACATCGCTTCGGTCTCGGTCGGGAAACCTGCGATGATATCCGCGCCAAAGGTCATGTCGGGGCGCAGCGCGCGGGCCTCTTGGGCAAACCGGATCGCGTCATCGCGCAGGTGGCGGCGCTTCATGCGCTTGAGGATCATGTCGTCGCCATGCTGCAGCGACAGATGCAGATGCGGCATCAGGCGCGGTTCGGTGGCGATGGCTTGCATCAGGTTCTCGTCCACCTCGATCGAATCGATTGAGGAGATCCGCAACCGCGGCAGGTCGGGTACCAGCTTCAGGATGCGCATCACCAAGTCGCCGAGCTTTGGCGTCGCTGGCAGATCGGCGCCCCAAGAGGTCAGATCGACCCCGGTCAACACGACCTCGTTGAAGCCCTTGTCCACCAGCCGCTTGATCTGGTCCACGACCACGCCCGCGGGCACTGAGCGGGAGTTGCCGCGGCCATAGGGGATGATGCAGAAGGTGCAGCGGTGGTCGCAGCCGTTCTGGACCTGCACATAGGCGCGGCTGCGGGTGCCGAATCCGTCGATCAGATGGCCCGCGGTCTCGGTCACCGACATGATGTCGTCGACCTGCACTGTCTCGGTCTCGCCGATGAAATCGGCGGCCATGCCCTGCCACGTCGCACCCTGCATCTTCTCGGTGTTGCCGATCACGGCATCGACCTCAGGCATGGCGTTAAAGGTCTCGGGTTCGGTCTGCGCCGCGCAGCCGGTCACGATTAACCGCGCCTCGGGATGTGCCTTGCGCAGCTTCCGGATGTCCTGCCGTGCCTTGCGGACCGCCTCGGCCGTGACCGCGCAGGTATTGACCACCACGGCGTTCTCCAGCCCTGCCTGCTCGGCGAGTTCTTTCATCGCCTCGGTCTCATAGGCGTTGAGGCGGCAGCCCATGGTGCTGAAAATCGGGGCGCTCATGTCAGGCTCTCCAGAAACTCGGGGGTGAGGCTGCCGGAGAAAACATGCATCGTCGGCCCGGTCATCCAGACGCCATCCTCGCGCCAGTCGATATGCAGCGTGCCGCCGTCGAGATCGATGCGCACGGCACGGCCCGTGAGGCCCCGACGCGCGGCGGCTACGGCGGTGGCGCAGGAGGAGGAACCCGAGGCGAGCGTCACGCCGACGCCGCGCTCCCAAACGCGCATGCGGATATGGTCCGGCCCGACGATCTGCGCGACCTGCACGTTGGTGCGCTCGGGGTAGAGCGGATCATGCTCGGCGCGGGGGCCGAGGTCGGAAAGGTCCACCGCTTCGGCATCCTCGACGAAAAAGGTGCAATGCGGATTGCCCATGCCGGTGGCTGTCGGATCGCCGTCGATCGGCAGGTGCAGCGTGTCCATCTCGCGCGCCAGCGGCACCTCGTCCCACTTCAGCTGCGGGTGGCCCATGTTGACCGAGGTCAAGCCACCCCCGGCGTCTTTCGCTGCCAGATCGCCACGCGCGGTGGTCAGATGCAGCGAATCGCGGCCTGTGTCGTCCATCAGATAGCGCGCGATGCAGCGGGTGGCGTTGCCGCAGGCGGCGGAAAGGGAGCCGTCGCTGTTGTAAAAGGTCAGATGCGCGTTGCCCGTCCCGCGCGTGATCACCGCAAGCTGATCGAATCCCACGCCAAATTGCCGGTGCCCGATGGCCTGTGCCATCGCCGGGGTTACGTCGATTCCTTCCGCGCGTGCATCGAACACGACGAAATCATTGCCAAGCCCATGCATCTTCATGAAGGGCAAACCGGGGGTCTGATCGCTGTACATTCGGCGCATATAACCCCGGCATGAAAACTAATCCAGCATCTCGCAAGATTTTCGTAATTAAGGGCTTGACCCTGCCGCCCGTAATTTCTAGTTACCCGCCTAGTGGGCCGTTAGCTCAGTTGGTAGAGCAACTGACTTTTAATCAGTAGGTCGATGGTTCGAACCCATCACGGCTCACCACTCACCCCCCTCCTTAAATGGTTATGGATCAGGTGTTTGGTGCCGCCCTCGGGCGGTTTCGCCTATTCCTGACCGCGCAGCCGGGCCGAGCGTCGGCGCAGGGCTTCCAGCACAAAAAGCATCGTCGCCGAGAGCACCACCAGCAGCGTCGCCACCGCCAGAATCGTCGGGTTGATCTGCTCGCGCAGGCCCGAGAACATCTGCCGCGGAATCGTGCGCTGCTCTGGCCCCGCGAGGAACAGCACCAACACCACCTCGTCGAAGGAGGTCACGAAAGCAAAAAGCCCGCCCGAGATCACGCCGGGGCGGATGAGCGGAATCACCACGTCCCAGAACACCTTGATCGGCGAAGCGCCGAGGCTTAGCCCCGCGACGAAGAGCGACCGGTCGAATCCGCTGAGCGTGGCGGTGACGGTGATGATGACAAAGGGCACGCCAAGGGCGGCATGGGCGATGATCAGCCCGGTGAAGGTGCCCACGAGGTTGAACTGCGTGTAGAAAAAGAACATGCCCGCCGCGATGATGATCAGCGGCACAATCATGGGCGACAGCAGCAACGCCGTGATCACCCGTTTGAATGGCATCCAAGGCGAGGCGAGGCCCACCGCCGCCAGCGTGCCCAGCACAGTGGCGATGCTGGCCGCCGCGATGCCGATGACGAAGGAGTTGCGGATCGCGATGCGCCATTTCTGATCATCGACGATCTCCTGATACCAGCGCGTCGAATAGGCGTCCGGGTCGAGCGACAGCATGCCTTGGGTGAAGGTGAAGAAGGGCTCGGCATTGAACGACAGCGGCATGATGACGAGGATCGGCAGCATCAAGAACACCAGCACCAGCCCCGCCATAATGCGCAGGCCATAGTGCCCCGCCTTGTGCCAGATCGTGTAATAGTCGGGCAGTTGGCTCATGACGTCATCCCAGCTTAAGGTTGTCGGTGCCGACGAAACGGTCGAACAGCCAGTAGAGAACGAGGATCAGGATCAGCAGGAGCGAGCCCAAGGCCGCCGCCAGTTCCCAGTTGTTGGACACCTGCATGTGGAAGGCGATGATGTTCGAGATCATCTGCCCATCAGTGCCGCCGACCAGCGCGGGCGTGATGTAGTAGCCGACCGAGATGATGAAGACCAAGAGCGCCCCGGCAGAGAGGCCCGGCAGGCTCATCGGCAGGTAGATTTTGTACCACGCGCCGATCGGATTAGACCCCATGGAGATCGCCGCGCGCATGAAGCTCGAATCGATCCCGCGCATCACCGCGTAGAGCGGCAGCACCATGAAGGGCAGCAGGATGTGGGTCATGGCGAGGATGGTGGAGAACTCGTTGTAGAGCAGCTCAATGGGCTCGTTGATCAGCCCGGCCCAGAGCAGGGAGGAGTTCACCACGCCCCCGGCTTGCAACAGCGCGATCCACGCGGTGGTGCGCACCAAGAGCGAGGTCCAGAAGGGCAGCAGGACGAAGACCATCAGGAAGTTCGCCGTCGCGGGGCTGGCCTGCGACATGTAGAAAGCAAGCGGATAGCCCAGCAGCATCGTCAGCCCGGTGATGATCAGCGCCATCTTCAGCGTTTTGGTGTAGAGCTGTTTGTAGATCTGCGTGTCGCGTTGGACGATGTCCCCTTCGGAGTCGTATTCCATATCGACAGCGGTGAGGTAGTAGCTTGAGGTATAGACCTGCCCGGCGCTGCGGATCGCGCGCCAAGTGGCGGGCTTGGCCCAACGGTCGTTCTTTTCCAGCAGCATCTCTGCGCCATTGGCGGTAAGCTCGGCATCCTCGGCGCGGCGCAGGCCCCGGGCGGTGGATTTGATGACGCTCGACATGCCCGGCAGGGCGCGGTTGATCTCATCGGCGAACCTGCCGGAGGTGCGGTTGTTTGCCATCCGCTTCATGTCGATGGCCATCTGGGTGATGACCGCCGTGTCGGGCAGGCTCTCGCCCTCCCAGTCTTCGAGCATCTCCAGCGTTTCGGGCACCAGTTCGGCCACGGTGGGGTTGTAGACGCTGCGGAACAGCATCGTGGTGATCGGCGCGACAAAGGCGAAAAGGATGAAGAGCAGCAGCGGCACCACGAAAAGAAACGCCTGCAGGCGGCGTCTGCGCATTTGGCGACGGGCATTGGCGGCGTCTTGGGAAGTGAGGCTGGACACGCGGTTACTCATCTATAGGGGTTGGGTGCCCCGCGCCCGGTCAGGCGCGGGGCGGGGTGCTTATTGCAGCAGCCATTCGTTGAACTTCTCGCCCAACGTCTCGCCATAGTCGGCCCAGAAGATGCCATCGGCTTTGACGCCTTCGTCAAGATGCGCGGTGGGCAGGTCTTGTTTCACGTCCTCGGGCAGCAGCGCTTGGGCAGAGGCGCGGGTCGGGCCATAGGCCACGTCCTGCATGCCCGAGAGCGGCACGGTGCCGGTGGCGAATTTGATGAACTCCATCGCCTCTTCTTTCTTCTCGGTGCCCTTCATGATGGCCCAAACGTCGAGGTCATAGATGTGGCTGTCCCAGACGATTTCGAAGGGGGCGCCATCGTCCTTGATCGCGGCGAAGATGCGGCCATTGGCGGATTGCACCATGGTCGCCCCGCCGTCGTTCAGCAGCACGGGGGCCTGCGACCAGCTGTCGTACCAAGTGATGGCGTCCTTGATGGTGTCGAGCTTGGCAAAGGCGCGTTTCTGCCCCTCTTCGGTGGCCAACACCTCATAGACTTCTTCCGGGGCGACGCCATCGGCCAGCAGCGCCCATTCCATGTTGACCTGCGGCCGCTTGCGCAGACCGCGTTTGCCGGGGAACGCCTCCGTATCAAAGAAGTCTTCGATGGTTTTCGGGCCTTCGCCGTTCTCGGTGTTCACGGCAAAGACGACGGACCAGACGATATTGCCCACGCCGCATTCATTGGCCAGCGCGTCATCGATGAAGTCATCCGCCGCTGGGGTGCCATCGTCGCCATCGGGCAGAACCGATTGGTCGATCACTTCCAGATAGCCCTCGGCACAGGCGCGTTCGAGGTCGATCACCTCAATGTCGACGACATCCCACAGGATGTTGCCCGCCTCGACCTGCGCCTTCATCTCGGCCACGCCGCCGCCGTAGTCTTCGAACAGGATGTTGGTGCCGGATTTATCCATATAGGGCTGGATCATATGCTCCATCTGCGCGGCGCCATAGGCCCCGCCGAAGGACGTCACCGTCAGATCCTCGGCCAAGGCGGGGCTGGCGATCAGCGCCGCGGTGGCCAGATAACTCAGATGCTTCTTCATCGGTCTCTCCTTGTCATGTCCAGGTTTTATGCGGGGCCCCGGTTTGCCCCCGGTCGCCCTTAATTGGCAAAGGCGATGCAGTCTTTCGTCAGGGACAACAGCTGCGCCGTCGCGCCCTCTTCGAACTCAGGCGCGGACAGGTCATTGAGCACTTTGACGATAATGTCGGTGCCGTCCGGCAGGCGGAAATAATATCGGATGAAATCTCCCACATAGATGCGCGTGACGAAGGTTGCCGTCAGCGCGTTGTCATGGGCGTGGGTCGTGGGATGGATGAACAGTTTCTCGGGACGGATCGAGACGCGGCATTGCGCGCCTTCGGTCAGCCCTTCGGAGGTTTGCGTGGTGATCGTGCCGGTATCGGTTTCGACCTTGGCGATCTCGCCTTCGATCCGGGTGACGCGGCCCTGCACGAAGTTGTTCTCGCCGATGAACTCGGCCACGAAGGCATTCACCGGGCGCTCGTACAATTCCGCGGGCGGGGCGCATTGCTGCACCACACCGTCGTTGAAGACGGCGATCCGGTCGGACATCGACAGCGCCTCGGTCTGGTCGTGGGTGACGTAGATGACGGTAAAGCCGATCTGCTTGTGTAAGCGGGTGATCTCAAACTGCATCTGTTCGCGCAGGTTCTTGTCGAGCGCGCCCAGAGGTTCGTCCATCAGGATGAGCGTCGGCTGGAAGATCATCGCGCGGGCCAGCGCCACGCGCTGCCGTTGCCCGCCCGAAAGCTGCCCGGGGCGACGGTCGCCAAAGGCCGAAAGTTCCACCAGCGACAGATACTCGGCCACACGCTCTTGGATATCCGCCTTGGACATTTTGCGCACGCTCAGCGGATAGGCGAGGTTTTCGGCCACGGTCATATGCGGGAACAGCGCGTAGTTCTGGAACACCATGCCGATGTTGCGCTTGTTCGGCGCGGTCTTATTGATCGACCGGCCATTGATGGCGATATCGCCTGAGGTGACGCTTTCAAACCCCGCCAGCATCATTAAGACGGTGGTCTTGCCCGAGCCCGAGGGGCCAAGAAGGGTAATGAACTCCCCCTCCTGCACATCCATGTCGAAGCCTTTGACGACGAGATTTTCCTGATCGTAGCTCTTCTTGACGTTATCGAAACGCAGAAAAGTCTCTGCTTTGGTGTCTTTCATTGTGTCGCGGCTCTCCCTGTCGCTGGGGGGAGTTAAGCAGGTGCGATGATTCTAAACAATATGTTGCACCATTTAAGAGAATCGCGCCCTTCCCGGCGCTTATCGCATGGGCATTTAGCCCCCCGTGATGGCAGGATCGGCGGCTTTCGCCACGTTCTGCGAGAAATCGGTGATAGGGCACCTATGTAGAAAGCTGACCGCGTGGGCAGACTGTCCGGCAGGCGAAACCGATCAAAAGGAGAGGCACCGATGGGCAAGCGTATCGCAATCGTAGGGGGCGGCTATTTGGGGGCCGAACTGGGCAAGGCGATGGACCAGATCGCCGAGGTGACCTTGATCGAGCCGCGCAGTCATTTCGTACATGCCTCCGCGATGATCCGCGCCGTGGTGCAGCCCAGTTTGGTTGAGGAATCGCTGATCCCCTATGACCGTTTGTTGAAACGGGGCCGCGTTGTCGCGGCGCGGGCGACTGATGTCGATGGCGAGGGTGTCACGCTGGAGGACGGCACGCGGGTCGAGGCGGATTACATCGTCGTCGCCACCGGCTCGGACTATGCGACGCCGTTCAAGCCCAAGGGCGCAGATATCGACGGGCTGCGGGCCGCGAACCAAGAGACGCGTGAAAAACTGCTGGCGGCCAAGACCGTGGGCATCATCGGCGCGGGCGCTGTCGGGGTCGAGCTAGCCGGTGAGATCGCCCATGCCATGCCCGACAAAGAGATCACCCTGATCACCAAAGACGACAAGCTTTTTGCCGGAAAGCCCGACAGCCTCGGTGCCTCGCTGAGCAGAAAGCTGAAGCGCGCCGGGGTGGAGCTGATCCTTGGCAAGAAGGCCGAAGGGCTCGCCTCCATGACAGAGCCACATGCGGGCAGCCTCACCCTCGACGGCGGGGCGGAGCGGACGTTCGATCTGATCTTCCCCGTCTTGGGCGCGCGCGCCGCGTCAGAATTGTTGAAGCACCTGCCGGGGGCCGAGGTCACCGCTGCGGAGCGGATCAAGACCGATGGCTATCTGCGCCCCTCATCCCTGCCCAATGTCTTTGCCGCGGGGGATGTGGCGGACCCCGGCGACAATATGACCATCGTCGCGGTCAGCCGGCAGTTGCCATGGCTGAGAAAGACCCTCACCGGGCTGATCACGGGCCGCAAACTGGGGGATATGAAAACCTATCGCCCTTGGGGGGCGGAGGCACCGATTCTGCTGCCCTTGGGGCCGGTGCGCGGCAATAGCTTTTTGATGCTCTTCACTGCGGGCGATTGGGTGACGCAAAAGATGAAGGGTGCGCATCTCTTTGTGTCGAAGTACCAAAAGCTGCTGAACAGGCATTAACCGCAGCCCGAGGGTGGGGCGCTCTATACCTTAGAATAGGGCGCTTATCCCGACGCCAGCAGGCATTGCGCGGCGAGATGTGTGAAGGTTGAGACAAGTCAACTCAGGAGCACAAGCCATGTCCATTCAGTTCAGCAACAGTTTCGACGCCGCCCAAGCCGTTACCGAAATCACCCCGATCACCGCCTGCGTCAGCATGGGCAAATACGCGACCGCGCAGGGGGAGCTTATCTGGCAAAGGGGTGAGATCGCCTGCGTGCGTTCCGACTCGGCGATGTTCGTCGGCAAACGCATTTAAGCATTCACGTCATATTAAGTCTCTCACCACTAGGGTGACCCTTGGGGCGTGATTAAAGTGTAAGGCGGGGCGTAATGAACTGGAATGCAATCGTTATCGACGATTCTGAAATCGCGCGACAGTTCATCCAAGCGTCCCTCGCCGAGGTCGGGTTTTCCTGCGTGGCAGATTATGGCTGCCCCGCCCAAGCTCTGGTCGCGCTGACGCAGAAGCGGATCGCGACGGATGTGATCATCACAGATTTCATGATGCCCGCGATGGATGGGCTTGAGTTCTGTAGCCATGTCAGGGGCTTGCCGTTCTATCGGGGCATACCGGTCGTCATGATCTCGACCCGGAAAGACGCCGATCTGCTGCGCCGCGCTTTGGCGGCGGGGGCAAGCGATTGTTTGAAAAAGCCTTTCAGCCTGGCCGAGCTTGCTACGCGGCTACAGCTTTGCCTGCAAAACGCGGGTGTCCGCGCCCAATAGGGCCGTGCGTGACCGGCGGGTCGCAGCGCCCCGAAGGGATGGTGCGTCGGGGCCGTTTAAGGCCTGATCTTTAGTCAATCATCTGTCGGGGAATATGGTGCCCAGGAGAGGCATTGAACTAACGTATCATCTAGTGTCAGCCTGTTTCATCAAATATGCAAAGCTTTGTTTTTAATGCGTTTGGTTGTATCATCCTGTTTCATCCGGTCCCATGCTATGCTACATATAGGGGTGGATTGAGAGGGGGATAGGAATTTGGCGGCATTGAACAAGCTTTCTTCGGCCAAGGTCAGAACCGCCCCTCCCGGCAAGTACTCAGACGGGGGAGGGCTTTGGCTGGTAAAGCGCGAAGATGGCGGCGCTCAGTGGGTGCTGCGTGTTACTGTTCATGGGCGACGCCGCGAGATGGGTATCGGCAACCTTCAGGCTGTTTCGTTGAAGGAAGCAAGAGCAGCGGCAGAGAAATGGCGGGCTGTGGTGCGAGAGGGCAAAGACCCCATCAAAGAGCGTGACCGGCTAAAGCGATTGGCCGCTAAGGATGAGCACACACTCTCATCAGTGGCGCTGGAGGCATTCGAGGCTCGCAAGGCTCAGCTTAAGGGTGACGGTAAGGCCGGGCGCTGGTTCTCCCCGCTCGAACTGCATGTGCTTCCGAAAATCGGCAAGGTTCCTGTCGAGGAAATCGACCAGCAGGATATCAAGAACGCACTAGAACCCATCTGGCACGAGAAGGCGGACACGGCCCGCAAAGCAATGAACCGCCTGAACATCACGCTTGAGCATGCAGCGGCTATGGGCCTTAACGTGGATCTTCAGGCAATCATGAAAGCGAAAGCGCTTCTGGGGAAGTCGCGTCACAAGGCAAAGAACATTCCCTATATGCCTTGGCCAGAGGTGCCAGCTTTCTACAAAAGCCTTGTTGAGCAGACGCCCACCCATCTTGCATTGCGCCTGCTGATCCTGACAACGGTTCGGTCATATGGAATTCGCTTCTGTCATTTGGATCAAATCGAAGGCGGCGTATGGACCGTACCCGAAGATAACATGAAGGGGCAGGTGGGTGCCGTAACCGATTTTCGAGTGCCGCTATCGAAAGAGGCTCTCGCCGTCATAGAACTAGCGAAGCCGCTGGCGCGGGATGGATACCTGTTCCCAGGTGTTCGGAGGAAAGTAATTTCTGATGCAGCGATGAGCCGCCATATGGAGCGGCAGGGGTTGGATGCTCGTCCGCATGGATTTCGATCAAGCTTCAAGACCTGGTGCGAAGAAACCACCGATGTACCCGAAGTGGTTGTTGAAACGTCATTGGCGCATGTCGATGGCAATAAGGTCAAGCGGTCTTACCGCCGTACTGACCTGCTAGAGCGCCGCCGTCCGCTAATGGCGCGCTGGGCGAACCACGTAACCGGCAAGAACGCCAGCAAGGTGATTAAAATTGCCTGATTCCCGTATCTTAAATCTTGTAGAAACCAAGTGCCGGTATGAATGGCATCATTCATTTAACAAAGAGATAACGATGACTGATAAAATTCTACGCTGCCGGGACGTACAGGAGGTGACAGGTCTAAGCAGGTCCACGATTTACCGGATGATGGATCGGGATGACTTCCCGAAGGCTACCAAGCTAGGCGTTCGCGCCATTGGGTGGCGGCAGAGTGCTGTTGCCGATTGGATTGAGGGGCGCTGTGATGGATGAAGGGCAGGAAAACACCGTAATCGGTTTTGGTTATATACAGATAGGCCTATTGCTCGAGAAGGTTCGGCAGGCGGGCGGGTCGATCCCTAGTAAATACTACGTGCAACAGGGTTGCGAACAGGACGCCGTTCGGGCGGCGAGACTGAAACTAGGAGGTGATATCTCCAATGCATTTATGTGGTACGACCTTCATCCGCGCCTGACGCAGAAAGGTGCCGCGAACAAAAGGCTGAAAGCGCTAGTCAGGATAGAATCCCGGATGGCGTCAGTCCTTGAGGATATTAATGAGAATGGCTTGGCAAATGAAATTTCCCCTCTTGTTCGCAGGAACGTGGATACCGGGGTGGGCTACCACGAAATAGTGGATGGCATGGATGCTCTGCGTAAAGCGGTGATGAGATTAAGGCGAGAAACTGGTGATCCTGAACCGCCACTGAAGATAAATCAGTCACAGAATTCTCTCCTGCTAGAGCGTCTAACTAAGGTATATCGTGAAGGCATTGGTATGGACCCGCTGGACGGATTGGGACGCAATTATCATGACTTGAGTGGACCATTCCCCGAATTCCTGCGATCCGCTTATCAACTTCGTGGGTTAGAAAGGCCAAGCGATGCGGGGCTTGAAAAGGCTTTGGAGCGTGCAGGCTTGCTCGGAGCTTCCGACAACCATTGAATATTCTTTCCGGAATGTCGGAACGCTACCATTGGCAATAGTCTCAAATATGCTCTTATTAGTTCAGTCAGTTGAACCGCGCATCAGCGCCTTCTGGAGACTGACAGATGCATATCACAGACCCGCTTATCCGAGATCACGAATGTGCTGCCATGATGGGTTGCTCGAAGGCGACATTCTGGCGTCGAGTAGCTGACGGGACTATTCGTCCAGCTATCAAAATTGGCGGCATGTCTCGCTGGCGTCGCAGCGATATCGAAGTTGTTATCGAAGCCGCCGCCGCTCATCGCGAAAAAGAAGCAGCCTAAGAGAAAACCCCAGCCGTACGAGGACGAGCCGGGGCGAAATTTCTTTTCAGCGGTGAACAAGAGATAGCGCATTTGGCCCGTCCTTTCAACAAGAAAGGAAAACGGCAATGAACATCAACACAGACTTCGGTGTCAGCACCGACCGCCCACCCGCAAACGCCCTGCGCGTCGAGAAGTGGAGCGACATGCCCAAGGGCACCGCCCCGGCTCGCTATGAAGTTGTGGCCGAAGACGGGACAACAAAGACCTTTACCTTGGCAAAGGGCAATCGGATCATCCTTGATGCCCTGATCCAGCGGCCTGTCTACTGCGCTAGCCCAGTGCGCATCTCTGACCGGGTTTGCATCCTGCGCCGTGACTACGGGGTGCCTATCACCAAGGAAATGTACGTTAACGATACTGCCACAGACCGAGCGAGGTTCGGTGTGTATTTTCTCAGCGGCACTGTTCGCCGCATTGATGGGGGTGCAGCGTGATTATGGCCCTTAAAATCCAGATTGCCCGCTTGCAGCGCCTCTATGGCCTGACCGCTACCCAAGCCCGTCTTGTCGCTGGCCTGTATTACGGGGAGGGCGTTTGATGGACGGGTTGCACATGCCCGCGAACGACCGGGGCCACAGCGCCTCGGTCAACCGCACCGCGCCCCGTATCGATAGCGTATCCCGGTCTCTGGGGTACTGCTTGCTGTTGGATGACCTTGACGCGTGGCTGGGCTTCGCAGTCATCCTGCGCGCTCGTCTTAGCGCAACCGAGCGGGCCGCGTTGGCCTATGTAGCGTTGAAGGCGTTGCCGATGCAGGACGCGAACGCTGTAACAGGGGCGGCGCTGGGAAACGCTATGCCCACGGCGGCGGGTCAACCAGTTGCCCCCTTGTTCAACTACATGGACGAGGCGGCGTTCTGGGCCGATATGGCCGAACCTGATGAGCGGGAGGCCTATTGCCTCGCAAGCTTCGAGGCGATGCCCTGCGAGCGCCAGGCGGCCTTCCTCGACTTCGTACAGGGGAGGCAGGCAGCTTGATGCGCGATTTCACAGCAATGGCCGTGCAACTGGATCAGCACCGGGCGGAACATCCGTCCGGCACTCACCGATTGCCGACGCCCTTCATCTGGCAGGACCCCAACAGCTTGCCCCGCCGCCCGTGGGTCTATGGGCGGCACCTACTGCGCAAGCAGGTTGCCGTGACTGTTGCCCCCGGTGGGGTGGGTAAGTCCTCCCTGACCATCGTAGAAGGCCTTGCGATGGTTTCTGAGCGGGAACTGCTGGGGGAGTGGACAGCCAAAGGCTTAAACGTCTGGCTCTACAACCTCGAAGACCCGCGCGATGAGATGAACCTGCGGATCACAGCGGCTATGCAGCATCATGAAGTGCAGCCTGATGAAGTCGAAGGGCGGTTGTTTGTAGATACCGGGCGCGAACGCGAGCTTTGCACGGCTATTCAGTCACGCGAAGGCGTCGTGATCGTAAAGCCTGAGATTGAGGAACTGGCGCGGGAAATCGCAGAACGGCAGATTGACGTGATGATTGTTGACCCGTTCGTGTCGTCGCATCAGGCGGGCGAGAACGACAACGTCGCCATTGATCTCATCGCAAAGGAATGGGCGCGGCTGGCGGATCGATGCAACTGCGCGATTGAACTGGTCCACCATACCCGCAAGACCAACGGCGTAGAGGCCACCTCAGAGGACAGCAGGGGCGGTTCAGCCCTTCTGGCGGCAGCACGGTCTGGCCGGGTGCTCAACCGTATGACAGCGGATGAGAGAGAGCAGGCGGGCATTCAGTCCGATGACCTAACCACCTATTTCACCGTGACCCGCGATAAGTCCAATCTTGCGCCCGTAGGGAAGCGCACATGGCGGCGTATGGCTTCCGTCGAGTTGGCGAACGGTGAGAGCATCGGAGTGGCCGAAGCCTGGGAATGGCCGGATACCTTCGACGGCTTCACTAGCAAGGACCTGTTGGCTGTACAGCATGCCATTGAGGGCAAACAACCGCGATACTCGGATCAGTCGGGTAAGGATTGGGCCGGGGTGATCGTTGCAGGAGTACTGGGCCTGGACGCGGTGAAGGACAAGCGCCGGATCAAGAAAATGATCGAGGCTTGGCTTCATTCCGGGGCGCTGGTGAAGGGGACCAAAACCGGCCCGATCAGAAAGCCAGTTCCGACGATTGAAGTCGGTGAATGGGCAAACGAATGATGTGCGTCACCACCCCCGAAAAGCAGGTGACGCAGGGTGACGCAAACACCCCCCAAAACCACTGCGTCACCACCCCTCCCCCTAAAGGGGGGGAGGGGGTGGTCACGCGCTCAGTTGGTTCTCGCAAGGTGGTGACGCAAACCGACCTGTTTCAGCAGCAAAAACGTTCTCAGGAAAGGCAATCCGCATGAGCAAAAAGAACGACCGAAACAGCGGCGCGAAAACGGAAGGCCGGAACGCTGATGGCACATTCGCCCCCGGTAACCCCGGCAAGCCGAAAGGGTCACGCCACAGGGCAACGCAGGCCATCGAGGCAATGCTTGAGGGGCAACAGGAAGCATTGACGCAGAGAGCCATAGACAAGGCGCTGGAGGGCGATGTTACGGCTCTACGCCTCTGCCTCGACCGTATCGCGCCTGCCCGCAAGGATGCTCCGGTATCCTTCGCCCTGCCAGAGATTGAAACGGCAGAGGACGCAGCCAAGGCCGCAAGGGCCATTCTCAAAGCAATCGCAGAGGGCGACGTGACGCCATTGGAGGCAGCGACTGTCATGGCAGTGGTCGAGCAGTTCCGCCGCACCTTGGAAACCACCGAGATTGAGCGCCGGATCACGGCACTGGAGGCAGAGAAATGAATATCAAACGACGCCTAGAAGCGATGGAGCGGAAGTCGGGAGGCCTAGACTACCTCATCGTGTATTTTCGAACGGTCTTTGAGGCCAAAGGCGGTGGTATCGAGGGAGAAATTTGGAAAGCCTCGATTGTTACAGGCCCTCATGCAGGCGCTTTCGTTGAACGCGATAGCGCAGAAGCGTTGGAGGATTTTCAGGCACGTTGCCAAGCAATTTCTCGGGGAGAGATTGACCCAAATGAGAAGCCGCTTACGACCCAAGAAAAGGACGTTATGGCTTTGGAAAGCAATGAAAATAGAGTAGAATCTGCCATGGAAAAGGGGCGAGCAAATGAGTGATCAGAACAACGTAGAACGGGCTAGAAAAGCCGCTGAGACCCGTAGAGCGCGGGCTTTGGCTGAACAACGGCGCAGAGCTGCAATCGCGGGTGGAAAGCCTAGCGAATTGCAGTCGGAATTGCTCAAGCGGCAGTTGCTTATTAAGCAAAAGGGGCTGTCGGGGATGAGCGACGCTGACCTGATTGCTGTGCTTGAGGCCGAAGCCGAAGCGATGGCAGGGCCTTGGGACAAATACCAGTCACCTGCCACTGATGGCCCTTGGACGCGCTACGCTGAGGATCGCGGGCAGCAGACGGGCATGGTTGGGCAGACCATGAGCGGCGTTAACGAAGGCATTGCCGGAATTCTTGGCGCACCTGTGGATTTGATGACCGGCGCGATCAACATGGGCAAGCAGGGTGTGAATGCCTTGGCGGGCACGGACCTCAAACCCATCGAAAACCCGGTGGGCGGCAGCGGTACATTCCGAGACCTGCTTGCTCCCACAATTTCAGAAGTTGAACCTCAGAACGCGGCAGAACGGTTCGGAAGGCGGGTCGGGATGGAAGTTGGCGCGATGGCGGTCCCGGGTGGTATCATGCTTCGCGGTGCCAAAGCCCCTCTGGCCGTAGCGGGTGGGGAGGCAGCGAGTGCGGTGGGATCGGGCATTGCTGGCCAGACGTCACGTGAGATTGCGCCTGAGAACGATACTGCCGATTTCATCGCCTCCCTTGCTGGCGGGTTGTCTCCGGTGGCCGCAAGTCGGGCAATGCGCCCAAGTCCCAAGGCTCCCACGCTTGAGGAGCTACAGGCACAGAGTAGTGCTGGCTATGACGCTGTGCGAGAATCCGGTGCAACGCTCAGCCCACAATCTGCCGATGCTTTGGCCGGAAGCATTGAAGGCACGTTCGGCACCCGACCGGCAACTCGACGCATGAACCCCAAGGCGGCGATTGCGGCAGAGGAATTGGCCGGAGATATGCGCCAGCGTCCGCCAACAATTGCTGAGGTGGATGAGGCGCGCCAGTGGATCGGCGATAACGTGGCAGGATCGAACGAGGCAGGCGAACGTCGCCTTGGCGTGATGATGAAAGATGCGATTGATAGCCACCTAGATCAGTTGCAGCCCGGTGATGTTACCGGGACCAACAGAGCGAGCGAAGTGGTGGAGGCGCTGACTGGTGCCCGCGAGAAGGCGCGGCGGGTATACAAGTCGCAACTGTTCGAAGCCGAGGATACCGGCTTGGTAGCAAAAGGACTGCGCCGTGCTGCGACTACAGGGACCGGAGGGAACGAGATAAACGCAATCCGTCAGAACGTGCGCAGGGTGCTGGAGAACCCAAAGCTGCGTAGGGGGTTCAGCGAAACTGAATTGCAAGCCATGCGTGACATTGCAGACGGGACGCCCACGCAGAATGCCTTGCGCCTCATTGGTCGCCTAGCGCCAACTTCCGGTGCTCTATCGCTTGGGGGTTTCACTGGTGCAGCAGGTGCAGCAGGAGCAACCGGAAACCCGCTGTTCATCGCACCCGGTATAGCGGGTCAGACCGCGAAATATCTGGGCGAACGTAACACCCGCAAGAAAATCGCGGCGCTGGGTGAGTTAATCCGCAATGGCAAGCCTCTACCCAAGAAAACCGCCAGCGCCCTTGAGAGCCGCGTTATAGCCGCTCTGTTGGCACAGAAAGCCCTCATGCCTAGCGTTGGCGCGGAAGGTGACCAAAGCGCAGTGGTTCGCGCCCTGTCTGGTGCGGTGGCGCAGTGAAGCACTCAGGGAGAGAACCTTTTGAGCGACCAATGCGGCCTGATCGGGTGGATGCCATTCGACAGGCCGCAGAGGCACTTGCTGCTGATCCTGTGGGGCGAGCAATTGCGAAGGAATGCAGAACGTTCGAGGAGTATTTCATATGCCTCACCTGGAACATCTACGATGCGCTGGGCGAACTTGGGCCAGATACAATGGTGGCAGAAGTGCAGTTTGGCATGGCTGAGGCGGGAGACGTGTGCAGGGCAGAGTTTAATGCCTCTACGCCCAGCGCGTAGCTTACCAGAGGGTTACGCCCCAGTCGAAGTACCAAACCGCCCCGATCCAAACGACGTAGAATGCCCCTATCCAGTAGGAATTCGTAGCAACGTCTAGGGCGGCCTTACTTTGCAACCATTGGGCTATCTTGCTTCGCATTGCGCAATTCCTCCGCTTCATGAGCTAAAGATAGGCGCTCATTCATTAACCCGCAAACTATACCCACTTCCAACTACGGCTGCTTCATACGTGGCTTGAGGAGTTATGCAGAGAATTTGGAACTTCTTATCTAAATCCTGCATGCGCTTATTGTGTGCGTCGAGGTCGCCTGCGATGAAACCGTTGTGGCCGAACATGCGAGCGAAGCTGCTAAATTCCTCTAGTGATTTTCCGTCAACAACGCCTGCGGCTTGTCTGGTATCTGCAATTGCCTTTACGCAGGCTACTTTGGACTTTGTTTTGGGTTCCAGAGACCTGAAGAGGACAATTTTAATCTCATCGTTGTCCCAATCGTACGCAGCATATCCATTGCCATTGACTGCCTGAATTCGCAGCGAGAGTTTGTACAATCCGAAATCCAACAATGTGGCAGGGGTGTTCATAAGATAGTTTGTCGTGGCATCTGGCCCAGCGAAAGCCGTTGGTGCTGCCAAGACAATGCTAGCTGATACAAAGGCTCTCACGTTTCTCGAAAAGCGTCGCGCATTCCTATGCAGCTTCCTAGTTGCCATTGTCCCACCTCAATCCATCCAAACCAATTTCTCCAGAGGACCAAACTTTACCCAATCTAGCAACCTACAGAGATGCAATCGCGGCCAACTGCGGCGGCCTTCTGTGCTCCTTCACGCGGTTGTTGTAACGCTTTTCCGCAATCTAGTTAGAAGAAGACCGGAGATAAGTATCGCAACATCTGAGAAATCCCGCTTCCAATGTTGTGTTACATTCCTCCGGTCTTGTCGTACTTAACCTTGGGAGTAACGGGGGGAGGCGGCTCAATATGGCTAGCGGCTATCTACTCGTCTCTGCTAATTGCGACACCGGGACCTGTGGCGACTTCTCCGCTATCCAAGAACTGAACGCCTTGAGCTTCTAAGGCGAGACGCAGGTGCTGTACCGTCGAGGCCTTACCTTCCCCTTTATCGACCTTGTTTAAGGTGTTCCGGTGCAAACCCGCGATTTCAGCGAGGTCAGGATTGCTTAAGCCCAATGCGGACTTGGCCATTTTGAACTGTTCCGGGGTCATGAGAATCCTAATATGTGCTACCAGCATATTTAATGTGTTGACAGCATGTGCTGTCAGTATTAATTGTATGCTATCAGCACATGAGAGGCAATCGCCATGACGAACTCCGCTACTTACAACCGCAAAGCCATTATGACCGCAGCTTGGGAAATCGTCCGCAACGCCAACGTGGCCCTGTACGGGTTTCGGGTGATTATGCGCCGCGCCCTCAAAGCCGCATGGGCGAACGCGAAGCACGAACGTGCGATGAAAGCGCGGGATGACCAGCAGGCTAAGGCATCGCCCGAGGTGGCCCGCATCCAGAGCGAAATTGCTGTCCTTGAAAGCAAAACCCATTGGGAGCAGCCCGACTATGCCCGCATCGGTGTCCTGCGAGCCGCACTGAGAGCAGCACAGGAGCACGACGGCGCAGCCCAGGACTATGCCGCCAAGCGCGACCTGATCGCTTCTGCTGGTGGCCGTTTCTGCGCTGTCACCTTCACGAAGGCTGATGGCACTGAGCGCACCATGCAGGTGCAGCCCGCGACCTTGCAGCGCCATGTGAAAGGCGATGCTGCCACAGGGGCCGGAAAGCGGGCCGTAGAGACGCGCAAAGCTCGCCACCCTCATCTGCTGCCTGTCTGGGACGCAAAGGCCCGAGCGCCCCGCTCTGTGAATCTGGCGACCATCTCACGCATCGCCGTTGATGGGGTTGTCCACGAATACCGCGCCTGAACTGCCTGCCATCTAACAACCGTGACCGAACACCATACGAACGGAGGAAATCTACATGTCAAATTTCACGAACGCCCTACAGGCTGTTTACGATGCCCGCCAAGCCCATGAGGTTGCTATCGCAGCCAGTGACGCTCATCAGGCCGCGAACGGGGGCAAGATGTCACCTGTGAAAGAAGATGCAGTCGGGGACGCCGCAGAGGCTGTAGGCAAGGCCGAACGCGCCCTTATGGCCATTGAGCCGCAAACCCCGATGGATGCCTTGCGGAAGGTGAAGGCCCTCATCTGCGATGGCATGCTCGATGAAGCCATTGACGCCCTTCGCGCCGATGCTGAACGCCTGACCGAAGATGAACCCGATCCGCTGGTTGATCTGGACGCCCGGTGCCGTCCACTGCGGAAGCTCATCAACAGCGTGGACAGCCGCGATCCGTTGCTTGATGACATGATGGAAGAGCTGCACCGCGTCGAAGATGAAATGCTGAAGCATGTGCCGACCACCGCCGATGGGCTTGCCGCATTGGCTAACCTTCTTTGGGAGACCGAAGGTCCAGTCTCTCATATCGGGTCGCCCGAATGGCAGGCTTCAATGAAGAATCCTACCTACCTCGCAATGCTAAATCTGCGCACCGGCGCGCGGCGTCTGGCAGGGGAGGAAGCACAATGAACACGAACCTCGCAACCGCAATTTCCAATGCATACGACCTGAGCAGCATTCTCCGCGTCTGTGTCCGCTCCCTTGAAGGGGACGCGCCCGAGCAACCGGGAGACGGGGAGGCTACAGCGCACACTGTCAAGCTGGCGGGGAATATGGTGGGCGACCTGATCAGCACCCTTGAACTGGTTGAACTAAGAGGCGAACGCCCAGACGAGGATGCCAGCCAAAGGACAGGTGCTGTTCAACTGCTGGATAAATGGAATGCAGCCAGACGCAGTAGAAGTGCATTATTGCAGGAACTGCCTGATGAGCATGGGGCTGAACCGGCTGAGTTGAGCGAGCTTGATGAGAACATCGAGTGGCTTGCAGAGCGCATTTCCTGCTTTGAGCCGAAAACGGATGCGGATGCTGCCGCCATGCTCGAATGGTGCGTAGAAGATTGCGCTGGCCAGTTGCTCTGTGAGCAGTACCCGCGCGCCCAGAAGGCCGTGATCGAATACCTGCGGGCCAAGGCCTAGCAAACCCGCCTGCGCCTCTCTACCGGGGCGTGGGCAACGCGGTGGGGGCCGCATTGGAGGCTGTCAGAAATGAACTGCTACACCAACAACCGGAACTGGTCCGACAGGTTCTTGCCTGAGATAAAGCAACTGATCGGTGGCTACCTGTTGGAAACCGCTGCCGATCCTTTCGACCATATCCAAGCCACCGACCTGATGATGCTTGATGCCCGCGACATGCGGGTTGCGGCACGGGTGCGGCGTCCAGGCTATGCGCAGCGCTATCCTTACCAGTTCACCATACGCTCAGCAGTGGCGTCAGGCGCTCAGACGGAGCTTTCCAAGATTGTGAACGGCAATGGGGACTGGATGTTCTATGGCCACTCCAATGCTGATCAGACTGGCCTGGAAGCGTGGTGGCTGATCGACTTGCGGGCCTTTCGGGCCGCGCTGATCCGCAACCGAGTGAACTCTCCGCAGATTGTCATGGGCGACCAGCGAAATGCGGACGGAACGCGCTTCAAGTGGTTTGACCTTCGGTCATTTCCCGATGATCCGCCCATGGTCGTGGCCTCGTATGGACATGCGCGTCTGTAGGAAAATTCGTTGTAGCCGGATCAGCTTAACTAAAGGCGCGAGTAAGTGTGATAGGCCCGCCTCGGCGATTGAAGACATCTATGAGGTTCGCGCGTACCGCAACTTGGACACTTTTATTGCTCGACGCGACTTCGGATGAAAAACCCAAGTGCGCATGGGCTGCAAAATTTTTGAGCCCGGCATCGGCGACGCAGACATCTTGTATAGTGCAATCTGCAATTCCGCGAATATCAGATGCCTGAGCGACTAAAACGCCACAAAAAATTCGGGCAGGATTAGTCTTTAATTGAGGCGTTACTACACAGTCCCAGATTTCAGCCTCACTCGAGTAGTCTGCACGTACTACAGAAAGGTCGGTTTTTGAGAGTACCGATTTAGAGAAAGCTTTCTTCTTAAGTTCCCCGGTGCCCTTATCTATCAAGTCAGGGTCGATAAGGCAGTAAACAATCTCTTCGCTGGCATTGACGGTGCAAGGTGAATATGCCGATTGGCGATGTTCCTCACATTTACAGCCTGACATTATGCCGCTGCTTTTCCAGTCTGAAGGTACTCAACCAGATCATTCGGAAGTCCGCTCGAATCCAAGTCTTCCGGCCCGGCGCCGGGCCGGTACGATCCATTAATTTTCATAGCATATCCTACGAGGCCGTCCCCTTCGACGCTCGCGACTGCTGAGGTTTCATCGCCCCGCCATTCGAAAAGGATTTCATCCTCGCCGAAATCAATCTCGGGAAATGGGAGCCCGAGAGGGACCTTAGCAATGAACTTCACAGCATCTCGGCACACCTTGGGGTCCAGCTTTTTGCTCCGGCCCCCGCTTAAAATAAATCCAATCAGCTGGCCTACTATACCTCGGTCCGTACGCTGTGCGCCTCTTGAGCCCAACAAACAACCTGACGGGGCGGTGCCCCTATTCGTACCGGCGCTCATAATCTCTAAATTGGCGTGAGCTATCGGGCGGACAACCAGCCAATCGCTTTCGTGGGCCGTGCTGTGGACAGGACACACCCAAGTTTTATGCGGCGTATCTTGGTTGGAGCCAATATGGATATTGTTTGCAGCCGCGTGGCCCATGGAACTTAAATAAGCTTTCGCTAGCGGTTCAAGTACGTGTGCCATTTTCACTCCCAATCGGCCTCGCCGGGCCAATTCTGTTCCTTAGTTCATCGCTTATTGTGCTCTCGAAGGCGCTGTGAAGTATGCTGTGAGCCTCATCGAACCATGTAAGCAGTTCATTGGATTTTGCCACTTTTGCCTCACTAAACTCCCTGCGCGCACGAAGGTCGAGTATTGCAGCGGGGGTATCGTCCTTTGTGCCAGATGCGGCATGGAAAACAAACCTAGTATCTAGACGTTTGCCGACTTGGGTGCTGAATTCGACGCGTGGTACATAGTCGGCTTGGGGCGAACCGATTGAAGCCAGCAACCCTTGGGGTGGCGCCATCGGTACTGAAAGATGGTCCCGCAAGAATGTTGAGAACTGGTTCATGCCGTGCATTTCGGTGAAAGCATCTATGTAGCGCAAATCTGCGGCTCTGACGTTCGTGAAGTCACTGCCAAGGGATAATACGGAATCAAATGCATTGACCGCCAAAGCTAAAGTTTCGCGAAACTCGCTCCAACCATCGTACGGTGGTGTGATGTTCACTGTAAAGACGCCTGGGCCATATTGGACCAAAGGCCAACTATTTGGCGCGGTTCTATAGCGAAAAATGGGTTGGCCCGCTAGCATCTCATTTGGGACATGATCTGGGACTAAGCGTTCAGCAAAGGCAAACCCGACTTCCGCCATCGCGGCCTGCATAGCTGAATGCTTTCGCTCAAACAAAGGATCAATCTCTGAGCCGGGCATAGAGGCAATTGCGACCATATCCCAACGGACTTCCGCGACCACCTCGACTAACGGTGCGTTCTCGTACAGATAGTCGTTACTCTGGCTCATAATTACCCTTGTCCCTTGCCTGACTGAATCAGCATTCAGCCTTAGAGGCAAGCTAGAATGCCATTCCTTCTGGTCGACAAGGCTTGAGATGCAGAATTACCCTAGAAGGAGCCGGGCGGCAAAGGCTAGCCATCGCGCAAGCGAAACGCAAAGGTGGATTGTGGGGTGGATTGAGATTGGCTGGGCGAATATAAGTTCAGACTTATCAGTCACTTACTGCGGAATTATGGTGCCCAGGAGAGGACTCGAACCTCCACACCGTTGCCAGTACTAGCACCTGAAGCTAGCGCGTCTACCATTCCGCCACCTGGGCACGTATCGTGTGGGGTGCTCTAAGGCTCAGCCGGGTGACTGTCAATCGCAATTTATGCGAAAATCGGAAAATCCTGCACGCGAGGCGCTGCAACCGGGGGTTTGGCCTTGTGACAGGGGCGGCGCGCGGGTACATCCTGTCAGAGAATTTATCTACAGGAGCGGCAGAATGTCTAAGCTGGTCACGATTTATGGCGGTTCGGGGTTTGTCGGACGCTATATCGCGTATCGCATGGCCAGAGCTGGTTGGCGGGTGCGGGTGGCGGTGCGCCATCCCAACGAGGCGCTCTTTGTGCGGACCTATGGTGTGGTCGGCCAGGTCGAACCTGTTTTGTGCAACATCCGCAACGATGGCTCCGTGGCCGACGCGCTGCGCGGCGCGGATGCGGTGGTGAACTGCGTGGGCATTCTGGTCGAGACCGGCAAGAACAGCTTTGACGCCGTGCAATCCGAAGGGGCCGAGCGTATCGCCCGCATGGCCGCCGCCGAAGGGATCGGTCATTTCGTCCATGTCTCTGCTATCGGCGCGGATATGGAGGCCGAGAGCGACTATGCCCGCACCAAAGGCGAGGGCGAGGCGGCCATTCTCAAACATATGCCCCATGCCGTGATCCTGCGACCCTCGATCATGTTCGGGCCAGAGGATGAATTCTTTAACCGTTTTGCAGGCATGACCCGCAGCGGCCCGATCCTGCCGGTCGCCGGTGCCTCGACCCGGTTCCAGCCGGTGTTCGTCGATGACGTGGCCAAGGCGGCGGAAAAAGCACTGGAGGGGCAGGTCGCTTCGGGCGTCTATGAACTCGGCGGTCCCGATGTGGATACCTTCCGCGGGTTGATGCAGCGCATGCTTAAGGTGATTCACCGCCGTCGGTTGGTGCTCAACATGCCGTGGTTCCTCGCCAAAATCGTCGCCTTCGGGTTCGATATGGTGCAGACGGCTACCTTGGGGCTGTTCACCAACAAGATGCTGACCCGCGATCAGGTCAAGAACCTGCGCAAGGACAATGTCGTAGCGGAAGACGCGCGCGGCTTTGCCGAGCTTGACATCACCCCCACCGCGATGGATGCGGTGCTCCCCGACTATCTCTGGCGGTTCCGGCCCTCGGGGCAATATGACGCCATCAAAGCATCGGCACGTAACCTGCGGCAGGGATAATGGAACAATCGACCACTCTGATCGCCGCCTTTCTGGGTTTGCTGGAGGGGCTGACAGAGTTCATCCCCGTATCTTCGACCGGGCATCTTTTGTTGGCCGGTCATTTTCTGGGTTTCGAAAGCGCCGGACGAACCTTTGAGGTCGTGATCCAATTGGGCGCGGTGCTCGCGATCTTGACGGTCTATTCCGCGCGGCTTTGGGCGGTCTTCTCGGCAGCACCCCATGATCCGCAGGCGCGGCGGTTTATCTGGTCGGTGCTGTTGGCCTTCCTGCCAGCGGTCGTGATCGGCGTTTTGGCGCATGACTTTATCAAAACGGTCCTTTTCGAGACGCCATTGCTGATTGCCGTCATGTTGGTGCTGGGCGGGGTGGTGCTGTTGATCGTAGACCGCATCGCACCAGCGCCGACCCATTCCGACGCGACCAAATTCCCGCTTTCCATGGCGTTTAAGATTGGGGTGATCCAATGTCTCGCCATGGTGCCGGGCACTTCGCGGTCGGGCGCGACGATCGTCGGGGCTTTGTTGTTGGGGGCCAGCAAACGTGCTGCGGCGGAGTTCTCTTTCTTTCTTTCGATGCCGACGATGGCGGGCGCTTTCGCCTATGACATCTATAAGAACCGCGATGTGCTGGATGCCTCGGCCATGGGGGAGATTGCCGTGGGCTTCGCCATGGCCTTTATCTCTGCCGTTTTCGTGGTGCGTTGGGTGCTCGATTACATCAGCCGCTATGGCTATGCGCTTTTCGGGTGGTGGCGAATCCTTGTGGGCGGGGTGGTTATCCTCGCGCTTTGGGCTGGGTTTTAGTGGGTAGGTCCGCATCGGACCTTAAATGATGCATAAAAATGATGGCCGAGCCTCCCATTTGCTCGGAAAGAAGTAAATAGGTCAGCATTGATGTCTTTTATTTACTTTGGCGCTCTCGTATACGAGCCTCCTGACGGAATTTGTCGAAGGAACGGGTATATGGCGAAGCAGGTCATGCTAAAATTTACAGACGTTGCGCGGGATATGCCCGAAAAACGCCCGCCCGATTTGCGCCGGACGGATTTCGATGAAATTTACGCTGAATATGCGGATGCCAAAGCGGCAGAGCAGTCGAGCCGGTGCAGCCAATGCGGCGTGCCCTATTGCCAGACCCATTGCCCCCTGCACAACAACATCCCCGACTGGCTGCGCCTGACCGCCGAGGGGCGTCTGCAAGAAGCCTATGAGATCAGCCAGGCCACCAACACCTTCCCCGAGATCTGTGGCCGTATCTGCCCGCAGGACCGCCTCTGCGAAGGCAACTGCGTGATCGAACAGTCGGGCCATGGCACCGTCACCATCGGCTCGATCGAGAAATACATCACCGATACCGCTTGGGAGCAGGGCTGGGTCAAACCCGCCGCCCCGCGCGAAGAACGGCCCGAAAGTGTCGGCATCATCGGCGCAGGCCCGGGCGGTCTGGCGGCGGCGGATATGCTGCGCCGCGCGGGCGTGCAGGTCACCATCTATGACCGCTACGACCGGGCCGGCGGCTTGCTGACCTATGGCATTCCCGGCTTCAAGCTTGAGAAAGACGTGGTTGAGCGCCGCAATGCGCAGTTGGCCGAAGGCGGCGTGACCTTTGAGTTGAACTGCGATGTCGGTGTCGACATCAGCTTTGGCGCGATCCGGGGCAAGCATGACGCCGTGATCATCGCCACCGGCGTCTACAAAACCCGTGAGATCGAAGCCCCCGGCGTGGGTGGTTTCGGCGTGGAGCGGGCGATCGACTTCCTCACCGCCTCCAACCGCAAGAGCTTTGGCGACACGGTCGAAGAATTCGAGAATGGCCGTCTGAATGCCGCGGGCAAGAAAGTCGTCGTCATCGGCGGCGGCGACACCGCGATGGACTGTGTGCGCACCTCAATCCGACAAGGTGCGGAAAGCGTCAAATGCCTCTACCGCCGTGACCGGGCCAATATGCCGGGCAGTCAGCGCGAGGTGCAAAACGCCGAGGAAGAGGGCGTGATCTTTGAATGGCTGAGCGCGCCCAAAGGCTTCGTCGGCGATCCGGTGACCGGTGTGATGGTGCAAAAGATGCGCCTCGGCGCGCCTGACGTGACCGGGCGCCAGTCGCCTGAGGTGATCGAAGGCGCCGACTATGTCGAAGAAGCCGACATGGTGATCATGGCCCTCGGCTTTGAGCCCGAAGACCTGCCGACGCTTTGGAACGAGCCGGAGCTGCCGGTCAACCGCTGGGGCACGATCAAGGCCGATTACGTCACCGGGGCGACCGCGCTCGACGGGGTCTATGCCGTGGGCGACATCGTGCGCGGGGCGAGCCTTGTGGTTTGGGCGATCAAGGACGGGCGCGACTGCGCGCAGGCCATCCTTGACGATTTCAACGGCGCGCAGCGCATCGCGGCGGAGTGATGGTATCGGGGCGGCCTGCCGCCCCGCCCCCTGCGGCGCTGCCCGAGACCAAGAGTGAAATAGACGTGACGCCCGACGGCCCTGCCTTTGCCGCAGCGCACGAGAATAAAACCAAGGCCCAAGTCAAAGCAGGATTTGCGGCGTTTGTGGAAGGAACCAAGCCATGACCAAATATGATGACGCCTGGGTGGCCCGCGAAGAAGCCAAACGCGCGATGATGGCCGAAAAGGGCATGTATAGTTTCGAGGAAGAGCATTCCTCCTGCGGCGTGGGCCTTGTGGTCAACATCAATGGCGAAAAGACCCGCGAGGTTGTGGTCAACGGGATCAACGCGCTCAAGGCGATCTGGCACCGCGGCGCGGTCGACGCCGACGGCATGACCGGCGATGGCGCGGGCATCCATGTGCAGATCCCCGTCCCCTTCTTCTATGAACAAGTCCGCCGCACCGGCCACACCCCGCGTGAGGACGAGTTGATCGCCGTGGGCCAAGTCTTCCTGCCGCGCACCAATTTCGCCGCGCAAGAGACCTGCCGGACCATCGTGGAGACCGAAGTTCTCCGCATGGGTTACTACATCTATGGCTGGCGGCATGTGCCGGTCGACATCTCGGTGCTGGGTGAAAAGGCCAATGCGACCAGGCCCGAGATTGAGCAGATCCTGATCTCCAACGCCAAGGGCGTGGATGAAGAGACTTTTGAGCGTGAGCTCTACGTCATCCGCCGCCGCATCGAGAAAGCCGCCATCGCGGCGCAGGTGCCGCAGATGTATATCGCTTCGATGTCCTGCCGTTCGATCATCTACAAGGGCATGATGCTGGCCGAACAGGTGGCGGAGTTCTATCCCGACCTAAAGGACGACAAATTCATCAGCGCTTTCGCGATCTATCACCAGCGCTATTCCACCAACACTTTCCCGCAGTGGTGGCTGGCGCAGCCCTTCCGCATGTTGGCCCATAACGGTGAGATCAACACCCTCAAGGGCAACATGAACTGGATGAAGAGCCATGAGATCCGCATGGCGAGCGCGACCTTTGGCGAGATGGCCGAGGACATCAAGCCGATCGTGGCCTCCGGCTCCAGCGACTCCGCGGCACTCGACTCGGTCTTCGAAGTGCTGGTGCGCGCGGGCCGCTCCGCGCCGATGGCCAAGACGATGTTGGTGCCGGAATCCTGGTCCAAACAGGCCGTGGAACTGCCGCAGGCATGGCGCGACATGTATTCCTATTGCAACTCCGTCATGGAGCCTTGGGACGGCCCCGCCGCCCTAGCGATGACCGATGGCCGCTGGGTCTGTGCCGGGCTTGACCGCAACGGGCTGCGCCCGATGCGCTATGTCGAAACTTCGGACGGCATGTTGATCGCCGGGTCCGAGGCCGGGATGGTGCCGCTGGACGAGGCGCGCGTCGTGGCCAAGGGCGCGCTTGGCCCCGGGCAGATTATCGCGGTGGATATGGCAGAGGGCAAACTCTTCCATGACACTGAAATCAAAAACAAACTGGCCGCCAACCAGCCCTTCGGCGAATGGGTCGGCAAGATCACCGAGATGGATGGCGTCCTTGCCGGTGTCACCGAAAAACCGCTGTTCGAAGGGGCCGAGTTGCGCCGCCGTCAGGTGGCCGCGGGCTATACCATCGAAGAATTGGAACAGATCCTCGCGCCGATGGCCGAGGACGGCAAGGAAACGCTGGCCTCGATGGGCGACGACACGCCCTCGGCGGTGCTCAGCGGCCAGTACCGCCCACTGAGCCATTTCTTCCGCCAGAACTTCAGCCAAGTCACCAATCCGCCAATCGACTCCTTGCGCGAATTCCGGGTGATGAGCCTCAAGACACGGTTCGGCAACCTCAAGAACGTGCTCGACGAAGACAGCTCCCAGACCGAGATCATCGTGCTCGACAGCCCCTTTGTGGGCAATGCGCAGTTCGATGAGCTGATGGCCCAGTTCAAGGTGCATACCGTCACCATCGACTGCACTTTCGAGCCCGGCAACGGCAATCTGAGCGCCGGTCTGGCGCGCATCCGGGCCGAGGCGGAAGACGCCGTGCGCTCGGGCGCGGGGCATCTGGTGCTGACCGATCAGCACAGCGGTGCTGACCGCGTGGCGATGCCGATGATCCTTGCCACCAGCGCGGTGCACAGCCATCTCGTGCGCAAGGGGTTGCGGACCTTTACCTCGCTTAACGTGCGTTCGGCGGAATGTGTCGATCCGCATTACTTCGCCGTGCTGGTCGGCTGCGGTGCCACGGTCGTTAACGCCTATCTGGCCGAGGATTCCCTCGCCGATCGGATTGAGCGCGGATTGCTGGACATGACCCTGACGCAGGCGGTGCAGAAATACCGTGAGGCGATTGACCAAGGTCTGCTCAAGATCATGGCGAAGATGGGGATTTCCGTGATCTCGTCCTATCGCGGTGGTCTGAACTTCGAGGCAGTGGGCCTGTCCCGTGCCATGTGTGCCGAATACTTCCCCGGCATGACCAGCCGCATCTCGGGCATCGGTGTCGTCGGTATCCAACGCAAGGCCGAGGAAGTCCACGCCAAGGGCTGGCAGGGCGACGGGGTCGTGATGCCCATCGGTGGCTTCTACAAGCTGCGCCGCTCGGGTGAGAAACACGCTTGGGAGGCGAGCAGCATGCATATGCTGCAAATGGCCTGCAACAAAGCGTCCTACCAGATGTGGCAGCAGTATTCGAAAAAGATGCAGAGCAATCCGCCGATCCATCTGCGCGACCTTTTGGACATCAAGCCGCGCGGCAACCCGGTGCCGTTGGAGGAGGTGGAAAGCATCACCTCAATCCGCAAGCGTTTCGTAACGCCGGGCATGTCGCTGGGGGCGCTGTCGCCCGAGGCGCACAAGACACTGAACGTGGCGATGAACCGCATCGGCGCCAAATCCGACAGCGGCGAGGGCGGCGAAGATCCGGCGCATTTCGTGCCGGAGGCCAATGGTGACAACCCCTCGGCCAAGATCAAACAGGTCGCCTCGGGCCGTTTCGGCGTGACGGCGGAGTATCTGAACCAGTGCGAAGAGTTGGAGATCAAGGTCGCGCAGGGCGCCAAGCCCGGTGAGGGCGGCCAGCTTCCGGGCATGAAGGTCACCGACCTGATCGCACGGCTGCGGCATTCGACGAAGGGGGTGACCCTGATTTCGCCCCCGCCGCACCATGATATCTACTCGATCGAAGACCTCGCGCAGTTGATCTACGACCTCAAGCAGATCAACCCGCGCTGCAAGGTAACCGTTAAGCTCGTCGCTTCGAGTGGTGTTGGTACAATTGCTGCCGGCGTCGCCAAGGCCAAGGCCGACATCATCCTGATTTCGGGCCATAATGGCGGCACCGGGGCATCGCCTGCGACCTCGATCAAATATGCGGGTCTGCCGTGGGAGATGGGCCTCACTGAGGCGCATCAGGTTCTATCGATGAACAACCTGCGCGATCGGGTGACGCTGCGCACCGACGGCGGGCTGCGCACCGGGCGCGACATCGTCATGGCGGCGATGATGGGGGCCGAGGAATATGGCATCGGCACCGCCGCACTCATCGCCATGGGCTGCATCATGGTGCGCCAGTGCCAGTCCAACACCTGCCCCGTCGGCGTCTGCACGCAGGACGAAGCGCTGCGCGGCAAGTTCACCGGCAATGCGGATAAGGTCGTTAACCTCATCACCTTCTACGCGCAGGAGGTGCGGGAAATCCTCGCCTCCATCGGGGCGCGCAGCCTTGATGAAGTGATCGGCCGCGCCGACCTGCTGACGCAGGTTAGCCGAGGCTCGGCGCACCTTGATGATCTCGACCTGAACCCGCTGTTGATCACCGTCGATGGCGCGAATGAGAACGTCTATGACCGCGACAAGCCGCGTCAGGTCGTGCTCGACACGCTGGACGCGCAGATCGTCCGCGATGCCGCGCGCTTCCTTGAGGACGGTGAGAAGATGCAACTGTCCTATGCCGTCCAAAACACCCATCGGACCGTCGGCACGCGGGTGTCGAGCCATATCGTCAAGCGCTTCGGGATGCGCAATTCGTTGCAACCGGACCACCTGACGGTGAAGCTGACCGGCTCGGCTGGGCAGTCGCTGGGGGCCTTCGCGGCGCCCGGGCTCAAGCTCGAAGTCTCGGGCGATGCCAATGACTATGTCGGCAAGGGTCTGTCGGGCGGCACGATCGTGGTGCGGCCTTCGATGGCGAGCCCCGTGGTGGCGTCGGAGAATACGATCATCGGCAACACGGTGCTTTATGGTGCGACGGCGGGCTATCTCTTTGCCGCGGGCCGGGCGGGCGAGCGTTTTGCTGTGCGCAACTCGGGCGCGCATGTGGTGATCGAAGGCTGCGGCAGCAACGGGTGCGAATATATGACCGGCGGTGTGGCGGTGATCCTTGGTGAAATCGGCGCGAACTTCGCTGCCGGGATGACCGGGGGGATGGCCTATCTCTATGATCCCGAAGGCTCGGCCCATAAGTTGATGAACGCCGAGACCATCGTGACATGCCCAGTCAGCGTCGATCATTGGCTCGATCAGTTGCACGGTCTGCTGGAACGCCATGTCGCCGAGACCAAGAGCCGCAAGGCCGCCGATATCCTTCAGCATTGGGAGACCGAGAAGCACAACTTCTTGCAGGTTTGCCCGAAGGAGATGTTGGTGCATCTGCCCGCGCCGCTCAGCGTGGAAGAAGCCGCGGTTCCGGCGGAGTAATCTTTGCCCCGCGCGGCTCCGGTCGCGCGGGGAGGGCCATCGGCTTGCTTCCGGGCCGGGGTGGTAGACGGAACGGGATGCGCTACCTCCTCCGCATCGGAGGACTCCATGCATAAAATTCTGATCGCCCTCGCCTTAGTCACCGGCCTTGCCGCTTGCACCGACACCGCCCCGCGCGGCGGGGGTGACATCCTCGTCTTGGGCGACTCCATCATGGCGTGGAACGGGGGTCGGGCCATCCCTGATGTCATCGCCAGTCAAACGGGTCGCAACGTCACCAGCCGCGCCGTGCCGGGTGCTCAGTTCGACAATGCCTCGACCGTGGCCTCCGCCGTCGGCTTTGACATCCAGCAGCAGTTCCCCGGCGGGCGCTGGAACTGGGTGGTGGTCAATGGCAGCGCGAATGACCTGAACGCCGATTGCGGCTGTGGCGCCTGCGGAGCCGCCGTCGATGCGTTGATCGCGCCGGATGGTCAAAGCGGTAGCATCCCTGCCTTCCTGCAACGCCTCCGCGCTCAGACCGGCGCGCAGGTCATGTGGATGGGGTATTACGCAGGCTCCGGTTCGGGCGCCTTCGCGGGCTGCCGTGATGATCTGGTCGAAATCGAATCCCGCATCGCCCGCTTCGCTGCGCGCCGCCCCGGGGTCCATTTCGTCGATTCCGAAGATGTGATCGACCGGGGGGATCGCGGGCTCTTCGCTCGCGACAATGTGCACCCCTCGGCCCGAGGCTCTGCCCGGATCGGGGCCTACCTCGCCCAAGAGATCACCGCGCGTGAGAGCCGTTCACAAAATCCCGCAGACGGCCTATAGCTGATCCATGGCGACACGGAAAAAGACCGCCCCCAAGGGTAAGAAATCGAGCAAGAGTAGCCCCTCGCTCAAGAAACGCGCGCGCCGTTGGGCCTTGCGCACCTTGGCGCTGGCCTTTCTCTTGGCGGTGCTGTTGGTGCTGCTATTCCGCTTCGTCAATCCACCCACGGGTTTCTACATGTTCTCGGAATCGCGCCGTCTGGGCGGGGTGCAGCGGGACTGGGTGCCGCTGGAACAGATCGCGCCCGTGATGGCCCGCGCCGCCGTGGCGGCGGAGGATGCGAATTTCTGCAATCACTGGGGCTTTGACATGCAGGCCATTCGGACCGCGATCGAAAACGGGTCGGCCCGCGGGGCGTCGACGATCAGCCAGCAGACGGTCAAGAACGTCTACCTCTGGCATGGCCGGTCGTGGCTGCGCAAAGCGCTTGAGGCCGGGATGACCCCGCTGGTCGAAACCCTCTGGCCCAAGCGGCGGATCATCGAGGTCTATCTGAATGTGGCCGAGTTCGACGAAGGTGTCTTTGGCGTCGGGGCGGCGGCGCCGCATTACTTTGGCGTCGCGGCGGCAGACCTGAGCGCCACGCAGGCCGCCCGCCTTGCCGCGATCCTACCCGACCCGAAAGAGCGTTCCGCCTCGCGCCCCGGTGACTTTACCCGCAAGCGCACGGCCCAGATCATGGACGGGGCGGCGACCATCCGCGCGGACGGTCGCGCCGCCTGTTTCGAGAGTTGAAAATCCCCGCGCCAGCAGGCATGGAAGAGTGCAATCCCTTTAACCACACGGACTTTATATGACGGCTCGCTTGTTTCACGTTCCTTTGTCCCCCTTCTGTCGCAAGGTGCGGCTTAGCCTTGGGGAGAAGAAGATCGAGGTGGAACTGGTCGAGGAGCGCTATTGGGAGCAAGACCCCGATTTCCTGCGTCGCAACCCGGCGGGCAAGGTGCCTGTGCTGCGGCTCGACGGGATCATGATGGCCGAAAGCGCCGCGATTTGTGAATATATCGAAGAGACCCGTCCAGAGGCATCCTTGCTGCCCAGCGACCCGGTGCAGCGTTTGGAAGTGCGTCGGCTGGTCAGTTGGTTCGACGACAAATTCCACGACGAGGTGACCTCGAAACTGCTCTATGAGCGGGTCAACAAGAAGGTCACCAAACAGGGCTACCCGGACAGCAAGAACGTGAAAGCCGGCGCCAAGGCGATCAAATATCACCTTGATTACATGGCGTGGCTGCTGGATCACCGCCGCTGGCTGGCGGGCGACGTGATGACGCTGGCCGATTTCGCCGCCGCCGCGCATCTGTCCTCGCTCGACTATATCTCAGACGTGGATTGGAACCGCTCTGACGTGGTCAAGGATTGGTACGCCAAGATCAAGTCGCGCCCGGCTTTCCGCTCGATCCTCGCCGATCAACTGCCGGGCTTCCCGCCTCCGCTGCATTACAACAACCTCGACTTCTGATGCCTGCCCGCCCCCGCGCCGAGATCGGGCCGGAGGCTCTGAAGGCGCGGGTGGTGGCCCGGGCGCTTGAGGAAGGCTTTGTCGCCTGCCGCATTTGCCGCCCCCAAGACGTGCCCGAAGTGCCCGAACGGCTCGCCCGATTTGTCGAGGCCGGGTTTCACGGGCAGATGGGCTGGATGGAAGAGCGGATGCATTGGCGCGGCAATCCCGCCGCCCTCTGGCCCGAGGCGCGGTCCGTCATCATGCTGGCCGAAAGCTACACCCCCGAACATGACCCCCGCGCGGTGTTGGAGCATCCCGACAAGGGCGGGATTTCGGTCTACGCACAGGGGCGCGATTACCACGATATCGTCAAGAAACGGCTGAAGCGGCTGGCCCGCTGGCTTATGGAAGAGGCCCGCGCGCTCGATCCGGAGGTGAAGGTCTTCGTCGATACCGCCCCGGTGCCGGAAAAGGCGCTCGCGCAGGCGGCGGGGCTCGGTTGGCAGGGCAAACACACCAACCTGCTTAGCCGGAAGTTCGGCAATTGGGCTTTTTTAGGCTCTGTTTTCACCACCCTCAATCTGCCGCCCGACGCCCGGGAGGTGGACCACTGCGGCTCTTGCCGGGCCTGTCTTGAGGCTTGTCCCACGGATGCCTTCCCCGCGCCCTATCAACTCGACGCGCGGCGTTGCATTTCCTATCTGACGATCGAACATAAAGGGCCGGTCGATCTGGACCTGCGCGAGAAGATGGGCAACCGGATTTATGGCTGTGATGACTGCCTTGCCGCTTGCCCGTGGAACAAGTTCGCCGTGGCGGCCAGCGATATGCGCTACCACGGTCTGGCGGTGCAGCCCGCCGATCTGGCCGAGCTTGCGGGCCTTGACGATAGCGCTTTCCGCGCGCGCTATTCCGGCTCTCCGATCAAACGGATCGGGCGGGATCGTTTCGTGCGAAACGTGCTCTATGCCATCGGCAATTCCGGGCTGGCGCGGCTGCGCCCCGTGGCGCAATCTCTGGCCGAAGACGCTGACCCCACCGTGGCCGATGCCGCGCGTTGGGCCGCAGCGCGTTTGGCATAGGAGGCACGCCCATGGCGGTGTTATTGGGCGTTGACACGGGCGGCACCTATACGGATGCGGTGCTGATCCGCGATGAGACTGAGGTGATCGCCACCGCCAAGGCGCTGACGACCCGTGCCGATCTGGCCGTGGGCGTGGGCAAGGCGGTCAGCGCGGTTTTGGCCCAATCCGGCGTGGCGGTGGAAGATATCGCCATGGCCTCCCTCTCGACCACGCTGGCGACCAATGCGCTGGTCGAGGGGCAGGGTGGGCGTGTCGGGTTGATCTATGTCGGGTTTCGTGCGGCGGATCTTGAAGCGCATGGGCTGTCGGAGGCGCTGCGGGGGGACCCTTGTCTGCTGCTCTCCGGCGGGCATGATCACGCGGGGGCAGAGGCGGCGCCGCTGGACGAACCGGCCCTGATCGCCTTTTTAGAGACGCATAAGGCCGAGGTCAGCGGCTTTGCCGTGGCCAGCCAATTTGCCACGCGCAACCCCGCGCATGAGCAGCGTGTCGCAGAACTGGTCGCAAAGGTTACGGGGCGCCCCGTCTCGGCCTCTCACAGTCTTTCGGCCAAGCTGAACGGGCCGAAACGGGCGCTTACGGCGCTGTTGAACGCGCGGCTGATCGGCATGATCGACCGGCTGATTGGGCGAGCAGAGGATGAGCTGCGCCGTCTAGGCATCGACGCGCCTTTGATGGTGGTGCGCGGCGATGGCGCCCTGATGTCGAGCGCACAGGCCCGCGAACGGCCCATCGAGACCATCCTCAGCGGCCCTGCGGCGTCGCTGGTGGGCGCACGCTGGTTGACCGGGGCAGAGACGGCACTGGTATCGGATATCGGCGGCACGACGACCGATGTGGCCCTATTGCGCGACGGTCGCCCAGCGATTGACCCGGCAGGCGCGCAGGTCGGTCCCTATCGAACCATGGTCGAGGCGGTCGCGATGCGCACCCACGGGCTGGGCGGCGACAGCGAGGTGCATTTCACGTCTCAGGGTCTAACCGCAGGCGTGACCCTTGGGCCGAAGCGCCTGCTGCCGATCTCTCTCATTGCGGTCGACGCGCCGGAGGTGGTGCATAACGCCTTGGACGCGCAGCTGCGCCGCAGCGTGGTGTCAGAGCATGACGGTCGCTTTGTCCGTGCCGTAGAGGGGCAGGGGGCCGAAGGTCTGGCCCCGCGCGACTTGGTCCTGCTGGACCGGATCGGCAGCGACGTTTGGCCCTTGGGCGATGTGCTGCGGAACCGGGTCGACCAAAGCGCTTTGGCGCGGCTGGTGGCGCGGGGGCTGGTGCAACTGGCGGGGGTGACGCCCACGGATGCGAGCCATGTGGCGGGGCATCTTTGCGCATGGGATGCCGGTGCCGCGCGCAAGGCGCTGACCCTGTTCGGGCGCAAGCGCGGCGGGTCGGGGATGCGGTTCTGTCCTGATCCTGATGACCTCGCTCAGATCATCCTCGACCGATTGACCGACCAGACGACCTTGGCCCTGTTAGAGACCGCATTTGCCGAAGAAACACCCGGTTTCGACCTGCCGCCAGAGGTTCTGGCGCGCCATGTGCTGATGCAGCGCGGCCTCTCGGGCCATCGCGGCGTGCTGCGGATCGATGCGGGGCTGAACTTACCTATGGTGGGGCTGGGCGCCTCGGCGGCGACCTACTACCCGGCGGTGGGCGAAAGGCTGGGCAGTGAGATGATCCTGCCCGCGAACGCTCATGTCGCCAATGCCATCGGCGCGGTGGTGGGGCGGGTGATCATGCGCGAGAGTGCAACCATTACCGTTCCGAACGAAGGGGTGTTTCGCCTTCACCTTGCCGATGGGCCGCAGGATTTTCCGACCGCTGAACGGGCCTTGGCCCATGGGGAGCGCGCTTTGACCGAAGCCGCTCGTGCGCGCGCCCAGTCAGCCGGAGCGGCAGAGATCGAGTGCCATGTGACGCGGGATATTCGTCTGGCGGATGTCGAAGGGCGGGAAGTGTTAGTCGAGGCCGCGCTGACCGTCGAAGCTTCGGGCCGCCCTCGGGTGGCGGTGGGCTAGCCCCCGGCGCGGGGCCGGGGGCTGCGGTTCATTCTGCGGCGTCGCGTTTGGGCAGGACCCAATCAACGCGCGGGAAGTGGCAGGTATAGCCGTTGGGCAGCCGCTCAAGATAGTCCTGATGCTCGGGCTCGGCCTCCCAGAAGTCGCCCACCGGCTCAACCTCGGTCACCACCTTGCCGGGCCAGAGGCCGGAGGCTTCGACATCGGCGATGGTGTCTTCGGCCACGGCTTTCTGTTCGTCGTTCACATAGTAGATCGCCGAACGGTAGCTCATCCCGATGTCGTTGCCCTGACGGTTCACCGTGGTCGGGTCGTGGATCTGAAAGAAGAACTCCAGCAACTCGCGGTAAGAGGTCTTCTCGGGGTCGAATATGATCTCAATCCCTTCGGCATGGGTGCCGTGGTTGCGGTAGGTCGCATTAGGCACGTCGCCGCCGGTATAGCCGACGCGGGTCGAGACCACACCGGGGCGGCGGCGGATCAGGTCCTGCATGCCCCAGAAGCAGCCTCCGGCCAATACTGCGCGTTCGGTTGTCATGTCACATTCTCCACTTGGTTGAGATATTCGCCATAGCCTTCGGCTTCCATGTCGTCACGGTGGATGAAGCGCAGGGAGGCGGAATTGATGCAATAGCGCAGCCCGCCCCGGTCGGGCGGGCCATCGGGGAAGACATGGCCGAGGTGGCTGTCGCCGTGTTTGCTGCGCACTTCCGTGCGGACCATGCCGAGCGAGGCGTCTTCCAACTCTTCAACGTAGGCAGGCTCGATCGGTTTGGTGAAGCTCGGCCAGCCGCAGCCGCTTTCATATTTGTCCGAGGAGGCAAACAGCGGCTCGCCCGAAACGATGTCGACGTAGATGCCCGGTTCCTTGTTGTCGAGGTACTTGCCGGTGCCGGGGCGTTCGGTGCCGTTGCGCTGCGTGACGTGGAATTCTTCGGGGCTCAGCGCGTCAATCGCGGCGTTGGTTTTCTCGTATTGGGGCATGGCGTCCTCCGTTCATGGGCTTGGCCTATTAGATGGGGTGTGGCGGTGAAATTCAAAGGGGGTCCGGCTCACACTGGCGTTATGCCCTGCGCTGGCGCGAGATTTGAACGGCGAGGATGCCGCCCGCGATGATCGCGACGCCAAGGATGTCGCGCGGCCCCAGCGTTTCGCCCAGCAGCAGGGCTGCGATGGCCACGCCGAAGAAGGGGTTGAGGAAGTGAAAGGTCGCCGCCCTTGTGGCGCCGATGCGGTTGACCAGCCAGAACCAGACCACAGTGGCGGCAAGCCCGGGCACGAGGCAGGTATAGGCGAAGGCGAGCGTCAGGCGCAGGCTGGGGTCGATCCGAGGCGTTTCGAACAGCGCGGTGGCGATGGAGAGGGCGACGCAACCGACGAGCATTTGCAGGCCCACAACCATCAAGAAGTTTCCGCCCGAGGTCGCGCCCCGCACCAGCAGGGTGGCGGCGGTGAGGGCCACAACGCCGATGGCGCAAAGGATGAGGCCGTAGAGGTCTACTTGCCCGCCAAGGCGCGCGCCCATGATGATGGCGACGCCGATGACACCGGCGAACAGCCCCGCGATGCCTAGAGGGCGCAGTTTTTCACCCAAGAAGGCCCAAGCGGCGAAGCCGACGAGCAGCGGCATGGTAGAGGCGATGATAGCGGCGAGGGACGCCTCGATGGTCTGCATGGCGATGAAGTTCAGGCCGAGGTAGACCGCGTTTTGCAGCACGCCGAAGATGATCGTGGCGCGCCATTGCGCAGGGGTGAGCCGCCAGCTTTGCCCCAAGGCCAGCGCAATGCCGACGCCGATCAGGCCCGAGATCAGGTAGCGCAGGGAGAGGGCCAGCAGGGGAGAGGCGTCCATCACGATGATGCGGGCTGAGGTGAAGGCCGAGGACCACATCACGGCAAAGGCCAGCCCCATGAGAATTGCGCGGATGTCCATGAAATGCCCCCTGTGCTGAACTTGCTAAGGAATGGCGGGTTTGTAGGGGGAGGGCAAGGTGGGTTTGGTAAGATGTGCCACCCGGCCCGGAAACAAGCCGGAGGCGATGGCCCTCCATCAATCCCACAACAAAAAAGGGCCGTCCGAAGACGACCCTTTCGTAAACGCTCAGCCCAAGGCTTACTCGTTCACGCTGTCCTTCAGCGCCTTCGCGATGGTCATCTTGACCACTTTGTCGGCGTCTTTCTTGAACTGTTCGCCAGTGGCGGGGTTGCGGACCATCCGCTCGGGGCGCTCACGGCAATAGATTTTGCCAACGCCCGGCAGGGTCACGGCACCGCCGGCGGACACTTCACGGGTGATCAGGTTGCAAACGGCGTCGAGCGCTGCGCCTGCGGATTTCTTGTCGGTGTCCATCTCTTCTGCCAGAGCAGCAACGAGCTGGGTCTTGGTCATCGGTTTTGCCATTTTATTCTCCTTAGACTGCCCGCTTTTTAGGGCCTCATGGCCGGAATGTAACGGTATGTTGTGGGATAACACAACGAATTGTGGCGCTATAAACGCGAAAACATGCGATTTTCCGCTGTTTCTAGCCCTATAGGAACGCCGTTTCGTCGAAGGACCGAAGTTTCCGGCTGTGGATCCGCTCCAGCGGCATGCGGCGCAGCAACTCCATGGCGCGGATGCCGATCATCAGATGGCGGGCGACTTGGGTTTTGTAGAAGTCCGAGGCCATGCCGGGCAGTTTCAACTCCCCATGCAGCGGTTTGTCCGACACGCATAGCAACGTGCCATAGGGCACCCGGAAGCGATAGCCATTGGCGGCGATGGTGGCGCTTTCCATATCCAGCGCCACGGCGCGGGACTGGCTCAGCCGTTGCACCGGGCCGGACTGGTCGCGCAGTTCCCAATTGCGGTTGTCGATGGTGGCGACGGTGCCGGTGCGCATGATGCGTTTCAGCTCATAGCCCTCAAGCTGGGTGACCTGCGCGACCGATTGCTCCAGCGCGATCTGGATCTCGGCCAGCGCCGGGATCGGCACCCAGACCGGCAGGTCGTCGTCGAGAACGTGATCCTCGCGCAGGTAACCATGCGCCAGCACGAAATCACCCAAAGCCTGCGTGTTGCGCAGACCGGCGCAGTGGCCCACCATCAGCCAGGCATGGGGGCGCAGCACGGCGATGTGGTCCGTTGCGGTCTTGGCGTTGGAAGGCCCGACGCCGATGTTGACCAGCGTGATGCCCGACCCATCCGCCCGCTTGAGGTGATAGGTCGGCATTTGCGGCGTCTTCAGCGTCTCGGCCAAGGGCGCATCGGGATCGGTGATCTCGGCATTGCCGGTCGAGACGAAGGCGGTATAGCCGCTTTCCGGGTCGCGCAGCATCTCGCGGGCGTATTGCTCGAACTCCGTCACATAGAACTGGTAGTTGGTGAACAGCACATGGGTCTGGAAATGCTCAGGATCCGTGGCCGTGTAATGCGCCAGCCGCGCGAGGGAGTAATCGACCCGCTGCGCAGTGAAGGGTGCAAGCGGGCGCACGTCATCCTCGGGCACATAGGTGCCGTTGACGATATCGTCATTGGTGGTCGACAAATCCGGCACGTCAAAGACATCGCGCAGGGTGAAGTCCGCCGCCCCCTCCTGCGGCACGTTCAGCGCGTTGTCGCCGGACATGGCGAAATGCACCGGGATCGGCGTGGTCGAAGGGCCGACAATCACCGGCTGGTCGTGGTTTTCGATCAACAGGCCGATTTGCTGGATCAGGTAGTTCCGAAACAGATCGGGCCGGGTGATCGTCGCGGCAAAGGTGCCGGGAGAGGAGACATGCCCGAAAGACAGCCGCGTATCCACATGCGCATAGGAGGAAGTGCGAAACCGCAGCTCAGGGTAAAAGGCGCGGACGCGGGCATCGGGGGCCGAGCTCTCCATCGCCTTGGCAAAAGACTCCCGCAGGAAGGTGGTGGCTTGCTGATAGAGTTCGGTCAGACGGTCCACGGCAGCGGTCGCATCGCGGAAGCTTTCCGGGTTCGGGGTGTCCGGGGTCAGGATCGTTGTCATGTTTGCGGCTCTAACAAAGGTATGATTTCAAATTTCTGCACATCGACCAGCCCAAGGTCCGAGATCCGCAGTTCGGGGATCACCACAAGGGCCAAGAGCGAATGCTGCATATAGGCGTTGTTCAGCTTGCAGCCACAGTCGATCATCGCCTGAACGAGGGCTTCGGCATCGGCGGCGACCTCCGCGGCGGGACGGTCGGACATCAGCCCGGCGATCGGCAGGGCGACCAGCGCCATCTCCTCGCCCTCGCGGAAGATGGTGATGCCACCGCCCACCTCACGCAGACGGTTGGTCGCGCGGGCCATTTCCTCGGCATCGGTGCCGACGACGATCATATGGTGGCTGTCATGCGCCACGGTCGAGGCCATGGCCATGCGCCCCTCGTAGCCGAAGCCCGAGACGAAGGCATTGGTCACCGTGCCGGTGGCGCGGTGGCGCTCAACCAGCGCGATTTGGCAGACCTCGCCGGTGCCCTGCACGCGGCCTTCGGTCACCGGCAGTTCGAACTTCAGCGCGCGTGTGGGCGCTTGGTTCTCGACCACGCCGATGACATTGGCGGTGACGGCATTGGCGCCCTCGGGGGCAGGGATGTCGAAGTCCGCCGCCGCAAGGTCGCGCGCCATGTTCACGGTATTGCGCGCGGTGCCAGGCCAGTCGAGATGCGGGCAATCGACAAGGCAGTCGCCGCTCTCAGCCACGACCTCACCGCGGGCGATCACCATCTCCACCGGGAAACTCGCAAGGTCCGAGGTCAGGATCACGTCGGCGCGGCGGCCCGGGGTGAGCGAGCCGATCTCGCGCTCCAGCCCGAAATGCGTGGCGGTGTTGAGCGTTGCCATCTGCAACGCCACCAGCGGGTCGCAGCCGCAATCGATGGCATGGCGCAGCACGCGGTTCATGTGGCCGTCATTGGTGATGGTGCCCGAGTGGCTGTCATCGGTGCACAGGATCATGTTGCGCGGATCGAGCCCTTTCTCGGTGATCGCGGTGATCTGCGTCTTCACGTCGTACCAGGCCGACCCCAGCCGGATCATTGAGCGCATGCCCTGCCGCATCCGCGCCACGGCGTCGGCCTCGCAAGTGCCCTCGTGATCGTCCGCCGGGCCACCGGCCACGTAGGCGGCGAAGGCCGGGCCGAGGTCGGGGGAGGCGTAATGCCCGCCCACCGTCTTGTTCGCGCGTTGCGTGGCGGCGATCTCGGCCAGCATCTGCGGATCGGCGTTGCTGACGCCCGGAAAGTTCATCATCTCGCCCAGACCCACGATGCCGGGCCATGTCATCGCCTCAGCCACATCCTCGGCGGTGATCTCAAAACCCGTGGTCTCCAGCCCCGGGGCGGAGGGCGCGCAGGAGGGCATCTGCGTGAAGATGTTGATGGGCTGCATCAGCGCCTCATCATGCATCATGCGCACGCCGTCGAGGCCCAGCACATTGGCGATCTCATGCGGGTCGGTGAAGGCCGAGGTGGTGCCATGCGGGATCACGGCGCGGGCGAACTCGGCGGGGGTGAGCATGGTGCTCTCGATATGCATATGTCCGTCGCAAAGGCCGGGGGCCATGTAGCGGCCCTTGGCCTCGATGATGCGGGTGCTCTCGCCCCGGCAATGGCCGGCGTCGGGACCGACAAAGGCGATGCGCCCGGCGGCGATGGCGATGTCATGGTCGGGCAGGCATTCGCGGGTGTGCACATTCACCCATGTGCCGCCGGTGATGATCGTGTCGGCCGCGCGCCGTCCGGCGGCGACCTCGACCAATTGCGCGGCCACATCGGGCCAAGAGGGGAACGTTTTATCTGTCATGTCCAAAGGTGACATAGGGCCGGGGGAGGTTCAAGCGATCACGCCATCGGAAAGGGCGCGCGATGTTGCCAGAGCGCGCCGCTTGCGGCTAACTGGCGCGCAAGGCTTTTACGGAACGATTATATGAATTTTCTCTTTGTGCACCAGAACATGCCCGGCCAATACCGGGAATTGATACAATGGCTGGCGCAGACGGGCGGGCATCGCATTTATTTTCTGACCCAACGTCAAAATGCGCCGCAGTTGCCGGGGGTCGAAACCCGTGTCTACCGCCCCCATCACCGCCCCGACGAGAAGGCCTATGGTCTCTCGCGCATTTGGGAGGAAGCCTCAGGCAATGGGTTCGGCGCCGTCAACGCCGCCCAGCAGATCGAAACGCGAGAGGGGTTTCGCCCCGACATCATCATCGGCCACGTCGGTTGGGGGGAGTTGAGTTTCTTCAAACAGCTTTGGCCGGATGTGCCGATCATCGGTTATTTCGAGTATTACTATAACATGACCGGCGGCATGGTGGGCTTTGACCCTGCCGAGAAAATCTCGGCCCATGCGCCCTACCTCAACCATGCCCGCAACATCGTACCGCTGGCCAATATCGAAACCGTCGATCTGGGCCATTGCCCGACCTATTGGCAGCGCGACCGTTTTCCCGAGAGCTTTCACCACAAGCTCTATGTCTGTCACGACGGCATCCGCACCGATCAGCTTTTGCCCGACCCGGATGTGAGCCTGCGTCTGGGGCGTTTGGCGCGGCCCGTCACGCGCGAGGATGAGATCATCACCTATGTCGCGCGCAATCTGGAAAAGACCCGCGGTTTTCACACGATGATGCGCGCCCTGCCGCGTATCTTGGCTGAGCGGCCCAATGCACGGGTGGTGATCGTCGGCGGCAATGAGGTCTCCTACGGCAAACAGAGCGATCACCCCGGCGGTCTGCGCGGAGAGATGGCGGCGGAGTTGCAGGATCGGGTCGATTGGGACCGCGTGCATTTCGTGGGCAAAGTGCCCTATCCCGACTTCAAGAAGCTCGTGCAGATCAGCCGCTGTCACATCTATCTGACGATGCCCTTCGTGCTGTCTTGGTCCTTGCTGGAAGCCATGTCGATGCAGGCCACGATCGTCGCCTCTGATGTGGCCCCGGTGCGCGAGGCCGTGACCCACGGTGAAACCGGCTTGCTGGTGGATTTCTTCGACCCCGATGCGCTGGCAGCGCAGGTGGTAGAGGTGCTCGCCCGTCCGCAGGATCACGCCCATCTCGGCCCGGCGGCGCGAGCCCATGTGGTTGAGAATTATGATTTCCTGACCCGCTGCCTGCCCGAACACCTTGCGCAGATCAACGCATTGGTGCCCGAGGGCAAGCGGATAGGCTAGGGTCAGTTGCTGAGGTTTCCGGCGGTATTCACCAGCCCGAAGACCGAACCGACAAGGCCCAGAATGGTGCGGGTGTCCGACAGCGGGCTTTCCGTCGCGAGCACCAGATCGCCGGATTGAATGTGGAAATTCCGCGCCGAGAACAGCCCGTCGGATGTGGTCAGGTCCAGCGTGAACACCACCCGCCTGCGGCGCGGGCCGCGCACGCCCGCACTCACCGCGCTGGCGGGGTATTCGCGCAGGATCAGGATGCCTTCGGGATCGGCGCGGGATTCGTTCACCCCGCCGATGATTGCCAATGCATCCAGCGCCGAGACTTCGTCGCGGTTGAAGGGAAACTGTGCCTCCCGCCCGGCGGCACCCAGCGACAGGAAGTAGCGGCGGTCATCTTCGATGATCAGCTTATCGCCCCCGATCAGCCGGGTATCAAGGCTTGGGTTCTCGTAAAGCCGGTCGATCGAGGTGGTATAGATATTGGCGCCGCGCAGCAGTTTGACCTGCGGGTTTTCGATACTGGAGAGCACGCCGCCGCCAGCCGAGATTGCGGCGAGAACGGTGAAGTTGTTGTCCGGCATCAGGATGTTGCCGGGCTTGTTCACCCCGCCCACGAGGTCCACCGAATTGCCGCGTCCTTCGGTCATCGCCAGTTGCACCTGTGCGGAGGGCACGATCCCCTCAAGCTGCCGTTGAAGCAATTGACGGGCCGAATCCGGAGTGCGGCCAGAGACTTTGACCTTGCCGATATAGGGCATGAAGATGGTCCCGCTTTCCGAGACGCGAATGCCGGGCAGTGTGGCGACTTGTTGAGCCGGAGAGGTCAGCAAGGAGTTATCGCCGCTGTCCCAGACCAAGAGGTCCAGCCGATCGCCGGGGCGGATGACTTGGGCATTTGACCCCCGGCTGGCACCGATCCAACTATGGCGCTTACTATCGGTTCGGGGCCATTGGGCAACATGGGGCAGAAAGGCATGGGTCACCGGATAGACAGCGATATCCGCATCTGGAGTCTCCGCCGCCCGTGTCACCTCTTTCTGAATGGCGGCACCGCGCGGAAGGCTCGCGCAGGCGGCAAGAGAGGATGCCAGCAGGATCGAGAGGAACAGCTTGCTGAAGTGCTTCATAAGATGCGCATCGCTTCCGAATGTTTTGCCGGCAAACCGGGGTATTTGATCAATGTCTAATGTAAAATAAGGGGTCTCGCAGAATGCTGCCTGCGCGGCCTATGATTACAATTCTAATTCGGCAGGATAATGACTGAACCTATGGCGTCAATGATTTCAATGGGCAATGCGGCTTCGGGCAGGGGGGTGGCATCTGGCGATGTGCTTTTGCTTGGCGCGACGGGGCGGCTGGGCGGCATGCTGCGCCGTCATTGGCCAGAGCCGGAGGCGCTGCGCAGCCAGTCGAGAGAGCCGCGGCCCGGTTTTTATGATTTCGATTTGCCAGATGCAGAAGAGAGCCCAAGCGACGCGGCCCTCGCAGCCGCGCGTGGGGCAAGAGCGATCATCTCTTTGGCGGGTGTGACGCCAGCCCGGGCGGGGGCTGGGGGTGCTGCCTTGGAAGATAACGCGACCCTCGCCTTAGCTGCGCTGAAACTGGCAGAAACGGCGGGGGTCCCGCAGCTTCTCGTCGCCTCATCGGCAAGGGTTTATGGGGCAAAGAATGGCCCGCTGTGGGAGGATCTGTCCTGTGCCCCGCTGTCGGACTACGGCCGACAGAAGCTTGCGATGGAAAGGGCGGTGCATAAGGCGCAGAGCGAGACCGCAGTCACCGCGCTGCGGATTGGCAACGTAGCGGGGGCGGATGCGATTCTCGGGGGCTGGCGACCAGGCATGCAGATTGATCGCTTCCCCGATGGTCGCACACCAAGCCGCAGTTACATCGGGCCGGTGACCTTGGCGCGGGTGCTGCACGCGCTCTACCGAGCAGACAAACTGCCGCCCATTCTGAACATCGCGGCCCCCGGCGCGGTGGAAATGGGCGCGTTGCTGGATGCGGCGGGGCTGGCGTGGGAGCCCAAACCCGCCCCTGCCGCTGCCATTCCCGAGGTGCGGCTGGATACGAATGCACTTGAACGCCACGTCGATTTCACGCCAGAAACTCAAACGCCCGCCGGTTTGGTGCATGAATGGCAGCAGGATATGAATAAACGATGAAGACCCATCAATGACTTGGCGCAAGCGCATTTTCGATCTGTTCTTCGCCAGCCTGCTCGTCATCATCTTGGGGCCGATCCTGCTGGGGTTGCTGGTCTGGCTGCTGGTCAAAGAGGGGCGGCCACTTTTCCATGTGGCCGAACGGATGAAAACGCCGGAAGAGAGTTTCAAGCTTTGGAAACTGCGCACGATGACCGTGGCAGAAGAGGACCAGGGCGTGTCGGGCGGCAACAAGACCGCGCGGATCACCCCCACGGGCGCATGGCTCAGGGCACGGCGCTTGGATGAGTTTCCTCAGCTGTGGAACATCCTGCGCGGAGATCTGAGCTTTGTCGGCCCCCGCCCGCCGCTGCGCGAATATGTTGAGCGTTTCCCCGAGGTCTATGCCGACGTCCTGAAATCCCGGCCCGGCGTGACCGGTCTGGCCACGATCCGCTTTCACAAACATGAAGAACGGCTGCTGTCACGCTGCGAGACCGCGGCAGAGACCGATCGTGTCTATTGTCGCACCTGCGTCCCGCGCAAGGCCCAGCTTGATCTGATCTATCAGCGCCATCAAAGCATCTGTTTTGACTTTGCCCTGATGCTGCAAACCGTCCAGAACTTCTTCAGCCGAGGTTGAGGTTTGCAGGCGTCGGGGGAGACGCCGCTGGGCGTATGTGCTAAGAATTGGTTTTGTTACCTCCTGAAAGAGTAAATCCACCGCTTGCCGCTTGTGGTTGCGGCCCAAGCGGGCCACTTTGGCGGTATGGATAAAACGCTTCTTTCCCTTGGCCATGGCTATAGCGCGCGGGCCTTGGCGGCCCGGTTGCTCCCGCAGGGCTGGCGCATCATCGGCACGACCCGCAGCCGCGAAAAACTGGATGAGATCGCAGCGTCGGGGGTGGAGCCCATGCTCTGGCCCGGCAGCGATCTGTCTGCGCTTTTGCAAGAGGTTCCCAACCTATTGGTCTCTGCCGGGCCGGGGCCGGAGGGGGATCCGGTTCTGCTGGATTTGCAGGATGAAATCACCGCAGCGGCCCCCCATTTGCGGTGGGTCGGCTATCTGTCGACCACCGGCGTCTACGGCGACCACGGGGGCGATTGGGTGGATGAGGCGACACCGCTCACCCCCTCCACCCGGCGCGGCGCGGCGCGGGTGCAGGCCGAGGCGGCATGGGGCGCGATCCCCGGCTTGCCGCTGCATATCTTCCGGCTCGCGGGCATCTACGGCCCCGGGCGCGGGCCATTCGCCAAGGTGCGCAAAGGCACGGCGCGGCGCATCATCAAGCCCGGGCAGGTCTTCTCGCGTATTCATGTGGAGGATATCGCCCAAGCCTTGGACCTGTCGCTGGCCAAGCCGCAGCCGGGGGCGATCTATAACCTTTGTGACGATGATCCCGCCCCGCCGCAGGATGTGATCGGCCATGCCGCCGCGCTTTTGGGCCTGCCCTTGCCCCCGGCGGTGGACTTCGACAAGGCCGAGATGACCCCCATGGCTCGCAGCTTTTACGCGGAGAGCAAGAAGGTCCGGAACGATCACGCCAAGGCGGCGTTGGGCTGGCAACCGATCTATCCCGATTACCGCTCTGGTCTGGCCGCGCTGCTGGAGGCGGAAGACTGAATCCGAGGCACCGCCAGAGGCATTGAATGCGTCAAGACGAACATACGTTGGCCTATCTGCTGGATAGCATGGAGCGCGCGGCAGAGAAGGAGGCGGTGTCGATCAACGACGTGCTGCATGAGATCGGCGACCGTTCGATCACCCCTCTGATCCTGATCGTCGCCTTGCTGCTGGTCTCACCCCTGTCGGGCATTCCCGGCGTCTCGACCCTTGCGGCGGTGACAATCATCCTGCTGGCCGTGCAGGCGGTGACTGGGCGGCGCAGGCTATGGATGCCGCGATTTCTGTTGCGGCGCGAGGTGGCAGGCCATCGGTTGAGCGGCTGCGTGCGCTTTCTGCGCCGCCCTTGCGCTTTCGTCGACGGGCGTTGCAAGCCGCGCCTTCAGTTTCTCACCACCGGGCCGATGCGGTTCATCACACTTGTCGTGGTCACGATCATCCCGCTCGGCTGGCCCTTCATGGAGGTGCTGCCGATGATGTCGTCGCTCGGGGCGGGCACCGTGGCGCTGTTGGCTTTCGGGCTATTCACCCGCGACGGGCTCTTCGTGCTTTTGGGCTATCTCTGCGTGGCGATTACGTTGGTCGCGGGCGGCCTGCTGGTGCTGACCGCCGCAAGTTAGGCGCGCTGCGCGTCCAAGTCGCCAATGCCCAACACCTCAAGCACCTTGGCGGTGATCTGTTCGGCGTTCATCCCCGCCACGGCATACATATCCGCCGGGCTGGCCTGATCGATGAAGGTATCGGGCAGCACCATGGAGCGGAACTTGAGCCCCTTGTCGAACACCGCCTCATCCGCCAGCAGCTGTGCGACATGGCTGCCGAAGCCGCCGACTGCCCCCTCTTCGATGGTGATCAGCGCCTCGTGGTCATGGGCGAGCTTGAGGATCATCTCACGGTCCAGCGGCTTGGCGAAGCGGGCATCGGCGATGGTGGGGGTGATGCCCTTGGCTCGAAGCTGTTCGGCGGCCTTCTCGACCTCTTCCAAACGGGTGCCGAAGGACAAAAGCGCGACCTTGCTGCCCTCTTGGATCATCCGGCCCTTGCCGATTTCCAGCGGGGTGCCACGCTCTGGCATCTCAACCCCGCGCCCTTCGCCGCGCGGATAGCGGAAGGCGATGGGGCCGTCGTCATGGGCGGCGGCTGTGGCGACCATATGGCGCAACTCGGCCTCATCGGCGGCGGCCATGACCACGAAACCCGGCAGGTTGGCGAGGAAGGCCACGTCGAAGGCGCCCGCATGGGTCGGCCCGTCGGCGCCCACGAGCCCCGCGCGGTCGATGGCGAAACGCACCGGCAGGCGCTGGATTGCCACATCATGCACGACTTGGTCGTAGCCGCGTTGGAGGAAGGTGGAATACATCGCGCAGAAGGGTTTCATCCCCGCCGCGGCGAGACCCGCGCAGAAGGTCACGCCATGCTGCTCGGCGATGCCCACGTCGAAGCAGCGGCTGGGGTAGCGTTCGGCGAAAAGGTCAAGGCCGGTGCCATCGGGCATGGCGGCAGTCACGGCGCAGATTTTGTCGTCCTCGGCGGCCTCGGCCAGCAGGCTGTCGGCGAAAACGCGGGTGTAGCTCGGCGCGTTGGAGGGGGCTTTCTTTTGCTCGCCCGTCACCACGTTGAACTTGGCCGTGGCATGGCCGCGATCCCGCGCGGCTTCGGCGGGGCCGTAGCCCTTGCCCTTTTGCGTCTGGATGTGGATCAGGATCGGCCCGGTCGCGCGTTGATGGACGGTGCGCAGCACTGGCAGCAACTGGTCCATGTCATGCCCGTTGATCGGCCCGAGGTAAGAAAACCCGAGGTTCTCAAACAGCGTGCCGCCCACGGCCATGCCTTTGAGCATATCCTTGGCCCGTTTGGCCCCCTCGCGGAAGGGCTCGGGCAGCAGGCTCACCGCGCCTTTGGCGGCGGCTTTGAAGTCCTGAAACGGCGCTTCGGCGTAGAGGCGGCTGAGGTAGCTCGACATCGCGCCCACCGGCGGGGCGATGGACATCTCGTTGTCGTTGAGGATGACGATCAGGCGTTTTTTCAGATCACCCGCGTTGTTGAGCGCCTCATAGGCCATGCCCGCGCTCATCGCGCCATCCCCGATCACGGCAATCGCATCGCCCAAGCCTTCGGGGATCACACCGCCTAAATCGCGGCCCACGGCAAAGCCGAGCGCGGCTGAGATCGAGGTCGAGCTATGCGCCGCGCCAAAGGGGTCGTAGGGGGATTCGCTGCGTTTGGTGAAACCCGATAGCCCGTCCTTCATGCGCAGGCTGCGGATGCGGTCGCGGCGTTCGGTGAGGATCTTATGCGGGTAGCATTGGTGGCTCACGTCCCAGATGATCTTGTCGCGCGGGGTGTCGAAAACCGCGTGCAGCGCCACGGTCAGTTCCACCACGCCCAGTCCCGCGCCGAGATGCCCGCCGGTTTCCGACACGGCCGAGATCGTCTCGGCCCGCAGTTCGCGGGCGACTTGGGTCAGTTCGGCATCGGACAGGTGTTTCAGGTCCGCAGGGCGGGTGACCTGATCAAGCAGGGGTGTGGCGGGTTTGTCACTCATCGGGGCCTCTCTGGTGCCGCATTGGCGCATGTGCCGCCCGGCTAGCTGTCGCGGGCAATAACGAAGGCGGCAGCGGCTCGCAAGCTCTGCGCCTCTGGTCCATATTCAGATAGGGCGTCGCAGGCCATGTCCACCAATTCGGCGGCGCGGGTCTTGGCCCCGGCCAGCCCAAGGTGGGACACGAAAGTGGCCTTGCCCGCCGCGTCGTCCTTGCCGACCGCCTTGCCCACCGTTTCGGCGTCGCCTTCGACATCGAGAATGTCATCGGCGATCTGAAAGGCGAGGCCGAGGTGTTTGGCGTAAGTCCCAAGGGCGGTGGCATCAGCACCGGCCATCCGGGGCCCGGCCATGGCGGACCATTCGATCAAGGCACCGGTCTTGCCCGCCTGAAGCGCCGTGATCTCGGCCAGCGACAGCGGGGCGGGGGCGGTTTCGGCGGCGATGTCCAGCGCTTGCCCCCCGACCATGCCACCGACGCCTGCCGCTTGGGCGAGGCTGGTCATCAAGGTCAGACGTGCCTCCGCCGGGCAGGGCGCTTTGCCGAGCAGTTCAAAGGCCAGCGTTTGCAGCGCGTCACCGGCCAGAACGGCGGTGGCCTCGTCCCATTTGCGGTGCACCGTGGGCTGGCCCCGGCGCAGATCGTCGTCGTCCATGCAGGGCAGGTCGTCATGCACCAGCGAATAGGCGTGCAGCGCCTCGATGGCTGCCGCCGCAGGGGCGGCCATGCCGGGGGCGATGCCATGCAGCCGGGCGGATTCGATCACCAGAAAGCCGCGCAGCCCCTTGCCGCCGCCGCAGGCATAGCGCATCGCCTCGGCCACCGGGCCGTCATGCGCGCCGAGTGCTGCGTCGATCTGCGCTTGCGCCAGATCGCGGGCATGGGCAAGCGCCTCTGCCAAGGGATGGGGGGTGGTCTCTTGCATGTGGGCGGTCAAAGCCCTTCGACGGGTTTCAGCCCATTCGGGTTGCCATCGCCGTCAAGCGTGATCGCGGCGACCTTCTCTTCAGCTTCTTTCAGCTTGGTCTCGCAGCGCGCCTTAAGCTTGGCCCCGCGTTCGTAAAGCGCGATGCTTTCGTCCAATGCGACATTGCCGTTTTCAAGCTGGCCCAAGACTTTCTCAAGCTCGGCCATGGCGGTCTCAAAGTTCATCTCTTCTACGGGTGTGTCGGACATTGCGCGCCTCGTTTTCGGAATTTCGCGCGACAATAGAACTTCGCGCCGCGCATTGCCAGCGGGCTGGCCCCATGAATTTTACCTATGTGTTTCGCTGAAAGGGCCGGGTCAGTCCGGCGCCAGCATATAGCCCGCGCCGCGCACGGTTTGCAGATATTGCGGCTGTTTCGGATCGCTCTCGATCTTGCGGCGCAGGCGGGTGATCTGGACGTCCACCGCGCGTTCCTGCGCTTGCCCACGGTCGCGGCCCAATTCTTCAACCAGTTTGGACCGGCTGAGCGCGACACCGGGCTGCGCGGCGAAAATCTTCATCAGCTGCACTTCGGTCGCGGTGAGGCGTACCAGATCGTCGCCCTGCCACATCTCGCCCCGCTCCATGTCATAGCGGATTACGCCGAGCGACAGCACTTTTGGCGCGGCATCGGCGGCAGAGGTGTCTGGCATACGGCGCAGGATCGCGTTGATGCGCAGCAGCAGTTCCTTGGGCTCGAAGGGTTTGGGCAGGTAATCATCCGCCCCGGCCTCCAACCCTTCGATGCGGTTGTCGGTCTCGCCCTTGGCAGTCAGTAACAGTATTGGCGTTTGCAGGGTTTCGCGCAAAGAGCAGGTCAGCGCCATGCCGTCTTCGCCGGGCATCATCACGTCAAGCACGATGAGGTCGAATTCCAACCCCGCCAGCACCCGCCGTGCATGGGCCGCATCGCGGGCCGTGCTGACCAGAAAGCCGTTCCGCATCAGGAACTTCTTCAACAGGCTGCGGATCCGCTCATCGTCGTCTACGACCAGCAGGTGCGGGTCGAGATCGTTCATGGGGCGCTTTCGCGCAGCCGGTCAAAGCTCTGGCGCATTTCGGGGTCCATCATGGCCTCCAATACCGTTCTGAAACCGGCCACGGCTTCGGGTCCGGCGGTGCGAAAGGCCAACCGCATGCGCGCGCGCTGAGCGTCTGATAGCTCCTGTTCCAGCTTGCGACCCTCGTCGGTCAGGAACAGGTGCCGCTCGCGCTTGTCATTGCGGCCAACCTTGCTCTGCACCAGACCATCGGCGATCAACGTGCGCAAGACACGGTTGAGCGATTGTTTCGTGACCCCAAGGATATTGAGCAGGTTGTTCACCGTCGTGCCAGGGGCGCGGTTGATGAAGTGGATGGCGCGGTGATGCGCGCGGCCATAGGCCATATCGGCCAGAATCCGGTCGGGATCGGCAGTGAAACCGCGATAGGCAAAGAACATCGCCTCGATCCCCTGCCGCAGTTGTTCGTCCGTCAAAAACAGCAGGCTGTCGCCGCTGCTAGGGGCCATCATGCGCCCGTCCGCCATAGTATGTCTCATTCTCTCTCGGGCCTGTTGGGGATCAGTTTACGTCAGCGTTGTTGACATTCCAATAGTGAAAGGCTATCGAATCTCGTGTTTTGCGCAATTAAATGTCTGCATCTGCCGATTGTTGCGCAATTTTTGAAAAGATAGCGCGTCATTTGGAGGGGAAACACCATGGCAGGCGGATATGACAACCGGGATGGGCACATCTGGATGGATGGCGAAATGGTGGATTGGCGTGAGGCCAATGTCCACATCCTGACCCATGCGATGCACTATGCGTCTTCGGTGTTCGAGGGCGAGCGCGCCTATAACGGCAAAATCTTCAAAAGCCGCGAGCATTCGGAGCGGCTCAAGCGCTCGGCTGAGATGATCGACTTTGAGATCCCCTACACCATTGATGAGATCGAAGCTGCCAAGGCCGAAGTCCTCGCCGCCTCGGGTCTGGAAGACGCCTATGTGCGTGCGGTCGCTTGGCGCGGTGTGGGCGAAGACATGGGTGTCGCCTCGGCCCGCAACCCGGTTCGCATGGCCATCGCGGCTTGGGAATGGGGGGCCTATTACGGTGACGCCAAGATGAAGGGCGCCAAGCTCGACATCTCCAAGTGGAAGCGCCCCTCGCCCGAGACGATCCCGAGCCATGCCAAAGCGGCGGGTCTCTATATGATCTGCACCATGTCCAAACATGCGGCCGAGGCGAAGGGCTGCTCGGACGCGATGATGTATGACTACCGCGGCTATGTGGCCGAGGCGACAGGCGCGAATATCTTCTTCGTCAAGGATGGCGAAGTGCACACGCCGACGCCCGATTGCTTCCTCAACGGCATCACCCGGCAGACCGTGATCGACATGCTGCGCGAGAAAAACATCAAGGTCCACGAGCGCCACATCATGCCCGAGGAACTGGAAGGTTTCGAGCAGTGCTGGCTCACCGGCACCGCCGCCGAAGTGACCCCGGTGGGTCAGATCGGCGACTGGAACTTTGAGGTCGGCGCGCTGACCCGTGAGATCGCCTTGGACTATGAAAAGCTGGTGCGCAGTTAAACGCTGCCGCTGAACTTTGCCAAAGTCACGCCGCCGTCCTGCAAACCCTTGCGGACGGCGGTTGCGATTTGAACGGCCTCTGCGGTGTCGCCATGCAGGCAGATCGTGTCGATCCGGCTGGGGATGTGCTTGCCGCTCTCGGTGATGATCGCGCCTGCCTTCACCATTTCAACCATCCGCGCCGCTGCCGCTTCCGCATCGTGGATCACCGCACCGGGCTTGCTGCGGTCGACCAGCGTCGCGTCGTCGTTATAGGCGCGGTCGGCGAAAATCTCCCCGGCCCATTTGCAGCCCAGTGAGCGCACCGCCCGTTCCTGCGCCGTGGCGGCCAGCACCATGACGATGAGGTCGGGTGCCACGCTCAGCGCTGCCTCATAGAGGTCGCGGGCCAGTTCCTCATCCTCCGACGCCATATTCGCCAGCGCGCCGTGCAGTTTCAGGTGGCGTACCTCAGCGCCGACGCTCCGGGCCATGCCGACGCTCGCGGCGACCTGATAGCGGATCTGATTCTGCAAGGTGCCGCGCGGCACCGAGAGGCGGTTGCGGCCAAAACCGGCGAGGTCCATGAACCCCGGATGCGCGCCGATGCCGACGCCGTTTTCATGCGCCATGCGCATCGTCGCCGCCATGACATCGGCGTCGCCCGCATGCCCGCCACAGGCGATATTGGCCGAGGTCACGACGCGCAGAAGCGCCGCGTCGTCGCCCATTTTCCAAGGGCCAAAGCTTTCGCCCATGTCTGCGTTGAGATCGACGGTGGTCATGTCTGCTCCTTCTCGAAGGGGTCGGCAGTGGCTGAAACCACGCCGGAGATCAGTTGATAGCCCAAAAGGTCGCGAATCCGCGCCGGGTCGCGCAACAGCGGCTGGCGGCGCTTGGGCAGGGCAGCGAGGTCAGCGCGGTGGCGCGTCTCGGCGGCCAGCGCTTCGTCGAGGTCGACGAACGCGAAGTGCAGCGCAGCACCCGGCTGCGCCTGTGCGACGATCGGCAGGTCGCAGGGGATCACCGTGCCGATGCGGGGGTAGCCGCCGGTGGTCTGGCATTCGCACATCAGCACGAAGGGCGCGCCGTCGCCGGTGATCTGGATGTCGCCGGGGGTGATGACTTCGGACACGATGGTCAACTGCCCGCCGGTGGCAAAACCTTCGCCGTCATGATCCATCCGTGCGCCCATGCGGTTGGCGCGCGGATCACGGCGAAAGGTCGTTTCGGTGAACCGCTGGCGGGTTGCCTCGTCGAAGGCATCGGTCTGCATGGAGGCGACGATGCGCACCCGCTCGGCCCCGAACCGGCTGTCGCGGGCCAGGGTGAGGTTCGCCTCACCGCCCTTATCGACCCCTAGCGGCAGAGTCTCACCACTTTGCAGCAGCGCGCCGATGCCAGCGGCCAGATGGCTGGCGCGCGCGTTCATCACCGGCGCCACGTCAAGCCCGCCGCCGACATGGAGGTAGCCATAGGCCCCGTCCCGCGCGCCGCCGATGGTGAGTTTCGCCCCTGCGGGCAGGAGGTGGCTGGCGTTCCAGGCGACCGGCTCGCCGTCGATGCTCACCTGCATCTGCGCCCCGGTCAGGGCGATGCGGGTGTCCTGATCGACCTCGAAACTGCCGCCGCTCCCGGCGATCTCCAGAGCCGCGCTGTTCGGATCTTGCCCCAGCAGGGCGGCCCCTTCGTGCAGGGCGGTCGGGTCCGCCGCGCCGCCGTGGGTCAGGCCAACGGCGCGATAGCCGGGGCGACCAAGGTCTTGGATGGTCATGGCCGGACCGGCTTGAAGGATGGTCAGCGTGCCGCTCATGTCAGCGCCTCCCGCTCCGCGCCGCCGGTGGGGTCATCGGCGATGCGGTCGAACTCTTGCCGGGTGATGGAGGGGAATATCAGCTCATCGCCCGGCGACAGCGGAAAGGGCATATCGCTGCCCGGGCGGAAGGTGCGAAAAGCCGTCTGGCCGATATGCCGCCAGCCGGTGGGGGAGGCATTGGTGAAGATGATCAGCTGCCGAATGGCCACCACCAGCGACCCCGGCGGTACCGATTTCGTCAGCCCCTGCTGGCGCGGGATGTCCCAATGCGGGGGCAGTTCGCCCATGTAAGGCTGGCCGGGGGCGAAGCCGATGGTCAGCACCCGGACCCGCGCCTGTGACAGTTCCGCAATGGCCGCGTCGGGGTCGAGGCCCGCGACCTCGGCGGCCTCCTCCATTTGCGGGGCCAGATCGGTGCCATAGACCGTGGGCACATGCCACAGGCTGCGCCCGGCGGGGAGGGCTTCGGCGAACCAGTCGCGGGTTTCGAGCAGGTCGCGCAGGCGGTCGGTCATCGTGGTAATGGCTTCTTGGGAGACCTCGAATTGCACGAAGGTCGACACCAGCGAGGTGCTCGTCTCGCTCACCTCGGGCCAGTCCTGTTCCTCTACCGCCGCGCGAAAGGCGAGGGCGGCGCGGTTGGCGGGTTCGGACATCTTTTCGGCAAAGGTGACCAATAGGCCAGAGAGGCCGACACTGCGGATGCGGGGCCAGTCAGTCATTGCGAAGCATCCTTTCGTAAAGGCGCGGCAGCAGCACCGGAGTCAGATACATCGGCAGTTGCCAGCAGCCGATAAAGATCATCAGCGGCGCGATGACATCTGCAGGCAGCGCCACGAGAAACAGCGCGATATTGCGGTTGCCCGCGCCGATCGCCAGTGGTCCGGCCACGGCGCGCAGCGGGCCGCGCCGGGTCAGCAGCAATGTGCCCGCCTGCAACAGATAGCTTAGGGCGAAGGCCAGCCCCGTCCAGCCCGCCACGGCCCATGGATCGCTGCGCAGCGCGGGGTTCAGCGCCGCCATCAACCCCACCACGATGACCGAGAAGGCGAGCACCGATGCGCCGTCCAGCGCCTCGGTCTGGCGCGGGGTGGGCCGGGGCAGGAAGACGTGGCGCAGGGCAAAGCCCAGCCCAGTTGCGCCAAGGATCACGGCCAAGAGCCGCAGGGCGGCGAGGGCGATTTCCGAGGCCGGGCCGAGTTGCGGCAGGGCCGCCAGCACCGGCAGGACGGTCAGCGGAAAGGCGGCGGTGCCCAGCACCATGAGCTGCATCATCCGCCCCGCGTCGAGCCGCATCAACAGGGCGAGGTTCACGCTGCCCGTCAGCGCCGGGGCCGCCGCGGCAAGGGTCAAGGCCAGTGCCGCAGGGGTCTGCCCCAGCCCGGCCAGCACGAAGCCCCCCAGCAGCAGCAGGGGCAGCAGCGTCTGCAAGGCCAGCACCGAGGCCAGCCCCCAGATGAGATCGCGCACTGCGCCAAGGGCCGCGCGGTGCCCGATCCTGAACGCGGTGATCGTCAGCAGGGCCGCCACCATCTGCGGCAGCCACCCGGCCAGCGCCGCCGCAAGGCTGGGCAGGGCCAGCCCCGCCAGCAGCCCGACGATCAGGCAGGCCCGCGCATGGCGCGAGGCCAGTCTCAGCATATAGCGCATGGCCCTTCACCGCTAAACCGGTGCGCTGCGCAGGTTTTCGGGCAGCCATGTGGCCACTTCGGGGAACCAGATCAGCACGAAGACCATGAAGACCATGATCGCGAACATCGGCAGCGCGGCCTTGGTGATATAGCCCATCTCGTGATTGGTCATGCCTTGCAGCACGAAGAGGTTAAAGCCAATCGGCGGGGTGATCTGCGCCATTTCAACGACCACGACCACGAAGATGCCAAACCAGATCAGATCGATGCCCGCGCTGCGCACCATTGGCTCGACCACCGCCATGGTCAGCACGACCGAGGAGATACCGTCGAGGAACATGCCCAGCACGATGTAGAAGACCAAGAGCGCCATCAGAAGCTCGAAACGGGACAGCTCCATCGCGGCGATCCCATCGGCCAGGGCGCGGGGCAGGCCGGTGAAGCCCATCGACAGTTTCAGGAAGGCCGCGCCCGCAAGGATCAGTGCGATCATCGCAGAGGTGCGCATCGCCCCCATCAAGCTCTCGCGGAAGCTGTGCCAGTTCAGCGAGCCTTGAAACAGCGCCAGCGTGAGGGAGCCGATGACGCCGATGGCCGCCGCCTCGGTCGCCGTGGCAAAGCCGAGGTACATAGACCCGATCACGACCGTGATCAGCGCAAAGACCGGCAGCAGGAAACGCGAGTTGCGCAGCTTTTCGCCAAAGCTCATCCCGGTCTCCGCATCGGGGTTCCAGTCCTTCGACAGCATGCTGGTGACGGCGACATAGCCCATGAACATTAGCGCCAGCAGCAGCCCGGGCAGGACGCCCGCGAAGAAGAGTTTGGTGATGCTTTCGTTCACCGTCACGCCGTAGACGATCAGCGCCAGCGACGGCGGGATCATCAGCCCCAGCGTGGCCGCACCCGCGAGCGTGCCGATGATCATCTTTTCGGGATAGTTGCGCGCGCGCAGCTCGGGGATCGACATCTTGCCTACGGTGGTCAGCGTCGCGGCGGAAGAGCCCGAGACGGCGGCAAAGACCGTGCAGCCGACGATATTGGTATGCACCAGCCCGCCCGGCAGTTTCGCCAGCCACGGCGACAGCCCGCGAAACATGTCTTGCGACAGCCGCGTGCGGTAGAGGATTTCGCCCATCCAGACAAAGAGCGGCAGCGCGGTCAGCGTCCAGCTTGAGGAACTGGCCCAGATCGTGGTGATCATGGCGTCGCCCACGGGGCGGGTGGTGAAAAGCTCCATCCCGACCCAAGCCACGCCCATCAGGGCGAGGCCAACCCAGACACCGGTGCCAAGGAGGAAGAAGAGAACGATCAGAAACAGGGTAATGGCATAGATCTCGGTCATGGCGTCATTCCCCGAAGCTTTGATCGACTAGGTCACGGGTGACGCGGTGGTCGCCCTTGAAGATGAGGTGCAAAAGATTGTCGGTCAGCGCGATGGCAAGGATGCCGCCGCCGATGACCATGACGGATTGCGGTATCCAGAGTGCGGTGGCGTCTTGGTCTTGGCTGACTTCGTTGAACTTCCACGACCAGTAGACGAACCAATAGGCGTAGTAAGTGAAATACCACGCGACCGCCGCCGCCACGGCGAAACACCAGATATCCAGCAGCCGCTTCCCGCCCGCGCTCAGCGCGTTAAGCAGGATCGACACGCGGATATGCGAGCCGCGGTTGAGCGCATTGGCGAAGGCGAGGAAACTGGCCCCGGCCATGGCATAGCCCGCATAGCTGGCAGCGCCCGGAAAGACATTGCCGGTCCAACGGGCGACCATCTGGGCCACGATCAAGGTAAGGATGGCCACCAGACAGAGCGCGGCAAGCGCCCCCGCCCCGGTATATAGCCCGTCCAATAGTCTGCGCAGCGCCTTCATGCGGCTCTCCCTCCGTCAAATCATGCCCGGGCACGAGAACGGCGGCCCGGGTGACGGGCCGCCGCAGGTTTCGTGATTACTGCATCGCCTTGTAGTCGTCGACGATCGCCTGACCGTCTTCGCCCGCGGCTTCGAGCCATTCTTGCGTCATGGTCTCACCCACTTCGCGCAGGCCGGACATCAGCTCTTCGCTGGCCGGTTCCACGTTCATGCCGCCTTCGCGCAGCCCATCATAGGTGAACTGAGTGTAGTCCTTGGACGCTTGCAGCCCCCGCTCTTCGGCCTCGGTCGCGCAGGTGGTGATCGCCTCTTTGTTCGCGTCCGAGACTTCGGCCCAGACATCGGCGTTGATCATCACATAGTTGCGCGGCAACCATGCGTCGACTTCGTAGAAATGCGTCAGGCTCTCCCAGACCTTCTGGTCGTAGCCGGTGGCCCCCGACGAGATCATCGATTCCGCGACACCGGTGGCGAAGGCTTGGCTGACTTCGGCGGCCTCGATGGTCACGGGCGACATGCCGGTCAGCTCGGCCAGACGCGCGGTGGTGTTGTTGTAAGAGCGGAACTTCACGCCCTTCATGTCTTCGACAGAGTCGACTTCTTTCTTGAAGTAGAGTCCTTGGGGCGGCCATGGCACATTATAAAGCAGGACGAGGTTCTGCTCTTCCAGCACGGATTCAACCTTGGGCTTGGCGGCTTCCCAAAGCTGCGCGCTGGCCTCGAAAGAGGGCGCGAGGAAGGGGATGGAGTCAAAGCCGAAGACGGCGTTCTCGTTCTGGTGGCCCGAGAGCAGACGCTCGCCCAGTTGGACCTGCCCGGTCTGGATAGCGCGCTTGATGTCCGCGCCAGCAAAGAGGGCGCCGCCCGGGTGCACGGTGATCTCGATCTCGCCGCCGGTCTTCTCGCCCACGCATTCGGCGAATTGCACACCGTTCTCGGAGTGAAAGTTCGAGGCCGAATAGGCCATCGGCATGTCCCATTTCTCGGCCGCGAAGGCGGGCATGGCGGTGCCCAGCGTCAGGGCGGTCATTGCCGCGCCGGCCATCAGTCTTGCTGTCAGTGTCATGTGGTTTCTCCCTTGTTGTTGTAGTCCCACGCTTGGCGTCATCCGTCGAAGCGCTGGGGGTGATATGGGGTCAGATCCGTGTTTGGCGTCTGCCCCGTGATCAATCCGGCGATCAGTCGGCCCGTTTTCGGCCCGCCCGTCAACCCGATGTGATGGTGCCCGAAGGCAGTGTAGACCCGGCTCGTCCCGATCTGCCCGATCAGGGGCAGCGAGTCGCTGGGGGCGGGTCGGTGCCCCAGCCATTCGATCTCTTCCGTGGCGGTGAGATGCGGAAAGGCGGCCTTGGCCTGACGGCGCAGTAGGGCGAGCGGCGCCTTGGACGCACCCGCCTCCAACCCGCCGAACTCGACGATCCCGGCACAGCGCAGCCCTTCGGCCATGGGCGTGGCGACGAATTTGCCCGCCGCCATCATGGTAGGGCGCGATGGGCCGCCCTCGGCATCCTTGAAGACGATGTGGTAGCCGCGTTCGGATTCCAGCGGCACGTTGATCCCTAGCTTTCGCATCAGCGGTTTCGACCAGACGCCTGTGGCCAGCAACACGTCATCACAGGGCAGGCGGCCTTGGTCGGTCAGGACTGAGGTGACTTCTTCGTCGACGATCGCGATGTCCTGCACTTCGGCCTGTCGAATGGTGCCGCCCATCTTCTCGAAGGCTTTGGCCAGCGCCCGGACATAGCCGCCAGGGTCGGCGATGGAACCGTGGTTAGCCAGCCGTGCGATGCAGGTGATCTGCGGCCCGTAGGCCGGGTCGAATTCCCTGACCGCGCCGCCTTCGATGATGTCCGGCTCGAAACCCGCCTCGCGGCGCAGCGCCCAAGTGTAGGCTTCAGCCTCGAATGCCGCGCGGTTGGTATAGGCGAAGCAATAGTCGCTGTCGCGGACCCAATCCTCCAGCCCCAGATCGGCGCAGAGGGCTTTGTGCTGCGCCACGCTGTCGCTCACGATGGGCACCAACCCGGCAGAGATGCGGCGGGTATCGCGGTCATTGGCGTGGGCCATGTAGCGGCGCAGCCATGGCAGCAGGCGGGGCAGATAGGGCCAGCGCAGGAACAGCGGAAACTCAGGATCGCGCAGCATCCCCGGTGATTTGCGCAGCAGGCCCGGCCCGGTCACCGGCGCGACGCCCGCCGCCGCCAGCACGCCACCATTGCCATGCGAGGTGCCGCGCCCCGGCTCGGCCCGGTCGACGAGCGTTACCTCCGCCCCGGCGCGGCGCAGCCAGATCGCGGCAGAGACGCCGACAATCCCGGCGCCGATAACGACGACATGCTGGCTCATAGGTGGCGGCTTTCGATTTCGCGTTGGGTCATGGCTTGTTTCCTTTGGGGCATCTTTTACACAAAAAATCACCACGTCAACAAAATGCTGATAAAATGTCATCGTTAGGGTTTCGCTTGTCTCGCCCTGCCCGCAAAGGCACCCTGCGCCCAAACGGAGGGCATATGACAAACGAGACGGGCGCGCGGCTGGGAATCCTCATGCTGGACACGCGGTTTCCCCGCATTCTGGGGGATGTCGGCCATGCGGGCAGTTGGGACTTCCCGGTGCGCTATGCGGTGGTGCCGGGGGCCACGCCTGAAGCGATCGTGTGCGACGATATCGACCCCTTCGTGCAGGCTTTCATCGCCGCGGGGCGCGACTTGATCGCCGAAGGCTGCACCGGCATTGCCACCACCTGCGGGTTCTTGGCGCTGATCCGGCCTCGCCTCGCCGAAGCGCTGGGCGTGCCTGTTGCTGCCTCGGCGTTGGAGCAGGCGGGGCAGATCGCCGCCTGCCTGCCGCCGGGGCAAAGGGTGGGCATCTTGACGATCTCCGCCGCAACGCTTTCGCCCGCCCATCTGCGCAAGGCGGGGGTGCCCGAGGGCAGCCCGGTGGTGGGGATGGAGGGCAGCGGCTTCGCCCGAACGATCCTCGGCAATCTGCCCGACCTCGACGTGGCGCAGGCGCGGGCCGAGATGGTGCAGGCAGCGCAGCGGTTGGTGGAGGCCCACGCGGATGTCGGCGCGATCCTTTTGGAATGCACGAATATGGTGCCATATGCCTCCGACATCGCGGCGGCGACCGGGCGGCCCGTGCATTCGATCCACAGCTATCTCAACTGGTTTCACGCAGGGCTGCTGCCACCCCGTTTCGACTAATGCGGCACGCGCAGCCAACCGTCGGTGAAGCTGACCTGGCGCACCCCGGCCAGCGGGAGGAGGCGTTGCAACTCTGCCTCGAAGGCCGCTTGCCGCCCCTTGCCCCAGCGAACCCCGCGTTCGGGCCAGAGCGCGGTGACGCGCAAGACGTCCAGATCGCGATGCGCCTTCATATCGACCCGTCCCACCAGCCTGTCGCCCTGTAGCAGCGGAAAGACATAATAGCCGTATTCGCGCTGCGCGTCGGGCACGAAGACCTCGATCCGGTAGTCGAAACCGAAAAGCCGGGCGGCGCGTTTGCGGTCGCGCAGGGCGGGGTCGAAGGGGCTAAGCACCCGGAGCCGTTTGGGCGGTTCGCGGGTCAGGGCGGGGTCATCGGCCCAGCCGGGGCGGGCAAAGGCGGGGCGCAGGCTGCCGTCGGCGGCCTCAATGTCGATCTCCTCCAGCCGCCCCGCGGCTTGTTCTGCCGCGCACCAGCCGCGCGCCTCGGCGGGGGAGATATGGGCCCAGAAGGCGGCCAATTCCCCTGCCGTGGCAAAACCCAAGCGCGCCAGCGCCTGATCGCAGCACCAGTCGATCGTCTGCTCTATGTCGGGGGCATGCGCCGGGTCGCGCAGCGCGGCGGGGACCACCCGCTCGGTCAGGTCATAGCACTTGCGAAACCCCTCGCGCCCGGTCACAGCCAGCGCGCCGCTGCGCCACAGATACTCCAGCGCGGTTTTCGACGGATGCCATTGCCACCAGCCCCCGCTGCTGCGCGGCTCGTCGCGGCCCACGTCGGATGAGGTGACACTGCCCACGGCCCGGACCTGCGCGAGCACGTTTTGCATCTGTGTTTCGAAGTCGTGCCGCTGCCAATCCTTCCAGCGGCCCAGCAGCTTGGCCGCATCGCGGGTTCGGCGCAGATGCCATTGCGGGTAGAATTCCATCGGGATGACGGCGGCGTCATGGGTCCAATGCTCAAACAGCGCCCGGTCTTTTTCATAAAGCCGCTTGAGCGCAGCGGGGCGATAGCGCGGACGGCGGGCGAACAGGATCAGATCATGCGCCCGCGCCACCGTGTTGATGCTGTCGAGTTGCACAAAGCCCAGATCATGAATCAGCTTGAGCAACGCCGCACCCTTGGCCGGGCCCTGCGGCGGGTCCGACAGCAGGTGACGCGCCAGAAACAACCGCCGCGCGGCGGCATTGCCGAGCCTTGGACGGCTCACCCCTGACGGCGGCGGCGGAGGGTATCGCCCAGCGACAGTGTTGGCGTCAGGGTGATCTGGGTTTGCATTTCCGGGTCCGGCTCGGGCTGGGTCTGGTTGAGGATGATCCGCGCCGCGGCCTGACCGATCTCGTTCCGGCAAGCGTCCATCGTCGCTAATTGACGCGGCAGACCTTGCAGCAGCTCGACGTTGTTGAACCCGGCAAGGCCGATCTGACCGGGAATGTCGATGCCTTGGTCGATCAGATGCAGCAGCCCGCCCGCACCGATCATGTCGTTGGAGTAATAGAGGAAATCAAGGTCGGGCGAGCGTTCGAGCATCTCTTGCGTCATCTCGCGCCCCTTGGCCAGCGCGGAGCCGCCGGAGTAAAAGGCCCGGTCTTCGATCTCGACCCCCGCTTTGGCGAGCCCTTCGGTAAAGCCCTCGAACCGTTTGCGCGCGCGGTGGTCGAGGGGCATTTTCGTGCCCATGAAGCCAATGCGCTCATAGCCCTCGCGCAGGATCGCCTGCGCCATCTCGCGCCCGGCGCGGCGGTGCGAAATCCCCACCATCGCATCGACGGGTTTGCCGTCGGTGTCCATGATCTCGACCACCGGAATGCCCGCATTGCGCAGCATGGCGCGGGTGGCGTCGGAATGCTCCAACCCCGCGATGATCACCCCCGAGGGCCGCCATGAGAGCATCTCATAAAGCACCCGCTCTTCCTTCTCGGGCAAGTAGTCCGTCACCCCCACGACTGGCTGCAGCGGCGTGTCTTCGAGCACTTGGTTGATGCCGTTCAGGACTTCGGGGAACACCATATTGCCCAGTGAAGGGATCACGACCGCCACAAGGTTCACGCGCTGGCTGGCCAGCGATCCGGCGATCTGGTTGGGCACATAGCCAAGCGCCTTGGCGGCGGCGAGAACGCGATTGCGGGTGGCCTCCGACACGTCGCCGCGTTTGCGCAGGACGCGGCTGACCGTCATCTCGGAAACGCCGCAAGCATCGGACACATCACGCAGGGTCAACGGACGTTTGGGGGGTGTGGTCAATTTGGTTTTCCTGTTTGCCTCACCCATAGGTAGCGCGAAGCGGGAGGCGCGATCAAGCATTGCCGCAGCCCTGCTGCGAGGCGCAGTCATTCGGTTGCCAATCTGCCGATGACATCGCCAGACGCTTGCGCTAAACCCAAGCCTGTCGGCCCCGTGGCTCAACTGGATAGAGCAGCCCCCTCCTAAGGGGCAGGTTGCAGGTTCGAATCCTGCCGGGGTCGCCATTCGGCGCGTAGGGGGCTGTCGACCATCCTTACCCCCTTGTGCCTTGAAATCCCCATCCGGTCTGTCAGATTGCCCCAGATATAATCAGGAATGGCAGAGGCTTTGATGAAAACAGGAACTTTCGTGATCGGGGCGGCCTTGCTGGCCGTTGCCGGGTGTACGGTACCGGCGAGTGGGCCGCAGGGCGGCTCGGCCCGTGTGGGCAATCTGCCAGAGGCGGTGGTGAGCCTTGCCGCGCCGAACCAAGATCTGTCGACGGCGCGGTTGCTGCCGGAGGATGGCTGCTATTGGTATCAGCACAACGGCCCGGTCGAGACGACGCTGGTGCCGCTGCGGGCGGTGGGTGGCAATCCGATCTGCACCAAACGCCAAGCCTGACATAGAAACGGGGGCTGCCAAACGGCCCCCGTTATTCGTTCCAGCTTAGCTGCTGGCAACAACGCTTTCTTCCGCCGAGTAGAGATAGGCCGTCGAGCCGGTCTGCACATTCGGGTAGAGCTGGTTGATATGCGCCATGATCATCCGCACACAGCCTGAGCTTGCCCGGCCCCCAATGCTTTGTGGCTGCGGGGTGCCGTGGATGCGCAGATAGGTGTCGCGGTTCCCTTCAAAGAGGTAAAGTGCCCGCGAGCCGAGGGGGTTTTCCGGGCCGGGCGGCACGCCGTCTTCAAGGCCCGCGTAAAGCTCGGGATCGCGCTTGATCATGTTTTGGGTGGGCGTCCAATGCGGCCATTGCGCCTTGCGCTTGATCGTATAGGTGCCGGGCTCATAGAGATTGCCACGCGCGATCGCCACGCCGTAGCGCATGGCGGTGCCGCCCTCTTCAATATGATAGATATAGCGTGCCACCGCATCGACGTGGATGTCACCGACGCGCAGGTTGTCATTCGCCACGACGCGCTGCGGCAAGAAGCGCGGGTGGACGCCCCAAGGGTTGCTCGTCGCCGGGTCAAAGCCCGCCGGGGTGACCTGGGCATCCCATGCGGCCTTCTCTGCCGCGCTTGGGCGCGTGCGGGCCATCAGGGGGGTGGCAATCGCGCTGGAAAATAGCGCCGTGGTGGTCTGAATGAAATGACGTCTTGTCAGCATGTGGTCGCTCCGTGGTTGACCTCTCTGCGCGGGGCAGGGTCGTATGCGTGTATGAGAGACTAACGGCCTTTCTCCGCTAGAGGTTCAAGGAAGAAGGCAGTTGCTGAAGAGATTGTGATCTAAAACACACGGTTTTCACCGGGAAAGGGGCGCGCGTGGGTGGCTGCGCGCCCCGACTGCGATGCGGTGGATGACACCCCTCAGCCGCGCCCGCGGTAAGGCGGCACCCCTTGATCGGGGATCCAGACGCCCTCGGGCAGGGGGCCGGTTTGCCAGAAGACGTCGATGGGAATGCCGCCGCGCGGATACCAATAGCCGCCGATCCGCAGCCATTGCGGGGCAAGGAATTCAGCCAAGCGGCGGGCGATGGAGATGGTGCAATCCTCATGAAAGGCGCCGTGATTGCGGAAGGAGGTCAGAAACAGCTTGAGCGATTTCGATTCCACCAGCCACGGGCCGGGCACATAGTCGATCACCAGATGGGCAAAGTCGGGCTGGCCGGTCATCGGGCAAAGCGAGGTGAACTCCGGCGCGGTGAAGCGCACGTTATAGGCCACATCGGCCTGCGGGTTCGGCACCCGCTCAAGCTCGGCCTCTTCGGGGCTGGCGGGGATGCGGGTTTCGCCGCCGAGCTGTTTAAGATTGCTGTAGATGTCGTCGGACATGGGGTCTCCATCGGTCAGACGCCGCGCTTGTTGCCCCAGATCAGGACATGAAGTTGCGGCAGGATACGGGGGGCGAACCAGTGATCGGTCATGGCAAGCTCGGTTAGCCAGCCCAAACGGTCGGCCAGCGCCTGCGGGTCCACCGGCGTGGCGGGATCGACCTCGGGGTTGCCGGGTTGAAGGTAGAGCGGGATATCGAGGTGATGGGCATGCACTTCGCGCGCCCAATGGTAGTCGATCTCGTCAAAGATCACGATCTTCATCACCTGCTGCCGCGCCTGCGCGCCGAGGGTCCGGCAGGCGTCGAATGCGTCCCAGTCGACACGCTCACCGCTTGATGGCGGCTTGGGGGAGAGCACAAGCGTATCGAGATCGGCAAACCATGGCCGCGCGATGGAGCCTTGGGTCTCACAGGCGAAGCGATAGCCCGCGGCCTTGCCCATGCGGATCAGCGGGCCGAAATCCTGTATCGCCGGATTGCCGCCCGAGAGGGAGACGGTCAGCGGCTGGTCTTTGGAAAGCTTGCGGATCCGGCGCCAGATGTCCTCGGTCGACATGAGGGTCCAGCTATGGCGGTACTGGCTGTCGACGGCATGCAGGCTGTCGCACCAGCTGCACCGATAGTCACAGCCTCCCGCGCGAACGAATACTGTCGGCTCCCCGATCAGCGCTCCTTCGCCCTGAATGGTGGGGCCGAAAATCTCGGCAATGCGCAGGGTCATGGCCGGTATTCCGCCCATGTTTTCGGGGTCTCGCTGACCAGCACGGCAGAGGTCTCGGGCCAGCGGGCGGCGCACCAGTCGTGGAAATGTTTCGCCATGTTCTCGGCGGTGGAGGGGCCGTCCAGCACATCGTTCAGATGCCGGTGGTCGAAGTGATCGTCGATATAGGTCTTGAGCGGTTTCAAGTCGTGGTAATCGCGCACGAAACCATCGGCATTGAGTGTCTCGGCGGTCAGTTCGACCACGACGATGTAATTATGCCCATGCAGCCGCGCGCATTGATGATCGTCTGGCAGGTGGCTCAACTGGTGGCTGGCGGAGAAGTGGAATTCCTTGCGAATGCGGAACATCAGCCTTCCTCCCGTGCGGCGAGGGCCGTGGTCCAATAGTCGGGGTCGGCGTAGACTGTGGGGTCTGTGACCTCGGCCAGATGAAAGGCTTCGCGCCGTTCGACACAGGTGCCGCAGCGCCCGCAATGGACCGTGCCGCCCTTGTAGCAGGACCACGTCTCAGCGAAGGGAGTGCCGTGCTGCGCGCCTTGGCGGACGATCTCGGCCTTGCTGTGCTCGACGAAGGGCGTGTGCAGCCGCACGTCGGCATAGCCGTCGAGCGCGGCCTGCTGCATCGCATCGAAGGCGCGGGTGAAACCGGGGCGGCAGTCGGGATAGATGAAGTGATCGCCGCCATGCACGGCAGTGGCCACGGCCTCGTCCCCCTGCGCGGCGGCAATGCCAAAGCCGATCGACAGCATGATCGCATTGCGGTTCGGCACGACTGTGATCTTCATCGTGTCTTCGGCGTAAAGCCCATCGGGCACGTCGATATCGTCGGTCAGGGCGGAGCCCGATAGCGCCGCACCGATCCCGCGCATGTCGATCAGGTGAAACGGCACGCCCAATCGTTCGGCCGCCGCCCGGGCGAAATCGACCTCTTTGCGGTGACGCTGGCCATAGTCGAAGGAGACGAGCCGGGTGAGGTGGTGCACCTCGGCTGTGATATGCGCAAGCGACACGGAATCGAGTCCGCCTGAGCAGATGACAAGTGTTTTCATTTTGGGGCCCTTGTTTTGATGTCCGGGTAGGCTGCGACCGGATGGCGGGGCTTATTTCAGAATTTGCGCGGATTGCAAGCCTGACGCGTTGGCGGGCGGGCAGCCGCCGCTGAGGCAGGAGGGTTTCCGCCAAAAGCCGATAAAATAAGGACTTTGGCCTTAACGATTAAACCTAAGTTAACTTTAGACAATGCCGAATTCGCGCTATGGTGGGGCTATGTTGAAAAGCACCCAAAGCGTCACGCTCGACGCCAGCCATTATGAATTGATCGAGGCGATGACCGATGAGGTGGTCATTCTTGACGCCACCGGCAAGATTGTCGCGGTCAATATGGCGTGGAAACTGTTTTGCGAAGAGAACGGCGGCGATACCGGAACGCATTACGTCGGTGCCAATTACTTTGACATCTGCGAAGCGGCGGCCATGGGTGCCGTGGTGCAGGCGGAAACGGTTCTGGAGGGGCTGCGCCAAGCGCTGAAAACCGGGACTTCCTTTGAGGGGGAATACCCCTGCGATGGGCCGGGGGTGCGGCGCTGGTTTCAACTCAACGCCAACCGCCTGACGATCCAAGGCGCGCCCTGCCTGCTGTTGCAGCACCGCAATGTCACGACGCGCCGCATGGCCCATGACGATATCGAACGTGCCCATGTGCAGGCGGAAACCTTTGCTGCCCTCGTGGCCACCACGGCCGAAGCGATCCTGACCTATGACATGGAAGGCCGCATCATCAGCTGGAATCCGGCAGCCGAGCGGCTCTACGGCTATACGGAAGAGGAGGCTTTGGGCCAGTCGGTCGAGCTTTTGTATCCGCCGGATTGGCCGACGCGGGTGCTTGAGTATCGCGATCAGATCATGGCCGGCAAGCTGCGCCAATTCAATGCGGTGCGCGTGGCCAAGGACGGCACCGAGCGCCATGTTACCATCGCCTGCACGCCCATTCGGACGCTTTCGGGGGATATCGTCTCGATCTCGAACATCCACCATGATGTGACTGCGACGCGCAAGGCCGAAGAGGTGCGCGATCTCGTCTCGCGTGAGGTCATCCACCGGGCCAAGAACATGCTTTCTCTGGTCACAGCGATGCAGCGTCAAACGGCGAGTTCGGCGGCCTCTCTCGCGGAGTTCAACAAGTCCTTCGGGGCCCGTATTCAGGCGCTGGCCCGGTCCACCGATTTGCTGGTCGATGGCGGCTGGTCTTCGGTGGATCTGGCCGAACTGGTGCGCGCGCAGTTGGACCCGTTCCTGCATTTGCAGGCCAAGGCGGTGGATGTGGATGGCCCCTCTGTCGCTTTGGGACCGCAGGCGTTGCAACTGATCGGCATGGCGCTGCATGAACTGGCGACGAATTCCACGAAATACGGGGTGATGAGCGACGGCTGCGGCGATATCCAATGCCACTGGTCCCATACCGAAAAGGGCGGGCTGCGTTTCCAGTGGATCGAGACCGGCATCACCATTGACCCCTCTGCCAAGAAAGCCACCGGTTTCGGGAGCAAGGTTCTCTCCGTATTGGCCCCCGCGATGGTTAATGGCGCGGCGGAAACGGTGACCAGCGAAAACGCCCTGACTTGGACCGTCACGATCCCTGCCGCGCATCTGGGCAAACTGGCCTGAGCGGCATCGCGCCTGTGGTGCTGCGCCGGGTTGCCGGTTGACCTAAATCACCCCTTTGCGGAACTCTCCTGCGCTGGAAACTTGTTCCTCCTTTGAGATGTCGTTCGAAAAGGCAAAAGGAGGCTAGGATGGCCGAAGGACAGGGCAAGACCGCGAAACTCTACCGGATGGTGATGGAACAGCACCTCTGTCCCTTCGGGTTGAAATCCAAAGACCTGCTGAAGCGGCAGGGCTACCACGTCGAAGATCACCACCTCACGACCCGCGAGGAGACCGATGCCTTCATGGCGAAAGAGGGTGTGGAGACCACGCCGCAGACTTTCATCGAGGGGGAGCGGATCGGCGGTTACGACGATCTGCGCGTGCATTTAGGTTTGGACAAGCCCAAGGAAGAGCAATCGGACACCAGCTATCAGCCCGTTGTCGCTATTTTCGGCGTGGCCTTCCTGATGGCACTGGGACTCTCTTGGTATGCATTCGGCAACATCTTCACACTTCGGGCTTTCGAGTGGTTCATCTCGATCTCCATGTGTTTCCTCGCCGTTCAAAAGTTGCAGGATATTGAGAGCTTTTCGACGATGTTTCTGAACTACGACCTGCTGGCCCAGCGGTGGGTGCCCTATGGCAAGGTCTATCCATTCGGGGAGGCGCTGGCGGGTATTCTGATGACCGCCGGGGCGCTGACCTGGCTCTCGGCCCCCGTGGCGATCGTGATCGGCGCAATTGGCGCGGTTTCGGTCATCAAGGCGGTCTATGTCGACAAACGCGAGCTGAAATGCGCCTGCGTCGGCGGGTCGAGCAATGTCCCACTTGGGTTCGTCTCGCTCACCGAGAACGTCATGATGCTGGGCATGGGGGTTTGGATGCTGCTCAAGGTCTACGGCTGAGCGGTTCGCAGTGACCCGAGTTTTGAGCCGAGGGAGGTGTGGGGGGTATCTGGTCGGGCTGAGAGGATTCGAACCTCCGACCCCCTGCTCCCGAAGCAGGTGCGCTACCAGGCTGCGCTACAGCCCGACCGATGTGGAGCGCAATAGCGCAGCTTGGCGGGTTTGGCAATTGGTCAGTTGCAGGGATTTTGCGTGGCGTTTGGGGGAAGCGGGGGGAATTGGGGGCGCTGCCCCCGCAGCCTGCGGCTGCTCCCCCGAGGGTATTTGAGAAAGGATGAAGGGGAAGGGGCGGGGCGTGAGACCCCGCCTTAGTTTCTTATAGGCTGGCGTCGAGGGCTTTGAGGATGGCGTCGCCCATTCCCTCGGTCGTGATGGGGGTGCCGCCTTCGGGGCCCATCAAGTCGGGGGTGCGGGCGCCATCGGCCAGCGCGCGTTCGACGGCTTTTTCCAGACGGGCGGCTTCTTCGCCTTGGTCGAAGGAGTAGCGCAGCGCCATGGCGAAACTGAGGATACAGGCGATCGGGTTGGCTTTGCCTTGGCCCGCGATGTCGGGGGCGGAGCCGTGGACGGGCTCGTAGAGGGCCTTTGGGCGGCCATCGGCATTGGGTGCGCCAAGGCTGGCCGAGGGCAGCATGCCCAGACTGCCGGTCAGCATGGCGGCGCAGTCACTGAGGATGTCGCCGAAGAGGTTGTCGGTGACGATCACGTCGAACTGTTTGGGTGCGCGCACGAGCTGCATGGCGCCATTGTCGGCATACATGTGGCTGAGTTCGACATCCGGGTATTCGGCGTCGCGCACCCGTTGGGTGACTTCGCGCCACAGGATGCCGCTTTCCATGACGTTGGCTTTCTCCATGGAGCAGACTTTGTTGCCGCGGCGGCGGGCGAGCTCAAAAGCGGAGCGGGCGACACGCTCGATCTCGCTTTCGGTGTAGCGCTGCGTGTTGATGCCGACGCGTTCGTTGCCTTCCTCGAAGATGCCGCGCGGCTCACCGAAATAGACGCCGGAGGTGAGTTCGCGCACGATCATGATGTCGAGGCCCGCGACCACGTCTTTTTTCAGCGAGGAGAAATCGGCAAGCGCGTCAAAGCATTGTGCCGGGCGCAGGTTGGAGAAGAGGTCCATTTCCTTGCGCAGGCGGAGCAGGCCGCGTTCTGGTTTCACGGAGAAGTCGAGGTCGTCGTATTTCGGGCCGCCCACGGCGCCCAGCAGCACGGCGTCGACTTCGAGGGCGCGGGCCATCGTGTCATCATGTAGCGGGGTGCCGTGTTTGTCATAGGCCGCGCCGCCGACCAGATCATGCTCTACATCGAAGGCCAGATCGCGCTTTTCGCCGAACCAGTCGATGATGCGCGTGACCTGCGCCATGACCTCGGGGCCGATGCCGTCGCCGGGGAGGATGAGCAAGGATGGGTTGGCCATTGGAAACTCCTGAAAATACGGTTGGAGATTGGGTAGCCTGCGGGTTCCGGAGGGTCAAGATAGGGGGCGTCAGCGGGTGAGGTCGACCCAGACGAGGGCATGGCGGCTGGCGCTTTCGCCCTTGGGCCAGATGAGGCCAGCGTCACTGGTTTCCCAGTGGCGGGAGGGCAGGATGTAGTCGACGCGCATCGGGCCGGTTTGGGGCCAGTTGACCGTGGGGCGGTGCGGCAGGGGGTCTTGCAGCGCAGGATGGGAGAGGAGGGCGGCAATGGCTTCTCCGCGCCCGTCGCCGCGCTGCGGGTCGAGATTGGCGTCGCCCAGCAGGACGAAGGGGGGTGACGGGGGCGTACCGATCTTTCCGGCGAGGTGGTGGAGCCAGAAGATGGTTTCGTCATGGTTGCGGCGGCCATTGCGGTCTTCGGGGCCGTCGAAGACCGGCGGGGTGGCGTGGTAGGTCAGCAGCGTGACGGGGCCCTCCGGGGTTTGGATCGGCAGGGACCAGTGGCCGTTGGAGGAGAGGCGCTGCGTGGCCTGGGCCTCCACCCCCGCGAAGGGGGCGCCGTCGATCATCGGGTAGAGTGTATCTGGGAGGTCGCGCCAAAGGAGGGTACTGAAATCTTGGAACCCGCCCTCTTGGATCGGGTGGCGTGAGAGGATCGCCATGGCGCCTTGGCCGAAGAAGCGGCCATAGCCTTGGGCGTCACGGGGGGTGCCGAGCTTGCCGTCACCGTCGAGGTCGACGCCGCTTTGGCGGCCTGCATTGGGCGGCGCGGCGAAGCGGTGGGGATAGGGCGCGCCCGCGGCGGTAAGCGCATCGGCGAGGGCATTGAGGGCGGCCTGTTCGAGATCGTAGTCGATGCCTTGTAGCGCGATGATATCGGGATCGGCGCTGGCGATGGTTTCGATCACGGAGGCGACGGCAGGGTCATTCCCGCGCAGGATGTCGCGCAGGAGCAGGCCCGGCCCCTTGCGCGACAATTCGGTGTTGAAGGTGGCAATGCGCAGCGGTTCGGCCTGCGCGGTGCCGGTCAGCAGGAGCAGCGCCAGCAGGAAGCGGATCAGGCGGCCTGCATATGCGCTTCGGCGTAGGCGCGGCGGCGTTTGTCGTGAATCATCTCGGCCACCCGCCCCATGGCGATGCCGCGCATGATCATACTGGCCGGAAGGAATGCCCATGCGCTTATTGTCCAGATCATGGTTTGATGATTGCTCAGTGAGATCGGATCTAGCAGATCGGCGGTGGCCTTGACCACTGCGGGGATGAAGAAGGGCAGAAGGAAGCCAAGCGCGATGTTGATCCGCGCGTCCCGTTGCAGCCGGTAGAGCACATCGCCCCCAGCGGTTGGATCGAAAAGCGGCAGATTCACCCAGACGTTGAAGGCGCCTTGGCGCGCGGGCCAGCCCATGACGCGCACCAGCACCACGAAGGTCGCCAATGCGATGAGCGAGACCAGATAGGCCAGACCCGCCGCTGTGCGGATCAGGTTGACCGCCTCGAGAGGGGCGTCGGCGGGCATCATCAGCACCACAAGACGCACCGGGGAATAGGGGAAATCAAGCGCATTGCCCAGTATCGTGCCAAGCGCGGTGAGCGCGCCGGTCAGCAGGGTGGGGGCCGTTTGACCCCGCGCGATAAGCGACAACACGAGGATCGTGAAGAGCAGGCTGATGAAGCGCAGCCGATTGAAAGGCGGGGCGTCGCGGAATTCGACGATGCCGGGCTGGCGGGCGTTGTATTCCATGAAGGTCAGGATCGCCGCGATACAGGCGAGCAGCACGGTGATCTGGCTGGATTCCGCATCGGCCCCCGGCAAGAGAAGCGCCGGGATGGCAATCAATAGCGCCACCAATAGGCCACGCGTCGCCGCGCCTGTCATTCGTCCGATCACTGCTCTGCCCTTTCAAACTGGCCAGCCGCGATACGATGCCGCGTGCTTGTTCCAACTTGATGCCCCCGGTTGATGGGGTGTGCCTCATTCTGGTCCAATTTTTGCCTTCTTTCCGCACGTGCCTCAAGGCTCCGCGGAGAGAAGAGCAGGATACTGGGGTATTTTGAGGGAGGGGGTGGTGCCTTCTTGCATCAATTCCGTGGCGGTTTGATGGCAGGCGGCAACATCTTGTGGGCGCGCGGTTTGCGCCCACAAGTTTGATCATGCAGGCCGGGCGTTAGACCCAAGGGCGGCTTTGGCCCAGCGAATCCTCGTAGCTGTCGATCGCGGCACCTTTTTCGAGCGTAAGGCCGATGTCGTCCAGCCCGTTGAGAAGGCAGTGCTTTTTGAAGGCGTCCACTTCGAAGGGGAATGTCTCACCATCTGAGGTGGTCACGGTCTGGCCTTCCAGATCGATGGTCATTCGCGCGTTCGATCCCTTTTCGGCGTCTTTCATCAGCACGTCGACCTGCTCTTGCGGCAGGGCAATGGGCAGGATGCCGTTCTTGAAGCAGTTGTTGTAAAAAATGTCGGCAAAGCTGGGCGCGATGACGCAGCGGATGCCGAAGTCTTTGATCGCCCAAGGCGCGTGTTCGCGCGAAGAGCCACAGCCGAAGTTGTCGCCCGCGACAAGGATCTGCGCGTCGCGGTATTGCGGTTTGTTCAGCACGAAATCGGGGATCTCGTTGCCTTCGCGGTCATAGCGCATTTCGTCGAACAGGTTCACGCCAAGGCCGGAGCGTTTGATCGTCTTGAGAAAGACCTTGGGGATGATCATGTCGGTGTCGATGTTCACCAGCGGCATGGGGGCCGCGGTGCCGGTGATTTCTGTAAACTTTTCCATCGGGGTATCCTTCGGAGAGTGCGGGAACCGCGCCGCCGACCGGCGCGTTCTAGGCAAATGGGGTATCAGGAGGGCATGGCATGTCGTACCAAACCGGCACGAAAGTGGAATGGGACTGGGGCAATGGCACCGGGACCGGCAAGATCGTCAAGAAATACACGCAAGAGATCACGCTGAAGCTGCAAGGCAGCGAGGTGACCCGCAAGGCGAGCGATGAAGAACCGGCCTATAAGATCGAACTGGACGACGGCAGCGAAGTGCTGAAGTCCGGCAGCGAGCTGCGCACGGCCAACTGAACCCTGCGCAACCCGCCCGGTATCCATGCCCCGGTCGCTCACGCCAGTTCGCGCACGTCGGTCAGGTGACCGGTGAGTGCGGCGGCTGCGGCCATGCCGGGGGACACGAGATGCGTGCGGCCCTTATAGCCCTGACGCCCCTCGAAGTTGCGGTTCGACGTGGCCGCGCAGCGTTCGCCGGGGGCAAGCTGGTCGGGGTTCATCGCCAGACACATGGAGCAACCCGCCAGACGCCATTCGAAACCGGCCTCGCGGAAGATATCCGCCAGCCCTTCTTCCTCGGCCTGTGCGCGGACGAGACCCGAGCCGGGCACGACCATCGCACGCAGACCGTCCTTGATCTTCTTGCCTTTCAGCACTTCGGCAGCGGCGCGCAGGTCTTCAATGCGACCATTGGTGCAGGAACCGATGAAGACCGTGTCGATCTCGATATCGGTGAGTTTCTGACCCGGTTTCAGGTCCATATACTCCAGCGCACGTTTCACCGCATCGACCTTGCCGCCTTTGAAGTCTTCGGGCGCGGGCACGGTGGCGTCAATTGGCAGCACGTCTTCGGGCGAGGTGCCCCATGTGACGACAGGTGCGATGTCTTCGCCTTTCAGCGTGACGACCTTGTCCCAATGGGCGTCTTCGTCGGAGAAGAGTGTTTTCCACCAGTCCATCGCCGCTTCCCATTGTGCGCCTTTCGGGGCGTGGGGGCGGCCTTTGCAATACTCGAAGGTCTTTTCGTCGGGCGCGATCAGGCCCGCGCGTGCGCCGCCTTCGATCGCCATGTTGCAGACGGTCATGCGGCCTTCCATCGACAGATCGCGGATCGCTTCGCCGCAGTATTCGATGACGTAGCCGGTGCCGCCCGCGGTGCCGGTGGCGCCGATGACGGAAAGGGTGATGTCCTTAGCCGTGACGCCGGGGCGCAGCTTGCCGGTGATCTCGACCTTCATGTTCTTGCCCTTGCGCTGGATCAGCGTCTGGGTGGCAAGGACGTGCTCGACCTCGGAGGTGCCGATGCCGTGGGCCAGTGCGCCAAAGGCGCCGTGGGTCGCGGTGTGGCTGTCGCCGCAGACGACGGTCATGCCGGGCAGGGTCCAGCCTTGCTCGGGGCCCACGATATGCACGATGCCCTGACGGATGTCCGACACCGGGTAGTAATGCACGCCGAACTCGCGCGCATTCTTGTCGAGGGCCGAGACCTGAATGCGGCTGTCTTCGGTCATCGCTTCGGGGTCTTCGCGGCCCTCGGTGGTCGGCACGTTGTGATCCGGCACGGCGATGGTCTTGTCCGGGGCGCGCACGGTGCGGCCCGACATGCGCAGCCCTTCAAAGGCCTGTGGGCTGGTCACTTCGTGGACGAGGTGACGGTCGATATAAAGCAAGCAAGTGCCGTCATCGGCTTCGTGGACGACATGAGCGTCCCAGATTTTATCGTAAAGCGTCTTGGGGGACATGATGGTCCTCTCCCGTGGTTTGGAATGGCTATGGGTGTGGCTGAGAGGGGTGGCTTATAGTCGCGCCAGAACGCTATGCGTCGCGCCGAAAAAGCGTTCGCGCAGACGCGCACGGTCGCAAAGATCAAACACCAGTATCATGGGGCAAGGGATATAGAGCCTGAGCGAGTCTCGCAAGGTGTCGTGATCGTCTTGGAGGCAGGGGGTAGGCTGCGGGTCATCTTGCCCCGGCGCACAGCCTGTGCGACCGTGATCCTCCCTAGCTGCGAAGGCCGACCATGATCCCTGAAAGCCACCCGTTTTCGAACTTCCTGCTGTCGCTTCAGGCTTTGTTCGATGGGGTGCTCGGCTTTGGGGAAAGCATTCTGAGCCCCGGCTGGCGGCAAAACCAAATCCTGATCCTGCTGGCCTTGGTGGCGTTGGCGTGGGTGTTGCACCGGGTCACCGGCGTGATGTTGCAAAACTGGGTCCGCTCCCGCGAAGGCTGGTCCAAGTGGCAATTGCGCGTGGTGGTGCAGGTCAAGCGACGATTGGGGTTGATCTGGTTCGCTTTGCTGGCGGGGCTGCTTTATCAGGTGATGCAAAACGTGACTTGGCCGTCACGGTCCTATCTCATCGGTTTGGCGGCGACGCTGGCGGCGATCTATGTGGGCATCGCTTTCGCCGCGCGTCTGGTGCGCAACCGTCCCTTGCGGCGCATGGTGACATGGGGGCTGTGGATCTATGCCACGCTCTACATGCTAAACGTCGCCGATGATGTGGCCCTGTTTCTGGACGGGGTCGCGCTGACTGTGGGCGAATTCCGCCTCTCGGTGCTGACCATTCTGACCGCGCTGGTGGTTGTCGGCGCGCTTTTGACCATGGCGCGGCTGGTCAGCACGACCACCGCCGCGACGATCCGCAAGAACGAAGACATCAGCCCCTCCATGCAGGTGCTGGCCGTGAAGGGGGTTCAAATCCTGCTCTACGGGCTCGCGTTCTTCATCGGTGTGCGGGCGGTGGGGATCGACCTGACTGGTCTTGCGGTGCTGTCGGGTGCGATCGGCGTGGGCCTCGGTTTCGGTCTACAAAAGGTGGTGTCGAACCTCGTCTCGGGCGTGATCATCCTGCTCGACAAGTCGATCAAGCCCGGCGATGTGATCAGTCTGGGCGAGACCTTTGGCTGGATCCAAACGCTCGGCGCGCGCTATGCATCTGTGGTGACGCGGGACGGTAAGGAATACCTGATCCCGAACGAGGACCTAATCACCGGGCAGGTGGTGAACTGGTCCCACTCCAATGACTTTGTGCGGCTCGATATCTATTTCGGCACGGCCTATTCCGACGATCCGCATCTGGTGCGCAAACTGGCGGTGGAGGCGGCCAAGGGCGTCGACCGGGTGCTGAGCTACAAGGCCCCGGTTTGCCATATCGTGGGCTTTGGCGATTCGTCGGTGGATTACATCCTGCGCTTCTGGATCAAGGATCCGACCGGCGGGCTGACCAATATTCGCGGCAATGTCTATCTGGCGCTTTGGGATGCTTTCAAGGAACACGGCATCTCCATCCCCTTCCCGCAGCGCGAGGTAAAAGTCATCGAAGACAGTCAACTGGCCCTGTCGCGCGCCGCGGCATCGCGGGATATGCCTGAGTGAGCGGGGATTTGCGCCGTGGTTAACGCTATGGCTACGCGATCCATTGAAAAATAAACCCCGGGTCGCTAAATTGGGGCTGCTCGGCACCGGGGCAAGCGTTCAGCATTGATGGTGCTATTTACGAAGGAGGACAATGTCCTGTCTCTTAACGTTGACGCAGCGCAGGCTGCTGACCATGGGGCTGCAATGACTGCCGCCTCGCAAATCGCAACCAGCGACGACCTGCTGGCGCTTATCCTTTCCTCGCTGAATGACGACAAGGCCGAAGATATCGTGCAGATCGATCTGCGCGGCAAGACAGCCATCGGCGACTATATGGTGATCTGCTCGGGCCGCTCCACGCGGCAGGTTTCGGCGATCTCGGAAAAGCTGGCGCAGGCCGTCAAAGACGCCACCGGACGCACGTCCAAGATGGAAGGCCGTGAAACCGGCGACTGGGTCTTGATCGACACAGGCGACGTTGTCGTGCATGTCTTCCGGCCCGAAGTGCGTGAATTCTACCAGCTTGAAAAGATGTGGCTGGGCGGCGACGACGCGGCCACAGCGGCACCGCACTGATCCCGCTTTGCGGGCCTAGGTCATGCGGGTTCACATCTGTGCCATGGGCCGGCTTCGCGCCGGTCCGGAAAAAACCCTTGTCGATGATTATCTGACCCGGTTCGACCGGACCGGGCGCGGTCTGGGCCTTGGCCCCGCGCGCGTGGTCGAGATGGAAGACAAGAAGAACGGCGGCATGGCCGCCGAAGCCGTGCTGCTACGGCGCGCGATCCCCCAAGGGGCGGTGATCTGCGTCTTGGATGAACGCGGCAAGGTCGAAACCTCCCCCGCATTCGCCGAACGGCTTGGCAATTGGCGTGACGCCGGGCGGGGGGATTTGGCCTTTGTCATCGGCGCCGCCGATGGCATCGACCCCAGCCTGCGGGCAGAGGCGGATCATGCACTCTCTTTTGGCAAGATGGTCTGGCCGCATATGCTGGTGCGGGTCATGCTGGCCGAACAGCTTTACCGCGCCGCCGCGATCCTCTCGGGCGGGCCTTATCACCGGGTCTGAAAGGGCGCAGGTCAGGGCAGCGGGATCGTCACCAATTCCGAAGACCAGCCACTGACGCTGTCGCGCGCCTGAATGCTGACCTCTGTCATCCCTTCGGGGATGCGCACGCCAGAAAGCGAGCGGGTGAAGGGCTGCTCTTTCACATGCGGATGTGCCAGATTGCGGGTGCCCAAGGGTTTCCCATCGGGGTCCAGAATGCGCCAAGCGTCGGCATAGTGGTCCCAGCCACTGTCGTTGTGCCGGATGGTGACGTCAAACTTCCACAAATCGCCCTGTCGATCGACCGTGACATTCAGAATGGCGGGCGGATCGGCGAAACCCGGCGCGGCAAAGGCCAAGAAGGCGAGAATGAGGCTACGTTTGAACATGGGACACCAATAAAACAACGAACTGAATATAGCGCATTTCGGAAAGGTTCCAAGGTAGGCGGAAGTTGGGCCCGGTGCAATTCACCCTGAAGCCGCAATTTAGTGGTGCAATTGCACCAAGCGCGCGGCAAACTGGCCAAGCCCGCGCCATAGGTTCTATGCTGCGGGCCAGAGGAGGGACCGCAATGCAGATGCCAACACCCGATGCCGGGATCATTGCGCGCAAGGCGCGTGTCGTGGCGCGGCTGCGTGCGGCGCTGCCCCGCGATGCCGTGATCGACGATGCGCATGAGACCCGCGCCTATGAATGTGACGCGCTGACGGCCTATAAATGCCCTCCTCTGGCCGTGACCCTGCCTGCCAGTACCGAAGAAGTCTCGTCCATTCTGGCAATCTGCCATGAGGAGGGCGTGCCGGTGGTGCCGCGCGGCTCGGGCACCTCGCTTGCCGGAGGAGCCTTGCCCACCGCTGATAGCGTGGTGCTGGGGGTGGCGCGCATGGCCGAGGTGCTTGAGGTCGATTACGACAACCGTCTGATGCGCGTGCAGACCGGGCGCACCAACCTCAGCGTCACCGGCGCGGTGGAGGAAGACGGCTTCTTCTACGCGCCCGACCCCTCCAGCCAGTTGGCCTGTGCCATCGCGGGCAATATCGCGATGAACTCGGGCGGGGCGCATTGTCTGAAATACGGGGTCACCACCAACAACCTCTTGGGCGTCACCATGGTCATGATGGACGGCGAAGTGGTCGAGATCGGCGGCGGTTATATGGACGCGGGCGGGCTGGACCTTTTGGGCGTGATCTGCGGCTCCGAGGGGCAGTTGGGCGTGGTGACCGAAGCCACCCTGCGCATCCTGCCCAAACCCGAAGGCGCGCGGCCCGTGCTCATGGGCTTCGACGACAACGCCGTCGCCGGGGCCTGCGTCAGCGACATCATCAAGGCCGGCGTCTTGCCCGTGGCGATCGAATTCATGGACCGCCCCTGCATCGAGGCGACGGAGGCTTTCGCCCATGCAGGCTACCCGATGTGCCAGGCGCTGCTGATCGTCGAGGTCGAAGGCTCCGACGCAGAGATCGACCACCAGCTGACCCTGATCACCGAGATTGCCCGCCGCCACAACCCGGTGGAACTGCGCGAAAGCACCAGCGCCGAGGAAAGCGCCGCGATCTGGCTGGGCCGCAAGTCCGCCTTTGGCGCGATGGGGCAGATCAACGACTACATGTGCCTCGATGGCACCATCCCGGTGAATGAGCTGCCCATGGTGCTGCGCCGCATCGGTGAGATGTCCGATGACTATGGCCTCAAGGTCGGCAATGTTTTTCATGCGGGCGACGGCAATATGCACCCGCTGATCCTGTTTGACGCCAACAAACCCGGCGATCTGGAGAAATGCGAGGCCTTTGGCGCCGACATCCTGCGGCTCTGCGTCGAAGCGGGCGGTTGCCTGACCGGGGAGCATGGGGTCGGGATCGAAAAGCGCGATCTGATGCATGAGCAATACGCCCCCGCGGATCTAGAGGCGCAATTGATGGTGAAGGATGTCTTCGACCCGGCATGGCTGCTGAACCCGGCCAAGGTCTTCCCCCTCGACGTGACGGAAGGGCGGCGCGGCAGCGGCGCATCGGTGGCGGCGTGACGGTGACTTCCGAGGCGGAACTGGCCGAGGCGATCCGTGCCGCTGATGCGCCCCTCTCCCTGCGCGGCGGGGATACGCGCGGCATGGCGGGGCCGGGTGCGGCACTGTCGCTTGCCGGTTTGCGGGGGATCACCCTTTACGAGCCGGGCGCGCTGACGCTGGTCGCGCAGGCGGGCACGCCGGTCTCCGAGATCGAAGCCGCTTTGGCCGCCGAGGGCCAGCGGCTGGCCTTTGAACCGATGGACCACCGCGCGCTCATGGGCCGCAGCGGCACGCCGACCATCGGCGGGGTCTTTGCCGCCAATGTCAGTGGCCCGCGGCGGCTTGCCGTTGGGGCCGCGCGGGATTTTCTTTTGGGGGTGCGGTTCGTCGATGGGCAGGGGGCCATCATCAAGAACGGGGGCCGGGTGATGAAGAACGTCACCGGCTATGATCTGGTCAAGCTGATGGCCGGGTCGCAGGGCACCTTGGGCGCGTTGACCGAAGTCTCGCTAAAGGTGCTCCCGAAACCTGAAACCAGCGCGACGCTCGTGCTGTCCGGGCTGGACGACCCCGCTGCCATCGCCGCGATGGCGCTGGCCATGCGCAGCCCCTTCGAGGTGACCGGCGCGGCCCATGACCCGGCGCAGGGGCGGACGGTCCTGCGGTTGGAGGGGTTCGAGACCTCGGTCAGCTACCGGATCGGGCGGTTGAAGGATTTGCTCGCCGCCACGGGGGGCGAGATTGAAGTGCTTGCAGAAGGTAGCTCAGAGACCCTCTGGCGGGATCTGCGAGATGTGGCGCCCTTCCATGGGGCGGCGGGCGATGTCTGGCGCCTGCACTGCCGCCCGACCGAGGCCCCGGCGCTTGCGGCAAAAGCCGGAGCGGAGGTGCGGCTCTATGATTGGGCCGGGGGGCTGCTATGGCTGCGCATGGCCCCCGGCACGGACCTGCGCGCGCGCTTGGGGCAATATGACGGCCACGCGACCTTGTTGCGGGCCGAGGCGGCGGGGGCGCTGCCACGACAGGAACCCGAAGCGCCGGGGGTGGCGCGGTTGACGGCGGGGCTCCGGGCCAAGTTCGACCCCCGTGGCCTGTTTAACGCCGAAGCCTTGGCCCTCAGCGCATGACTTTGGTGCTGGTCTTCCTCATCGTCTTTCTGATTGGCCCGTTTCTGTTCAAGGCGCTGATCGCCGTGCCGCCTTCGCTTAGGGCCATCCGTGCCTTGGCGGCGATGGTGCTAGCGACCTTTCTGATCGCGCTTGCCCTGCGCTATGGTCTGACGCGCTATTGGAGCGACAGCGCTTGGCTGTTGGGGGCCATCGCCTTGGCGCTCTGGGCCGCTTGGATCGGGGTGATTGCGCTGGTGATCCAAGCGCTGCGCCGGGCCGATCCGCGCCCGGCGATGCGCCGGTGGAGCGGGGTGCTGGGGGCCGTGGGCACGACGGTGCCGTGGTTCGGTCTCGTCCTCGCCAATCTGATGCGCAGCACATAGGAACGGAGCCGCCATGCAAACCACCTTTACCCCTGAGCAGTTGCAGGATCCTTACACGCAGCGCAGCAATGAGATTCTGCGCGCCTGTGTGCACTGCGGCTTTTGCACGGCGACCTGCCCGACCTATCAGGTCTTGGGCGATGAGTTGGACAGCCCGCGCGGACGCATCTACCTGATCAAGGACATGCTGGAGAACGACCGCGACCCGGATCCAAAGACGGTTCAGCATATCGACCGCTGCCTCTCTTGCCTCGCTTGTATGACGACCTGCCCCTCGGGGGTGCATTACATGCATCTGGTCGATCACGCCCGCGCTTATATCGAGGAACGCTACAAACGCCCCATGGGCGAACGCGCCCTGCGCTGGATGCTGGCGCGGATTCTGCCCTATCCCACACGCTTTCGGCTTGCGCTGCTCGGGGCCAAGATCGGGCGGCCTTTTGCCCGGCTGATGCCCGACGCGCGGCTGCGCGTCATGCTGGAGATGGCGCCCAAGACGGTCCCCCCGGTCAGCCGCAACGACGACCCGCAGAGCTTTCCGGCTAAGGGCAAGCCGCTGCGCCGGGTGGCCCTGATGACCGGCTGCGCCCAAAAGGCGCTGAACACCGATATTAACGACGCCACGATCCGGCTGCTAACCCGCGCGGGCTGCGAGGTGGTGGTGGCCCACGGGGCGGGCTGTTGCGGCGCGCTGACCCATCACATGGGCAAGACCGATGAGAGCCACGCCCACGCCGCCCGCAACATCCGCGCATGGCGGGCCGAGATGGACGGCAAGGGCTTAGATGCCATTGTGATCAACACCTCGGGCTGCGGCACCACGGTCAAGGATTACGGCCATATGTTCCGCAATGACCCGCTGGCAGAGGATGCGGCGCGTGTCTCGGCCCTTGCGAAGGATGTGACGGAACTGCTGGCGGAGCTCGACTTGCCCTTCGCCGAACCGGCAGCGCCGGGCATGGTCGTCGCCTATCACGCGGCCTGCTCGCTGCAACATGGGCAACAGATCAAGGCCACGCCGAAGACCCTGCTGAAACAGGCGGGATACACGGTGGTGGAACCGGCGGACAGTCACCTCTGCTGCGGCTCGGCGGGCACCTACAATCTGATGCAGCCCGAGATTTCGGCCAAGCTGAAAGAGCGCAAGATCAAGACCTTGGAGGCTAAATCACCGGATGTGATCGCGGCGGGCAATATCGGCTGCATGATGCAGATCGGATCGGGCAGCGGGGTGCCGGTGGTGCATAGCGTCGAACTGCTCGATTGGGCCTGCGGTGGGCCAAAACCACCCGCGCTCAGCCGTGATCCCGACGCGCCTGCGCAGGTGCCGCGTTTGCGTTAAGCCTGCGCCGTATTTTCGCCGCAACTCCCCTATATCCGCCAAGTAAACATGGTTTTGAGGTGCATTTTGCGACAATTGTTGGCGGCTATCTTCGGCGTCTTTACCCTTGCCACGGCGGCGCTGGCCCAAGACAGCGCGCTCAAAGCGCTCGACAACGGTGTGGATGCCGCCGCTTGGGAGGCGGTGGGCCGTCTCGACATCGGTGGGACCGGCTTTTGCACCGGCACGCTGATCGCCCCGCGTCTGGTGCTGACCGCCGCGCATTGCCTGTTTGACCGCGAAACCAAGGCCCGGATCGACCATGGTGAGGTGCAGTTCCTCGCCGGTTGGCGCAATGGCCGCGCCGGGGCCTACCGCGACATTCGCCGCGCCGTGGTGCATCCCGATTACGTCTATGACGGTGAGGTCTCCTCGGGCCGGGTGCGCAATGATCTAGCGCTTCTGGAACTCTCCCGCCCGATCCGCAACACCACCATCCGCCCCTTCGGCACCGCCGCGCGTCCGCGCCCCGGCGACCGTGTAGGCGTGGTCAGCTATGCCCGCGACCGGGCCGAGGCACCGTCTTTGCAGGAGGTCTGCAAGGTGCTGGCCCAGCAAGAGGGGGTATTGGTGACCTCCTGCGCGGTCGATTTCGGCTCTAGCGGCGCGCCGATCTTTAGCTTCGTCGCAGGCGAGGCACATATCGTCTCTGTCGTTTCGGCCAAGGCCGAGGTCGAGGGCGCGCAGGTCTCGCTCGGCACCGCGCTTGGCGCGCCTTTGGCGCTGCTGCAAGCGGAACTGGTGGCGGGCAAGGGCGTGTTTCTGGATTCCAACCCCGCAGGCAAGCGCATCCGCGTCGGCGAAGAGCGCGGCACCGGGGCGAAATTCATCCGCCCGTAATTCTGCGCGGCAGGACTTGAAAGCGCGCAACCCCTTTCCCAAATGAGCTTTGCCGAGGTGCCTCAATAGGGCTTCGGCGCTTGAAAAACCGGGTCTGTCCAATGGTGGAAGGCCCGATATGTCAATCGCTCACTGATGAGGATGAACACATGCGTAGCTTTGATTTCGCACCCCTTTACCGCTCCAGCGTTGGTTTCGACCAGATCGCCAACATGATGGACCGGGTTCTGACAAATGATGGGGCCACCCCCAGCTATCCCCCCTACAATATCGAAAAGCTCGACAACGATGCCTATCGCATCTCGATCGCCGTCGCCGGTTTCTCGGATAGCGATCTGAGCGTCGAAGTGCGTGAGAAGGCGCTGATCGTTTCGGCCCGCAAGGCGGATGAGGATGAGGCCAAGACCTATCTGCACCGTGGCATCGCCACCCGCGCCTTTGAGCGTCGCTTCCATCTGGCGGACCACGTTCAGGTCATCGGCGCGGCCCATGCCAATGGCATGCTGCATATCGAGCTTGAGCGTCAGGTGCCCGAGGCCCTGAAACCGCGCCAGATCACCATCTCTTCCGAGGTGAAGGCGATCGACAAGGACGTGGTTGACGCCAAATCCGTGAACTAAGCGCAACCGTTCAAGCGCTATGCGAAGGCCCGCTTTTGGCGGGCCTTTTTTGTGGGCGGTCGCCTCCCAAGCTCGACCCGTTCGTGGGTGAATATCTGCCGAAGCCTAGGGGCGAAAACGGCGGCTTTCTGCTGCGCGGGGGGGCGGGGTGAAACCAAGCAAAAGCTGTCGGGTTGAGTGGGGGACCGGGCAGGCGTGCCCGGACAACAGCGTGCAGAGTACCGCACGCGCAATGAAAGGAAGAACCATGACGACCTATGCAAATTCCCTACGCAAGCTTTCCCTGACCACGGCTGTCGCCGCTCTTATGGCGGCCCCAGTCGCCGCACAGACCCTGGACGCGGGTGTCGGCACCGATGCGACCGCCGATCTGGCGGGCACGGAATTGGACACCACAGCCGGGGCCGAGGCGAATGGCACCCTGACCACCGAACAGTCCATCGACCAAACCGCGACCTCGGACATTGATACGGATGCCGATATCGCGTTGGATGGCAGCACCGTGGCCGTCGCCTCAGATGATACGGTCATCGGCACCATCTCGAACGCAGAGCCGCAAGCGGACGGTTCCATGCGCTATTCCATCGATCTGGCCGAGGAATTCGCCGCCGATAGCGACCGTGCGGTCGTGCAGATCGACCAAGATGTCGACGCCGATGGCCAGCTGCTCATCGGCATGACGGGCGAAGAATTCGCCGCGGCTCTGTCCCAGCAAGTGAATGCGGACGGCGCGGCGCAGACCCGGACCAACTAAGACGGGTCACCCCAGGGCGTATCTCTCCCCCGCCCGAAGGCCGGCAGCATGAAAGTGCTGTCGGCTTTTTCGTGTTCGGGCTGGCGGCCATCGGGTTGCAAACTCTCCGGGACAGGGCTACTCCGCGTTGGTTATGATATAACATATCGAATCATGACGCAGGCCAAACCACGGAGAACGACATGCCCCAAACATCCGCATCCCCGCTATTCTTCCTGACGCTGAGCGCGGGCCTTGCCCTTTCGGCCCCGGTCTTGGCTGAGACGAAAGAGGCATCGCATGACCACGATCATTCCCATGCGCATGACCACGCCCACGACCAGAACGACATCTACAATGGCTACTTTGACGACGCGCAGATCAAGGATCGGCCCTTGTCGGATTGGGCGGGCGACTGGCAATCGGTCTACCCGCTGTTGCAGCAGGGCGCGCTGGACGCGGTGATGCAGGATAAGGCCGAACACGGCGACAAGACGGCGGCGGAGTACAAGGCCTATTACGAGGTTGGCTATGCCACCGATGTGGACCGCATCACCATCGACGGTAATGCCGTGACCTTCTTCCGGGACGGTGATCCGGTGCAAGGGCGCTATGCCAGCGATGGTTATGAGGTGCTGACCTACAAGAAGGGCAACCGCGGCGTGCGCTATGTCTTTGCCAAAGAGGGCGGCGATGCCGAAGCGCCGGAATATATCCAATTCAGCGACCATATCATCGCGCCGCAAAAGGCCGATCACTATCACCTCTACTGGGGCGACGACCGCGCCGAGGTTTTGGAAGAGTTGACCAACTGGCCGACCTATTTCCCCGCCGAGCTGAGCGCGTCTGAGATCGCGGCGGATATGCAGGCGCATTAAGGGCGGCCCGCGGCATGACTGGCAAAAAGCGAAACCTGCGCAGCGGGCTGAAACAGCGGCGGCGTCAGGGGAACCCGATGGCAGCCTTTGACCAACTGCCGCCGCCCCTGCGGGCATGGCTGGCGCAGGCGGCGCTGCCGTGGTCGCCTCGTTCGGCGCATCGGCTGTGGTGTCGGGCGTTGCAGCGTTGCGAAGGTGATGTCGCGCAGGCGATCTCGCATCTTTCGCAGGCGGAGCGCCGGATGCTGGCACAGGACCGGCTGACGCAATAGCCCGAGGCAAAACGGGGCGCGCCATGGCACGCCCCGTTTCTTTAACTTCCGCCGGTGCTTAGACCGACAGGCAGACGTATTTCATCTCAAGATAGTCTTCGATCCCGTGGTGCGATCCTTCGCGCCCAAGGCCGGATTGCTTGACCCCGCCAAAGGGCGCAAGCTCGGTCGAGATGATGCCGGTGTTGACGCCGACGATGCCATATTCCAGCGCCTCGGCCACCTTGTAGACGCGGCTGAGGTCCTTGGCATAGAAATAGGAGGCAAGGCCGAAGATCGTGTCGTTGGCCATGGCGATCACGTCGTCCACATCCTCGAACTTGAAGAGCGGCGCGAGGGGGCCGAAGGTCTCTTCCTTGGCGACCTTCATGTCCTGCGTCACGCCGGTCACGATGGTGGGTCCGAAGAAGTTCCCGCCCATGTCGTCCTTGGCGTTGCCCAGAATGATTTCCGCGCCGTTGTCGACTGCATCCTTGATATGCTCTTGCACCTTATCCGACGCCTCGGGGTTGATGAGCGGGCCCAGATCGGTGCCTTCTTCCAGCCCGTCGCCGACCTTCATCTGGCTCACGCGGTCCTTCAGCTTGGCCGCGAAGGCGTCATAGACGCCCGCCTGCACATAGATCCGGTTCGCGCAGACGCAGGTCTGGCCGTTGTTGCGGAACTTGCACATGATCGCGCCCTCGACCGCCGCGTCGAGATCGGCGTCGTCGAAGACGATGAAGGGCGCATTGCCGCCCAGTTCCATCGAACATTTCATCACCTGATCGGCGGCCTGTTTCAGCAGGATGCGCCCCACCTCGGTCGAGCCGGTGAACGTCAGCTTGCGCACGGCGGGGTTCTCGCAGAACTCCTTGCCCACGGCGGAGGAGGAGGAGGATGGCACCACGTTGAACACGCCCGCCGGGATCCCTGCGCGTTCCGCGAGCACACCCATGACGATGGCCGAGAGCGGAGTCTCTGCCGCCGGACGCGCCACAAAGGAACAGCCCGCCGCCAGCGCTGGCGCGGCTTTGCGGGTGATCATCGCGTTGGGGAAGTTCCACGGGGTGATCGAGGCCGCGACGCCGATGGGCTGTTTCATGACCATGATGCGCTTGTCACGCTGGTGGCCGGGGATCATCTCGCCGTAGACGCGCTTGGCCTCTTCGCCGAAGAATTCGATGAAGGAGGCGCCATAGGCGATCTCGCCCTTGGCTTCGGCCACCGGCTTGCCCTGTTCGGCGGTGAGAATGGTGCCCAGATCGTCTTGGTTCTCCATCATCAGGTCGAACCATTTGCGCAGCACGGCGGCGCGTTCCTTGCCAGTCCAAGCGCCCCAGTCTTTTTGCGCCTTCTCGGCTTGGGCAATCGCGCCCGCGACCTGCGCGCGGCTGAGGTCGGCGACCTGTGCGATGACATCGCCCCGCGCGGGATTGGTCACGTCAAATGTACCGTCGTCGCCTTCGACCCATTGGCCGCCGATATAGGCGCGGGTTTCAAGCAGGCTGGGGTCTTTCAGCAGTGATTTCAGATCCGTCTTAGCATCAGTCATGTCATCTCTCCGCTATTCTCTATAGCCTCCAAAGCAACAACGAGTATGATTGTCCAGTTGAGTTTGATCAAATCCGGGGTGGGAGACCCAAATGATGCTAGATGACGCCTATGCAAACGCTGCCTATATCGACGGGGCCGACGGCTTTCCGCCCCGCTGGGAAAAGGAGGCAGAGGCATTCCGCGCGTCATTGGGGGCGCGGGCGCAGCTTAACGTGCGCTATGGCCCTTCGGACCGTCAAAAGTTCGACTTCTTCCAGCCCGAGGGTGTCTCGCGCGGCACGGCGGTCTTCGTGCATGGCGGCTATTGGAAGGCTTTCGATAAGAGCTATTGGTCGCATCTGGCCGCCGGTTCTTTGGCGCGGGGCTATGCCGTGGCGGTGCCGTCCTATGATCTTTGCCCCGAGGTGCGTATTTCCGAGATTTCCACCCAGATCGCCGCGGCGCTGACCGAAGTGGCGAACCGCACGCAGGGCACCATCGTGTTGTCGGGCCATTCGGCGGGGGGGCATTTGGTGGCCCGCATGACCGACCCGCTGCTGCTGGGAGCCGAGGTGCGCGACCGGATCACGCGGATCGTGCCGATCTCCCCCGTGGCGGATCTGGCGCCCTTGTTGCAAACCGAAATGAACGACACCCTGCGGCTGGATGAGGCCGAAGCCGCCGCTGAAAGCCCGATCAAGATGACCCCGCCCCATGGTGTGGATGTGACCGTTTGGGTCGGCGCGGCGGAGCGGCCCGCCTTCCTCGAACAGGCCGAGAATTTCGCCCGCAGTTGGGGCGCGAAACATGTGGTGGCCGAGGGCAAGCACCATTTCGACGTGATCGATCCGCTGTCAGAGCCGGACAGCGACCTGACCAAAGCGCTGTTGGGCAGCTAAGGTCCGCATTTTGCGGCAAATGCCTCGCCTTATTGCGCGTAAGGCATTTGCCGCAGTGCCGCGGAAACACTATGTCAGAAGGGCAAAGGCCCCTGTCCGGCCGCGCGACCTAATGGAAAGGGCCGAAGATGAGAATCGTTAAATGGGTGTTCTGGGTGACCGTCTGGGTGCTGGTGGGGGCATTCTTCCACTATACCCTGCCGCAGACCGATATCGTCCGCGTCACGGACACCTATGAAAAGCGGATCGACTTCGGCAACAATTCGATCTTCTGGTCCGGCTCATCAACCGATAGCGCGGGGCAGGCGGTCAACCGCGATGTCTTTTTCATCCAGACCCGCCGGGCCAAGGGCGATGTCATGGTCTACCGCAACGAAGACACCGGCTGGGGCTGGCCGCCCTATTTCAAGTTCGACACCGCCAACCTTCAGGCCGAGGCAGCCGATGCCCGCAGCACCACCGGCGCGCCGCAGTATTACGCGCTGAAACACTATGGCTGGCGCAGTGAGCTGTTGTCGATCTACCCCAATGCCATTTCGCTCCGCCCGGTCGAGGGGCCGGAAGCGAGCAAGGGCATCCCCTTCGTGACCATCATCGTGCTGACCCTCTCCGCGGCGCTGTTCTATGCGATCTGGGTGCGCTGGCGGCGGTTCCGCCGGGCGCGGTTGGACCCCAAGATCGAGGCGATCGAGGATGACATCGCCGCGCGCCGGGGCCGCTTTGCCCGCTGGAGGGCCGAACGGCGCGCGCGCAAATAACCTCACCACGAACTGCAGGCGCTGAGCGGGGCAAGAAGCGCCCCGCATTCAGCTAAATTCTGGTATTCCATCCTATATGGACATCATCCTCGTCACCACGGTCATCGCGTCGCTCTTTGTCGTCATCGGCTTGGCCGAGCCTTTGGCCGCGCGATTGCGACTGCCGTTCAGCGTGATCTTGGCGGTCGTTGGCATCCTCATCGGGGCTTCGGCGATCTTTTTTCTGCGCACCGATTTGACGGATGCGTTGAACCCGGTGGCGGCGGCCATTCTGGGGCTGCCGATCCGGTCGAACGTCTTTCTTTATGTCTTCCTGCCGACGCTGCTGTTTCAGGCGACATTGGGCATGAACTTGCGGCGCATGGTCGACGACTGGGTGCCCATTCTGGTGTTGGCCGTGGTGGCCGTGGTGGTGGCGACCGTCAGCATCGGCTACGCGCTGTTTTGGGTGAGTGCCATTCCGCTGGCGGCCTGCCTGCTGATCGGGGCGATTGTCTCGACCACGGACCCTTCGGCGGTGGTCTCGATCTTCCGCTCGATCTCGGCCCCGCGGCGGCTCGCGCGGATCATTGAAGGCGAAAGCCTGCTGAACGATGCCGCCGCCATCGCGCTTTTCGGTCTGTTCATGGGCTATGTCATGCTGGGCATTCCCGACCCGGAACTGGGCAGCGCGCTTGCGCAATTCCCGATGCTGATCGCAGGCGGGGCGTTGGTGGGCTGGCTCGGCGCGCGGATCGCGGTTTGGGTCATGGCGCTGTTTGCGCGGCATGAATTGGCGCAACAGTCGATCTCGGTCGCGCTGCCCTATCTGGCCTATATCGTCGCCGAGCAAAGCGTCGGCGCTTCGGGGGTCATCGCCGTGGTGGCGGCGGGGTTGACGCTGAACCTCACCGCGCCGGGGCGGCTGCCGCCACAGGCGTTGACCAACCTGCGCGAGCTTTGGGACGTGCTGGCCCATTGGGCGGGGGCGCTGATCTTTATCCTCGCAGCACTGCTGATCCCCCGGCTGTTGGAAGAAGTCCGGCTAGAAGATTTCTTTCTTATCGCCGTCGTGGTGGTGGCTGCCATTTTCGCCCGCGCGGTGGTCCTTTTCGGGCTGCTGCCCCTGCTGACCGCGGCCAAGCTTTCGCCCTTGGTCGAGCGGCCCTACCGGGTGGCGATCCTTTGGGGAGGCTTGCGCGGGGCGGTCACGCTGGCACTGGCGCTGGCGGTGACGGAAAGCGTGCGGGTGCCGGATGATATTCAGCGGATCGTGGGTATCTTGGCCACGGGCTTCACGCTCTTCACCCTGCTGGCCCAGGGTACGACGCTGCGTTGGATCATCGGACGATTAGGGCTCGATCAACTCTCGCCCATCGATCACGCGCTGTCGCGTCAGGTCATCGCCGTGGCCCTGCAGACCGTGCGCGAGGACGTGGCCCAAACGACCGAGAATTACGACCTGAACCGCGACATCGTGCGCTCCGAAGCGAAACGGTTTGGCGAACGGCTTGAGACAGCGGTCAAGACCGCGGAGGAAGCGACCGATATCCTCGACCGCGACCGCATCGCGCTTGGGCTGATCGCGCTGGCGGGGCATGAGCGTGACACGATCCTCGCGCGGGTGCGCGAGCGGACGATCTCGGCGCGGATGGCCGATCTGGTGCTCTCGGATGCGGACCGGCTGATCGAAGGGGCGCGGACCCAAGGACGCAGCGGCTATCAACGCGCGGCGCGGCGCAGCGTGGCCTATGGGCGCACATTTCGCGCGGCGGCGGTGCTGCACGGGCGCTACGGCGTGTCGGGGCCGCTGGCGCGGATGACGGCGGACCGCTTTGAAATGCTGCTGTCGCAACGGTTGATCCTGCGGGATCTGGGCACTTTCATCGATGGCCGCATTCGCCGCATCCACGGGCGGCGGGTGGCGGAATTGCTGCACGACCTTCTGGCGCGCCGCATCGAAGGGATTGAGACCGCGCTGGAGGGGCTGCGCTTGCAGTATCCCGGCTATGCTGAGGAGTTGGAACGGCGTTTCATCCGCCGCACGGCACTGCGTTTGGAAGAGCGCGAATATACATTGATGCGCGAAGACGGTCTCTTTGGGGCCGAGGTCTATACCGCCTTGATGCAGGAACTGGCGACCCGGCGCACCGCGGCAGAGGGGCGCCCGGGCCTTGACCTCGCCGTGCGGCGCGGTGCTTTCATCGAGCAGTTTCCGCTGTTTGCGGATCTGCAGGAGGGCGCGCTCAAACGGCTGAGCCGGGCGCTCAAGACCCGCTATGTCGATATCGGCGACGTTGTTTTGCGCAAGGAAAGCCCCGCGCGCAGCGTGTTTTTCATCGCCTCAGGTGCTGTCGAATTGGAAAGCGCGGGTCAGACTTGGCGTTTGGGGCGGGGGGAGATGTTCGGCCAGATGGCCATCCTGACGAACCGCGTCCGTCGGGTGGATGTGCGCGCCATCGCGCCGACCACGCTTTTGGTTCTGGACGAGGACCGGTTCCGCCGCCTGCTGGAACGAAGCGCGGCCTTGCGCGAGGCGGTGCGTGCCAGTGCGGAGAAGCGCGGGATCGATCCTGTGGATCTGATCTCGGGCGGGCGGGGTTAGGTCGGCGCGTCAAACGCTGGTGAGGCGTTTGGGGCCGGTGTGGTGCAGGGTATTTGAGAAAGGATGAAGATAGGGGGGTGCGGCCGGTAGAGGCGGCCGCACCTTTGGCTGGGTTAGTCGCCGGGGGTGATTTCGCCGGTGGTGGCGTCGATCAATAGTTCGCGTTCGCCGGTGGCGTCGGTCAGTTCGACTTCATAAACCATGCGGTCATCTTCATCGTCGAGTGAGACTTCCTCGATCCATGTGCCGTCTTGGCCTTCCAGCTCGGTCAGTGCGGTCATCAGCACATCGCGGGCCGTGCCAGCGGCGCGCAACTCATCCTCTTGGAAGAGGCCGCTGAGGAAGCTTGTGAGCTGCTCTTCGGACTGCTTCATCACATCGCCGGTGGCGGCGTTGACGGTGACTTCGTACACGGATTCGCCGCGGACGAGGTCGATCTCATAGACCAGCCCGTCGCCTTCGGTTTCGATCTCGGCTTCCAGCACGCCGCCATCGATGCTGCTTTGCGCGGATTTAATGGCTTGGGACATGCTGATCCGCTCGGCCTCGGGGGCGGTCTCTTGCGCGAAGAGGGCTGCGGGGGCGAGCAGGAGCGATGTGGCGAGGGCGGTGAACTTACGTTTCATGGAAAAACCTCTTGCGTTGTGGTGCGTCGGGCCGCGTGGCGGCGTTCTTAGTTCAACGCTTGGCGCGGGGGGCCGTTCCAGACGGTAGGGGCGGGCGGCGCTAATCTGCGAAGAGGCCTGCGGGCTGGACGATCGCGCGGGCCTCGTCTTCGGTCACCTTGAGGAAATGGGCGAGGGTCGCGGCGTTGGTTTCGGGGTTGGCGTATTCGGAGAGGCGGCTGTAGTTTGCGAATTGGGCGTCGCGGATTTGGTCGACCTCATGCAGCATGTTCCCGCGGATCGTGGGGAGCAGGCGGGACAGGTTTTCTTGCGATGTTTGCGCGCCGCTCAGGCCGATGCGCCGGGCGTGGCCGCTGAGATAGGTGTCGGTCAGTTTGCATTCGACTTCGAGCATGCGCACCTGCGCGCGGTCCGAGGCGAAATCGCGCAGCAGGTCGAGGTTCGACGTGTCGATGCAGACGATCAGCCGCGTGCTGTCGTAGTAGTCGTAGAGCATCCGCATTAGGGCGCGGCGGTGGCGGGTGCGTTTTTCCAGCGTGGTTTGAATGCCGCCGAGGTCGGGCAGGGGGGTGTCTTCTTCGTTGAAGAGGAAATCCACCGCCGGGAGGCCGGTTTGCTGGCGTATCCGCCCCACGAGCCGTTTTGCCACATGCCATTTCTTGGCGATGATGATCAGCAGTTCACGCTCGCGGCCAAGGCTGGATTCCCTCTCCCAAAAGCGGGGGGCGAAGCGGCGGCCAATGCGGCCCCGCGCGGTGAGGAATTCGAACAGGTTGCGGCCTTCGTCGCTGATCTGGAAAGGCACCCCTTGGGCGGCGTAGAGCAGGCCGAGGCGGCGTTTGAGGTCCAGTGCCTCGGGGCTGATTTTGCGGGCGAAGAGGTGGTTCTGGCCGAGCAGCAGGTCATAGTGGTCATTGTAGAAGGTGACCGGCATGCCGTAGTCGGAAAACAGCAGGAAGGTCAGGCTGCGATTGGCGATTTCCCCTTCGGGGACGAGGTGGCGCACGAGGGTTTGAAAGAAGGTCTCATCCGGGATCCACGTGCTGCGGAAAAAGCGGATGACATCGGGGCGTTCGTGGCTGAATGCCATCAGCGCCTCGACGGTGCGGCGGCGCAGGCACCACCATTGGCTGCCGATCTGCACCTGAAGGTCGGCAGGGATCTTGCGGGTCAGGCCAAGACGCTTTTGCGCCTCGAACATTGCGTAGAAGCGTTTGCGCTGCGTGCGTTCGTTGAACCAATGGCGATAGATCAGCCGCTCTTCTTTCCAGCCGGTCTTGATCCAATCGCTTTCGAAGTAATCCACGCTTTCGATGAAATCCGCGTCAGTCTCATCAAGGAACCGATGCGCGTATTCGGCGGATTTGATCGCCATGCAATCGCCGGAGAGCAGGTAGAAATGCGTGGCGCGCGGGAAGGCTTCCATCGCGGCGGTGAGCGTGTCGAGCGTGGCTTGCACCAGTGACCATTCGCCCCAGCCACAGCGGGTGCGTTTGTGCGGGAAGGCGACGTTGGGGTTGTCGCGCAGGGCCGCGGTGATCTGGGCGTAGTCTTCGGCGCTGGCGGAGGCGTCGAAATGGATCGCCATGTAATCGCCCACCGCGGTCAGCCGCTCGGCTTGCCGGATAATGGCCTCCGGATCCTTGTGGCACAGCAGGATATAGGCAATTTTCGCCATGCAGGATACCGAATGTCCTTGTCGCGGCCCGCTTGCATCGGCCTTTTGTCGTGGATCACCTTCCTAGTTAATCCTGAAGACCGATTGAATAAACAGCATTTCTTTGCTTTTTTGCACCGAGGTCTGACTGTTGCTTAAAACAGCCAGCGCCAGCAGGAGGCAGGACGCGCATGGGTTTTCCCGGAACATGGATGACGGAAAGTGAAAGCATGGTGTACCGCGTGGTGCCAAAATGCGCCTGTTCGACCATCGGCCAGATCATGTATTATTCCGATCATGGCGAATTTTTTGACGGCGACATCCATGATGCCAAATCAGGCATTCATAAATGGGCTTTGGATGGGTCGCAGGGGCCGATCACCGAGAATGTGACGGCGTGCAAGTCCTATGCCTTTACCTGTGTGCGCAACCCTTACACGCGGATTCTGTCGTCTTTCTTTGACAAGATTTGCGGCATTCAGCGCAACGGGCGGCGCTATCGCGGCAATCTGGTGCCGCTGCTGGTGCAGAAATACGGGATCGACGTGGGCGGTGAGGACGGCAAGGAGGAGTTCGACCAGATTGCGAGCTTCCGGCGGTTCCTGCTGTTTGCCCGCGATACCATTCGTTGGCGGCGGCCAATGGACCCGGACATTCACTGGTCGGCGGTCTCGGGCCATGTCAGCACCTTTATCGTCAATGGCGGCACCTACGACCAGATCTTCTGGACCGAGCGGTTCAACGATGGGATGCAGCAGGTGCTTGATGCCGTGGACACGCCGCACCCCGTCGATCTGGCGGCGATCCCGCGCTTTAACGAGAGCGAGGGCCATGGGCCCAAGCGGGCGCATCCGGTCGAGGATTACTTTGACGATCTGTCGATGCATCTGATGCGCGAGATCTACAAGCGCGACTTCGATCTGTTCAAATATGACTTCGACAACCCCGGCAATAAGCAACCCCTAGGGGAGATCGATTTGGATGAGGTGCACGCCAAACTCGGTGACTGAGCGGCAGCATCTTGCACCGGGGCGGGGGGCGCTCTACATGCTTTGGCATGTCACAGGTCAAATCCAGTTCCAAATCCGATCCGAATTACAAGGTGATCGCCGAAAACCGCCGCGCGCGGTTTGATTACGCGATCGAAGAAGATATCGAATGCGGTATTATCCTTGAGGGATCCGAGGTGAAATCCCTACGCGAAGGCGGGGCGAATATTGCCGAGAGTTACGCTGCCGTAGAGGATGGCGAACTGTGGTTGGTGAACTCCTATGTGGCGCCCTACAAACAGGCCAAGACCTTTCAGCATGAAGAACGGCGCCGGCGCAAACTGCTGGTCAGCCGCAAGGAATTGGCCGATCTGTGGAACGCGACGCAGCGCAAGGGCATGACGTTGGTGCCTTTGGTGATGTATTTCAACCATCGCGGCATGGCCAAGATCAAGATCGGCGTGGCCAAGGGTAAGAAGCTGCACGACAAGCGCGAGACGGCGGCCAAGCGCGATTGGTCGCGGCAGAAGCAGCGGTTGCTGAAAGATCACGGGTAAGACGCGGGGCAGGCCCGGAATCAAGCCGTAGGCGCCGGGCCATCGCCTGCCCGCCCGTCACGCCAAAGGCGTGTCAGAATATACTAGGCGCACCTTTGGTGCGACCGGGCTGGCGATTTGGTGAGGCGGGCGCCTCCTTGACGGCACACATCAAAGCTGAACCATAAAGTGGTGCCAACAGCCCGTAGCATCTTCACCCCACGGGCAGGGGATGGCCCTCCTTGCACCTCTCATCCCCCCCTTCCACTTGCCAGCATCCCCCGCCGGTTATAGGCATGGGCAACGCCCGCGACGAAGGAGGCCCCCATGGCCGACGATCCCAAGACATTGGTTTCAACCGATTGGTTGGCTCAGCATCTGAAAGACCCGGACCTGCGCATCCTTGATGCCTCGTGGTATCTGCCCGACACCGGGCGCGATCCGAAGGCGGAGTATGATGCCGCGCACATCCCCGGCGCGCGGTTCTTTAACATCGACGATATCTCGGATGCGCGTTCGGACCTGCCGCATATGGCCCCGCCGATCGAGAAATTCATGTCGCGGCTGCGCGCCATGGGTGTGGGTGACGGGCATCAGGTGGTGGTCTATGACGGCGCAGGGCTGATGTCCGCCGCGCGGGTCTGGTGGCTGTTCCGCCTGATGGGGCAAGAGAATGTCGCCGTGCTGGATGGCGGGTTGCCGAAATGGCAGGCCGAGGGTCGCGAGACCGAAGACATGCCCCCCGTGCCGCGCGACCGCCATATGACCGTGCGTTTCCAGAACCAATTGGTGCGCGATGTGACACAGGTGGCCCATGCCTCCAAACTCGGCGATCCGCAGATCGTCGACGCCCGTGCCGCCGCACGTTTCCGCGGCGATGCGCCTGAACCGCGCGAGGGGCTGCGCGCAGGCCATATTCCCGGCGCGCGCAACGTGCCCTTCACCGAATTGCTCAACGACGACAAGACGATGAAAACCCCCGAAGAGACCCGCGCCATTTTCGAGGCGGCGGGCGTGGACCTGTCGAAACCCGTCATCACCTCCTGCGGGTCGGGCATCACCGCCGCCGTGCTGGCGCTGGCGCTGGAGCGGCTGGGCCACCGCAAATGGTCGCTCTACGATGGCTCATGGGCGGAATGGGGCATGTTCCCCACCGTGCCCGTGGCCACCGGCGCGGCTTAATCCTTTACCGTTACCTTCCAACCGGAGAACCCCATGTTCGAGACGCTCAAGGCGCAACCCGCCGATAAGATCCTCGCCCTTGTACAGGCCTACCGCGAAGACCCGCGCGACACGAAGATCGACCTCGGCGTCGGTGTCTACAAAGACGCCAGCGGCAACACCCCGGTGATGCGCGCCGTCAAAGCCGCCGAGCAGCGCATCTGGGAAAACCAAGACACCAAGGTCTACACCGGTCTTGCAGGTGATCCGACCTATACCAATGCGATGGCTGCGCTCGTTCTGGGCGATGCCGTCCCGCGCGGCGCGATTGCCGCCGCCGCCACCCCCGGGGGCACAGGTGCCGTGCGTCAGGCATTCGAACTGGTGCGTATGGCCAACCCCGAAGCGCGCGTTTTCGTCTCTGATCCAACATGGCCGAACCACCTGTCGATCCTGTCCTATCTGAGCATGGAAGTGGTGAACTACCGCTATTTCGACAGCGCGACCGGCGGCGTGAACTTCGATGGCATGATCGAAGACCTCAAGACCGCCAAGAAAGGCGATGTGGTCCTGCTGCACGGCTGCTGCCATAACCCCACGGGCGCGAACCTCAACAGCGCGGAATGGGACGCGGTGATCGAAGCGCTGCAAAGCACCGGTGCCGTGCCGATGATCGACATCGCCTATCAGGGCTTTGGCGACGGGCTGGAAGCGGATGCCGCTGCGACGCGCAAAGTGGCCGCTTCGGTGCCGGAATGCCTGATCGCGGCAAGCTGCTCTAAGAACTTCGGCATCTACCGCGAGCGGACCGGCATCCTGATGCTGGTGGCTGTCGAGGCGGCCCAGGGGCTGAACCAAGCCACTTTGGCCTTCCTCAACCGCCAGAACTACAGCTTCCCGCCTGATCACGGCGCGCGGATCGTGTCGACCATCCTGACCGATGACGAACTCAAGGCCGATTGGATGGCCGAGCTTGAGGATGTTCGCAACGCCATGCTGGGTCTGCGTGAGCAACTGGCGGGTGAGTTGCAGAAACTCTCCGGATCGGACCGCTTTGGCTTCCTCGCCCAGCATCGGGGCATGTTCTCGCGCCTTGGCACCACGCCGGATAAGGTCGACGCGCTGCGTGAGAAACATGGCATCTATATGGTCGGCGACAGCCGTATGAACATTGCCGGGCTGAACCAAAACAGCGTGCCGATCCTTGCTCGTGCGATCATCGACGTCGGTATCTAATCGCGCTCCGGGCCGCGCATGTCGCGGCCCGGTCAGCCTTCGATTGTTGCGGAACAATCGCCCTATGCCTCTATTCTGGCCTCTTTTAATCAAAACTTGGTCGAAATGGCATGTTTGGATAGCTTGAGTGAAAACTCAGGGTCGGGCCAATTTTAGAATCATTCCTACAGTGCATCCGCTTAGATGTGAGCTTGCCAGCGGTAGAGCTGGTGATCGTGACAGCCACGCTTGTCACCGTGTTGGGCTATTGGGTGCGCGGGCACAGCAGCCTACCCGGTAAGCATTGGTTTTTGCTGGCCATTTTGGCCATGGACCTCTGGCTTCTGTCGGTCGGGGTCGAACTTTCCGCCACCTCTGCCGCCTGCGCCTTTGGGGTCAGCCGTTGGGCGTGGATCGGCTTTGCGCTGCTGCCGACCTTCTGGGCTTTCTTCCTCTATGAATATGCGCTTGGGGCCAAGGTGCCGCGATGGCTGGTGCCGCTCTGCGCGGGGCTTGCGCCTGCGCTCATCACCCTCGCGGCGGTGACGAGCGGTTGGCATGAGACATTCTATGGCCCCGAAACCAAGTGGTTGCTGAGCGAAGACGGAGCCTATGTCCAATCCGACCACGGCCCGCTGTTCTTCATCGCGATCACCTATCTTTACATGGTCATCATGGCGGCGGCGGTCGTGGCGGGGCGGGCGGTGCGTTCGGCCAACCCGGCGGTGCGCAGCTTTTTCCTCAAGCTTTTTGCCGCGACGCTGATCCCCATGGTGGCCAATCTGGCCTATATCTTGGGCGGCATCACCCTGTTCAATACCGATCCGACGCCTTTCTCATTCGCGCTTTCGCTGACGCTGGTGGTCTGGCTGGTGGCCGATAACCGCTGGATCGACGTGAACGCAATCGCGCGCGAGCTGTTGTTCTACAACAGCACCGATCCGGTTTTTGTGGTCGACCCGAGCGGCGCCGCGATTGAGACCAATCCAGCCGCCGCCGACCTCTTGCGTCGGGAGGCCGACCCCGAGGCCCCGCTGAGCGCTTTTGGGGAGTTGGGGCCGATCATCCGCTATCTCGCGGCCCATGGCAGCCTGCCCGATGTGACCGATATCCAACTGGGCCACCGCCATTTCGCCGTGCGCGCCCATGCGATTTCTCTGGGGGCGGGGCAAAAACAGGTGGGCTGGGCCGTGGCGCTTTTGGATGTGACCGTGCAAAAGATTGCCGCCGAAAAGGCCATCGCCGCCGAGCAGATGCAGGCGCAGTTCCTCGCCACGGTCAGCCATGAGCTGCGCACCCCGCTGACGGTCATCAACGGCGCGCTTGGCTTGTTGTCGCAGGGTGGGGCCAAGATGAGCGATGCGCAAAAGGCGCGTCTGCTGGCAAAGGCCACGGGCAGCTCCGAGACGCTGACGACCTTGGTCAATGATTTGATCGACACCCAAAGCCTCAGCAGTGCCGAGTTCAGCATCGACCTGCACCCTGCCGCTCTCGCCCCGCTGGTGCAAAAGGCTGTGGCCCGGGCGGAGAGCCTGCAACCGGAGAAGGATATACGCTTCCGCTGCGAGATGCCCGAGACGGTGCTGACGGTCCAAGCCGATGCCGAGCGGTTGGGGCAGGTCTTTGGCAATGTGTTGTCGAACGCGGTGAAATTCTCTGCCCCGGGCGGTCAGGTGGAGGTCAGCCTTCAGCAATCCGAGGGCATGGCGCTGGTGCAAGTCAGCGACAGCGGCTGTGGCATCCCGCCGGGCGCGGAGGAGCAGGTCTTTGCGCCTTTTTCGCAGGTCGATGGCTCCGACACCAAGGTCGCCTATGGCAGCGGTCTGGGAATGCATATCACCCGGCAGATTCTGGACCGGCACGGGGGCAGCATCCGTTATGTGAGCGCCCCGGGTGTCGGCACGACCTTTACGATTTCTTTACCTCTAGTGGCCTAACGCAAACCGCCCGGCCATTGCGGGCCGGGCGGTCGATTGTTTGGCGATGTCGCCGGGGCTTAGCCCTTGGCGAACTCGGGGTAGGCTTCCATGCCCAGTTCCGACATGTCCAGACCGGTGATCTCGGCCTCTTCGCTGACCCGGATGCCACCGGCGGCTTTCAGGATCAGCCAGACGACGAAGCTGACGATGAAGACAAAGAGGCCAACCGCGGCAAAGCCGATGATCTGTGTGACGAAGGATGTACCTTCGGTATAGACCGGCACGACCAGCGTGCCCCAGAAACCGGCGATCAGGTGAACCGGGATCGCGCCGACCACATCGTCGATCTTGAACTTGTCGAGCATCGGCACGGTCAGCACCACGATGACACCGCCCACGGCACCGATCCAAAGCGCACCAAACAGCGTCGGGTCAAGCGGCCCTGCGGTGATCGAAACAAGGCCCGCCAGCGCGCCGTTCAGCACCATGGTCAGGTCGACCTTTTTGTACATCACCTGCGTCAGGATCAGCGCAGCGACGGCACCGGCGGCAGCGGCCATGTTGGTGTTGGCAAAGATCTGCGCCACGGCGTCCACGTCTTCGATGGTGCCCATGGCAAGCTGCGACGCACCGTTAAAGCCGAACCAGCCCATCCACAGGATGAACGTGCCCAAAGTGGCGAGGGCAAGGTTGGAACCCGGCATCGGCACAACGCGGCCATCCTTGCCGTATTTACCCAAACGCGGCCCCAGGACGATGGCCCCGGCGAGGGCGGCAAAGCCACCAGCGGCGTGCACGAGGGTCGAGCCGGCGAAGTCGCTGAAGCCCATGGCGGAAAGGAAACCGCCGCCCCACTGCCAGGACGCTTCGATCGGGTAGATGAAGCCGGTCAGCACGACCACGAAGATCAGGAAGGGCCAAAGCTTGATCCGCTCGGCCAGCGCACCCGACACGATGGAGGCGGTGGTGGCGCAGAACATCAACTGAAAGAAGAAGTCGGAGGCATTGGAATAGCCGCCCGCGTCGATCTCGGTCTTGATGTCCTTGGTCGCGAAGGTGCCAAAGACGCCTTCCATGATCCAATTGCCGTCACCGGGATACATGATGTTATAGCCCACCAGCCAATACATGACCGCGGCAAGCGCAAAGAGGCCCATGTTCTTGGTCAACTGCGTGGTGACGTTCTTGGAGCGGACAAGCCCGGCTTCCAGCATGGCGAAACCCGCGGCCATCCAGAAGACGAGGAAACCGCCGATCAGGAAAAGCAGGGTGTTGAAGATGAAGGTCGTATCCGCCAGCGTCGCGTATTCCGCGTCCTGTGCCAGCGCCAGCCCGGGCAGGGCGCTGACCGCCGCTGCAAGGGGAAGTATTAAGATGGGTTTCATATGGTCGTTTCCTGTCTGCGGGTCCGAATGCGTGCTTACCGAAGCGGGCGGCTGCCCGTGCAGCATGAGAAAACCGGATATCGGGCGCTCTTGGACAGGTTTGCCTGCCATATTTGCGCCATTGCGTGGCAGTGCCGCCTAAAAAGCGGGCGCAGGCTGGAATCTGCCTATAAATTAATCAGACATTTGACGCCGATTGGACCTTGCAGCGCTAAACAAACCGCTGCAGTCAGGCTAAAGTGGCGAAAAATAGGGCCGAGCAGGCAATATTATGACCGACAAGAACAAGCGCAAACGCCCTTTGGTGGCCGACAAGCGGTATCCCGGTAAGGCCAAACCCAAGGCCAAGACCGCCGCGCGGGGCAAACCGGCCACGCGCAAGGCCGCGCCCGCCCGCCGCAAAGCCGCCCGTCCCAAACGCCCCCGGCGCGGCGGTATCATCGGTTTCTTTGCGGGCCTCGCCCGCTGGATCTGGCGCTTGATCTGGACGATCACATGGCGTGTCAGCCTTGTGGTCTTCCTCGTCCTCGCCTTGGCCGTTGGCTATATCTACACCACGATCCCGCCCCTCGAAGCGTTGTTGGATGGCCGCGCGCGCGGCTCTGTCACGATGCTTGACCGTGAGGGAGAGGTCTTTGCATGGCGCGGCGACCAGTTTGGCGGCGTGGTCTCGGCGGAATCGGTCTCCAAACATCTGAGAAACGCGGTCATCGCCACCGAGGACAAGCGATTCTATCGCCATCTGGGCGTCAGCCCGCGGGGCATCGCCTCGGCTGTGCGCATCAACCTGAGCGAGGGGCGCGGGCCGCTTTCCGGCCACGGCGGCTCGACCATCACCCAGCAGACAGCCAAACTGCTTTGTCTGGGGGAGCCCTATGACCCCAGCAGCGGCATGACGGAAAAGGAATATGAGGCGGAATGCCGTCGTTCGTCCTTGGGTCGCAAGGCCAAGGAAGCGCTTTTTGCCATCGCGATGGAGCTGAAATACACCAAGAACGACATCCTCTCGATCTACCTTAACCGCGCCTATATGGGCGGCGGTGCCTTTGGGGCAGAGGCCGCGGCGCAGCGGTTCTTCGGCAAGCCCGCAGCCGCCCTCTCGCCCGCGGAAGGCGCGATGCTGGCCGGTCTTTTGACCGCGCCCACGACGCTTTCGCCCACCAACAATCTGGACCGGTCACAAAGCCGCGCCGCCACGGTGATCCGCCTGATGGAAGAGCAGGGCTATCTCTCTGCCGCCGAGGCTGATGAGGCCATCGCCAACCCCGCACAATTGTCCGAGGCGGCAGAGGCCGAGGCGGGCGGTTATTTCGCCGACTGGGTCATGTCCTCGGGGCCGGAATTCTTTACCCGCAACACCACAGAAGACGTGATCATCAAGACCACCCTCGATCAGCGCATCCAGCGCGCGGCCGAGGAAGGTTTGAAATGGGTGTTTGAGAACAAGGTCCGCGAAGGCTCCAAGGCGCAGGCGGCGATCGTGGTGATGTCTTCTGATGGTGCGGTGCGTGCGCTTGTGGGCGGACGCAAGACCAAGGTCGCGGGCGCCTTCAACCGCGCCACGCAGGCGATGCGTCAGACCGGCTCGGCCTTCAAACCCTTCATCTATGCCGCGGCGCTCGATCTGGGCTATTCGCCCAATGACATCATCGTGGATGAGCCCTATTGCCTGAACATTCCCGGCTCGGGGCAATGGTGCCCCAAGAACTACACCAAGAGTTTCAAGGGGCCGGTGACCCTGACCGAGGCGCTGAAAAGCTCGCTGAACATTCCGGCGGTAAAAGTCTCGGAAAGCGTGGGCCGCGAAACGGTGAGTTCGGTCGCCACGCAGTTCGGCATCAAAAGCGATCTGGCCGCCGGCCCGGCACTGGCGCTTGGCGCATCGGAGAGCACCCTGCTTGAAATGACCGGCGCCTATGCCGGTATCCTCAACGGCGGCTCATCGGTGACGCCCTATGGGTTGGTCGACCTGCGCCTTCTGGGCGAGACGGAGCCGCTGATGGGCACCGGGGGCGGCATCAACGAACGTGTGATCCAAGAAGATGCCGCACGCCAGTTGGTCTATATGATGGAAAAGGTGATCTCTGAAGGGACCGGCCAGCGCGCCAAGTTTGGCGGGCGGCAATTGGCGGGCAAGACCGGCACCACCTCGGCCAACAAGGATGCTTGGTTCGTCGGCTTCTCGGCGGATTATGTTGCCGGGGTCTGGATGGGCTATGACGACAACACGCCGCTCACCGGGGTCACGGGCGGTGGCCTGCCCGCCGAGATCTGGCGCGAAACCATGAGCCGCGTGCATGAGGGGATGCCCCTCAAGGAGTTGCCGATGCAGGCGCCCGCCCCGCCCAGCAACCTGAGCGAGGCACAGCCCGAACCGCAGCCACAGCCGCAACCCCAAGGCGGTGGCAGCCAAGGCGGCGGCGCGGACAATGTGATCGACAGGGTTCTGCGCGATATCTTTGGCGGCGGCAGCAGCGGCAGCGGGGCCAGCGCGCCCGCGCCGAACTTCCTCGACCGCTGAGACGGTCGGGGGCGGGCCGAAAAATCAATAGCATTGGGTTGTTAAACTCAGTATCAATTCCCCAAAGGCGGGAAGGTGCTGCGCGCGTGGCGGGCAGCGTTGAAGGGGTTTGATGCAAAGCGATGTGGTGAACAGGGGGCTGTCCGAGCTGCGTCGCGTGCGCAGGCGCAGCCGCGGGCTTTATTGGGCGGTGGCCTTGTTCAGCCTTTTTGCCAATATGCTCATGCTCACCGGCCCGCTCTATATGTTGCAGGTCTATGACCGCGTGCTCGGCTCAGGGTCAGAGGAAACGCTGATCGCCCTCTCGGTTCTCGTCGTCTTTCTCTATGCGGTGATGGGGCTTTTGGATTACACGCGCGGTCGGATCATGGCGCGGGTGGGGGCGCGGTTTCAATCCGATCTCGACCGGCGGGTGTTCGACGCGGTGGTGCGCAAATCCGCCGTGACCCCGGATGTGAAAACCAACGCGGGCCTTGCCGATCTCGAAGCCGTGCAGCGCCTCATGACCTCCCCGGTGCTGATGGCCGCCTTTGACGCGCCATGGACGCCGATCTTCTTTGCCGCGATCTTCTTGTTCCACCCGATGTTGGGCTGGCTGGCCTTGGGCGGTGCCGCCGTGCTGGTGGCAATCGCGGTGGCCAATCAAATGCTGTCGCGCGAAAGCCAAGCCCGGGCTGGCATCTCGGGGCAGGCGGCGGATGCCATGTCGGGCCAGATCAGGGTCGAGGCCGAGATGGTGCAGGCCATGGGCATGCGCGATGCCGCCTTTACCCGCTGGCAGCAGGCCCGGGGGCAGGCGCTGGCGCAGCAGGTGAAATCGACCGACGTGGGCGGCACCTTTACCGCGATGACCAAGACGCTGCGGTTGTTTCTGCAATCCGCCATGCTGGGCCTCGGCGCTTGGCTGGTCTTGAAAAACCAGATGACGCCGGGCGCGATGATCGCAGGCTCAATCCTCTTGGGCCGGGCGCTGGCGCCGGTGGAACTGGCGTTGAACCAATGGCCGGTGGTGCAGCGGGGCCGGGCCGGTTGGGCCAATCTGGCACAGCTTCTGGGTGCGGTGGGCGAGGAGCCCGCGCGCACCGCCCTACCACAGCCAAAGGCAAAACTCGCCGCCAAGGCGCTGACCGTGGTGGCACCGGGTGAGAAACAGGCGGCGCTCAAGTCGATCAACTTCACCGTTGAGCCGGGGCAGGCGGTTGGCGTGATCGGCCCCTCGGGGGCGGGGAAATCGACCTTGGCCCGCACGCTCACCGGGGTCTGGCCGCCTGCGGGCGGGTCTATCCGCCTCGACGGGGCCGCGCTGGAGCATTACGGGAGCGAGACCTTGGGGCGGCATATCGGATATCTGCCGCAGCGCGTTCAGCTGTTCGATGGCACCATTGCCGAGAATATCGCCCGGCTCTCCCCCAATCCTGACGACGCCAAAGTGGTCAAGGCGGCCAAGATGGCGGCGGCCCATGAGATGATCCTCGAATTCCCGCAAGGCTATGACACGCCCATCCGCGCGGGGCAGGTGCGGCTTTCGGGCGGGCAGATGCAGCGGATCGGGCTGGCGCGGGCGCTTTATGATGACCCGGTGATCGTCGTGCTGGATGAGCCGAACTCGAACCTCGACAATACCGGCTCTCAGGCGCTGAACCACGCGATCCGGCAGATGAAGGCCAGCGGGCGGTCCGTGCTGATCATGGCGCATCGCCCGGCAGCCATTCAGGAATGCGACACGCTGCTGGTGCTGGATAACGGCATGCGCAAAGCCTTTGGCCCCAAGGATGAGGTGCTGGCCGGGATGGTGCAAAACCACCGCGAGATCCAGAAAGCGCCCGCGCGCTCGGGGGGCGTGGTATGAACGCCCGCGAGGACAAGCGCTGGTCGGCGAGGCGGCCCCTGATCCTTGGGTTCATCGGGCTGTTCCTGCTCTTCGGCGGTTTTGGCACATGGGCGGTGACCAGCCAAATCGCCGGGGCGGTCGTGGCCTCGGGCAGGATCGAAGTCGACCGCAACCGGCAGATCGTCCAGCATGAGACCGGCGGCGTGGTGGCCGACATCCTTGTAGATGAGGGCGACAGCGTCGCTGCCGGGGATGTGCTGCTGCGGCTGGATGCGGAGCAGTTGACCTCGCAATTGGCCATCGTCGAGGGGCAGCTTTACGAGCTTATGGCCCGCCGGGGACGGCTAGAGGCGCAGCGCGACGAGGTCGAGACGGTCACATTTGACGAAGAGTTGCTATCAGCCGGGGCGACGAACCCTGACGTGCAGGAATTGGTGGACGGGCAGCGCAACCTTTTTGACGCGCGCCGCGTCAGCGTGGCGCAAGAGCTTGAGCAATTGGGCAAACGCCGGGCGCAGATCAACGCACAAATCCGCGGGGTCGACGCGCAGGAGGCCGCGCTTTCGCGGCAGTTGGAGCTGATTGAAGAGGAATTGGCCAATCAGCAATCGCTGCTGGACCGGGGTCTGACGCAGGCTTCTGCCGTGCTGACCCTCATGCGCGAACAGGCCCGCCTGCGCGGCCAGATCGGAGAGCTGTCGGCGCAAAAGGCCCAGTCGCAAGAGCGGGTGACCGAGATCGACATCGAACGGCTCAAACTGCGCTCCGCCGGACGGGAAGAGGCGATCACCCAACTGCGCGATCTGCGCTACCGTGAGTTGGAGATGGCCGAGCAACGCCGCGCGCTGAGGGCCGAGATCGACCGCCTTGATATCCGCGCGCCGGTATCCGGCGTGATCTATGGCATGCAGGTGCAAACCCCGCGTTCCGTCGTGCGCGCGGCGGAGCCGCTGATGTATCTCGTTCCGCAGGACCGTCCGCTGATCATCGCCTCGCAGGTGCAGACCATTCACATCGATCAGGTCGCCGTGGGCCAAGAGGTCAACCTGCGTCTTTCGGCGCTGAACCAGCGCACCACGCCGGAACTGGTGGGCAAGGTCTTGCAGGTCTCTGCCGATTCCATCGAAGATGACGCCACCGGTCAGAGCTATTACCGGGCCGAGATCGCGCTGAACCCCGGTGAGACGGATAAGCTGGAGGAAGGCACCATCCTCCTCCCCGGCATGCCGGTTGAGGCTTTCATCCGCACCGGGGAGCGCTCTCCTATGGCCTATTTGCTGAAACCGATGGCCGACTATTTCGCCCGCGCCTTCCGCGAAAGCTGAGGCGGGGCAGGTGGCAAAGGGGCTTTCCCTTGGCGCGGCTGGCGGTTAGCGTCCGCCCAGAACCGCAACCAAAGGAAGCCCGTCATGTCCCTGACCGCCCGCCTTGCCGATCTCGGCATCACCCTGCCCGACGCGCCCGCACCCGCCGCGAACTACGTGCCCTTCGTGGTCACCGGCAATACCGTCTATGTCTCGGGCCAGATCTCCAGCGGGCCGGATGGGTTGATCACCGGGCGTTTGGGCGCCGATATGGATGTCGACGCCGGTGCCGCCGCCGCGCGCAGCTGTGCGCTGAGCCTTCTGGCGCAGGTCCGCGCCGCTTGTGATGGCGATCTGGACCGGCTCAAACGTGTGGTGAAACTGACCGGCTTCGTGAACTCCACCGCCGATTTCACTGACCAGCCCAAGGTGATCAACGGCGCCTCTGACTTCATGGTCGAGGCGTTGGGCGATGCGGGCCGTCACGCCCGTTCGGCGGTCTCTGCCGCGTCGCTGCCGCTGGGTGTCGCCGTCGAAATCGAAGGCATCTTTGAGATCGAATGACCCTTTCTGCCGCCTTTTTGAACATTCCGCTGGCGCATCGCGCGCTGCATGACCTCGCCGCTGGACGGCCCGAAAACAGCCGCGCCGCCGTATGCGCGGCTGTCGATGCGGGGCTGGGTATCGAGATCGACCTGCAACTCAGCGCCGATGGCAAGCCGATGGTGTTCCACGATTACGGGTTGGAACGGCTGACGGCAGAGCAGGGCGCGGTTCGGCTGCGCGATGCGAGCGCCCTCGCCGCGGTCCCGCTGATGGGCGGTGATGAGGGGATTCCGACGCTTGAGGACATCCTCGACCTCGTTGCCGGGCGCGTGCCGCTCTTGGTGGAGTTCAAGGATCAGGACGGTGCCATGGGGCCCGATGTTGGTGCGCTTGAGGCCGCCGCGGCGGAACTGCTTGGCCGCTACCGCGGTGATCTGGCGGTCATGTCCTTCAACCCGCATTCGGTGCGCGCGCTGGCCCGGCTTTTGCCCGAGGTGCCGCGCGGTCTGACCACCAGCGCCTATCGCCCCGATGAATGGCCGCTGCCCGCCGCGACCTGCGACCGGCTGCGCGAGATTCCCGATTACGCCGACAGCGGGTCTAGTTTCATCAGCCATGAGGCCGACGATCTGAGCCGCCCGCGTGTGGCTGAACTCAAGGCCGAAGGGGCGGCGGTGCTCTGCTGGACGATCCGCAGCCTAGCGGAGGAAGAAATCGCGCGTCAGGTGGCGCAGAACGTGACCTTTGAGGACTATCTGCCGCGCCCGCGCCCTTGATCCGCGAGGCCGAGGCCACACATAGGACGCAAGGCAGGCAAGGCTCAGATGAACGCGCAGGAAATCGAGATTACCGTGGTGCCGGAATTGGCGCAGATCGGCCAAGAGGATTGGGACGCCTGCGCCTGTCCCGAGGCCGCGGATGGGGGCCGTCCGCGCGATCCTTTCACCACCTATCGCTTCCTCTCGGCGCTTGAGCGCAGCGGCTCGGTCGGCCCCGGCACCGGCTGGCAGCCGCAGTATCTGGTGGCGCGGATCGCGGGCCAAGTGATCGCCGTGGCGCCGATGTATGCCAAATCCCACAGCCAAGGCGAATATATCTTCGACCACAACTGGGCCCATGCCTATGAACGCGCGGGCGGGCGCTATTACCCGAAACTCCAGATCGCGGTGCCGCATACCCCCGCCACCGGGCGGCGTTTTCTGGTGCGGCCCGAGTTTGAAGAGGCAGGCACCGCAGCGCTGGTTCAAGGGGCGGTGCAACTCACTGACAACAACGCGCTGTCGTCGCTGCATGTGACCTTTTGCACCGGAGAAGAAGTCGCGCGGGCCGAAGGTCTGGGTCTGATGAGCCGCAAGAGTCAGCAGTTCCATTGGCACAATCGCGACTATACGGATCTCGATGGGTTCCTTGCGAGCCTGTCCTCGCGCAAGCGCAAGAACATTCGCAAGGAACGCGCGCAGGCACAGGATTTCGGCGGCACGATCCATACGTTCACCGGAGACCAGATTGAACCCGAACATTGGGACGCTTTTTGGCTGTTCTACCAAGACACCGGCGCGCGAAAATGGGGCTCGCCCTATCTTACGCGGGAATTCTTTGACCATGCGCAGGAAAGCCTGCGCGACGATATCGCGCTGGTGCTGGCCGAGCGCGACGGGCGTTGGATCGCGGGGGCGCTGAACTTTATAGGCCGCGAGACGCTCTTTGGCCGCTACTGGGGCTGCACCGAACACCACCCCTTTCTGCATTTCGAACTGTGCTATTATCGCGCCATGGATTTCGCCATTGCCCATGGGCTTGCCCGTGTCGAGGCGGGCGCGCAGGGCGAACACAAGCTCGCGCGGGGCTATCTGCCTTCGCCCACATGGTCGCTGCATTGGATGCGCGACCCGGGCTTTGCCGCCGCCGTGGGGGAGTATTTGCAGGCCGAACGCGACGCCGTGGACGAAGAGATCAGCGTGCTGACCGACTACGGACCTTTCAAAAAGACGACGATCGAGGAACAAGAATGACCGAGAGATTGAGCATCGAAACCCGAAAGACCCTGCTTCAGCCGCTGTTCAACACGGGCTGGGAGATGGTGGAAGGCCGGGATGCGATCCACAAGACCTTCAAGTTCAGTGATTTCGTGGATGCCCTTGGCTGGATGACAAGGGTGGCTATTTGGGCGGAAAAGTGGAATCACCACCCGGAATGGAGCAACGTTTACAACCGGGTGGAGGTAACGTTGATCACCCATGACGTGGATGGCCTCAGCTCGCTCGATGCGAAGCTGGCGCGTAAGATGGATGGTCTCTTTGGGGCCGGCAAAGACTGATGGAGAGACCGGATGCAAGATTTGTTTGAAACCGAGTTGTGGCAGGGCAAGACAGTTGCCGATCTGCTGACGCTGGAGTTCTTGGCCAGCGCGGCGGGCTCGGTGATCGCCGCGATTGCCATTTTGCTGCTGGGCTGGGTCATCTCAAGCTGGCTGCAACACCGGGTCGAGAACCTTGGCAAGCGGCACAAACACCTTGATGAGATGCTGTTCGAATTTCTGGCTTCCATCGTGCGTTATGTGGTGCTGGGCTTCACTGTTCTGTTCGTGCTCAACACTTTCGGGGTCAAGACGACATCGGTCGTGGCGGTCATTGGTGCCGCGGGTCTGGCGATTGGTCTGGCCCTGCAAGGCACCCTGTCGAACGTGGCCGCGGGGGTCATGCTGATCCTGTTCCGCCCCATCAAGATCGGCGATTTCGTTGTGATCGCGGGCGAGATGGGGACGATCAAACAGATCAACCTGAACTACACGGTTCTCGCCGATCTCAGCAACGTGCAGGTCATCGTGCCGAACTCCGAGGTTTGGGGCAATGTGATCACCAACTATTCCGTCAACCCGACGCGCCGGGCGGAGTGGACCTTTGGTGTGGGCTATGGCGCGAACCTCAAGACCGCCGAGGATATCATCCGCAGCACGATCATGTCCGATGAGCGCGCGCATACGGACCCCGAGCCCTTCATTCAGGTGAACAACCTCAACGACAGTTCGGTGGATTTCCTTGTGCGGGTCTGGTGCAGCGCGGATGATTACTTTGCCTTCAAGGCCGATATGACCCGCAAGGTTAAAGAGGCGCTGGATGAGGGCGGGGTGGATATCCCCTTCCCCACGCGCACGATCGTTCAGGCGGCGGAGTAAGGCGTCTGAAGGGCGTTGCCTGCTGAAAAGAAGGGCATCGCCCTCCCTGCGGGGCGATGAGGGGCTCGCTGTATGGCGGGCCGGTTCACCCTAAATTGAGGTTCCGTCTGCCAGACCCTTGCAAAATCGCCCTCCGGGGGGAGGGCGGGCGATGCCCGGTGTGCCACCGGGCGGATCGTTGGAAGGGCAGCGCCTGATCCGCTCAGTCGCTGCCCTTCACTTTACATATTATCCAGCAACGCTTCACCGCCGGAAATCTCGCAGGTGCCTGCGCTTTCTTCGGGCTGCCAGAGCATGACCTTACCGTCTTCGACCAGCATCGCATAGCGTTTGGACCGGCCCACCAGCCCGGCGCCCTCGGCGTCGAACTCCATGCCGATGGCGCGGGTGAACGCGCTGCTGGCATCGGCGAGCATGGTGATCCCGGCCTCTGTCGCGCCGGTCGCCTCGCCCCAAGCCTTCATCACGAAAGGATCATTGCAGGAGATGCAGATCACCTCATCCACGCCCTTGGCGTCGAACTGATCCTTGGTGCGCACGAAGCTGGGCACATGGGCAGAGTGGCAAGTCGGCGTGAAGGCGCCCGGCACGGCAAAGATCACCACTTTGCGGCCTTTGACCTTGTCGGCCATCTGCACCGGCTCGGGCCCGTCGGCGCCCATCTGAACCAGTTTCGCGTCCGGCAGTGTCGAACCTTGAGAAATCGTCATGGGATAGCCTCTCCTGTCATTGCGGTTGTCTTGGGGCCAGATATAGGCTTTGACCGCGACCGAGACCAGATCAATCGGGGGATGGCAGATGCAGCATGTGGTGGTGATCGGAGCCGGGCAGGCGGGGGCGTCATGCGTGGCAAAACTGCGGAGCGGCGGGTTCGAGGGGAAAATCACCCTCATCGGCGGCGAGCCGTGCCCCCCTTACCAACGCCCGCCCCTGTCCAAAGGCTACCTGCTGGGGGAGATGAGCCAAGAGCGTCTCTTGCTCCGGCCCGAGGCATTCTACGCCGATCAAGGGATCACGCTGAAAACCGACTGCCGCGTCACGGCGATTGACCCTGAGGCGCGGGTGCTGAGCACCTCCGACGGCGCTGTCGCCTATGACGAACTGGTGCTCGCCACCGGCTCGATCCCGCGCCGCTTGCCCGCCGCGATCGGCGGGGCGCTGGAGGGTGTCTTTACCGTGCGCGATCTGGCGGATGTCGATGCCATGGCCCCGCGTTTCGTCAAGGGCGCGAAGGTGCTGATCGTCGGCGGCGGTTATATCGGGCTGGAGGCGGCGGCGGTCGCGGCCAAGCTGGGGCTTGAGGTCACGCTGGTGGAAATGGCCGACCGGATCCTGCGACGGGTCGCGGCGCCGGAGACCAGCGATTATTTCCGCGCCCTGCACGAAAGCTACGGCGTACGCCTGCGCGAAGGGGTGGGGCTGGAGGGGCTTTTGGGCGAGGGCCATGTCACCGGCGCACGGCTGAGCGACGGGACAGAGATCGCCGCCGATTTCGTCATCACCGGCGTCGGCATCGAGCCCGACATCGCGCTGGCCGCCAGCGCGGGGGTCGAGATCGACAACGGCATCAAGGTTGACGCGCAGGGGCGCGCGAACCTGCCCGGCATCTGGGCGGCGGGGGACTGCACCTCATTCCCCTATCGCGGCGGGCGCATCCGTCTAGAAAGCGTGCCGAACGCCATCGATCAGGCCGAGGTCGTGGCCGAAAACATCCTCGGCGCGGGCAAGGAATATGTCGCCAAACCGTGGTTCTGGTCTGACCAATATGATGTGAAACTGCAAATCGCCGGGCTGAACACAGGCTATGACCGCGTCGTCACCCGCCGGGGCGAGGGCAGTGCGTCCTTCTGGTATTACCGCGGTGAGACTTTGCTGGCCGTCGATGCCGCAAATGATCCACGGGGCTATATGGTCGGCAAACGGTTGATTGAGGCGGGCAAATCGCCCGACCCCGCCTTGGTCGCGGACCCCGAGACGGACCTCAAGGCGCTGCTGCGGGCATGAGGATCATCGCTGGAAAATACCGGGGCCGCCCGCTGGCGGCACTTGGCAAGGGCGACGCCGGGGCGCATCTGCGCCCGACCTCGGACCGGGTGCGCGAGAGCCTTTTTTCGATGCTGACCCATCACGACGTAATCGAAGGCGCGCGGGTGCTGGACCTTTTTGCAGGCACCGGCGCGCTTGGGTTTGAGGCGCTGTCGCGCGGGGCCGCGTCGGTTTGTTTCGTCGAGAATGGCCGCAGCGGGCAGCGGCTGATCGGGGAGAATATGCGCAAGCTGGACGCGGCGGCAGACACCCAATTGCTGCGCCACGATGCCACGCGGCTGGGGCCGTGGACGCAGGCGGCTTTCGGTCTAGTCTTTCTCGACCCGCCCTATGGCAAGTCCATGGGGCAAAAGGCGCTTGTCGCGGCGGCCGAAGGTGGCTGGCTCGCCCCCGGGGCGATGGTCGTCTGGGAAGAAAGCGCCCCCATGCAGGCGCCTGAGGGATTCGCCGGGATCGACACGCGCAAATATGGCGATACCCATGTGACCCTGTTGGAAAGGGCCACCACCTAACGGGGTTCCCTAGGTTCAGCCCGCGTGAGGTTGTACCTTGTATTTTCCGACAAAATAAGTCACCTATTGCCCGAAGGCCCGATACGCCCTGTGTCGGGACCATGGTGATTTTCAAGGAAGGACATCCGATGCGCCTCAAAGCGTCCACGGCCATTGCGCTGATCACATTCGCCGCCGCCCCGGCATTCGCCCAAGGCAAGGCCGAGGTGCTGGACACCTATGCCGACATCGCGCAGGCCGGATACGAAGACAGCCTGACCACCGCGCAGACCCTGCAAGCCGCCGTCGAGACGCTGATCGCCTCCCCCTCTGCGGAGGCGCTTCAGGCCGCGAAAACCGCATGGCTGGCCGCCCGCGTGCCCTACCAGCAGACCGAGGTGTTCCGCTTTGGCAATGCCATCGTCGATGACTGGGAAGGCAAGGTAAACGCATGGCCGCTGGACGAAGGTCTGATCGACTATGTCGACGCCTCCTATGGCGGTGAGACGGATGAGAACCAACTGGCGGTTCTGAACGTCATCGCCAACCCGACATTCACGCTTGGCGGGGAAGAGGTGGACGCCACCGAGATCACGCCAGAACTGCTCGAAGGGCAGTTGCAGGAGGCGGGCGCGGTCGAGGCCAATGTCGCCACCGGCTACCATGCCATCGAATTCCTGCTTTGGGGCCAAGACCTGAACGGCACCGACCACGGCGCGGGTGACCGTCCTTGGACCGATTACGCAGCGGGCGACGACTGCACCGGCGGCAATTGCGACCGCCGTGGGCAATACCTCAAGGCCGCCACCGATCTCTTGGTCAGCGATCTGGAATGGATGGCCGGTCAATGGGCCGAAGGCGGTGAGGCACGCGCCACCGTGCTGGCCGACGAAGACGCCGGGATCGACGCGATCCTGACCGGCATGGGCTCGCTCTCCTACGGCGAACAGGCCGGGGAGCGGATGAAGCTGGGCGTCATGCTCAACGACCCCGAGGAAGAGCACGACTGCTTCTCGGACAACACCCACAACAGCCACTACTACGACGGGTTGGGTGTGCGGAACGTCTATCTGGGCGAATACCTGCGCGTCGATGGGCGTGTGGTCTCGGGCGCGTCGCTGTCCGATCTGGTGGCCAGCGCCGACGCGGGTGTCGATGAAGACCTGCGCGCCAAGCTGAACGCTTCCATGGTGGAGCTGGGCCAGATCAAGACCGCCGCCGAAGCGGGTTTCAGCTATGACATGATGCTTGAGCGCGGCAATGCCGAGGGCGAGGCACTGATCATGGGCGCGGTCGACGCGCTTGTGAACCAGACCCGCGCCATTGAACGCGCGGTGACGGCTCTGGGCGGTGACGAGATCGCCTTTGAAGGCTCCGACAGCCTCGACGCGCCGGAGGCCGTCTTCCAGTAATCCTAAACTTTCCCCCGGGCCGCGCGTGTCGCGGCCCGGGGCCAGCCAAGGAATACGCAACACCATGATTGTTTGTCACTGTCAGAACATCACCGATCGCGACATCAACAATGCCATCGACTGGATGCGGGCCTCTGACGCACGCACGGTCATCACGGCCGGTAAAGTCTACCGCGCCTTGGGCAAAGCGGCCGATTGTGGGGGCTGCATGCCTCTGTTCTTGTCTACCATGCGCGGAAATGGCAACTTTTCCGTGCCTGTGCTGAAAACCACTCTACGTCAGGCGAAACCAAACAAGGAGACAGGTTCATGAAGGGCGACGACAAGGTCATCGAATATCTCAACGCTGCATTGCGCAGCGAATTGACGGCGGTCAGCCAGTATTGGCTGCATTACCGCCTGCAAGAAGACTGGGGCTATGGTCGGCTTGCCGATAAATCGCGCGAGGAAAGCATCGAAGAGATGAACCACGCCGACAAGCTGATCGAGCGGATCATCTTCCTCGAAGGGCACCCCAACCTGCAAAAGCTGGACGCGCTGCGTATCGGTGAGACGGTCAAGGAATGTCTGGAGGCCGATCTCGCCGCCGAGCATGAGGCCCGCACCCTCTATATCGAAGCGCGCAATCACTGCGATCAGGTGGGCGATTATGTCTCGAAGAACCTGTTCGAAGAATTGATCGCCGATGAGGAAGGGCATATCGACTTCCTCGAAACCCAACTGGCGCTTCAGGCGGAACTGGGCGAGGCCGTCTATGGTCAGCTTCAGGCCAAGCCGACAGACGACAGCAAGTAACCGCGACAGGCAGGCCCGGTTTCGGGCCTGCCGCTTATCCAAGGCATTCCCCATGCGATTCCTTATTCCGATGCTCACGGTGGCCGCCGCGAGCATGGCCGCCGCCGCCCCGCAAGCCTTGGAGGAACCGCATCTGAAGGTGATCCCCCGCACCGCGGAAGAGGCCGCCCGGATCGCCAAGGTCACCGCCCCCGCGACCGATTTCGACAAGCCCGAACCCTTTGAGACGAACCCCGCAGGGGCCGCCACGGTCAGCCCGCGCGGCAATGCCGATGCGTTTTCGCTGCCTTCGGGCAACATTCCTTTCGAGCGGGAGTTGGATTTCAAGGTCGGCAATGGGCTGTTCAAAAAGCTTTGGGTCTCTTCGCCCTCGTCGACGCTGGCCTCTGACGGGCTGGGGCCGCTTTTCAACGCGCGTTCCTGCCAGCGCTGCCACCTGAAAGACGGGCGCGGCCATCCGCCCGAGGGGGCCGAGGATGACGCGGTGTCGATGTTCCTGCGCATCTCGGTTCCCACGCCCCCCGAAGAGGCGATGAGCGAGATCGAAGCCTTCCTGCTCTCGGTCGGGGATGAGACCCCGCGCACGCGGCCCGATCCGGTCTATGGTGGGCAATTGCAGGATTTCGGGGTGGCGGGCCATCCGGCGGAGTACCGTCTCGGCGTGCGTTATGAAGAGGTGGAAGTCGCGCTCTCGGAGGGGGAGACCGCCAGTTTGCGCCGCCCGACCTACAGTGCCGAAGACCTCGGCTATGGCCCCTTGGCCGACGGCGCGATGCTCAGCCCCCGCGTCGCCCCGCCGATGATCGGCTTGGGCCTGTTGGAGGCGATCCCAGCGGCCGAAATCTTGGCGCTGGCCGACCCGGAGGACGCCGATGGCGATGGCATCTCGGGCCGGGCGCAGATCGTCTGGTCCTTTGAACATGCGCGTCCGATGCTGGGCCGTTTCGGCTGGAAAGCCGGGGCGCCGACGATCCGCGAGCAGTCCGCCAGCGCCTTTGCAGGCGACATTGGCATTTCCTCCCCCATTTTCGACGCGGCATGGGGCGATTGCACGGCAGAGCAGACCGCCTGCCGCGCGGCACCCCATGGGGATGGTGACGACCGTGGCACCGAGATCGACGCCGAGGGGCTGGATCTGGTGACCTTCTACAGCCGCAACCTTGCCGTGCCCGCCCGCCGCGATGTCGGCGCGCCTGAGGTGCTGCGCGGCAAGGCGGTGTTCCATGAGGTCGGCTGCACCTCCTGCCACCAGCCGAAATTCGTGACCGAACGGCTGGAGGACCAGCCCGAGCAGAGCTTTCAGCTGATCTGGCCGATGACCGATCTTTTGCTCCATGACATGGGCGAAGGGCTGGCCGACAACCGCCCCGAGGGCCGCGCGAACGGGCGCGAATGGCGCACCGCGCCGCTCTGGGGCATCGGCTTGACCGAACAGGTCAACGGCCATACCCAATTCCTGCACGATGGGCGGGCGCGGTCGCTGCTCGAAGCGGTGCTCTGGCACGGCGGCGAAGCCCAGCCCGCCCGCGATGCCGTGGTCGACATGCCCAAAGCCGACCGTGACGCCCTGATCCGCTATCTGGAGAGCCTCTGATGCGCAGCCTGCTGACCGCCACATTCCTTCTGACCGCCGCCCCCGCCCTCGCCGGGGTAGAGGAGGTGATCCAAGATCACGCGTTGCCCGGCACCGCCCGTTTCGCCACGGCCACGGCGGACCTCGACACGGCGGCGCAGGCCGATTGCACCGATGCCGCCCTGCGCCCGGCCTATCAGGAGGCCTTCGACGCATGGATGGGCATCGCGCATCTGACCCTTGGACCGTTGGAAGAGGACGGGCGCGGGCTGGCCATCGCCTTTTGGCCCGACACGCGCGGCATGGTGGGGCGGAGCGTGGCGCGGATGGTGGCCGAAGAAGACCCGATTGCGACAAGCGGTGATTACGCCGAAGTCTCCATCGCCGCGCGTGGGCTCTTTGCGCTGGAACGGCTGCTTTATGACGATGACTTCGCGGGCTACGAGGCTGACAGCTATAGCTGCGCACTGGCCCGCGCGATGGCGGCCGATCTGGCGGAACTGGCGCGGGAGGTCGACACCGCATGGCGTGAAGATTTCGCCGCCACGCTGAGCAGCGCCGGAGAGGCGGACAACAGCCGTTTCCTCAGCCCGCGCGAGGCGTCTCAGGGGCTCTATACGGCTTTGGCAACCGGGCTGGACTTCGTCGCCGACCAACGTTTGGGGCGCCCGACGGGCAGCTTCGACGCCCCCAAGCCGCAGGTGGCGGAGGCCCGCCGTTCGGGTCGTAGCCTGCGCAATGTGGTCCTGTCCCTCGAAGCGCTGCACGGTCTGGCCGACACCCTGTCGGACGCGCCCACCCCCAAGACCGATGCCGCATTCGACCGCGCATTGAGCGCCGCGCGTGCATTGGAAGACCCCGTTTTTGCCGGGGTGGCCGATCCGATCAGCCGTATCCGGGTCGAAGCGCTGCAAAACGATGTGCGCGCCATTTCCGAGGCGGTGGGGGCAGAGATCGCCCCGGCGCTTGGCGTCTCGGTCGGGTTCAACTCGGCGGATGGGGATTGATGCCCTCGCGCCGCCATTTCCTCGCCGGTATCGCCGCCGCGTCGAGCCTGCCGGCGATGGGCTGGGCCGCCGCCGGGAGCCCCGTCTACCTTGCCGCCGCGCGTGATCCTTCGGGGGCCTATGCGCTTTTCGGGCTGGACGGGACCGGCCACGACATTTTCCGTATTCCGCTGCCCGACCGGGGCCATGCCGCCGCCGCCCATCCCACCGCGGCCGAGGCGGTCGCCTTTGCCCGCCGCCCGGGACGTTTCGCGCTGGTGATCGACTGCGAGAAGGGCCGTGTGGCCCATCGGCTCGACGCGCCAGAGGGGCGGCATTTCTACGGGCATGGGGCATTTTTGCAAGGCGGGACCATCCTCGCCACCAGCGAGAATGACATCGACAGCGGCGAAGGGCGCATCGGCCTGTGGTCCCGCGACAAGGGCTATGCCCGGATCGGAGAGATCGCCTCGGGCGGGGTCGGCCCCCATGAAATCCGCCGCTGGGCCGAGGATGTGCTGGTCGTGGCCAATGGCGGCATCCGCACCCATCCCGACAGCGGGCGGGAGAAGTTGAACATTGATGTGATGCGGCCCAATCTGTCTTATGTCAGCCTCTCGGGCGAAGTGCTGGAGCAGGTTCCGCTGCCCGATGGCCTGCATAAAAATTCGATCCGTCATCTGGCCTTGGCGCCGGACGGGCAGGTGGCCTTTGCGATGCAATGGCAGGGGGAACCGGGCGACGGCGTGCCGCTGCTGGGTCTGCATCGGCGCGGGGAAGAGCCGATCTTGGCCGAGGCCGATCTGGCCGAGCAAATCGCGATGCAGGGCTACGCGGGCAGCGTGGCATTTGCCGCCGATGGCGGGGCGGTCGGGATCACGTCACCGCGCGGCGGGCGGCTGCATGTCTTTGACAACAAAGGTTCTTTCCTCGCCAGCCATCGCCGCGCGGATGTCTGCGGGCTGGCACCGGGCCGCGGGGGCTTCGTGGCTACGGATGGGCTGGGCGGTATCCTGTCGCTGCAAGAGGCGACGCTGTCGCGGCTGACCACGGCCAAGCGCGCGTGGGACAACCATTTGGTTGCCATCGACGCATAGGCGGGCGGGGGCCGTGCCCCCGCCGCATTTAGTCAGTCTTGTAGGTCGGGTGGAACAAACCACCGGGCGAGAGGGTGAAGATCTCCACCCCGTCTTCGGTCACGCCGACCGAATGTTCAAACTGTGCCGAGAGGGATTTGTCGCGGGTGACGGCGGTCCAATCGTCGGCGAGGGTCTTGGTCTCGGCCCGGCCAAGGTTCACCATCGGCTCGATGGTAAAGAACATGCCTGGCTCAAGCACAGCACCGGTGCCGGGGCGGCCATAGTGCAGCACGTTGGGCGGCGCGTGAAAGACTTGCCCCAGTCCATGGCCGCAGAAGTCGGTCACGACCGACATGCGGTGGCCTTCGACGAATGTCTGGATCGCGTGGCCGATGTCACCAAAGGTATTGCCCGGCTTCACCGCTTCGATCCCGCGCATCAGGCTGTCGTGGGTCACGTTGATCAGCCGCTCGGCCTTGCGCGAAAGTTTGCCCGCCACATACATGCGGCTGGTATCGCCGAACCAGCCATCGACGATGACGGTCACGTCGATGTTCAGGATGTCGCCGTCTTTCAGCTTCTTGTCGCTGGGGATCCCGTGGCAGACCACATGGTTCACCGAGATGCAGCTGGCGTGTTTGTAGCCCTTGTAGCCAATGGTGGCGGATTTCGCCCCGGCGGCGTTGACCTTCTCTTCGATCAGGCGGTCCAACTCTCCGGTGGTTTGACCGGGGAAGACATGCTCTGCGATCTCGTCAAGGATGGTGGCGGCGAGACGGCCCGCTGCCTGCATCCCGGCATGATCGGAAGGCTCGTAAATGCGAATGCCGTCACGCGTCTGGCGGCCTCGGTGTGCGTTGTTCACCGCTCTCTCCATGCTTGTGTTCGCTCCTACTTAACGTGGCTTTCGGGCGAGGGCCAGAGCGGCTCAGCCCGCGAAGGGGATCGGTTGCGCCAGTGTGACGGCTTGGGGCGTGATATGGGTGCCGATGGCGTAGATTTCCAGCCCCGCCGCCCGCGCGGCTTGGGAGGCGGCGGCATAGGTCGGGTCGATATCGGCAGCGAGGCGCATCTGCGAGCAATCGGTGCGCTGCACCAGATAGAGCAGCACGGCGCGGTGCCCGGCCTGCGCCATCCGCGCCAACTCGCCCAGATGTTTCGCCCCGCGGGCGGTCACGCTGTCGGGGAATTCGGCCAGCCCGGTTTCGCGTGACAGGGTGACGGATTTCACCTCGACATAGGCATCGGGCAGGCCATTGCCGCTGAGCAGGAAGTCGATGCGGGAGTTTTCGCCGTATTTCACCTCCGGTCGCACCTCGGTATAGGCGGCAAGTGGCGCGACTTCACCCGCGATCAACGCCGCCTTCATCGCGCGGTTCGGCAGGGCGGTGTCGACGCCGGTGAAATGGCCGTTCTCATGGTCCACCAACCGCCAGCCGTAGTTCAGCTTTTTCTTTGGATCGTCGTTCGGCTCCAGCCAGATGCGGCTGCCCGGTTCCGCCAGCCCCATCATCGAGCCGGGGTTGGCGCAATGGGCCACCACCTCTTCGTCCGTCTCCTCCAGCCTGCAATCGGCCAGAAAGCGTTTGTAGCGGCGGATCAGCCGGGCGGGGACAAGTTGGGTTTGAAAGCGCATGGGGCGCGGCCTATACCGAAGGGACGCCATCCTCAAGGAGCCGCCCCATGTCAAACCCCACCGCCGCGATGATCGTGATCGGCGACGAAATCCTCTCGGGCCGGACCCGTGACAGCAATATGCATCACCTTGCGGGGGAGTTGACGAAAGTGGGGATCGACCTGCGCGAAGTGCGCGTGGTCTCGGACGATCATGGGGCGATCATCGCCGCCGTGCAGGCGCTGTCGTCGGCCTATACCCATGTCTTCACCTCGGGCGGGATCGGGCCGACCCATGATGACATCACCGCCGATTGCATCGCCGCCGCCTTTAACCGCGACATCGACGTGCGCGACGATGCGCGCGAGATTTTGGCGGAACATTACGCCCGCGCGGGGACCGAGATGAACGCGGCGCGCCTGCGCATGGCGCGCATCCCTGAAGGCGCCGCGCTGATCGAGAACCCGGTCTCTGCCGCGCCGGGGTTCATCGTCGAAAACGTGCATGTAATGGCCGGGGTACCTGCGGTGTTTCAAGCCATGGTCGCCAGTGTCTTGCCGGGGCTGATCGGGGGCCAGCCGCTGATCAGTGAGACCCTGCGCATCGACCGGGGCGAAGGCGATATCGCCGGGCCGCTGGGGGCGCTGGCCGAGGAATATCCGCATTTGTCGATGGGCAGCTACCCGTTTCAAAAGGACGGTGTCTTTGGCGCGCATGTGGTGATCCGGGGCAGCGATCCGGGGATGGTCGAAGCCGCAATGGCCAAGCTCAAGGCCGCCTTCGCATGAGCGAGGCGCAGGCGTTTTTCGACGCGGGCGACGCGACATGGCCCGCTGCGCGGCGCTTTGAGCACGGCCCATGGATACTGCGCGAAGGGCAGGGCGGCGGCAAACGCGTCTCGGCGGCGACGGCGCGCGGAGCGATAACCGACGCCGACATTCCGACCGCCGAAGCGGCGATGCGCGAGATGGACCAGCGCCCGCTGTTCATGGTGCGCGCCGGGGAAGATGACCTCGACGCGCTGTTAGCCGCACGGGGCTACGACGTGGTCGATCCGGTCACCGTGCTGAGCCTGCCGATCACTCGCCTCACCGATATACCGATGCCCCCGGTCACCGCCTTTTGCATCTGGGAGCCGCTGGCGATCATGGCCGAGGTCTGGGCCGCCGGCGGGGTCGGCCCCGCGCGCCTTGCCGTGATGGACCGGGCCGCAACCAAGACCGGCATCCTTGCCCGCTGGAACGAGAAACCCGCGGGCGTCGCCTTTGCTGGAGTGCACGAGGACATCTGCATGGTCCACGCGGTCGAGGTGCTGCCCCATCAACGACGCCAAGGCGTGGCGACTTGGCTGATGCGGGCCGCCGCCCATTGGGGGCAGGCGCAGGGGGCCGCGCGGCTGTCGGTGCTCTGCGTCGATACCAATACCCGCGCGCAGGCGCTCTATGCCAAGCTGGGCTTTGCCCCGGTCGGGCACTATCATTACCGTCAAAGCACCGAGTGAAGGATAAGCCCATGGCCAACGACATGCCCACCGCCCTTGATCTGCCGATGGTCGATCCGCTGCCCGAGGCGACGCAGAAGTATTTCGATGTCTGTCAGGAAAAGCTCGGGATGGTGCCCAATGTGCTGCGGGCCTATGCCTTTGACATCGACAAGCTGAACGCCTTTACCGGCATGTATAACGATCTGATGCTGGGCGACAGCGCGCTCAGCAAGCTTGAGCGTGAGATGATCGCGGTGGCGGTGTCTTCGGTCAACAAATGCTACTATTGCCTTGTGGCCCATGGGGCGGCGGTGCGCGAAATGTCGGGCGATCCGCAGTTGGGCGAGGCGCTGGTGATGAACTACCGCGTGGCCAAGATCAGCGCCAAACAACGCGCCATGTTGGATTTCGCCGTCAAGCTGACCGAGGCCAGCGCCAAGGTCGAAGAAGCCGACCGTCAGGCGCTGCGCGACGTAGGCTTCACCGACCGTGACATCTTTGACATCGCCAGCGTGGCGGGTTTCTTTAACATGACCAACCGGGTGGCCAGCGCCACCGACATGCGCCCGAACGACGATTACCACGCGCAGGCGCGATGATCCGGGCGCGCGTCGCGGCGGCTCTGGCCGGGATGCTGCTGGCGGCCCCGGCGGCGGCGCTTGAACTGGCGCTGCCCAGCACCGCGCGGCTGACGGCGGAACGCAACACCGCGCCGGATCGCTACGCTGCGCCCGTGGGTGTCTATGCCGAAGGGCAGGTGGCGCGGGTCCATGTCGATGGCGACGTGCGCCGCGCCGCTTGGCGGATGGACACGCCGGGGCTGACCGCCTTGCAAGTGATGCGCCCCCTGCGGCGGCAACTTGAAGGGGCGGGCTTTGACATCGTGCTCGACTGCGCCGCGCGGGAGTGCGGTGGGTTCGATTTCCGCTTTGCGATAGAGGTGCTGCCGGGGCCGAACATGTATGTGAACCTGCGCGCCTTCCACTTCATCACCGCCCTGCGGCGAGATGAGGATGGCACACCGACCGAGGCGATCAGCATCCTTGCCAGCACGGCGGCGACCTCGGCCTATGTGCAGATCATCCAAGCCCGCAGCGGGGATGCGCCGGAAGACGGCACCCCCCCCGTCACGCCCGCCCCAACCGGCGCGGTGCCGCTTGCCACCGCCACGGAGGATTTCGCGGCGGTGCTGAAGGCCGAGGGGCATCTGGTGCTCAACCGTTTGGAGTTCGAGACCGGCACCTCCGCGCTTGGCCCCGGCCCCTTTGCGACCCTCGCGCGGCTTGCCGAATTGCTCAAGGCAGAGCCGGGTCTGCGGGTGGCGCTGGTCGGTCATACTGATGCGGTGGGCAGTTTGGACGCCAATACCGCCTTGTCGCGCAGGCGGGCAGAGGCGGTGCGGGATCGGTTGGTTGAGCGCTATGACGTGGCCCCCGGCCGGCTGGAGGCGCAGGGCGCTGGCTATCTCGCGCCGCGCGACAGCAACCTGACCGAAGCGGGGCGCGAACAGAACCGGCGGGTCGAGGTGGTCGTTCTCTCGGTGCAATAGCCTAGGTCGTGACCGTCATCTGGGTGGCCAGCAGCAGGTTCGTCTCGCTTGAGCTTACCCCCTGAATCCGGCGAATTTGGCCCAACACGCTGTCGAGTTCTTCGACGGTCTCTGTCCCCGTCTCTACAATCAAATCCCATTTGCCATTGGTCGCATGGATTGCCTGCACCGCGGGCATGCCCGCAAGAATGCGTTTGATCCGGTCGGTGCCCGCCCCTTCGATGGCCAAGAGCGTATGGCCGCGGATCGGGCTGTGCCGCATGTCCTCTTTCAAGATCAGCGTGAAGCCCAAAATCGCGCCCGAGCTGACCAGACGTTCCACCCGCGCCCGCACCGTCACCCGCGACAGGCCGGTGGTGGCGGCCAGCGCGGAATAGGACATGCGCGCGTCGCGCCGCAGTTCTGCGATGATCTTATTGTCGATCTCGTCCATGGGGGATCCCGTTTGCTTTGTTGAATAGGGTTTACGGCAGCGCGGGCGGGCTGGCCAGTCTTTGGAGATGTCCGATTGACGACGCCCGGGAAACCCATAATCTGCCGCGGAAAGGAACACTTCCATGCAAAGCCGCGCGCCCCTGTTCACCCCGGTCCTGATGGTCGGATGTATCATCATCATGGTCAGCTTCGCCGTGCGGGCCTCCTTCGGCGTGTTCCAGATCCCCATTGCCGAGGAATTCGCATGGGCGCGCAGTGAATTCTCCCTCGCCATCGCGATCCAGAACCTCGCCTGGGGCATCGGGCAGCCGATCTTTGGCGCGCTGGCCGAGAAGATTGGCGATAGGCGGGCGATTATCATCGGGGCGGTGGTCTACGCCGTGGGGCTGCTCCTGTCGGCCAACTCCGCAACGCCGATCGAGCATCAGACCTATGCCTGGCTCGTGGGCTTCGGCATCGCGGGTACTGGCTTTGGCGTGATCCTCGCCGTGGTGGGGCGCGCGGCGTCTGACGAGAACCGCTCGATGGCGCTGGCCATCGCCACGGCGGCGGGCAGCGCGGGCCAAGTCTTCGGCGCGCCAGTGGCGGAATGGATGCTAAGCTTCATATCATGGCAGATGACCTTCGTCAGCTTCGCGGGGGTGATCCTGTTGATGCTGCTCACCTTGCCGATGATGCGCGCGCCCGCGATGGCAAGCCGCGCGGAGCTTGAGGAATCAATGGGCCAGATCCTCGGCAAGGCCTTCCGCGATCCCTCCTATACGCTGATCTTTCTGGGCTTCTTTTCCTGCGGCTACCAACTCGCCTTCATCACCGCGCATTTCCCGGCTTTCGTGACCGAGGTGTGTGGTCCGATCCTTGCCGGGGGCGTGCTGCACAACATCGGCATCACCACCACCTCGGCGCTTGGCGCGGTGGCGATCTCGCTGATTGGACTGGCCAATATCGCGGGCACGCTGCTGGCGGGTTGGGCGGGCAAGCGTTATTCCAAGAAATACCTGCTGGCGGGGATCTATGTCGGGCGCACGGTGATCGCGGCGGCCTTCATCATGTTCCCGATCACGCCGATGACGGTGATCCTGTTCTCTGTGGGGATGGGCGCGCTCTGGCTCGCCACGGTGCCGCTGACCTCCGGCCTCGTCGCGCATATCTACGGGCTGCGCTACATGGGCACGCTTTACGGGATCGTCTTTTTCAGCCACCAGCTGGGCAGTTTCCTCGGCGTCTGGCTGGGCGGGCGGATGTACGACATCTACGGCAGCTACACCGCCGTCTGGTGGGTTGGCGTGGCCGTGGGCGCGTTTAGCGCCGTGGTGCATCTGCCGATCCGCGAGAAACGGCTCGAGGGGCTGGTGACCGCTTAACGCGCGCGCCAGCGTTCGAGGATGTGGTTGGCGGTCATCAGGTCCAGATGTGCGCCGCCACCGTTCTTGAAGAGGGTGATTTCGTCATCGCTCTGCCGGGTGAAGGCAGCCAGATCGTAATAATCCGCGATCAGGTGATCGCGGGTGATGGTGCCTGCCTCAAGCGGGATGTTGATCTCTCCGATATGGCCGATGGTGGTGTCGAAACTGTCGACGAAGACGCGGGCGCGCAGCAGCGCCGTGTCGTCCACCTCGCGCATGTCGGGGCGGTAGGCGCCGATGAGATCGAGGTGCTGGCCGGGCTGCAACCAATCGCCCTCGATCAGCGGGTCGGTCGACATGGTGGCGGAGGTGACGATATCTGCGGCGCGCACGGCCTGCTCCAGATCGGTCGCCACGTTGATCTTGAGCTCTGCGGCCATCGCCTCGGCGTTCTTGGGCGTCCGGTTCCAGACCGTGAAGCGCGCCTGCGGGAAGGCCGCGGAATAGGCGGCGTGCAGCGCCCGACCTTGAGTGCCCGCGCCGACGATCAGGATGTTCTCGCTGTCCGGTCGGGCAAGGCGGCGCGCGGCCAAGAGGCTGTCGCCCGCGGTCTTCCACTTGGTGACAAGGTGGAAGTCCACGATGGCGGAGAGTGTGCCTGTGACATCATCGAAAAGCGAGACGCCGCCGTTGACCATCGGCACCTCGCGGTCCGGGTTGCCGGGGAAGATCGTGGCGGATTTGACGGCGATGCCCAGCCCGTCGATCCACGCCGCGCGGCTTAGAAGCGTGTCCTTGCCACGATAGAGGAAGGTGTCGCCGATCTCGGCCTTCGGCAGGTCGTGGCCCGCGGCCAGCGCGTCGGTGAGCGCGATCCAATCCAGCAGCGCCTCCCCCGCCTCGAAGGAGATGTTCGGGATGTCGGTCATGCGGCCTCCTCGCGGGTCAGCAGGCCTGCGGCGACCAGACGGTCGGCCCAGCCCTGCGGCCCGGTAAAATGATGGGTTTGCCAGCCCCGCGCAGCAGCGGCGGCGATGTTGTCGGCGCGGTCGTCGGTGAAGAGCAGGGCCTCGGGCGGCAGGTCGCTGCCCTTTTCCACGGCCTCGTAGATTGAGGGCGCGGGTTTGATCATGCCGAGGTGGCCGGAAATGAAATCACGGTCGAACTCGCGCAGGAAAGGGTAATGGGTCGCGGCCAGATCATAGCTTTGGATGCCGAAGTTGGTGAGCGAGAAGACCGGGACGCCGCGCGCTTGCAGCGCATTCTTCAACCGCAGGGAGTGGTCGATCACCGGGGCGGCCATCTCGATCCAGCGGTCGTGCCAGAGGCGGATTTCATCGCCCCACTCAGGCGTCGCCTCGGCCATGGCATAGATCGTGTCGCGGAAATTCTCGCCGCTGTCGACGCGGTCGTTCATGCCGTGCAGGTCCACGGCGTCGAACATGGCGCGGCGGCGATCTTCGCCGATGACACTGTCGTAAAACCGCTCCGGTTGCCATTCGATCAATACGTTGCCGATGTCGAAAACGACCGCCTGTGGTGTCATATCACTTGCCCTAACAATTGCTTAACGCGGGGCTACCCCCGCGCCGCCGCGCGCAGTTCCCGCTCCAATGCTTCGAGGAAACGGGAGCGGTCGGCCTTTGTAAACCCCTTGCCGCCGCCTTGGCGAAAGGGGTCGGCGGCGCGCAGGTCGGCCATCAGGTCGCGGGTGGCCAGCACGTTGCCGATATTGCGCGCGGTCAGCGCCTCGCCATTGTGTTTCAGCACCCTTGCGCCCGCTTCGACGCATTTGGCGGCCAACGGGATGTCCCCGGTGACCACCACGTCGCCCGGCCCGCAACGCTCGGCGATCCACATGTCGGCCACATCGGGCCCGTCGGGCACGATCACCACCTCCACCAGCGGATTCTGCGACAGGCGCAGCCCGCCGTTGGAGACAAGGAACATCTTGATCTTGTGCCGGGTCGCCACCCGCTCGGCCTCGGCCTTCACGGGGCAGGCGTCGGCGTCGATGTAGAGCGCGGTCATGGCTCAGCCCGCGTAGAGCGCGTCGGCATGGAAGGCGACGTGATCCTCCATGAAGCTCGCCACGAAGAAATAGCTGTGGTCATAGCCCGGCTGCATGCGGAAGCTGCCCTGCTGACGTTTTGCCGCCATGGCCTCGGCCAGCGCTTCGGGCATCAAGAGGTCGAGGAACTGGTCGCTCGCCCCTTGGTCGATCAGCACCGGCCCGTCGAAGCCCTTTTCGCGCATCAGGAGCGTACTGTCGTGTTTCGTCCATGTGCTCTCGTCGGCCCCGAGATAGGCGGTGAGTTGCTTTTTGCCCCAGTCGCTCGCCGTCGGATGGGTGATCGGTGCGAAGGCCGAGACCGAGAGGAAACGCCCCGGCAGGTTCATCGCCAGCGTCAGCGCGCCGTGCCCGCCCATGGAGTGGCCGGTGATGCCTTGACGCTCCATATCGAGGGCGAAATTCTCGGCCAGCAGGGCGGGCAGCTCCTCGGCCAGATAATCCCACATCTGGTAGTGCGCCGCCCAAGGGTCTTGGGTCGCGTCCACATAGAACCCCGCGCCTTTGCCAAGGTCGTAAGCGTCGTCATCGGCCACAGCTTCACCCCGCGGGGAGGTGTCGGGGAAGACCAGCGCGATGCCGTGTTCCGCGGCCCAAGCCTGCGCGCCGGCCTTGGTCATGGCGTTCTCATGGGTGCAGGTCAGGCCCGAGAGATACCACAGCACCGGGACCGGGCCGTCCTGCGCCTCGGCAGGGAGAAACAGGCCGAATGTCATGTCGCAGCCGCAGGAGTCGGAGGCGTGGGAGTAGACCCCCTGCGTGCCACCGAAACAGGCGTTTTCCGAGATGGTTTTCATGGCAGCGTTCCTTTCGAACTTGAGTGTGTCACAGGGCCGAGACCCAGCCTACGACAAGGCTGACGGTCACGATACTGACCGTGGTTGAAACGAGAATGGCGGCAGAGACCCGCTGAGGGGCGACGCCGTAGTGTTGGGCGAGCATATAGACATTGCCCGCGACCGGGAGGGAGGCCGTGGCGATGATGACCCCGGCTTTATACGGGTCGACGCCGAAGAGAAACAGCGCGCCAAAGGCCACGAAGAGCGGGTGCAGCACCAGCTTGCAGAAAGTCAGCCAGCCCGCGATCTCGATCCGTTCGGCGGATTTTGAAGCCAGCGAGGCGCCAATGGCGAACAGCGCACCGGGGGTGGCAGCGCCGCCGAGGATGGCCAGAAATTCGTTCAGCGGCACCGGGATCGGGATGCCGAAGCCGGACCAGAGGAACCCCAGCGTGATGGCCACGATCATCGGGTTTTTCAGCAGGCCGATCCCGACGGTTTTGAGTGTCGCCAGCCGCAATTGCCCCTCGCGGGAGCCGGTGATCAGGATCACGATGAGGCTGGAAAAGATGATCATGTCGACGGTCAGCGCCAGCAGCACGGGGCCGATGGCATCCGGCCCTAAGAGCAGCGTCAGCATCGGCACGCCCAGAAAGCCGGTGTTGCCGATCACGGCGCATTGCGCCTCGATCCCATTGGTGGCCACATCGAGCCCGCGCAAAAAACCGACGAGGCTGGCGATGGCATAGACGAAGGCCGTCCCCCAGAGGTAGGCGGCAACAAGGCGGCTGTCCCAGACCTCGGCCAAGGACAGATTGGCGGAAAAACGGAACAGCATCGCCGAGAGGGCGAAGTAGAAGACGAATTTGGTGAGATAGGCCGTCGCTTCGGCAGAGAAAAACCGCGTGCGCCCGGCCCAGTAGCCAAGGCCGATCAGCGCAAAGAACGGCAGGGTTTTCAGGAAGATCGCGACCATGGGTCAAGCATTAGCCAGCCCGCCCTTGGGGTGCAATGGGGCAGGGGCTTGGGCCTTGGCTGAACCGATCGACGTCACCCGCGCGCTCATGGGGTTGCGGCCAGCGGGAACGCCCCGGGCGGCTCCGTGATCTCGCCGCCCCAGCAGTCCTATCGGCGGGTTCCGGCAAGGGCAAAGCGCTCGGCCCTTGGCGGGGCGGGTCAGGGCGCTACCTGTTGCGGGATGGACGCCACGCGAAGAACGAGGTTTGGAATATGAGAGTAGTTTTCTTGGCACCCCTAGTGCTGGCCGGATGCGCTGAATTGTCGACAGCGCCGGTGCAGAACCCGATCCCGGCCCCCGCGCCTGCGGCCACCACACCCCCACCGCCGCCGCCATCGCCGGAGCCCGAGGCCCCGGCGCGGTCCGAAACCCCCAGCAGTCCGGCCAAGCCCAAACCGCTGCCGGAGTCGGTCGTGAACGCGGTGAACGACAGCTCCAGCCCCTCTGAAGATGACGGGCAAGAAGAGCTTGCCGCCGCCGAGCGCCCGATCGACACCTGCAAAGAAGGCAGTTGGTGGGGGCTGATCGGCCGCCCGAAGTCGGCGGCGAGCATCGTTTCCGAGCCCAAGCGCGTTTATACCGAGGGCGACCCGGTGACCATGGATGCCAACCCCAACCGCACCAACATCGTGTTGGACGCGGAGGGGAAAATCGCCAAGGTCACCTGCGGCTAGGGTGTGCCCCTAGCCCTTTGGCCGATTGTCGAGAATGCGCACGGCTTTGCCCTCTGACCGGGCAACGCCGCCCACATCCATCACCTCAACCGTGACCGAAATGCCGACGGTCTGTTTGATCTGTGCCGACAGCGCTTTGATCGCAGCAGCCCGGGCATCGGTCGTGACGCTGGCGTCAGCGCATTCACACAGCACGCGCATCTGATCCATCCGGTCGGGGCGCGAGAGTTCGATCTGGAAATGCGGAGCCAAGCCCGGCGTGGCCATCAGCGCCTCTTCGATCTGGGTGGGGAAGACGTTAACGCCGCGCAGGATGATCATGTCGTCGCTGCGCCCGGTCACCTTTTCCATCCGCCGCATGGAACGCGCGGTGCCCGCCAGCAAACGGGTGAGGTCGCGGGTGCGGTAGCGAATGATCGGGAAGGCCTGTTTCGTGAGCGAGGTGAAGACCAACTCGCCCATTTCGCCATCCTCGACCGGGGCGCCCGTCTCGGGGTTGATGATCTCGGGGTAGAAGTGATCCTCCCAGATGTGCAGCCCGTCTTTGGTCTCCACACATTCCATCGACACGCCCGGCCCCATGACTTCGCTGAGGCCGTAGATATCGACGGCATGCATGTCAAAGGCCTGTTCAATTTCCAACCGCATGGCGTTGGTCCAGGGCTCTGCGCCGAAGATGCCGACCTCAAGCGAGGATTGACGCGGGTCGATGCCTTGTTTGGCGTATTCATCGAGGATCGACAGGGCATAGGACGGGGTGACCGTGATGCCCTTGGGCTGGAAATCTTCGATCAGGCGCACTTGGCGCGGGGTCATCCCGCCCGAGATCGGCACGGTCGACAGGCCAAGCGCATCGGCGCCGAGGTGGATGCCCAAGCCGCCGGTGAACAGCCCATAGCCATAGGCATTGTGCAGCATGTCGCCCGGGCGCATCCCCGCCGCGCGCAGGGAGCGGGCGACGACTTGCCCCCAGTTCGCCAGATCGTCCTTGGTATAGCCCACGACGGTCGGCTGCCCGGTGGTGCCGGAGGACGCGTGAATGCGCGCCACTTGATCGCGCGGCACGGCGAACATGCCAAAGGGGTAATTGTCACGCAGGTCAGTCTTTACCGTGAAGGGAAAGCGCGAAAGATCGGAAAGCTGTTTCAGATCATCGGGATGCACGCCCGCATCGTCGAAGCTTTGCTTGTAGAAGGGCACGTTGTCATAGGCATGGCGCAGGGACCATTTCAGTCGGTCCAATTGCAGGGCGCTGATCTCGTCCCGGCTGGCGATCTCAATCGGGTCGAGCGTATCCTTCGCGGGGGTCAGGTCTTTCATCAGGTCGGCTCCTCCTCGGTAAATAGCTGGCCTTTAATGCTGCGGGACAGCCCGCGAAACAGGGCCACGACACGGTCATCCTCGCCCGTGACGGTCACGTCATAGATGCCCGACCGACCGCTGCGCGACACTTCGCGTGCGGTGGCAGTCAGCCGCTCCTCCGGCTGGCCGGGGCTGAGATAGGTGATCTGGTTCTGCTGGGCGACAGTGGTCTGGTTGTAGCTGTTGCAGGCAAAGGCAAAGGCGCTGTCGGCCAGCGTAAAGATGAAACCGCCGTGGCAAATCCCATGCCCGTTCAGCATCTCCGGGCGCACCGACATCGACAAAACCGCGCCGCCGGGGGTGACCTCGTCGATCCTCATGCCCAATCCGGCCGAGGCGGGATCTCGGGCGAACATCACCTCGGCACATTTGCGGGCGCGGGCGTCTGGGGTCATTCCGTCATGCCTTTGTGTTTCAGTTTCAAGATTGGTTGCACAATTCTGTAACGCTTTCAAGAAATTTTGAGCCGCGCTTTCGGCCATCTCAGGGCTTGATTTGGCCCCCGTCAGGGTCAACTGTAAAGCCATGAGCATAGAGCCCCCATCGCCAATCACGGCTTTCGAGCGCCCTGCCGAACAGGTCGCTTTCCACCGCACCGAACTGTCGCTGATCCTATCGCTCTACGGGCGTATGGTCGCGGCGGGGGAGTGGCGGGACTATGGGATTTCGCACCTTAAGGACGTGGCCGTTTTTTCGGTCTTTCGCCGCACGGCTGAGATACCGCTTTACCGGATCGAAAAGCGGCCCAAGCTGCGCAACCGGCAGGGGATGTATGCGGTGGTGGGCACCGGCGGGCAGGTGCTGCGCCGGGGCCATGACCTGAAGGCCGTGCTGCGCGTGTTGGAGCGCAAGCTGATCCGTGCAGTAGATTAAACGCCGGGCCGGCGATGTGCCGTCACCGGGCCGTCACCGCCCGCTTTGATCCGGGCGATGGCCTCGACGATGTTTTCATAGCTCACGGCCATGGCGTGGGCATTGGCGTGGATCATCGTCTCGCCGTCCACCACCAGCGCGACATGGCCTTTCCAGAACAACAGATCATTGCGCTGATAGGCATCGCTGACGGGGGCGCCCACCGTCTTTTCTTGCTGGTCGCTGTCACCGGGGCAGGGGATGCCGCAGGCCAGCAGCGCCGCTTGAACAAGGGCCGAACAATCGATCCCCCAACGGCTATTCCCGCCCCAGAGATAGGGCGTGCCAATGAACAGCGCCGCGATCTGCGCCGGGTCGGCCTCTCGGCTCTCGACGGGGGCAAGATGGCCCCGCGGAATGTGCCCCTGCGGGGTTTCGGCGAAATCCTTGGTCTCTGCCGTGACGGTGACGCGCGCACCGTAGCTGAGGCTCAGCAGGTCCGGCGATTTCAGATCGGCGTCGCGATAGGCATGGGTGGCAGGCACGCAGACGCGGTGGGTGGCGCTGCGCGGGGTGCTGAGGGTGCTTTGCAGAACATGCCCGCAATAGCCGTCCTTCTCGGCCTGCACATAGGCCCAGCCCGACGCCTCATGAAGTACGGTCATCTGCTCGCCGAACAACAACTGCCGGTCGCGTGGCCCGTCAGGGCGGCGGCAGAGGTCGGCCACCGGCACCGCCACCTGCGCGGGGCGGTTCTGGGTCGCCAGTGCCGGGTCCGGGGTGAGACGCGGATCGCTCATGGTTTCAGCAAGGCGGGCAGGGCGGCATAGATCGCGCGGGTGCCTTGGCCGGTGCCGCCTTTTGGGCGGGCGGGGGCGTCGGCAGGTTGCCAGCCGTAGATGTCGAAATGCGCGTATTTGCTGTCGGTCACAAAGCGGCGCAGGAAGAGCGCGGCGGTGATCGACCCGGCAAAGCCGCCCTTGGGCGCGTTGTCGAGGTCGGCGATGCCGGGCTCGATCAGCGCCTCGTAGGCGTCGTGGAATGGCATCCGCCAGACCGGATCGGCTGACCCGGCAGCGGCGCTTTCCAAGGCCGAGACGAAGGCGGCGTCGTCACTGTAATAGGGCGCAAGGTCCGGCCCCACGGCCACCCGCGCGGCCCCGGTCAGCGTCGCCATTGAGATAATCTGATCGGGCTTGTCCTCATCCGCCAGCGCCAGCGCATCGGCCAGCACCAAACGCCCTTCGGCATCGGTGTTGTTGATCTCAACCGTCAGCCCCTTGCGCGAGGTCAGGATGTCGCCGGGGCGGAAGGCATTGCCCGAGACGGAGTTCTCAACCGCCGGGATCAGCACGCGAAGCTGCACCTCCATGCCGGTGGCCATGATCATATGCGCCAGCCCCAGCACGGCGGCGGCCCCGCCCATGTCCTTTTTCATCAGCGCCATCGAGGCGCCGGGCTTCAGGTTCAGCCCGCCGGTGTCGAAACAGACGCCTTTCCCCACCAACGTCAGCTTTGGCCCAGCGTTGCCCCATGTCATGTCGATCAGCCGCGGCGCGCGGTCGGCGGCGCGGCCCACGGTGTGGATCATCGGCAGGTTGTTTTCCAGCAGGGCATCGCCGGTTGTCACCTCGATCTGCGCGTCATGCCGCTCGGCCAGGTTGCGCGCGGCGGCTTCAAGGTCGGGCGGCCCCATGTCGGAGGCGGGCGTGTTGATCAGGTCGCGGGTCAGCATCTCACCCGTGGCCAGCGCGGTGATCTGTTCGGCGTCGACCCCCTCGGGCGCGACAAGGCGGGCGGTCAGCGCAGGCTGGTCGCGGTAGCGGTCGAAACGATAGCCCGCCAGCAGCCAACCAAGCGCCTCTGTCGCCGCCTGATCATCGGGCAGGCCGCTTTCGATCCGGTAGTCCCCGCCAGGAAGCTTGGCTGCAGCGGCGGCGAGGTGAAACCGGCCCCTGCGGCGGGCAGCTTCGGACCCGTAGCCCGCCAGTGCCATCACCGGCGCGCCCTCGGCACCCGGCACGACAAGCGCCTGACCAAGGCCGCCCACAAAGCCGCTGGCCTTTACCCATGCCTGCACCGCGCCGGGCTGATCGGCAAGCCAGCCTTCAAGCGCGGTCTCGCTCAAGACATGAAGCGGCAGGGCATTGGCGGAGGGGGTGGCGAATTCGGCGGACATGACAAACCTTTGCAAATCTGGATTTGCGCGCAGCCTACCTTTTCCTTCGCCACCCGCAAGCGATCAGATCGTGATCTCGGGCAAGTCCCATATTGCGGTCAGTGACCGTTCCCCGCTGCGCAGCAGCCGCGAGAGCGTGGCCGCGGTGGCGATGTCATCCCCGTCGTCGATACAGACCATCACATCCGCCGCCACCCGGGCGACGAGCGCCATGCCGATTTGATCGGCGATGGCGATCAGGCGGTGCACGCTTTTGCGCAGGCCGGCGCGATCTTGGCCCTCATGGAGCCTTTTGCAATGGGACAGGCGCAGGGCCAATTCCTCCATCGCGCGGCAGAGAACATCTTCGGCCCCCACCTCACCCAGTTGTGTGTAGAGCAGCGCCAGCCGCTCTTGATCGACGCAGACCTGTTCGGTCGGGCGAATTTGCATAAGTTGCATTGCTAACATCCTTCAAACGCCCCCACGGCCTCAGGGGCAATATGGCGCGTGAAGGTGTGCAAAGGGTTGCGATGATTGTGCCTTTTCTCTCGAATTCGTATGGCATTTGCGCTATCTGCGCTAAAACCGCATTTCGCATTAGGGGACGTTTACACATGGACAAGGCCAAGGCTCTGCCGTCGTATCTGTTGCAACGCTATCAGGGGTGGAAGGCGACCGGCTATGCCGAGAACCAAACATGGTATCGCCGATTGGCCGCCGAGGGGCAGCGCCCGCGTGCGATGGTGATCTCCTGCTGCGACAGCCGCGTGCATGTGACCTCGATCTTCGGGGCGGATCAGGGGGAGTTCTTTATCCACCGCAACATCGCCAACCTTGTCCCGCCCTATGAGCCGGATGGCAAGCAGCACGGCACCTCGGCGGCGGTGGAATATGCCGTCAACGCGCTGAAGGTCGCGCATCTGATCGTGCTGGGCCATTCCAGTTGCGGCGGCGTGGCGGGCTGCATCGAAATGTGCAAAGGCAACGCGCCCGAGCTTGAGAACCAAGACAGTTTCGTGGGCCGCTGGATGGACCTGCTGCGCCCGAAATACGAGACGGTGGAAAAGGTCGAAGACCCGGCAGAGCAGCAGCTTTTGCTGGAGCGTCAGGCGGTGCTAACCTCGCTCGAAAACCTGATGACCTTCCCGTGGATCAAGGAAAAGGTCGAAGACGGCACGCTGAGCCTGCACGGCCTGTGGACCGACATCGGCGAGGGCAGCTTGGAATATTATGACGCCAAGGCGCAGAAATTCGAGCCGGTCTGACGCTTGCGCAGACAGATGGCAGAGACGAAAAAGGGGGCCGCTTGGCCCCCTTTCTTATTCCTAAGCTGGGGCTGAACCTCAGCCCTTTTTCAGCACTTCGCGGCCCAGCAGCTCGGCGATCTGCACGGCGTTCAGGGCGGCACCCTTGCGCAGGTTGTCGCTGACGCACCACAGGTTGATGCCGTTGTCGATGGTGCTGTCCTGACGGATGCGGCTGATGAAGGTGGCGAAATCGCCGACGCATTCGACCGGCGTGACGTAGCCGCCGTCTTCGCGCTTGTCGATCACCATGATGCCCGGCGCTTCGCGCAGGATGTCGCGGGCTTCGGCCTCATCGAGGTGGTCTTCGAATTCGATGTTGATCGATTCCGCATGGCCCACGAAAACCGGCACGCGCACGCAGGTCGCGGTGACCTTGATCGACGGGTCGACGATCTTCTTGGTCTCAGCGACCATCTTCCATTCTTCCTTGGTCGAACCGTCTTCGAGGAAGACGTCGATATGCGGAATCACGTTAAAGGCGATCTGCTTGGGATAGACCTTGGCCTCGTAATTGTCGGTCGGGTTGTAGACCGATTTGGTCTGGTCCCAAAGCTCGTCGATGGCCTCTTTGCCCGAGCCGGAAACCGACTGGTAGGTGCTGACCACGACGCGCTTGATCTTGGCGCGGTCATGCAGCGGCTTCAGCGCCACGACCATCTGCGCGGTGGAGCAGTTGGGGTTGGCGATGATGTTCTTCTTGGAATAACCGTGCACGTCTTCGGGGTTCACCTCCGGCACGATCAGCGGCACTTCGTTGTCGTAGCGGTAGAGCGAAGAGTTATCGATCACCACGCAGCCCGCTTTGGCAGCGGCAGGCGCGTATTTCTTGGTCGCTTCAGAGCCCACGGCGAAAAGCGCCATGTCCCAGCCAGTGAAATCGAAAGTGTCGAGGTCTTTGGTCTTAAGGGTCTTGTCCCCGAAGGTGATCTCGGTCCCGAGTGAACGGCGGCTGGCAAGGGCCACGATCTCGTCCACGGGGAACTGACGCTCCGCAAGGATGTTCAACATTTCACGGCCCACATTGCCTGTGGCACCGACGACGGCGACGCGATAACCCATTTGATTACTCCAGTCTGTCCAATTTAATTTGACGCCATTTAACGTGCCTGCGGGGCATTGGCTAGGGCCAGCCGCGCGCGGGCGGGGCAGGGCGGTGCTTTGCCGGGGTCAGAGAACCTTGATCACGTCCTTGTTGATCGCCAGCATATAGCCGCGGCGGGCGATGTTCTTGACCAGCAGTTCCGACACCAGCTGGTTGCCAAGCGTGTCGCGCAGGCGTTTGATCCGCGTGGCGCCCGCGGCCTCATCACAGTCGGCAGGGCTGCGGCCCGAGATCATGCCTTCGATCTCGGAGCCTGAGAGCACGTCATCATCCATCCGCGCCTCGGCAAGGACCGACATCGTCTCCATCGCGGCGGTGGTCAGTTTGAAGCCGAGGTTGTTGAGATAGACGGTATTCTCTTCCCGGCTGATCAGCAGAGAGTTCACTTGAATGCCCGTCCGCTCAATCTGGGCCATGCGACGGTTGAAGCCGATCAGCATAAACAGAAACACCATCGCCGCGACCAGCATGGCGCTGGCAAAGACCAAGAGCACCACGATCACGATACGGTAGCTGGCCAAGGTCTCGGAAAAGGCGGTGCCGGACTGGGCGAGGATTTCCAGCAGCTTGATCTCGGCCTGGGTGGTCAGATCGTCATTATCGATAAAGATCCGCTCAACCCGGGCGTTAAAGACGTTCGCATCCGGCAGCGCCCAGAGCAGCACAAGCGCCCCGACCAAAAGCACGGCGACCACGGCGGCGATGCCACCGATCACGAAACGCCCGCCAAATCTGCGCATGTCAGAAGCGGAGGTAGAATGTTCCTGCACTGTCTTTCCTTTGATCCAAGCCTTCGTCCCCGAAAACAGACAGCACATTCAACAATGTCCAGCCCTCCGCTGCAAGACGCGGCGTGAGTTCGGTTTCGGCGGAGGCTGGCTCACAGGCCCCGGAGATCTGCGCCACACCATAGTGAAGGCGCAGCGGATTGTCTTGCTTGGCCTTGTAATCGGCAAAGCATCCAGCCGTTGCCGCGGCGGGCAGGGCCAGAATGACCGCCAGCGCGGTCAGCAATGAGAGACATGGGTTTTTCATATGTTTTTAATGCGCTTTCACCCGCTGATATTCAATAACCAAGGCGTTTTGAGCGCCTTGTTATTGGATAACGACCCCCTGTTATTGCCTGTCTTTGGCCCTCATCCCAATTTGGTGGCACCAACAGACACACGAACCGATACGCGGCCCCCGAGTTATGGCCGCAGAGGATCAAGGGCGCAGCGAAACGCGCCGATAACGAGAAGGGACCAGACCCATGTACCGCAAGTTCATTGCTACCATCGCCGCCCTGTCGGTTGCCATCACTGCCTTTGGCGCCCGCCCGGCTGCTGCCGATGAAAAAGAGGTGCTGCGCACGCTTGCCGCGATTGCCGGTGTCGCGATCGTGGGCAAGATGATCTACGACAACAAGAAAGAGCGCGAGGAGCGTGAGACGGTCACCCGCCGCCGTGCCGCGCCGGTCTATGAGGCGCCCCGTTATTATCCCACGGTTTCCAAACGGCCCCATCCGCGCCCCTATGTCGATCCGCGCCCCGCGCCGCGCCGCGACGACTGGTCCCGCCCTGAGCGCGACCGTACCACGTACCCTGAGCGCGAAGTGCGCCCCCTGCCGGACCGGGTGGACCGCAAACTGCTGCCGCAGCAGTGCTTCCGCAGCTATGAGGGCGATGAGGGCAAGGTCATGATGTTTGGCGAACCTTGCCTTGAAAAGAATTACTCCTATGCCGATCGCCTGCCCCGCTACTGCGCCAAACGCGTCAGTACCGCCGAGGGCGCGCGCTACGGCTATGACGCCCGCTGTCTGCGCGACTCGGGTTACAGCTTGGCGCGTCGGTAAATCCGGCGTGCCTTGACCGAGCGGCACGTCCCTGTCGCTCGGGTTTTGAAAGGGGGGGTGTTCGGGCGCCTCCCCTTTCTCTTTTTTGTTGCACCTTTTGGGCGCATGCGGTTTCACCAGCCCCATGATACCTGACTATGATCTTGAACGCGGCGCGGCTGCACGCGGCTTTCGCACCATCGCCGGAGTCGACGAAGTAGGCCGTGGCCCCTTGGCCGGGCCGGTCACAGCTGCCGCGGTGGTCTTTACCGAAGGGGAGATCCCCGAGGGGCTGAACGATTCCAAGAAACTGACCGCCCGCGCCCGTGAGCGGCTCTATGAAGAGATCATGTCGGTCGCCGTGGTCTGCGTGGCCCATGCCACGGTCGAAGAGATCGAGGAACACAACATCTTGCGTGCCAGCCATCTGGCCATGACCCGCGCCTTGGCCGGTTTGGCCTGCAAAGCGGACTATGCGCTGATCGACGGCAATATGCTTCCGCGTGATTTGGCGCTGCCCGCGCAACCTGTGGTGAAGGGCGATGCGCGCTGTCTGTCGATCTCGGCGGCTTCTATCGTTGCGAAAACCGTGCGCGATAACCTCATGGTGGATTTGGCGCAACAGCATCCGGGTTACGGCTGGGAAACCAATATGGGCTATGGCTCGAAAAGCCACATCGCCGCCCTGCAGGATCTTGGTGTCACCCCACACCATAGACGTTTGTTCAAACCGGTACACAATATCTTGTATCAAGCCAATTTGTTAACCGATTGATTCAAAAAAGAAATTGACCACGATTCTCTGATGGCTCATTTTATCCACAACCAATGAGCGCTTAAGCGCCGGGTAATGAGGCAGAGATATGAAAACGATGACAAAGGGCGCCGCGGCGCTTCCCTTGAACACTATTGTTGCGGGCGATTGCATTGAGGCAATGAACGCCCTCCCAGCAGAATCGGTGGATCTGATCTTCGCGGATCCGCCCTACAACTTGCAGTTGCGAGGTGATTTGCATCGCCCCGACAACTCCAAGGTCGATGCAGTTGATGACGAGTGGGACCAATTCGCCAGCTTCAAAGCCTATGACGAATTCACCCGCGCCTGGCTGAAAGCCGCGCGGCGTCTGCTCAAGCCCGATGGCGCAATCTGGGTGATCGGCAGCTACCACAACATTTTCCGCGTCGGTGCCGCGCTTCAGGATCAAGGCTTCTGGATCCTTAACGACGTGGTCTGGCGCAAGTCCAACCCGATGCCGAACTTCCGTGGCAAGCGTTTCACCAATGCCCATGAGACGATGATCTGGGCCGGTAAGAGCGAGAACAGCAAATACACCTTTAACTACGAGGCGCTGAAGGCGCTGAACGAAGGCATCCAGATGCGCAGCGATTGGGTGCTGCCGATCTGCACCGGCCACGAGCGTCTGAAGGATGAGGCGGGCGAGAAGGCGCATCCGACGCAAAAACCCGAAAGCCTGCTGCACCGCATCCTTGTCGGTTCGACCAACCCCGGCGACGTGATCCTCGACCCGTTCTTCGGCACCGGCACCACCGGCGCCGTGGCCAAGATGCTGGGCCGCGATTTTATCGGGATTGAACGTGAGGAAGCCTATCGCAAGGTGGCCGAGAAGCGGATCGCGATGGTGCGCAAATTCGACAACGAAGCGCTGCAAACCACCACCTCCAAACGCGCCGAGCCGCGTGTGCCTTTCGGTCAGTTGGTCGAGCGTGGCATGCTGCGCCCGGGTGAGAACCTTTATTCCATGAATGGACGCCACAAGGCCAAGGTCCGTGCCGATGGCACCCTGATCGGCAGCGATGTCAAAGGGTCGATCCATCAGGTGGGCGCCGCCTATGAGAAAGCCCCCAGCTGCAACGGCTGGACCTATTGGTGCTACAAGAAAGACGGCAAGAATGTCCCCATCGACATTCTGCGTCAGCAGATCAGAGCCGAGATGGCGAACTGATCCACCCCGGATAATCGAACAGCGCCGGCACCCGTGGCCCCTCTGCGTGAGGGGCATGCACACGGGTGCCTACCTTGACCCCGCCCGATGGCGGGGTTTTTTTGAATCAGCCTGTAAGGCTGGCCTAATGCATCTGCCGGTTGCGGCTCTGAAGCGCGCGCAGCGCAGCGGCGAGGTAGCTGGCATCGAAATCGCATTTATTCACCACATAGAGCACCCCGGCAGAGGCGGCTTTCTCCCACATGACCGGAGAGGGCCAATCGCTGAGCATGATGACGGGGGTTTGGGCGTGGCGATGATCACAGGCCAGTTCCAGCGCGAAATTCGCGCCCAGCCCATCGGGCAGGTTGTTGTCGAGCAGGATCAGCGCCTTGTCCCCGGCGCTGAGCGCCCGGCGTGCCGCTTCGATGCTGGGGGCGAATTCGACCTGCATCCCGCCATAGGCGCGGGCCAGAACGCGGCGCAGCCTTTCTCGGTCAAACTCACTGTCTTCGACGATCAGACAGGTGCCATCATAGGCCGCCCGCGCGGGTGTTTGTTGGTGCTGCATCAATACCACTCCACTGGTAACAATCGCAGCTTTTCTGGCAGGCAAAGTTTAACTTTGCGTTGCCGTGTTCAAAGCCGGGGCAGGGGGTTGCTCGCCTTGTTGTAGGCTTTCCAGTCGGTGATCTCGGGGTAATACATCTCGCGCCATTTGCGCACCCGCGGGTTCATGACGCGCCGCCACAGCGGCGGCACCATGGCGGCCATGGTCATCACCGGGTAGCCATAGGGAAGCTGCGGCGCATCGCCCGTGCCGTAGGTCTGCAAGACCGGAAAACGCCGGTCGGGTTTGTAATGGTGATCGGAATGGCGTTGCAGGTTGATCAGCAGCCAGTTGCTGGCCTTATGCGCCGCGTTCCACGAATGGCGCGGCTGGACATGTTCATATTTCCCGCCGCCCAGATGTTTGCGCGTCAGCCCGTAGTGTTCGATGTAATTGACCAGTTCCAATTGCCAGATCGCCACCCCGGCTTGGACAAGGAACAGGCCCAGACCGCTCCACCCGCCCAAGATCAGCGCCAGCAGCAAAAAGGTGGCTTGCAGCGCCCAGTATTTGAAAAAGGGATTGCCCGGATCGGTCCAAGGCAGCCCCTTGCGGGCCAGCATGTTCTTTTCCGCTTGAAAGGCCGAGGTCAGCGACTCGCGCAGCACGCGGGGGTAGAAGCGGTGAAACCCCTCGTTGTAGCGCGCCGTCACCGTGTCGCGCGGGGTGCCGACATGGCGGTGGTGCACCAACAGATGCTCTGACCGGAAATGCGAATATAGCACCATGGCCAGCAGGATATCCGCCAGCCGCCGTTCGGTCTTGTTCCGCTGGTGCATCAGCTCATGGCTGTAGTTGATCCCGATAGTGCCGGTGATGACGCCGACGCCAAAGAACAGAAAGATCCGCTCTGCCGTGTCCAGATGCCCGGCGCGTGTGGCGTAGTAGATCAGGCCAAAGACGGTGAGGAATTGCAGCGGGGTCCAGAGCAGGGTGACAAGGCGGTACCAATAAAGGTCATCCTCCGTCGCCTCCAGATCGGCGTTGTCGAGGTTCAGCCCCAGCACCGCGTCGAGCATCGAAAACAGATACCATGTCACCAGCGGCAGCAGCGCGATGGTCCAGCCGCCCTGCGCCGCACAGAACCACGCCAGCGGGATCAGTAGCAGGGACATCCAGAAAGGCAGGGCGCGGGACAGGCGGGCGAGGTCTTGGGCGGCGATGATGCGGTTGGCCATGGGGCACCTCATAGTTGCGCGCCAGATATACCGCAGTTTGCCCGAGGCACAAAGCCTGACGCGGCGCTAGCGCGCGAGGTCGAAGGCTTTGCGCATCACGGTGGGCAGATCGCTGGGGCGGAACTGGTTCTGGCCGATGAAGTCGCCGTTTTGCGGCGCGGCATCATGGCCGACCCGCGCGTGCTGCACCGTCAGCATCAGATGGAAATGGGTGAAGGTGTGGCGCACCTCACCCGGCAGGGCGCGCCAATCGGCGGCCAAGGGCGGCGTCCCCTCAGGGCGCGGCTCAGATGTGTCGACCCAGTCAGAGCCGGGCCAGCCGAGCATGCCGCCAAGCAAGCCCTTGTCGGGCCGCGTCTCCAGCAGCCACGCACCGTCTTCGCGCTGTGCGAGGTAGACCGTGCCGTGGCGGATGGGCTTCGGCTTTTTGGGCGTCTTCTTTGGCAGGAGCGCCGCCGTGCCTTCCGCCCGCGCGGCGCAGGGTCCGCGCCACGGGCAGATGCCGCAGGCGGGGGATTTGGGGGTGCAGATCGTGGCACCCAGATCCATCACCGCTTGGGCATAGTCTCCGGGCCGGTGCGCGGGGGTCAGCGCGGCGGCGCGGGCCATCAGCTCGGGCTTGGCGGCGGGCAGGGGCGTATGGATGTCATAGACCCGCGCCATCACCCGCTCCACATTGCCGTCGAGCACCGCATGGGGCAGATCGAAGGCGATGGAGGCAATCGCCGCCGCCGTATAGGGCCCGATCCCCGGCAATTTCAGCAGCGCGTCGTGATCTGCGGGGAAATTGCCGCCATGCTCATCCACCACCACCCGCGCGCATTTCAGCAGGTTGCGGGCGCGCGCGTAATAGCCAAGCCCGGCCCATTCGGCCATCACATCGGCATCCTCGGCAGCGGCGAGGGCGGCGACATCCGGCCAGCGGGCGGTGAACCGTGCGAAGTAATCCTTTACCGTGGCCACGGTGGTCTGCTGCAACATGACCTCGCTCAGCCAGATGCGGTAGGGGTCGGGCATGACCCCGGCGATCCGGTCCTGTGGCGGCATCCGCCATGGCAGGGCGCGGGCATGGGTGTCGTACCACTCTAGCAGGATCGGCGGCAGCTCGCTGACGCGGGTTTTCTCACGCAATGTTTAGGCCTTTCGACGGGGCAGGGGCTGGTGACGCTGGGGCAAATGGTTATGTATGTCAGCACATTCGGGAAACAAAGCCATGCCGCCACGTCGTACGACTACAAAAGGGTTCAAACGCACCAACAGCCTGCTCTCGCAACAGATCCGCAAGGCGAGCGAGACGCGCGGCTTTGCGCAATCGCGTCTGCTGACCCATTGGGCCGAGATCGCGGGCGAGGCAACCGCCGCCATCTCGCGCCCTGTCGAGGTCAGCTATGGCCGCAAGGAGGGCATCGGTGCCACCCTGACCCTGCTGACCACCGGGGCCAATGCGCCCATGCTGGAAATGCAGAAAGAGCAACTGCGCGCGCGGGTCAACGCGGTCTATGGCTACAACGCCATCGCGCGGGTGCGGATCACCCAAACGGCGGCGACCGGCTTTGCCGAGGGGCGCGTCGCTTTCGATCACAAGCCCAAGGGCGAGAAGCCCCGCCCCAACCCCGCGTTGCAACAAAAAGCAGCCGAAGCCGCCAAGCCGGTGGCCGATGAGGGGCTGCGCGAGGCCCTTGCACGTCTGGGCGAGAACATATTGAACAAGAACCAAAGCTGACGATCTGATAGCTGGTCAAACGGAAGGAACATCCTATGAATCGCAGAAACGTAATCCTTGGCGGTCTTGCCACCCTCGGCGTCGGCGGCTGGTTCGCTGCCAGCAGCTTTGGCTCGGCCCCCCTCGGCAGCACTGCGCTGACCCCCTTCGTCGGCGCTGCGAACGCGCAAACGACCGAGGGCGAAGTCGACACCTCCGGCATCACCGAGATGGTCTTGGGTGATGAGAACGCGCCGGTGACGGTTGTCGAATACGCCTCTTTCACCTGCCCGCATTGCGCGACCTTCCACAACGACACCTTCAAAAAGCTGAAGGCCGATTACATCGACAGCGGCAAGGTCAAGTTCATCTACCGCGAAGTCTATTTCGATCGCTACGGTCTCTGGGCCTCCATGGTGGCGCGCTGCGGCGGTCAAGAGAAGTTCTTTGGCATCGCTGACCTGATATACAAATCGCAAAGCGAATGGACCCGCGCGGGCGAGCCTGCCGCCATCGTCGATGAGCTGCGCAAGATTGGCCGTCTGGCCGGGCTCGATAACGAGACGCTGGATGAATGCCTGAAAGACGGCGAAAAGGCCGAGGCGCTGGTGGCATGGTACACCGCAAACGCCAAAGAGGATGACATCTCAAGCACGCCGAGCTTTGTCATCGACGGCAAGAAACACTCCAACATGTCCTATGCCGACATGAAAGAAATCCTCGACGACGCGCTGGCTGGCTAATGACCGCACCGCTTGCAGGACTGAAAGTCGTCGAATTGGCGCGTGTTCTGGCTGGCCCTTGGGCCGGTCAGACACTGTCGGACCTCGGATGCGAGGTGATCAAAGTGGAAAGCCCGGCGGGGGATGACACCCGCCAATGGGGGCCACCCTTCGTCACCCGGGACGAGGATGTCACCGCTTCCTATTTCCACTCGACCAACCGGGGCAAAGCCTCGGTCACCGTGGATTTTCGCACTGAGGAAGGTCAGGCGCAGGTCAAAGAGCTTTTGGCCGATGCGGATATCCTGATCGAGAATTTCAAGACCGGGGGATTGGCGAAATACGGGTTGGACTATGCCAGCCTGTCTGCCCAGTTCCCGAAGTTGATTTATTGTTCGATCACGGGGTTCGGCCATACCGGGCCTTACGCCCATCGCGCGGGTTATGATTTCATCATCCAAGGCATGTCCGGCCTGATGTCGATCACCGGAGAGCCGGACGGCCAGCCGCAGAAATCCGGCATGGCGATCACCGATATCTTTACCGGGGTCTATGCCAGCACCGCGATTCTGGCGGCTGTGCACCAACGTCACCAAACCGGCGTGGGCCAGCATATCGACATGGCCCTGCTCGACTGCGCCGTGGCGATCACCGGCAATCAGGCGATGAACTATCTCACCACCGGCAAGGCGCCGACGCGGATGGGCAATGCCCACCCCAACCTGACGCCTTATGAGGTGTTTGAGTGTTCCGACGGCCATCTCATCATCGCCACGGGCAATGACGGGCAGTACCAGCGTCTGTGTCAATTGCTGGGGCTCGATGACATGGCCACCGCGCCGGAGTACCTCAAGAACGCCGACCGGGTCGCCAACCGGCCCGAGATGATCCGCCGCCTGACCGGAGCCACCCGTCTGCGCAGCCGTGACGACCTTTTGGCCGCTTGCGAAGCGCATGGCGTGCCTGCCGGGCCGATCAACGACATGGCCGATGTCATGGCCGATCCGCAGGTCGTGGCGCGGGGCATGCAGATCGAACTGGACGGTGTGCCGGGGCTGCGGTCACCCTTTACCTTTTCGGGGGCCGAGCTTTCGCTGCACCGGCCCGCGCCGAAACTGGGCGAGGACAACAAGGCCTAGGGCGGTGGCAGCCTGTCCAGCGCTGCGTGCAGCGCGTTGCCTTCGGGCAGGGCCAGGCGCACCGGCAGGGTCAGCACCTTGGCGCGGAACTCTATCGGCAGGCGCACTGCGTCTTTCTCGGTGGTGACAAGCTGTGCGCCGCGCATCGCGGCCTCGGCCTCCAGCCGCAGCATCAGCCGCGAGGTGAGCGGCTGGTGATCCTCCAGTGCCTCGGCGTGAAGGATCGTTGCCCCCAGCCCGCGCAGCGTGGCGAAAAACTTCTCAGGATGGCCGATGCCTGCAAAGGCGAGGACTTGGGAATCCGACCAATCCATTCCGGTTTGCAGCGGGGCGAGTTCGGCGCGGGCGTGCGGCAGGTCCGTCTTGCGCAGTCGTTTCGCAAAGCGCGCTTGGGCCGCCTCATCCCCGATGGAGAGCAAGAGATCGGCCCGCGCCAGCCCCGCCGCGACAGGCTCACGCAACGGCCCGGCGGGCAGGCAGAGGCCGTTGCCGAACCCTTTGACCGCATCTACCACGACGATGCTCAGGTCCTGCACCAGCGCGGGGTTCTGAAAACCGTCATCCAGCACCACCACCGTTGCCCCCGCAGCTTCGGCGGCCTGCGCACCCGCTGCGCGATCCCGGGCGACCCAGACATCCGCAAAGGCGGCGAGCAGCAGTGGCTCGTCCCCGACCTCCTCGGCGCTGTGCTGCAGGGGGGCGACCCGCACCGGCCCCTCCAGCGTGCCGCCATAGCCGCGTGAGACGACATGCGGGCGATGGCCGCACTCCAGCAAATATTGCACCACCGCCATCACCGTGGGCGTCTTGCCGGTGCCGCCTGCGTTGATGTTGCCGACGCAGATCACCGGCACCCCCAACCGCAGCGGCCTGCCGCCCGCCAGCCGCCGCGCGCTGGCCGTGGCATAAAGCGCGCCCAGAGGTTGCAACAACCGCGCGCGCCAGTCGGGGCGGGGCAGATGCCAGAAATCAGGCGCGCGCATCGGATGCTCCCGCTTGTTCATCGAGCCGGTCTTGCACCATTTCAATCACCCTATCGGCCAGTTCGGCCCCTTCGCTGATCACGTCCCAGCCCGCATGGGCCATCGTGGCCGCTTGATCCGGCGCGATCAAGCGCGACACCGCATTGCCGAGCGCGCCCGCGTCATTCACGATCCGCGCCGCCCCCGCCGTGGCGAGCCGCCCGTAAGAGGGCAGGAAGTTGCGCACCTTGGGGCCGTAAAGCACCGCCGAGCCAAGTGCCGCGGCCTCGAACGGGTCGCAGCCGCCGTGGCCCGAGACCAGCGAAGATCCGAGGAAAGACACCGGCGCCACCCGAAAGAACAGCCCCCGGTCGCCCGGATCGTCCGCCACCATGACCTGCGTCGTCTCGTCGGGGTAGGGGTCATCGCCCCACCGCATCGTGGTGAACCCCCGCGCGCGGGCGCGCTCATGGGCGATATCGGCGGTCGGGTAATCATGGGTGTGCAGGATAAGCAGCAACCGATGCGAGAGGCGCAGCGCTTGGCGATGGGCAGTGAGAATGACGGGTATCTCTTCGGTCAAAACCTGCGTCGCATACCAAACCGGACGCCCGACAAGGCAGGCCGACATATCCGCCAAATCCGATTCCGCGCAGCGCAGCGCCTGACCGCCTGCCAACAGCGGCGAGGTCACCTGCCCCTTATTGCGCGGCAGGCCCAGTTGCACGAGACGGCGCAGCACGGCGGGGGAACGGGCCAGCACCTGATCGAAAGCCGCCAGCAACTGCCGCGTCACATCGGGCAGCCAGCGGTCGCGGCGGCCATCGAAACCGGCGCTGTCGGCGTCGATCATCATCATGGGGCAACCGCGCCCTGCGGTCTCCAACACGAGGTTGGGCCTCAGCCCGCCCCATGTCCACAGGCAGAAATCGGGCCGCCAATGGCCAAGGAAGCGCGCCACATTGTCGGGGTGTTCGCTGGGGGCGGGGAGGATGAACAGATCGCGCGTCTCGGGCGTGGGCAGCTCTTGGGCCGCCGCGCTTTCCGAGAGGGTGACCAGCACCGCGGCCCGGTCGCGCATCGCCATGAACCGTTTGGCGAGGTCGAGCACGGCCAGCACGTTGCCCGCTTCGGCGGCATGCATCCAGACCAGCTCCCCCTCGGGGCGGGGGGCGTAGGGCGGCGCGTCTTCGGCCCCGCCCCGGCGCACGAGGGCGCGATAGGCTGCAAGCCCCAGCGACCGCGCCGCCATGGTGGTTTATTCCAGCTCTTCGGTGGGCGAGGCCGATGTCTCTTCGTCGCGCAGGCGGTGCAGATGGGCGATGTAATAGCGCATATGCGCGTTATCCACGGTGCGATGCGCTTCGGATTTCCATGCGTCATAGGCGCTGGCGTAATTAGGGAAGATCCCGACGATATGGATGTCGTCGACATTCTTGAACGCGTTCTTGGTCGGATCGACAAGTTCGCCACCGAAAACAAGGTGCAGGCGTTGGGTCATGGAGCTGTCCTTTGATCTGTCAAAGCTGCGGTGCTGCGCATAGTGCCTAGCAGATGAGGCCGGTCACGCAAGGGCGTCGATCAGCGCGCGCTGCACCGAGGGGCCACCCGCCACGATGCCATCGACGCGCGGGTCCGGGTTGTTGAACCTAAGCGGCGCGCCCGTGGCGGTGGTGCAACTGCCGCCCGCTTCGGCCACGATCAACGTGCCGGCGGCAATGTCCCATTCCCATGTGCGGCGCAGGGTGATCATCGCGTCGAAAGAGGCATCGGCCACCAGCGCCATACGGTAGGCCAGCGAGGGGCGGTAGCTGCGTTTGAACACCGGTGCCGCGCCGCCGTGCCAGCGTTCGGCCACCAGCGCGGGCCGCGCGGCAAGCACGGTCGCCTCGGCCAGCCTGCCCACCTCGGAGGTGCGGATCGGCGCGCCGTTCAACGTGGCCCCACCGCCCCGGTGCGCGGCATAGAGCATGTCGCGCATCGGCAGATAGACCACCGCCGCCGTCACCGTGCCGCCCTCGGCCACCGCCAGCGAATGCGCCCAAGTGTCGGACCCTTCGACAAAGCTGCGGGTGCCGTCGATCGGGTCGATGATGAAGACCCGCTCATGCCTCAGCCGGTCGGTATTGTCCTCCGTCTCCTCAGACAGCCAGCCATAGTCGGGCCGCGCGCCGCGCAACTCCGACAGCAGCAGATCGTTCACCGCCAGATCGGCTTCGGTCACCGGGCCTGCGTTATCGGGCTTGTCCCAGCGTTTCGCCGTGGCCCCGACAAAGCCGCGCGCCACGGCACCTGCCTTGCGGGCGGCGTCGATCAGGAGGGAAAGATCGTCCTCAGGCACCGGCAAGGGTCATTCCCGGCACCAGCAGCGAAGGCACGACGCGGCTAAGATGCGTCCGCGCGTCATTAGCGGGGATCATCGCCCGCAGCATGTCACGCAGGTTGCCCGCGATGGTGCATTCGTTGATCGCATGGGTGATCTCACCCTTCTCAACCCAGAGGCCCGAGGCGCCGCGCGAATAGTCGCCTGTGTTGGGGTTGATCGTGCTGCCGATCATGGAGGTCACCAATAGCCCCGTACCCATCTCGGCGATCAGATCGTCGCGGCTGGCCTCCCCTTGGGTCAGCGCGATGTTCCAGTTCGACGGCTGCGGGCCAGAGCCGGGGCCGCGCGCGGCGTTGCCGGTGGGGCTGAGTTCCAGCTTGCGGGCGGTGGCGAGGTCGAGCGTCCAATCTTGCAAGATGCCTTTGTCGACGATGGCCCGCCGCTGGGTCGGCAGCCCTTCGGCGTCAAAGGGGCGCGAGCCGGTGGCGCGGATGCGGGTCGGGTCTTCGATCAAGGACAGGGCTTCGGGCAGCACCTGCTCGCCCTTAGCATCGCGCAGGAAGGACGCGCCGCGCGCAATCGCCTGACCGTTGATCGCCCCTAAGAGGTGCCCGATCAGCGAGGCGGCGATGCGTTCGTCGAACAGCACCGGGTAGCTGCCGGTGGGGGGCTTGCGGGCGTCGAGCCGCGCCAGCGCGCGTTCGCCGGCGCGTGTGCCGATCTCCTGCGCGTCGCGCAGATCGGCCTGAAAGATGCGGCTGTCGCCGTCGTAGTCCCGCTCCATCCCGGTGCCGCTGCCTGCGATGGCGACACAGGACAGCCCGCGTTCGCTGCGGGCATAGCCGCCCTCGAACCCGTTTGTCGCGGCAAGGTAAATCTCTTGCGCGCCATAGCCCGCGCCCGCCGATTGCACTTGGCTGACCCCTTTGACGGCCAGCGCGGCGGCTTCGGCGCGGGCGGCGTCCTCTTGCAGGGCTTCGGGGGAGGGTTCGGGCGTGGGGTCGCAAAGCTCCAGCCCGTCGGCATCGCGGCGGGGTGAGAGTTGATCGGGATCGGCCAGCCCGGAATAAGGGTCTTCGGGCGCTTCTCGGGCCATGGCGACGGCGCGTTCGGCCATCTCTTCGATCGTGCGCGAGGACGTGTCGGAGGCCGAGACATTGGCCGAACGTTGGCCGACGAAGACCCGCAGCCCGATGTCCGTTCCTTCGGAGCGTTCGGCCTGTTCCAGCGCCCCGCCGCGCACTTCGATCGAGACAGAGCTTGCCGTGATCGCCATGGCATCGGCCGCATCCGCCCCGGCCTTGGTGGCCGCGTGAAGGAGGGACTTGGTCAATGCATCAAGGGCGTCTGGCATGGTCTGGCTCCTTTTGGGGTTGGAAAAGGGGTAATCCCCCGCCCCGCAGGGGGCAAGGGCTGGGCTCTATTTTCCCAGATAAGGCAGGCGCGGCGCAGGGCCGCGCCGCCGGTTATTTGATCTGCTGACCGTTGGCGAGGATGCCGCCCTCTTCGGTGAACTCAATTCTGGAGGTCAGGGAATCTTCGCCCTCGCCCGGTACGGTGAAGAGGCCCATCATCATCCGCGCGCCCATCGCCTGATCCTGCGGCACGAGGCCCATCGCCACCAGTTTGTCGAGCAGGGCCACGCCGCCGACCAGCGACAGATCCAGTGCGCCCACGGGTTTCGGCATGCCGGGCACGGTTTGCATATCGTCATTGTCAAAGGTGATCGCGCCCGAGGCGTCGAACTCGGCCCCGGCCACGTCCAGCGACACTTCGTTCACGTTCAGCGCGTGAATCTCGCCCGGTGCCTCATCGCCCATGGTGGCGGTGACTTCGGGGTCCATCAGTTCGAACAGCAGTTTGGCCTTGCCCGACAGGTCCACGACCAAGGTCGCCGGGTCGCGGGGCAATTGGCCGGTGGGGTCGAAGATGCCCCAGATCATGTCCGACATCTCAAAACGGTCGAGTGTGACGCCAAAAGTGAAATCCTGCGGCTCTTCGGACTTCAATACCGGCATTTTGAGGTTAAAGGCGCTTTCTGCCATGCTGAACTGGATCGGGAAGGGCATGTCGGCGGCGGTCACGCTGACCTCGATGTCCTGCTGGCCGCCGTCATAGGAAAGCCCCTCCGGCCCCATGGCTACGCCGAGCTTTGCCCCGGTCGAGCTTGAGATCAGTTGAAACTCCCCATTCTCGGGGTCGGAAACCTGCATGTCGGTGCGGCCCGCGCCTGCTGTAAAGCTGCCGTCGAAGGCAAGACCTTCGCGCATCATCGCGGCCACGTCGGCGCCTGCGTCGATCATCGGCAGCGTGCCGCTGCCGTCAAAGACCACCTGATCGACCCCGCCCGTGACGGCAACGCGGGCCGGGTCTTCGGGGGTTTTCATAACCACGTCATATTGCAGGCTGTCGATGCGGCCCGATTGGTCATAGCGGCGCGTCTCGGTCCCGGTCATCTCGGTCCGGCTGCTGACACCGGTGCCGATCAGCGTGAACTTGGCTTCTTCCTCGGTATAGCTTTGCTCACCCACCTTGAGCCCGGCCAGCGTGAGAGAGATGCTGTCGGCGGCATAGTCGTATTGCAGTGCCTCGGCGCTGCCGCTGGCGCGCATCACCGGCGCGGTCTGGGCGTAGTTCAACACCATCGACACCGGTTCATCCTCCGCCGTTTCGGGCGCGACGTTGATCGTCATCGGCATGACGGTGGGCATGCGGATATTGACCGCTCCGTCACCTTCGGGCGCAAAGCTCAGCGTGCCGAGCGACATGGAGAAATCGCCGCCCTCTTCGGCCATGTCCATTTTCAGGGTCACATCGCTGACGGTCAGGTCATCGCCGTTGAAGGCTTCGCTTGCCTCGACCTCATAGCCCATGCTCTCCATATACTGGCGCCAATCGCCCCAGACGTCGGAAGGGGTCAGATCGGCCCAGAGGGGCGTCGAAGCCAGCGTGACCGGCAGGGCGAGGAACAGCGACGCGGTGGAAATGCGAGACATCGGAAAATCCTTTTCGGCAATGAGTTACGCATAGGGTCTGCCAATCCCCGCGCAGGGTCAAGCGATGCGAGGCTGGACCCGGGTTGATCGGCAGATTACCACAGCCCTCAAGCAATGTACAAAACAAGCGGAAGGATCCCCCATGGACATGACAGGCAAGACGATCATGATTACCGGCGCCAGCCGGGGCATCGGCACCGCCGCCGCGCGTGTGTTCGCCGAGGCGGGCGGCAATGTCGCCCTGTTGGCGCGCAGTCAGGATGCCATCGCCGAATTGGCCGGAGAGTTGGGCAAACAGGCCATCGCCATCCCCTGCGACGTGACCCGCTATAACGAGATGACCTCGGCGGTCGAGACCACGCGCCGGGCCTTTGGTGGCCTCGACGTGCTGATCAACAACGCAGGCGTGATCGACCCGATTTCGCTCATGGGAGAGGCCGATCCCGCGGATTGGGCGAAGGCGATCAACATCAATGTCACGGGGGTCTTCCACGGCATGCGCGCGGCGCTGCCCTTGATGAAGGAAAACGGCGGCGGCACGGTGCTGACGATCTCTTCGGGCGCGGCGCATAACCCGGTCGAGGCGTGGAGCCATTACTGCGCGTCCAAGGCGGCGGCGAATATGCTGACCCAGTGTCTGCACCACGAAGAGGGCGGGAACGGCATCCGCGCCATCGGCCTGTCTCCCGGCACCGTGGCCACCGACATGCAGCGCGACATCAAGGACAGCGGCGTGAACCCGGTCAGCCAGTTGGATTGGGACGTGCATATCCCCGCCGATTGGCCCGCCCGCGCGCTGCTGTGGATGTGCGGCCCGGAGGCGGATCGTTTCTTGGGTGATGAGATTTCCCTGCGCGACGAAGGCATCCGCAAGGCGGTGGGCCTGATATGATCGAGCTTGACCGCGCGGGCGACATCTGGACCGTCACGATCAACCGCCCCGACAAGGCCAATTCCCTGACCCATGCCATGCTGGTCGAATTGGCCGAGATCATGGAAGAGGCGCAGGCCGCCCGCGCGGTGATCCTGACCGGGCGCGGCAAGGTGTTCAGCGCCGGGGCCGATCTGGACGAAGCCCGCGCGGGCCTTGCGAAATCGGATGTTTGGGAGCGTCTGTCGGGCGCGGTGGCCGCCTTGCCGGGGTTGAGCATCGCCGCGCTCAACGGCACGTTGGCGGGCGGTGCGATGGGCATGGCGCTGGCCTGTGATCTGCGCATCGCGGTGCCGGGGGCGAAGTTCTTCTATCCGGTGATGAAGCTGGGCTTCCTGCCGCAGCCCTCTGACCCGGCGCGGATGGCGGCGCTGATCGGCCCTGCGCGGACCAAGCTTTTGCTGATGGGCGGGCAGAAGATCACGGCGGAGGAGGCGCTGCGTTTTGGCCTGATCGACCGCATCGTCGCGGCGGAGGAGGTGCAGGAACACGCGCAGGCGCTGGCCGCCGACACAGTGGCGGCAAGTCCGGACGTCGCGCAGGAAATCAAACGGATGTGCGGCCCCGCTTAACGTTTGCGCGTGCCTCCGGGCACTTTGGAGCGGAAGCCCGGCGGGCGTTTCGCCACCCATGCGGCGAATTTGGCGAGCCGCGGGTGGCTGCGCAGCGCTTCGGGCGTGTTGTAGTGCCGCGCCAGTTCGGTCTCGGTCAGGGCGGCGTGCACCTCTCGGTGGCAGATGTGATGCATCAGCACCGTCGGCCCGCCCTTGCCGCCGCGCAGCTTGGGGATCAGGTGATGCAGGCTCTGCGGCACGTCCTCAGGGATGGGCCGGTGGCAGAGCGGGCAATGTGGCACGGTTTCGCCTTGGGTCACGGTCCTCCCTTTCGCTTGCATTGCAGGGCCACGGCAGGCAAGAGGATGTGTCAAATCCTCCCTAAGGCAAGGACAGGCCCATGGCTTCCCCGTCAGACAAGCAGACCCAAGGGCGCGCCGCGTGACCCGCGCCTTGGTCATCGGGGGCGGCCCGGCGGGGCTGATGGCGGCAGAGGTCATGGCACAGGCGGGGCTGTCGGTCACGCTTTGCGAGGCGAAACCCTCGGTCGGGCGCAAGTTCTTGATGGCGGGCAAATCCGGGTTGAACCTGACCAAGTCCGAGCCCTTGGCCCCCTTCCTCGCCGCCTATGAAGAAGCGCAGCCTGCCTTGCGCCCGATGCTGGAGGCTTTCGATGCCCAAGCGGTGCAGGACTGGGCCGAAGGGCTGGGACAGGAGGTCTTTACCGGCTCCACCGGGCGGGTTTTCCCCCGGGCGATGAAAGCCTCTCCGCTGCTGCGGGCATGGCTCGCGCGGCTGGCTGAAGGCGGGGTGACGATCAACACCCGCTGGCACTGGCGGGGCTGGGAGGGGGACGCATTCACCTTCGATACGCCCGCCGGGCGGGAATTGGTCGAGGCCGATGTGACGGTGCTGGCCCTTGGCGGCGCGAGTTGGCGGCGGCTTGGCGCCACCGGCGAATGGGCGCACCTGCTGGCGGCGCGCGGCGTGGCCCTTCAGGATTTTGCTCCGGCCAATGTCGGGCTGTTGGTCGATTGGTCCGCGCATATGACCCGCCATTTCGGCGCGGCGCTGAAAGGGGTGGCGTGGCGCGCGGGCCCCTACCGCTCGCGCGGGGAGGCGGTGATCTCGGCTCGCGGGCTGGAGGGGGGCGGCATCTACAGCGTCTCGCGCGGGCTGCGCGAGGGGCATCCGCTGACGCTTGATTTGCTGCCGGACTTGCAGGTCCGCGAGGTGGCGGCGCGTCTGGCAAAACCGCGCGGCAAGGACAGTCAGGCCAACCATCTGCGCAAACGGCTGAAGCTCAGCCCCGCCCAGATCGCACTGCTGCAAGAGATGGCGCGCCCGCTGCCGCAGGAGGCCGAGGCGCTGGCCGCCTTGCTGAAAGACCTGCCCATCGCCCACGCCGGGCTGCGCCCGATGGGTGAGGCGATTTCGACGGCGGGGGGGATACGGCTCGACGCGCTGGATGCAGGGCTGATGCTGCGCGAGGTGCCGGGCGTCTTTGCCGCCGGGGAAATGCTCGATTGGGAAGCGCCCACGGGCGGCTATCTGATCAACGGTTGTCTGGCGACCGGCCATTGGGCGGGCCGCCATGCGGCGGACTGGGCCGGGCGTTAGCCGTTTTCCTTGGTCATCGCGGCGTTGAAGGCCGGGCGTTCGCGCAGGGTTTTTGCCCATAGGTTCAGCTTGTCATCCACCCGCGGAAACTTCGCGCCGATCGACCAATTGATGCAATGCACGGCCAGAAGGTCGGGCAGGGTGATCTGATCGCCCATCAGGAACGGCCCCTCAAGGCGTCCCGACAGGGTGCTGGCCGCGCGTTCGAACTCGGCCTTTAGGCTGTCCTTGATCGCGGGTACGCGGGCTTCCTCGGGAAAGACGAAACTGTGTTTTGCCGCGGCCCAAAGTATCGCGTCGAACTCATCGATCAGCCAAAAGGTCATCGCGTCTTGCCGCGCCCGCGCGGGGGTTCCGGCAGGGGCGGTAAGCGCGCCATGTTTGTCGGCGAGATAGGTCATGATCGCGACGGAATCAGTCAGCACCTCATCGCCATCCACCAGCGCCGGGATCTTGCCCGAAGGGTTGTATTTGCGTGCCTCTTCCGAGCGGGGCGCGGCGGGGTTCAAATCGTAGGGCTGGCCCAATTCTTCGAGCATCCACATGACGCGAAAGGCGCGGGTCTTGGTGCCGCCGATGACTGTGTACATTGAATTTCCTCTCCCAAAATCAACGTTGTGCGCCCAGCATCGCCAGACGGATAAAGGCCCGTTCGACCAACGCTAACGCCGGGGCGTGCTGGCCTGCGGAGCGCAGCTTTAGGTCGGTCTCGGTCAGCACCGCCAGCGCGGTTTCCAACTTCACTGCGCCCCAGTTGCGGGCTTGGCGCATGGCGCGGTCGCGGTCGCGCACGCCGTAGATCGGCGCGCCGGGGTTGGCGGCGATGCGGTAGAGGGTGCGGAAATGCCGGGTCGCCATGATGGTCAGGGTCACCGGATTCACGCCTTGGCCTTGCAGCTTGCTCATCACCGGGCCGATCTCGGCGGCGCGGGTCTCGGCCACCACATGCAGGATGTCGTCCACCTCGGCCTCGGTCGAGGTGGGGGCGCAGGCGGCGATGTCATCAAGGCCGATGGGAGTGCTGTCGCCCAGTTTATAAAGCGTGATCTTCTCCAGCGTTTGCCGGAAATCGCCGGGGTCGAGGGTGCGGGCCAGATCGGTCAGGGCGGCCATGGCGTCGGCCTCAGGCGTGAGCTTCGCGTCCTTCAGCATCTGCTCGATCTCGGCCCGGTCGGGCGGGTTGTCGTAAATCGCGGTGGCAAAGGCGTTGGGGTGGGTCTCGAACGCCTTCAGCACTTTGGAGGTCTTCTTGAGATCGCCCCCGGTGACCACGATCTGCGCATCGCCCGGCTGCCATCCCTTGAGCGCGTCGAGCAGGATTTTCGCGATATTGTCATTCGCCTCTTCCACCAACGCGGCACGCGGACCGGGGAAGAAGCCCACCGCCTTGATCGCATCCAGCAGCATCGCCGGGTCGCGGCGCAATTCGCCCGCGGGCATCCGGCTGAGGCGCATTTCCTCTTCGGCATTGGGGCCGAGCAGGTTTTTCAGGAATTCCTGCCGCTTCAGCGCCACGCGCATCGCGTCGCTGCCATAGATCAACAGCCCCGTGCGCGCGGGATCGGGCCGCGCGAAATAGGGTTTCGCCTCGCGCGGGGTCAGTTTCATTGGGGCAGGTCGGCCGCATAGAGGCGGCTAATCACGAGGTCCGCGAGGATGGTCATCAGACGTTCCTGCGCGTCCAGTTCCGCCGCGCGGGTCGCCACGGTGGTGCCGGTGGCGGAATAGCCGGTGAAGCTTTCGACCTTGCCCGAGGTCACGATCTGCCCGCTGTCGAGGTCACGCAGCGCATAGGCGGTTGTGCCCACGAGGTTGTAGCGCCGTGTGTTGCCTTCGCTGTCGATGGCCAGCCCGTCTTCGACCGTGGTGGTGGTCAGGGCGAGCCCCCAGCGGGGGGTGGCGGCGCGGCCAAGGCGGCTTTCCACCTCGCGCACCAGAAAATAGCCAAAGCGGTCTTCCGGCGCGTCCACCAGCACGCGGTTTTGCAATGCCGTGCCCGCGCCGCCGGGTCCATAGACCGGCTCGAACCCGCAGGCGGCAAGCGCCAGTAGGGGCAGGGCCAGCAGGAAGCAGCGGCGCATATGGGTGGTCTTAGGCAACGACATTCACAATCCGTCCGGGCACGACGATGACCTTTTTCGGCGTGGCCCCGTCCAGCGTTCGAATGACAGCTTCATGCGCCAGCGCGGTTTTTTCAACCTCTTCCTTCGGCATATCGGCGGGCACCTGAATTTCGGCTCGGCGTTTGCCGTTGATCTGGATGGGCAGGGTCACGGTGTCGTCGACCAGCATCTTCTCATCCGCTTTGGGCCATGGGGCCTTGGCGATCAGCCCTTCGCCGCCCTGATGCGCCCAAATGTCTTCCGACAGGTGCGGGGTCATCGGCGACATGAGCTGCGCCAGCGTCATGATCGCTTCGCGTTGCGCGGCGTAGCCCGCCTTGGACTTCTGCAAGGTCGCGGTGAAGGCATAGAGCTTGGCAATCGCGGCGTTAAAGCCAAAGGATTCGATGCCCATGGTCACGTCATGGATCGTCTTATGCATGGCGCGCAGCAACTCGTCGTCGCCCGAGCCCGCCGACTCGCGGTCCATCTCGGCCACGCGGTCACAGATGTTCCACACGCGCGAGAGATGTTTATAGGCGGCTTCCGCGCCAGAGGCGGTCCATTCCACGTCCCGCTCGGGGGGCGAATCGCTCAGCACGAACCAACGCGCAGTATCGGCACCGTAGTTCGAAATGATGTGCAGCGGGTCGACGACGTTCTTCTTGGACTTCGACATCTTGGCGGAGGGGATGATCTCAACCTCGGTGCCATCTACCAATTTGCCCTCGGTCACCTCTTCGGGGAGGTGATAGACCGGGCGGCCATTATCGTCGCGGGTCTGGTAGATCTCGTGGGTCACCATGCCTTGGGTGAAGAGCGCGTCAAACGGCTCCACCGCGCTTTCGGGCAGGTGGCCGGTGATCTGCATCGCACGGGCAAAGAAACGCGAGTAGAGCAGATGCAGAATCGCATGCTCGATGCCGCCGATATATTGATCGACGTTCATCCAGTATTGCGCGTCTTCCATGACGGTCGGCGTCTCGGCACGCGGCGCGGTGAAACGGGCGAAATACCACGAGCTGTCGACGAAAGTGTCCATCGTGTCGGTCTCGCGCAGGGCGTCCTTGCCGCAGGCGGGACAGGCGCAGTTGCGCCATGTCGGGTGGCGGTCGAGCGGGTTGCCCGGCGTGTCGAAGCTGACGTCGTAAGGAAGCTCGATCGGCAGGTTTTCTTTCTTTTCGGGCACCACGCCGCAGTCGTTGCAATGCACCACAGGAATCGGGCAGCCCCAGTAGCGCTGGCGCGAGAGGCCCCAGTCGCGCAGGCGGTATTTGGTGACGCCGTGGCCGATTCCGTTTTCCTCGCAAAAGGCGATGGCGGCGTCGACACCCTCTTCGCCGGTTTGCCACTGGTCGCCCGCGAAGCCCCGGTTGTAGAACACCTTTTCGGTCTTCGGCGGGACGAAAGCGGCGTCCAGCTCGGGCGCGGCATCCTCGGACGGCAGGAAGGTCGAGATGATCGGCAGGTCGTATTTCGTGGCGAACTCGAAATCGCGCGGGTCATGGCCCGGGCAACCGAAGATCGCGCCGGTGCCATAGTCCATCAGGATGAAGTTTGCGATATAGACGGGCAGTTCATGGGCCGTGTCGAAGGGGTGACGCACGCGGATACCGGTGTCCATGCCGAGCTTCTCGGCGGTCTCAATGGCCTCCTCGGTGGTGCCGCCCTTGCGGCATTCGGCACAGAAGGCGGCCACGGCTTCGTCGTCGCGCTCCAGCGTCTTGGCCAACGGATGGTCGGGCGAGATGCCGACGAAGGAGGCACCCAGAAGCGTGTCGGGGCGGGTGGTATAGACCTCGATCCGGTCAAAGCCCTCGGGCGCTTCGATGGTCGAGAAGGCAAATTGCAGCCCGCGCGACTTGCCGATCCAGTTGGCCTGCATCAGCTTCACCTTGGCGGGCCAGTTGTCGAGGCTGTCGAGCGCCGAAAGCAACTCTTCGGAATGGTCGGAGATCTTAAAGAACCACTGCGTCAGCTCGCGCCGCTCCACCGGTGCACCGGAACGCCAGCCGCAGCCGTTCTCGACTTGCTCGTTGGCGAGCACGGTCATGTCGACCGGGTCCCAGTTCACCACGGCGTTCTTGCGGTAGACCAAACCCTTCTCGAGGAAGTCCAAAAACAGCGCCTGCTGCTGGCCGTAATAGCCGGGGTGGCAGGTGGCGATCTCGCGGCTCCAGTCAATCGACAGGCCGAGAGGTTTCATCTGCTTCTTCATCTCGGCGATGTTGTCATAGGTCCAATCCGCCGGGTGGCCGCCGATGGCCATGGCGGCGTTCTCGGCGGGCATGCCGAAGGCGTCCCAGCCCATCGGGTGCAGCACGTTATGCCCGGTCGCGATCTTGTAGCGCGCGATCACGTCGCCCATCGTGTAGTTGCGCACATGGCCCATGTGGATGCGCCCCGAAGGGTAGGGGAACATCTCAAGCACATAGTACTTCGGCTTGTCAGCGTTGCGAACGGCCTGGAAAATGCCGTCCTTTTCCCAGGCTTGCTGCCAGCGGGCTTCGATCTCGGCGGGGGTATAGCGGGGCATGAGGGGACCTTCGTGACATGAAAAACGCCGGGCTGCTGTTTTCACAAGGCCCGGCGTTGGAACGGTGTTGAGTTAAGCGGGCTCAGAATTTGCTGTCGGACACGCGCATTTCCCGCGCTCGGCTGAGGATAGCATCCTCGACCGCGCGGGTGGTGGCCCGTGCCACGGGCTGGCCGCCCGAGGATTGCAGCGCCACATTGAGCGAACGTGCATCAAGCGCCGGATCGTCGATCAGAACGGTCGCGCGATAGGCACGGCCCCCGCCCGGCGGGGTGCCATAGCCTGTGACGATCACCCCGGTGAAAGGATCGACCGATTGCACAGGCAGGAAGTTCAGCACTTCGAGCGAGGCCGACCAGAGGTATTTGTTCACCGAAACGCTGGTGTCTGTGTTCTTGCGGTTGAAGATCGACCAGATCGTATTGTCGGGATTGGTCTCAATGTTATTGGGGTTGTTCGGATTGGTGTATTGATCCGGCCGATCTGTGGCCGGGCTGCCAAAGCTCCCGCCACAGGCGGTCAGCGCGCTGAGCGCCAGAACGGAGATTGCCATCTTGCAAGCGGTACGAAGGGCCATTGCAGCTTTCCTTTGCCTGTTTGCGCTCCGGTCTATCCAAGCAGGCCCTTATCGGCAAGGTCTATGTCATAGGAGCGCGCTGCGCGGCATCGGGCGCCGCCATAGGCAAAGCCGCGGCCCTGGGGTAAAGGAACTGTGGCATAGCTGCACCAACCCCGGCGACATTGCGGGTGGGGAGGCCGTGAACCTTGCCAAGTGCAGGGGATTGGGGGCAAACAGCCTGCATACCCTTACCGGATTCCCCGGTCTGGGCATATGAATTCAAACCGAGGGAAAACTCATGAAAAAAGTTCTCTTCGCTACAACAGCCCTGGTTGCGACCGCCGGTGTAGCAGCAGCAGACGTGACATTCGGCGGCTACGGCCGTTTTGGTGTCTTGTACACGGACGACGATTCCGCAGGCACGGACTCCACAGATATTACCAGCCGTTTCCGCCTGCAGATCGACGCAACAGCAGAATCCGATGCTGGCGTTGTTTTCGGTGCACGTGTTCGCCTTGAAGGTGAAGAACGCGATGCAGCCGGCGGCAAGCGTCCTGAGTTCAACGGTGTGCGCTATTTTGCGCGTTCCGGTGGCTTTGAAGTTGGCGTTGGTAACATCTTCGGTGCTCTGGAATCCATGCCGGGTCAGTACCCTGTCGACATGGGTCTGACAGGCTTGGGCTATGACTATGTTGCATTTGATGATCGTGGTGACCAGTATTCCTCTGGTACTCTGGGTAACTCTGGTGACAACGCTGTTGAAGTTCTTTACTCCGCGGGCGATCTGGCTGTGCATGTGTCGGCATCCGATACAGACGACCGCGTTGCCGGTTACGTTGCTTATACATGGAGCGGCTGGACCTTTGCGGTTGGTGGTCAAGATTCCGACGAGGCAAGCGACACCGAGTGGACAGCGACAGCTGGTGGTTCCTTCGGCATCGCCGACGTAACTCTGGCATACGCTGACAACGGCACAGCTGGCGATCGCATGGTTCTGGCGGGCCGTTTTGAGGTTGGCGCGGCTACCGATATCGAAGTTTACGTATCGGACAACGATGGTGGGGCCGAAGATGGCACCAGCTATGGTGTAGACTTCAATCATGACCTTGGTGGCGGTACTTCGCTGCGTGGCGGTGTAGTCAAGCTTTTGAACGACGACGTTCAGGCCGACATGGGTGTTCGCTTCAACTTCTAAGTTGAACGACATACTCTGAATATTGGGGCAGGCCTTTCGGTCTGCCCCTTTTCTTTTGCGCGGGCCTGTTGTTTTCTGCGCGCCTGAAATGGAGGGCCGAAAATGAGTCTGAGCGACATCCAAAACCGCATCTCGAAAGCCGAAGCCGATGCAGGCCGCGCGGCGGGGTCGGTCAAGCTGATCGCCGTCAGCAAGGTTCAGCCCGATGCGCGTGTGCGTGCGGTCTTGGAAGAGGGGCACCGCTCTTTCGGAGAGAACCGCGTGCAAGAGGCGGCGGGCAAATGGCCCGGTTTTCGCGAGGATTTTGACGGGATCGACCTGCACATCATCGGCCCATTGCAAAGCAACAAGGTCCGGCAGGCGATGGAACTGGCCGAGGGGATCCACACGGTCGACCGCCCCAAACTGGCCAAGACCATCGCGCGGCTGGCGCAGGAGATTGGCCGCTGTCCCGACCTCTTTATTCAGGTGAATACCGGCGAGGAGGAGCAGAAGGCCGGGGTGATGCCCCGGGACGCGGATGCGTTTATCGCCGAGTGTCGCGCGCTGGACCTGCCGATCAAGGGGCTGATGTGCATCCCGCCGGTGGACGAGGCGCCGTCGCTGCATTTCGCGCTGCTGGCCAAGATCGCTGCGCGCAACGATCTGACCGGCTTGTCGATGGGCATGAGCGGCGACTTCGAGCAGGCCATCGCACTGGGCGCCACCCATGTGCGTGTGGGGGCAGCCATCTTCGGCGAGCGGGTTAGCGGATAATCAACCGCGTTGCCGGACCCACATGCGCGGCGATCTTGTGGAGGTCGCTCCGTGCAAAGGCGATGCACCCTTCGGTCGGATAGCCGGGCCGCCGCCATTGGTGAATGAAGATCGCAGAGCCGCGCCCTGCCGCGGCGTCGGGCCAGTTCCAATCGGTCAGGATCACCAGATCATAAAGCGGATCGGCGCGGCGCAGGGCCTCATGACTATGGGGGTAGGGGGCGCGGACGCGATGGTTGTAGTCGGGCTGGCCGCTGGCATCTGACCACAGATCGCCCGGACCGATCGGCTGGGCCCAGGCGCTTGGCGCCGGGATGCGATCAGGCCGATAGAGCATCCCCACTAGACGATGCACCCCGCGCGGCGTGGCGCCATCGCCCTCGCGTTTGTTATCGGTCAGCCCGCCCTTGCCGATGCTACAGGCGTAGCGCCGCCCCTGAAACCGCAGCCCCGTCGGCGTGAGAACCATGTCATTCGGGGTCATAGCAGATGCCCCGATTTCGCGGCTTTGGTTGCCAGATAGGCGCTGTTGTGGCGGTTCTCGCCCACTGCCAGCGGGACGCGCTCGGTCACGGCGATGCCGCTTTGCTCCATCATGCCCACCTTGCGGGGGTTGTTGGTCAGCAGGCGCACGGCGGAGAACCCCATTGAGCGCAGGATGTCGGCACCGAGGCGGAAATCGCGCTCATCATCTTCGAACCCTAGCCGATGATTGGCTTCGACCGTGTCAAAGCCCTGATCCTGCAAGGAATAGGCCCGCATCTTATTGGCAAGACCGATGCCGCGCCCTTCTTGGTTGAGATAGAGCAGAACACCATGGCCCTCGCCCCCCATCTGCGCCAGCGCGGCGCGCAGCTGCGGGCCGCAGTCGCATTTCAGGCTGCCCATCAGATCGCCGGTGAAACAGGCCGAATGCAGTCGGCAAAGCACCGACGCATCGCGGGCGGGGCGGCCGATTTCGATGGCGTAATGCTCCTCGCCACCATCCTCGGGGCGGAAGATATGCAAGCGCCCGGCCTCGGACACCTCCATCGGCAGGCGGGCGTTTACCACCGGATGCAGCGCGCTGCGCTCGGCAAGGATCGGGGCGGCAGCGGTGAGGTTGATCAGGGTCAGCCCATGCATCCGTGCGAAATCCGCGCCCTGCGGCAGGTCAAGGACCAGTGCGGCGGGCAGCATCCGCGCGGCTTTCACCAGATCGAGTGCGGCGCGATGCGGCGCGGTATCACCACCTCGCGCGGTCTGAAGTGGCCCTTTCATCGGCGCGCGCAGGTCATCCGCCGGATCGGCGATGCTTTGCACCCAAGCCGGGGTGGCCCCCGCAGGCAGCAGCACGCGGGCAAGTTGGCCATCATAGGCCCGTGCCTTAAGCGTTTCGGCCCGCCGCGCCGTGATCGCCAGCACCGGCGCACCGCCCAAGACCAGCACATCCGCAAGGCGCTGTGCGGTCAGCGTCTCTGCTGCCAGCACGAGGGCGGCCTGCGCGCCATCCGCCAGAATCACGGGCACGCCCATGCGCAGATCGGCCCGCGCACGCGCCAGTTGTTCGGTGATGTCCGGGGCGAAACTCATGGTTTGTTGCAACTCCGCAAAGGCTTCCCCGTCTATCTAGGTTATATCGCAAGGAATTGAAACATTTCACGCTTTGTTGACACGAGGCTGTGAGACAGCGGTCACATCCCTTGTCCGGGCCCCGCCCAAGGCGCATGTATAAGACAACAGACGGAGAGACAGATGGCCCAGCTTAAGAAAATCCTGCTTGTCGATGACGACGATGACCTGCGCGAAGCGCTGAGTGAGCAGTTGATCATGACCGAGGATTTCGATGTTTTCGAAGCGGCCAATGGCACCGAGGCGATGACCAAGGCGAAAGAGGCGCTTTACGATCTCATCATCCTCGACGTGGGCCTGCCCGATACCGATGGCCGCGAGCTGTGTCGCCTGATGCGCAAACAGGGGGTGAAAAGCCCGATCCTGATGCTCACGGGCCATGACACCGATGCCGACACGATCCTCGGCCTTGATGCCGGGGCGAATGACTATGTCACCAAGCCGTTCAAATTCCCGGTCCTGTTGGCCCGCATCCGCGCGCAGCTGCGCCAGCATGAACAGTCCGAAGATGCGGTGTTCCAGCTCGGGCCCTATACGTTCAAACCCGCGATGAAGGTGCTTACCACGGAGGACGACCGCAAGGTGCGTCTGACCGAGAAAGAGACCAATATCCTCAAGTTCCTCTACCGCTCCAATGACGGTGTGGTGCCGCGCGATGTGCTGCTGCATGAGGTCTGGGGCTATAACGCAGGCGTCACGACCCATACGCTTGAAACCCATATCTACCGCCTGCGGCAGAAGATCGAGCCTGACCCCTCGAACGCCCGTTTACTGGTGACGGAATCCGGTGGCTATCGCCTGATGGCATAAAAACCGGGAACCAATTCCGACCCCCGTGGTTGGAATACCTGAGAGGCGGGGTTTTCATGACCCGCACCTCGGTTTGAAGCCCGACTTTTGTACCCGGGTAAAGGTACATACCTCCCTGTTGGACTGGCCGGGCCTTTGTGCCCGGTCTTTTTTTGGGGGGTGGGGGGAGATCGTCACCCCGGACCGAAATCAAGCCGTGGACGATGGCCCTCACCGCAAGGAAGCCCCATTTCCGCATGGCACCCCCGCGCCGCCCGCGTTACTGTGCCGAACCACCCCCAGACCGGAGCCTCCCCCATGTCCTTTACCCTCGCCACTTGGAACATCAACTCCGTCCGCCTGCGCGAGCCTTTGGTGCTGAAACTGCTGGCCGAACACGGGCCGGATGTTCTGTGTCTGCAAGAGTGCAAAAGCCCCGTGGATAAAATCCCGGTCGAGGCCTTCAAGGCGGCGGGCTACACCCATATGGTCGCTCGGGGGCAGAAGGGCTATAACGGCGTGGCGATCCTGTCGAAGCTGCCGCTGGTGGATGCGGGCGATCAGGATTTCGCCATGCTGGGCCACGCCCGCCATGTGGCGGCCAAGCTGGAGAATGGCGCGACGATCCACAACTTCTACGTCCCCGCAGGCGGCGACAAACCCGACCGCGAGATCAATGAGAAGTTTGGCCAAAAGCTCGATTACCTCTCTGAGATGCGCGACTGGTTCCATGGCGACAAGCCCGAGAAGTCTATCCTTGTGGGCGACCTCAACATCGCCCCGCGTGAGGATGACGTCTGGGATCATAAGAAGCTGCTAAAGATCGTCAGCCACACCCCGGTCGAGGTCGAAGCGCTTGGTGCGGTGCAGGATGCGGGCAATTGGGTCGACATCACGCGGCAGGATGTGCCGGAGGGCAAACTCTATAGCTGGTGGTCCTACCGCGCCGCCGATTGGGATGCCGCCGACAAGGGCCGCAGGCTGGATCATATCTGGGCCACATCGGATATCGCGCAGGCCGGGCACTCCAGCCACATCGTCCGCGACGCGCGCGGTTGGGAGAAACCCAGCGACCACGCGCCGGTTTTTGCCAGTTTTGACCTTTGAATCGCGACCCTGCACGTCCATATAAGGCCAAACGCGATTAGCGAGGATAACGATATGACCGACCTGAACCTTTCCACCGCCGCCCCCGCGGATGCCGATCTGATCAAGGACACGACCGAAGCGACCTTCATGGCCGACGTCGTCGACGCCTCGCAAACGGTGCCGGTCATCGTTGATTTTTGGGCGCCATGGTGCGGCCCTTGCAAGACGCTTGGCCCGATGCTGGAAGACGCCGTGCGCGCGGCCAAAGGCGCGGTGAAGATGGTGAAGGTCAACGTCGATCAGGCCCAGAACATCGCCGGTCAGTTGCAGATCCAGTCCATTCCCACGGTCTATGCGTTCTACAAAGGCCAGCCGGTCGACGGTTTCCAAGGCGCGCTGCCGCAGTCCGAGATCAAGGCCTTTGTCGACCGCGTGGTAAAGGCGGGGGGCGGCGAAGCGCCCGGTGACACGCTGGCCGATGCCGTGGCCGCCGCCGAAGAGATGCTGGCCGAAGGGGCCGCCACCGACGCGGCGCAGACCTTTGCCGCGATCCTAGAAGAAGACCCGATTAACGCGCCTGCCTATGGCGGCATGGTCCGGTCCCATATCGCCATGGGCGCATTGGATCAGGCCGAAGCCCTGCTAAACGGCGCGCCGATCGAAATCTCCAAAGCCCCCGAACTCGAAGCTGCCCATGCCCAGTTGCAACTGGCGCATCAGGCCGCCGATGCCGGCCCCGTGGCCGAGCTGACCGAGAAGGTCGAGGCCAATCCCGACGACCATCAGGCGCGCTTCGATCTGGCTCAAGCGCTCTATGCCCATGACAATGCCGAGGCTGCCGTCGAGCACCTGCTAGAGCTTTTCCGCCGCGATCGGGAGTGGAACGAAGGCGCCGCCAAGACGCAACTTTTCACTATTTTCGAGGCACTTAAGCCCAATGATCCGGTGGTGCTGAATGGCCGTCGCAAACTGTCATCAATGATATTTGCCTGAGGCGTCGGTCGCGCTAAGTCCCTTGTCATGATCAAGCCAGCAGAACTGCCCAAGACTATTGCGATCTTTCCGTTGGCAGGGGCGCTGCTGCTGCCCCGCTCACGGCTGCCGCTGCATATCTTTGAGCCGCGCTATCTTCAGATGATCGAAGACGCGCTCAAGACCGACACGCGGTTGATCGGCATGGTCCAGCCCAACGAACTGCCCGGCCGTGACGGCCACGGGCTGCACCAGATCGGCTGCGCAGGCCGCATCACCCAGTTTTCCGAGACCGAGGATGGCCGTTATATGGTGACCCTTGGCGGCGTCTCGCGCTTTCGCGTGGTGGAGGAAATAGAGGGCTTTTCCCCCTATCGCCGCTGCGATGTGAATTGGTCGGGCTTTGACCGCGATCTGGGCGAGGATGAGGTCGACGACAGCTTTGACCGGGCGCGGTTTCTTGACCTTCTGGGGCGCTATTTCGACAGCCGCGGGCTTTCCGCCGATTGGGACACGTTGAAAGATGCCGAAGATGAGTTGCTGATCAACTCCCTGTCGATGATGCTGGAGTTCGAGGCCGAGGATAAACAGGCGCTGTTGGAGGCGCCTTCGCTGGAAACCCGGCGGGAGACATTGGTGACATTGATCGAATTCGCGATGCGCGGCGGTCAGGAAGAGGGCTTGATGCAATGACGGATGCGACCGTTCAATTCGACCGCCGGATGCTGGAGGCATTGATCTGCCCGCGCACGCAGACAACGCTGACCTATGACGCGGAAAAGCAAGAGCTGGTGTCGAAAGCCGCCGGATTGGCCTATCCGATCCGCAATGGCATTCCCGTCATGCTGCCGGACGAAGCGCGGAGGCTGTAACGGCCTGCGGCTCCGTTAAAGGGGCTTGCCACGCATCAACCGGGGCAGTTCGCCCGTCAGCCCTGCGGCTTCGCGGATAAAGGTTCGGCGCAGGCCGGGCAGGGCGTTGATCGCGGCCATGCCCATGTCGCGGGCCAGCCGCAAGAGCGCATTATCGTTTGAAAACAGCCGGTTGAAACTGTCGGTCGCCAGCGCGAGGCTGGCATTGTCGAAGCGCCGCCATTCCTGATAGCGTGCGAGGACCGCGTCGTTTCCGGGGTCTTCGCCCCGGCGAACCGCATCGGCAATCACCTCGGCCAAGGCCGCCACATCGCGCAGGCCCGCGTTCAGCCCCTGACCGGCGATGGGATGCACCCCATGGGCCGCGTCGCCCAAAAGCGCCACGCGCGGGGCGGTCATGGAATGCGCCAGCGACAGGCCCAGCGGATAGCTGTAGCGCGGGCCGGTCAGCGAAAGCTCCCCCAGAAAACTACCAAAGCGCGGGCGCAGCACGTCGAGGTATTGCGCATCCGGCAGGGCGTTGATCGCGGTGGCATTGGCGCTCGCTTCGCTCCAAACGATGAGGGAGCGGTTACCGGTCAGCGGCAAGATCGCCAGCGGGCCGGGGGGCATGAAGAATTGATGCGCGATGCCGTGGTGCGGCTTTTCGTGATCTACCACGCAGACCAGCGCCGTCTGACCATAGAACCATGCGACACGCTTGATGCCCGCCCGTCCCGCCGTGCCGCTGGCGCGGCCATCGGCCCCTACGGCCAAGCGCGCGCGTAGAATCTTGCCGCCCTCAAGCGTCAGGGTGATGCCGGTCGGCGCCACCGATTGCCCCGTGACGCGGGTGTCGTTCATCATCGTGATCGCCGGATCAGCAGCAGCCGCTTTCAGCAGCGCGCGGCGCAGATGGCGGTCTTCGACCATCTGGCCCATCGGGCCTTCTTCGATCTCGGCATGATCGAAATGCATGAACATGGGCGAGGGGCCGGTGCCAGCACGCCCATCGGTGACCTTGATCTCCAGCATTGGCTGGGCGTCATCCGCGATGTCGGGCCAGATGCCGATGCCTTCCATCAACCTGACCGAGGTCAGCGCCAGCGCATAGGCGCGCCCATCGAAGGCGGCGTTCTCAAAGGTCTGTGCGGGCTGGGCGTCAATCACAGCCACGCGCAATCCCGCGCGGCTGAGGGCCAAGGCAAGGGCGGGGCCATTCAGCCCCCCGCCGATGATCGCGATATCGTGGTCAAAATCCATGGCCCTAGATATGACCTGCGCGCGGGGATTGTCCATGCGCCGAACGGTCGCTAGGTTCGCCAAGAACAGCGGTAAGGGGCACGACATGCAAGAATGGTTGGAAATGACGGCGGCGGATTTGGGGCGCGGGATCGCGGCGGGCGATATCGACCCGGTGGCGCTTTGCGATGCCTATCTCGATGCCATCGACGCACATCCGATGCGCGACCGTATCTATGCCCGCGTCACCCCTGACCGCGCCCGCGCCGAAGCCGCCGCCGCGGCTGAGCGGGCCCGCGACGGCCAGCGCCTGTCACCGCTCGACGGGGTGCCGATCTCTTGGAAAGACCTCTTCGATACCGCCGGAACGGCCACCGAGGCGGGCTCCAAACTGCTGGAAGGCCGGGTGCCAGAGCGTGACGCCGAAGTGCTCGCCAGCGCGACGGCCTTGGGGCTGGTCTGCTTGGGCAAGACGCATATGAGTGAATTGGCCTTCTCGGGTCTTGGCCACAACCCCAGCACCGCCACACCGCCCTGCGTGAACGAGCCGGACAGCGTCTCGGGCGGGTCGTCCTCAGGCGCGGCGGCCTCGGTTGCCTTTGGCTTGGCGGCAGCGGCGATCGGGTCGGATACCGGCGGGTCGGTGCGCATCCCGGCGGCGTGGAACGATCTGGTGGGGCTCAAGACCACCGCGGGCCGTGTGTCCCTTGCCGGGACCGTGCCGCTGGCGGCGAAGTTCGACACGGTTGGCCCGCTTTGCCGTTCGGTCGAAGATGCGGCGCTGCTGCTCGCCGCCTTGGAGGGGGGCAAGCCTGCCGATCTGGAAGAGAGCGAATTGGAGGGCTGCCGTTTTGCGGTGCTGACCAATGTTGTCATGGATGAGCTTTCCGATGAGCCAAAGGCTGCTTTTGACGCGGCGGTGGCGCGGTTGCGAGAGGCCGGTGCCAAGGTAGATGAAATCGCAGTGCCCGAAGTCGATGAGGCGATGCCGCTAAGTTCTTGTCTCTACACCACCGAAGCCTATGGGCTGTGGCGCGATGTGATCGAAGCCGACCCGGAAGCCATGTTCAGCGAAATTCTTGAGCGTTTCCGGTTGGGTAAGGGGTTCTCCGGCCCCGATTACGTCGCCGCTTGGGCCAAGCTCGATCTGGCGCGGGCAGGCTATGACCGGGCCGTGGCGGGCTATGACGCCGTGTTGGTGCCCACTGCACCCATGCTGCCGCCGAACATCGAACGGCTGAACAGTGACCACGACTACTACCTTGCGCAGAATCTCCTATCCTTGCGCAACACGCGAGTCGCGAATCTCATGGGGCTTTGCGCGCTTACCTTGCCGACCGATACGCCCTCTTGCGGCATTTCTCTGATGTGCGCACCGGGGGCCGAAGAACAGCTTTTGCGCCTTGGTGCGGCGGCTGAAGCGGCCCTGCGCGAGGCCTAAGAGCGCACGACCGAAAAGCCACAAGGGCGGCAAAACTCCCCGGTTTTTCTGGACGGGAGAGGCGCCCTTGGGTACCTTGGGGCAAACGGGGCGCGAATGATCCCGATCCGAGGCAGTTTTGATGATGTATACCGAGCGGTTTTCGAACCTTCCGGCCCACGTGTGGCCGCGCCTGCGCGCATTGCTTGACGGGCATGAGGGCGGCGGCACGCCGATCCATATGACCATTGGCGAGCCGAAACATGCGTTTCCGGCTTGGGTGACCGATGAGATCACGAAACACGCCGCAGGGTTCAACAAATACCCGCCAAACGACGGTTCGCCCGAATTGCGCGCGGCCATCGCTTCATGGATCGGGCGGCGTTACGGGGTCGAGATGGACCCCGACAGCGAGGTGATGGCCCTGAACGGCACGCGTGAGGGGCTCTATAACGCCGTCATCGCGCTTTGCCCGCCCACCAAGAATGGGGAGAAATCGGCCATCCTGATGCCGAACCCCTTCTACCAAGTCTATATGATCGGGGCGATTTCCGGTGAGGCGGACCCGATCATGGTGCCCGCCACTGCCGAGACCGGGCATTTGCCAGATTTCGCCAGCCTGCCTGAAGAGGTGCTGCGCCGGACTACGGCGGCCTATCTCTGCTCCCCTGCCAATCCGCAGGGCGTTGTCGCCTCGCGCGATTACTGGGCCGAGCTGATCGCGCTGGCTGAGAAGTATGATTTCCTGATCTTCGCCGATGAATGCTATTCCGAGATCTACCGCGACACGCCGCCCACCGGGGCGCTGGAGGTGGTCAAAGAATTGGGCACCGACCGCAACCGCGTGGTGATCTTTCACTCGCTGTCGAAACGCTCGAACCTGCCGGGGCTGCGGTCGGGCTTTGCCGCCAGCGGGGGCGAGACGATGCGCCAGATCAAACAGTTGCGCAACTACGCGGGCGCGCCATTGCCGCTGCCCTTGCAGCAGGCCGCCGCCGCGGTCTGGGCCGATGAGGCGCATGTGGAAGAGAACCGCGCGCTCTATCAAGAGAAATACGCCATCGCCGACCGCATCTTTGGCAATGTGCCGGGCTATGCGAGCCCCGAGGCGGGGTTCTTCCTCTGGCTTCCGGTCGAGGATGACGAGGCCGCGGCGCTGAAACTTTGGCGCGAGACCGGCGTGCGGGTGCTGCCCGGCAGCTATCTGGCGCAGAACGTCGCCGGGGGGAACCCGGGGCAGAATTACATTCGGGTCGCCTTGGTGGCCCCAAAAGACGAAACGACGCGCGGATTGGAAGCGATCCGCGACTGTCTGTATTCGGCATAAGCGAGGGACGACATGGCATATCAGACACGGGGACGCGATCCATTGCTAGACAGCAACATGGCCGAGGCAATCGAAAAGCGCGGTCGTGAACTGCTGGGGCTGGCGCTGATCATGCTGGGCATCATGGCCGCCATGATGATCGGCAGCTACACGCCCGACGATCCCAACTGGATGGTCTCAACCGATGCGCCGGTGCAGAACTGGATGGGCCGGATCGGTGCCTCTATCGCCGCGCCGCTGTTCATGATCGTCGGTTGGGGCGCTTGGGGCATCGCCATCGTCCTGCTGTTCTGGGGCGGACGTTTCGCGCTGCATCAGGGCGATGACCGCGCGCTTGGGCGGCTGATCTTTGCGCCCATCGCCGTGGCACTTGGCGCAATCTATGCCGCGACACTGGCCCCCGGTCAGGAATGGCTGCTGACCCATAGCTTCGGTCTGGGCGGGCTTTTTGGCGATACCGTCATGGGCGCGCTGCTGACGATCCTGCCCATCGGTTCGACCCTGACGGTCAAGCTGATGTCGCTTTTGATGGGCGTCGCAATTCTCGCGTTGGGCGCCTTTGTGCTAGGCTTTACCAAGGCCGAGCTGTTCCGCATTGCGCGGTTCCTGCTGGTCGGTCTGATCATGGCCTATGCCGGGCTGATGACCCTTTTGGGCCGTGGGGCCAATGGGGCCGTCGTCGCCGCGCAGAACCTCTCAGCCCGTCAGGCCGAACGTCGTGAGCGCCGCCGTCAGGAAGCCGAAGACGCCGAAGCCTGGGCCGCGCAGGAAGCCGAGCAGAGCTATGCTCCGCAGCACGCCCCGGTGGCCGAGCCGGAAGCCGAACCGCGCAGCCTGTTTGGTCGGATGCCCGGGCTGATCAAACGGCCCGAACCCGAAGACGACATGCCCGAGCCGGAACTGATCGAGACCTACAGCGACGCCATCGTGGATGAGACACCGGGCGAAGAGCGCATCAAAAGCAAGATCGCCGATGTCATCAAGAACCGCGTGCGCCATGCCAATGCGATCCACACGCCGACGACCGCGCCCTTGACCAAGGGCCGGGGCCGTGGGCCGGACCCGCTGGTGCTGAACACCAGCCAGCCCGCCGCCCAGCCCGCCGGGCTGCGTGCCGAGCCGCCCTTGACCGCCGAACCGGCCACCCTGCGCCCCGAGCCGCTGCTGCGCAGGCCGCAGGCCCAGCCCGCGCCCGCCCCGAAGCCCGAGCCGATGGTTCAGGAACCGGCAGCGCAGGCGCCGATGGCCGCGCCTTACGAAGACACTGTGGCGTCTGAGACCCTGCCGTTGCAGCAGGCGCCCGCGCCTGAGGCGATGAAGATCCCCGTGGCGGAGCCGCGCAAAGTGGTGCAGCAGCCCGCCCGCAAACCCGTCCAGCCCTCGAAACAGGCGCAGGTCGAAGCGCAGCCCACCCTGACCTTCGACGACACGCACCCCGGGTTTGAACTGCCGCCGCTGAGCCTCCTGGAAAGCCCCGAAAGCGTGCAGCGCCTGCACCTCAGCGACGAGGCGTTGGAGGAAAACGCGCGGATGCTGGAAACCGTGCTCGACGACTACGGCGTGAAAGGTGAGATCGTCGCCGTGCGCCCCGGCCCCGTCGTCACAATGTACGAACTCGAACCCGCGCCCGGTCTCAAAGCCAGCCGCGTGATCGGTCTGGCAGACGACATCGCGCGCTCCATGGCCGCCCTTTCGGCGCGCGTCTCCACCGTGCCGGGCCGCTCGGTGATCGGCATCGAACTGCCCAACGAGAACCGCGAGAAGGTGATCCTGCGCGAGATCCTCTCAAGCCGCGATTTCGGCGATGGCAACCACCGCCTGCCGCTGGCGCTTGGCAAGGACATCGGCGGTGATCCGGTCGTCGCCAACCTTGCGAAAATGCCCCACCTGCTGATCGCCGGTACTACCGGCTCTGGTAAATCCGTGGCGATCAACACGATGATCCTGTCGCTGCTCTACAAGCTGACACCGCAGGAATGCCGGATGATCATGATCGACCCCAAGATGCTGGAACTGTCGGTCTATGACGGCATCCCGCATCTGCTGAGCCCGGTCGTCACCGACCCCAAGAAGGCCGTCGTGGCGCTGAAATGGGTCGTGGGCGAGATGGAAGAACGCTATCGCAAGATGTCCAAAATGGGCGTGCGCAACATCGAAGGCTACAACGGCCGCGTCCGCGAAGCGCTGGCCAAGGGCGAGATGTTCTCGCGCACCGTGCAGACCGGTTTCGACGAGGACACCGGCGAGCCGATCTTTGAGACCGAGGAAAACACCCCCGAGGCGCTGCCCTATATCGTCGTCATCGTCGACGAGATGGCCGACCTGATGATGGTCGCAGGCAAGGAGATCGAAGCCTGCATCCAGCGTCTGGCACAGATGGCGCGGGCCTCCGGCATCCACCTGATCATGGCCACACAGCGCCCTTCGGTCGACGTGATTACGGGCACGATCAAGGCGAACTTCCCCACGCGGATTTCCTTCCAAGTGACATCGAAAATCGACAGCCGCACTATCTTGGGCGAGATGGGGGCCGAGCAACTCTTGGGCATGGGCGACATGCTGTATATGGCGGGCGGTGCCAAGATCACCCGCTGCCACGGCCCCTTCGTCAGCGACGAAGAGGTCGAAGAGATCGTCAACCACCTCAAGCAATTCGGCGAGCCGGATTATGTCTCGGGCGTGGTCGAAGGGCCGTCCGAGGAAAAGGAAAGCAACATCGACGCGGTGCTGGGCCTTGGCGGCAATACCGATAGCGAAGACGCGCTTTATGACACCGCCGTGCAGGTTGTGATCAAAGACCGCAAATGCTCCACCTCTTACATTCAGCGCAAACTGGCGATCGGCTATAACAAAGCCGCGCGTCTGGTCGAGCAGATGGAGGAAGAGGGGCTGGTCTCACCGGCGAACCATGTTGGCAAGCGTGAGATTCTGGTGCCGGAACAGGCATAGGGCGACCTCTCCCCCCCCCCCTCTTGGGGGCGACAATCAGAAACACCGCCGGGCCACCCTCCCGGCGGTGTTTTTTTTATGGGGCAGGGCGGGCGATAGCGAAAAACCGCCCCCTGATATCGAATATCACGGCCACCCGCCCTATGTCTGAACGTGAGGCAACACAGGACGAACAACATGCGTAAACTTACTTCTGCGATTCTGGCGGTTGGACTGGCCGTATCAGCCCCCCTCGCGGCGGCGGCGCAGCAACTGTCGCTGAATGAGATTTCGGGCTATCTGAACCAGCTTCGCACCGCCAAGGGCGACTTTACCCAGATCAACGATGACGGGTCGATCAGCACGGGCACGATCTATATCAAACGCCCCGGCAAGGTACGTTTCGAATATAACGCGCCGGATTCCGGGCTGGTCGTCGCGGGGGCGAATACGGTCGTGATCTACGACAAGAAGTCGAACCAACCGGCTGAGACCTATCCGCTGGCGCGAACACCGCTGTCGATCATCTTGGCCGACAACGTCAATTTGGGCCGCGCCAAGATGGTGACGGGGCACAGCTATGACGGCACCGCCACCACGGTCACGGCCCAAGACCCCGCCAACCCGCAATATGGCAACATCCAGATGAAGTTTACCGGCAACCCGGTGCAGCTGCGTCAGTGGATCATCAACGATGGCAACGGCAGCGCCACGACCGTTGTGTTGGGTGACATGCAGGTGGGGGGCAATATCTCTAACAGCCTGTTCGACACCGCGGGCGCACGGGCAGGCGGCAGACGCTAAGCGGCCCTATTGAAACGAAAAACGCCCCGGCTGATCAGGCCGGGGCGGTTTGCATTGGAGTAAGCGGGTTTACCAGCGGCCCAGACGGCAACCGGCGATCTGCCGTTGATAGAGTTTGGCGCGGGAATCGACCTTGCCCGCGACCCCGACCAGCCACGCCTTGCTGTTATAGCTCTTGCGGGCAAAACCGGTGTGGCCCTCGTGATAGGCGAGGTATTGGTTGCGGGCGTCATGCAGGGAGACGCCGTTCCGCTCCCGCGTCAGGTTCATGTACCAGCCCATGAAATCGCTCGCGTCGCGAATCCGGTCGCGTTTGGCGCGCCAGCGGCCCTCGGACTCCAGATACTCATCCCATGTCGCGTCCAAAGCCTGCGAATAGCCAAAGGCGCTGGATTGGCGGCCCATCGGAATCACGCCCAGCACATATTTGAACGGCGTCCGGGCATCCGCCACGAATTTGCTCTCTTGGTGGATAGTGGCCATTTGGACGTGGATGGGGACACCCCATTTCCGCTCGGTCGCGCGGAATGCGCGCAGGTAGTCGGGGTGCTCTTTCAGGATCGTGCAGGCGTTATCCAGATCACGCGGGGCCGTTTGAGGCCCGCCGCCGCAGGATGCCACCAGCAGTACGATCATCATTGCGCAAAAATGCTTGGTCATCTGCCTCTCGCCTCTCGTTTTTTATTAGGGTCGTTTTTTCGGAGGAGTTTAACCGATTCACCCCCTCCATCACATCACTAAATTGGGAAAATGCTCGGTTTGCTGGGCGGTATTGCGCTGACCATGCGGCTCCGCGCAGGCGGTATTTCGCGGAAATGCAGCAAAGCGGTTGATCCCCAGCTATGATGCCGCCGGAAACCCACTGTCGGCGCGGCGTTCACAGTCTGTTTCCCCGCGCACAGCCGCTGTGATTGGACAAAAGCCCCTTGAAAGGGCTACCGTCGAGGGGTAGGGGCAGCATGTTATGATACGAACACGCGCAAAATATCACCTCGGGCAGATTGTCCGTCACAAGAAGCATCCCTTTCGGGGCGTGATTTTTGACGTCGACCCGGAATTCGCCAACACCGAAGAATGGTATGAGGCGATTCCCGAAGAGAACCGGCCGGTGAAAGATCAGCCGTTCTATCATCTCTTGGCCGAGAACGATCAGAGCTACTATGTGGCCTATGTGTCGGAGCAGAACCTCGTGGCCGATTATTCGGGGGAGCCTGTAGATCACCCCGACATCCCCGATCTGTTTGGCCCCTTCACCGACGGTGCCTATCCGCTGCACTTCCAGATGAACTGAGCCAGGCGGGCCGTTGCCAGCCCGCCAGACGTTTTCATCAATAGCCCAAGGCGCAGCCGTCCTTGCGCGGATCGCTCGCACCTTCCAGCACGCCATCTTCGCGGATGCGGATCGCCTGTGCCCCGCCGATCGCCGTTTCGGGCACTTCGACCCTATGGCCCAGATCGCTCAAGGTTTGGCGCACATCGCCACCAAAGCCGCGTTCGACCTTCATCACCTGCCCATCGGCAAAGGCGCGCGGCGCGTCGATGGCGCTTTGAACGTCCATGTCGAAATCGGTGAGGTTCGAGGCAAAGCGCGCGTGGCCGCAGGGCTGATAGGCCCCGCCCATCACGCCAAAGGGCATGGTCACCCGGCCATTCTCGCGGATCATGCCGGGGATGATCGTATGCATCGGGCGTTTGCCGCCTTTCAGCTCATTCGGGTGGCCTTCCTCCAATGTGAAACCCGCGCCACGGTTTTGCAGCAGGATGCCGAACTTGTCCGAGGCGATGCCAGAACCGAAGCCGTGGAAGATCGAATAGATGAGCGAGACCGACATGCCGTCGCCGTCGACCACGGTGATATAGATCGTGTCTTTATGCACCGCCTCGCTGATCGGGGCGGCGGCGGCCATGGCGCGTTTGGGGTCGATCAGGGCCGCAAGGGCGCGGGCGGTTTCAGGCGCCAGCATGTGGTCAAGCCGGGTGGTGTGGTCCGGGTCGGCCAGAAAGCGGTTGCGCGCGTCATAGGCCAGTTTGGTTGCCTCGGCTTCGATATGCAGCCGCTCGGCCCCCAGCGGGTCCATCCCGGCGATGTCGAAGTGATTAAGGATATTCATCAGCAACAGGGCGGTCGCCCCTTGGCCGTTGGGCGGATGTTCGACCACTTCAAGGTCTTTGTACTGGCCTGACACGGGCGTCGTGACCTCGGCGTGGGCCTTGGCGAAATCCGCGGCGCTGTGGCTGCCGCCTGCGGCCTGCAAGGTGGCGATCATGTCCTCGGCGATCTCTCCGGTGTAGAAGGCATCGCGGCCCTGCGCGGCCACGCGGCGCAGCACTTCGGCCTGTCCCGGCGCGCGGAAGATGTCGCCGGTGCGGGGCGTTTTGCCGTTGATGAGGAAGTGATCCCGCGCGCGCCCCTGAAGGGTGCCGCCATCGGTGGCCCAGTCAAAGGCGACGCGCGGGGCGACGGGCACCCCCGCCTCGGCGTAGTGGACTGCGGGGGCGAGCAGGGCGTCCAACCCCAGTTTGCCGGCGCTTTCGGAGAGCTGGCAGAAGGCGTCGATGGCTGTGGGGATGGTCACGGCATCCGCCGAGCGCAGTGGCACCGTCTGCTCGCCTCGGTCCCGCAGTTTCGCGGCATCCAGCGCCGCTGGCGCGCAGCCGGACCCGTTAAGGGCATGGACCTCCTCGCTCCCCGCCGGGGAGTAGAGCACGAAACAGTCGCCGCCGATCCCGGTCATCTGCGGCTCGCAAATGCCGAGCAACACCGCCCCGGCGACGGCCGCGTCCATCGCGTTGCCGCCCCGCGCAAGGATATCGACCGCCGCCCGCGCCGCCAGCGGATGCGATGTGGCGCAGATGCCGTTGGTGGCCAAGACCGGTGACCGGCCGGGAAGGTGAAAATCGCGCATGTGCTGCCCCTCGCTGAATTACGTCAGCGCGACCCTAGACGGAGATCTCGGTTCTGCCAATGCGGGGGAAAGTTCCTCGGCACCGCGTACTGGGTGGGGGCTATTAAACACGGCACCGAGGGAAGCCATATGCAGCTACAGCCCCGTTTATGACCGGCAACCAAGGCGCAATTGTGATCCCAGCGGGGCCGTTTTGGGAAATATGCGGGACGCGCTGCCGCAGATGTTAACGCGGCGGTAAGCCAACCGGGAGCCGCAGGTCGATTCGGTTCTCTTGGGCCAAGCGGCGATACGTCAGGTCTTTCGCCAGATCGCGGATCAGGAACCAGCCAAAGCCGCCTTCGGGCAGGTCGCAAACCGGGCGGTCGATCTCCTGCGGCAGGCCCAAGGGCACTTGCAGGTCGGGCATCGGCAGCCCTTCGTCCGACACGGCAAGGTGCAGGCCGTCGGGCGCGTGATGGCAGGCGATATGGATGGGGCCGGGGTGGTGCGGGTCGGGGTAGGCGTGTTCGACGATATTGTTCAGCATTTCGGCGACCACCAAACGCACCACGCAGACCTCCTCGGCCCCGAGCGAAAGGCAGCTGAGCGCGTCTAGCAAAAGCGTGAGCGCCTCCCGCGCGGCCTGCGGGCCGCTGTGAACGGTGATCTCGAACGGGCAGAGCGCGGACCGCGCGGCGGAGAGCCGCATCGCGCTATTCTCGATGCGCGGTGAGGGCGGCGTCAAGCGAGTGGAAAATGCCAAAGACCCTATCCATCCGGGTGAGGGTAAAGACCTTTTCCACCGCCGGGGTCAGCCCGGCCAGCACCAGCGCGCGCTGCGGCGCCAGATGTTTCATCGCCGCCACGATCGCGCCGAGCCCGCTGGAATCAATGAAATTGACCCGGTGTAGATCAAGGATCACCACCGGCGGCGCATGGGCCGCGGCACGGCGCAACGCATCCTTGAACTCCAGCGCCGCGGCGGCGTCGATCCGGTCATGCAGCACGCTGACCACGCAAAAGCGGTCTTCTGTTTTGGCGGAAACTTCCATAGACATGCCCCAAGACTTTGAAGTTCGAGACGTGATTAACCGTAAAACCTTACCAACTGGTATGCGGTGCAACTCTAGGAGAACGTGATGCGCAATGTCGTGATAACCGGTGCAGCCAGAACCCCGATGGGCGGTTTCCAAGGGGCCTTTGAAGGGCTGACCGCCGCGGAATTGGGCGGCAGCGCGATCAAGGCGGCCTTGGGCAAGACGGATCCTGCCGAGGTGCAAGAGGTGCTGATGGGCTGCGTGCTGCCCGCAGGCCAGGGCCAAGCCCCCGCGCGTCAGGCCGGGTTCAAAGCCGGTCTGAGCGAAGAGGTGCCCGCCACGACGCTGAACAAGATGTGCGGCTCGGGCATGAAGGCGGCGATGATGGCCTTTGACCAGATCGCGCTTGGTCATACCGATGTGATGGTCGCGGGCGGCATGGAAAGCATGACGAACGCGCCCTACGTCCTGCCCAAGATGCGCGGCGGCGCGCGGCTCGGCCACGGTCAGGTGATCGACCACATGTTCCTCGACGGGTTGGAAGACGCCTATGACAAGGGCCGCCTGATGGGCACCTTTGCCGAAGATTGCGCCGAACGCTTCCAGTTCACCCGCGAGACGCAGGACGACTATGCGCTGGCCTCTCTGTCGCGCGCCATCGAGGCGCAGGAAAGCGGCGCCTTCGCGGATGAGATTGCCCCGGTCGAGGTCACCTCGCGCCGCGGCAGCACGACGGTCAGCGCCGACGAACAGCCCGCCAGCGCCCGGCCCGAGAAGATCCCCCAGCTAAAACCGGCCTTCCGCGAGGGCGGCACGGTGACGGCCGCGAATTCTTCGTCGATTTCAGATGGGGCGGCGGCGCTGGTGCTGGCGGATGAGGAGACTGCCAAGACCCGCGGCCAGACCATCCGCGCCCGCATTGTCGGCCACGCCAGCCACGCCCAAGCGCCGGGGCTGTTCACCACGGCACCTGTCCCTGCGGCGCAGAAACTGCTGGAGCGGATCGGTTGGAAGAAAGAGGACGTCGATCTGTGGGAGGTCAACGAAGCCTTCGCCGTTGTGCCGCTGGCTTTCATGCATGAAATGGACCTCTCGCATGACATCGTAAACGTCAACGGCGGCGCCTGCGCGCTTGGCCATCCCATCGGTGCCTCGGGCGCGCGGATCATGGTGACCCTGTTGAACGCGCTGGAAAAGCGCGGGCTGAAGCGTGGTGTCGCGGCGATCTGCATCGGTGGTGGCGAAGGCACCGCGATTGCGATCGAACGCCCCTGATCCTACGGGCCAACTAGAGTATTTATGGGAGAGGCGGTCCGCCTCCCTTTTCCCGTCTGCAATATGAGTATCCCCATGACCGTCGACTACCAAACCCTCGCCAAGACCATCGCCGCCCTGACCGAGGGCGAAGACGATGCCGTGGCCCTGATGGCCACCATCGCCTGCGAAGTGCATCACGCGGATGACCGCTTTGACTGGACGGGCTTTTACCGGGTGACCGCGCCCGAATTGCTGAAGATCGGCCCTTATCAAGGCGGGCACGGCTGTCTGGTGATCCCCTTTTCGCGCGGGGTCTGCGGGGCCGCGGCGCGCACGGGCGAGGTGCAATTGGTCGAGGATGTCGACGCCTTCCCGGGCCATATCGCCTGCGCCTCCTCGACACGTTCGGAATTGGTGCTGCCGGTCTGGAACGGCGCGGGGGAGTTGCTGGGCGTTTTCGACATCGACAGCGACCAGCCAAACGCTTTCACCCAAGCCGATGCCGATGCGCTGAGCGCGATCCTCAAGGATAGTTTCGCCGCCGTCGCCTGACGGCATCGCCCCCGCTTGATCCGCGGGGCTGCATCTGCGAGGGGGAGCCATGGATAGCGAATATAACCCGCCGCAGGACCCGTTGGTCATTCTGCATGAAGATGCTGAAGTTCTGCTGGTCGACAAACCTTCGGGGCTGCTCAGCGTGCCGGGCAAGGGCGAACATCTGGCCGATTGCCTGATCACGCGGGTGCAGGCGGTCTTTCCTCAAGCGCTGCTGGTGCACCGGCTGGATCGCGACACCTCGGGCGTGATGATCTTTGCCCTGACGCCCCATGCGCAGCGTCACCTTGGGTTGCAGTTCGAAAAGCGTATGACGCGCAAGACCTATGTCGCGCGGGTCTGGGGGGTGCCAGCGGAGAAATCCGGCGGTGTCGATCTGCCGCTGATCGTCGATTGGCCCAACCGCCCCCGGCAGATGGTCTGCCATGAGACCGGGAAGCCTGCGCAGACCGATTGGAAGATGGTCAAGAACGATGGGGAGACTGCGCGCCTCCGGCTGTTCCCCAAGACCGGGCGCAGCCATCAGCTGCGCGTGCATATGCTGGCGCTTGGGCATCCGATTTTGGGCGACCCTTTCTATGCCACGGGGCCCGCGCGGGATTTTCCGCGGTTGATGCTGCATAGCGAGGAATTGCGGTTCAATCATCCGCAGGGTGGCGCATCGACGAAGGTGCGGGCCAAGGCGCCTTTTTGAGTTGCGCTCCGTGCCCGGCCTTGCGCCGTGAGGTGGGGGCGGGATTGGTATTTGAGAAAGGATGAAGGGGAAGGGGGGCCGTGGCGCTGCGGTGAAGTTGTGCTTTGTGGCGATCGGGGGGTGAAACCGGCGGGGTTTGCGATTACCTCTGACCTATCTGTTCACAGATTGACCCGGAGGATATCATGGGCTTGCGTATCAACGACACTATTCCCGATCTTACAGTCGAAACCGATCAGGGCAGATTTTCCCTGCATGAGTTCGTCGGTGACAATTGGGCGATCCTGTTCTCCCACCCCAAGGATTTCACCCCTGTTTGCACCACCGAGTTCGGCGCCGTGGCGCGGCTTTCCGAGGAATGGGAAAAGCGCGGCACCAAGGTGATCGGCGTCAGTGTCGACGGTGTTGAAGAGCATAAGAAGTGGAAGGGCGATATCGAGAAGGTTGCAGGCGCCGAGGCCGGTTTCCCGATCATCGCGGATGCGGGGCTGGAAGTGTCGAAAGCCTTTGATATGCTGCCTGCGGAGGCCTATCTGCCCGATGGCCGCACGCCCAATGACAGCGCCACGGTGCGGTCGGTTTTCATCATCGGGCCGGATAAGCAGTTGAAGCTGAGCATGACCTATCCGATGAACGTGGGCCGGAATTTTGCCGAGGTTCTGCGGGCGTTGGACGGGTTGCAAACGGCGGCGAAGAACGCTGTGGCCACGCCTGCGGATTGGCAGGTGGGTGAGGATGTGATCATCCCCGCGACGGTGTCGGATGAGGACGCCAAGGCGAAGTTCGGGGCGTTTAAGACGGTGTTGCCCTATTTGCGCAAAGCGCAGCTGCCGGGCTGATGTGCCCTTAGCGATGGCCGAGCTTATGGGCGAAAGCCATCGCTTTTTCATATAGTAACCTACGCTGTTTGCGCAGGCCATAGAGGGCGGAGCGCCGGTATTGCCCTCTGTTCCCTCCAGAGCGAGCGGAAATGTCACTGTCGAACCGGCCTGCTGTGACGAGGCTTTGGGCCGTGGCCAGCCCCATGTCGGAGCGCGTGAGGACCTGTCTGAGCATGTTATCGGCGGGGCAGAAGATAGGTTCGGAGGCGGCGAGGAACGTCTCGGCCCCGGCACGGTTCCAGATCAGCGCGTGGGCGAGCATCGGAAAGTAATGAGCGCGGAGCACCGGAATGCCGGCGACTTCGGCCATGGGGGTGGTGATTTTCAAACGGGTCGCGCCCAGGTTTACGCAGTGCCAATCGGTGCGGGGGCGCAGCCATTCTATCAGCTCTGGCACGACGGTTCTGAACGTGGGTTCCAGGGCGATGTCATCTTCGAAGACGAAACCAAGCTCATCCCCGCTCTCTAGGAAGGCGGCGGCGGCACGTTGGTGCGAGACGTAGCAGCCGACCTCGCCTTGGGTCATCGACCGGCCCATGAAACGCCGGGCCTTGCGATCGTCATAGGGGGCGAATTGGGCCAGATCGATCTCGCGCCCGTCGAAGGCATCCACGCGGACCGCCTCGATCTGTGCGGCGTCCAGTTCGGCCTTCGCACTGTCCAGTCGCTGGGGGGAGGCGGCCAGATTGATGACGAATCCCTTTGGGCGCTGTGACATCGATGTGACCTCATTCCTGCGGCGCGCGGGGCGATGACAGGCTTATACGGGTTAAACTTTGGGGGTGGGCCGCCCGCGCAGCCAGTTCTTGAACCGTTTGAAAGCGGAGGGCGGTTTGTGGGCGACGCTGACAAACCCGATGTGCTGGCAAGCGCCGGGTTTCATGAAAGCGGTGAATTTACCCTGTTTGCGCAATTGGCGCGAGATGTGGCTTTCGCGTTTGAAACCGCTGAAGCCGCCGACCTCTTTCCAAAGGGAAAGCGGGGCCAAATGCGGATTGAAGGTATAGCCGTACCATTTGGGGCTGAGCGCATCCATCCGGGCATAGGGGATGCCGGCGCATTCTTCGGTGACGATCTGGGCGCGGGCCGCATCTTCGATGAAGAAGTTATCGGTGTCGCGGAAACAGACCGAAGAGACATCGGGATGGGCCTCTAGCAAGCGCAGGGCGTCATCTAAAAAATCGTGGCGGGTGAATTCCCAATCGTCTTCCATGTGAAAGACATAAGGCGTGCGCACCTTGGCATACATGGCGTCGACGGCGGGGTGGTGGCCGACCTGTTTGCCCAGATCGATGCGTTGCCCATGAGGGCAGAGCTGGTCGAAGACCGCGCTGGTTTCGGCATCGCCGAAGTCGTTGATGCCAATGATCGGGAGCTTGCGCAGCTCGGGGCCGAGGCTTTCGAGCGTTTGTTGCAAGACATCGGGGCGCAGCCCCATGGTGATGCAAATCGTGACCAGATTTTCTGCGCGCATGTCTCGTACTGCCCTGAGGGGAAACTGCGGACCCCGGTGAGGGTCCGCAGCAGGTTTTGATTAACCCTCTGCCGCTTCTTTCTTCTCGGCAGTGATCTCTTCGCCGGTCTCCTGATCGACGACTTTCATCGACAGGCGTACCTTGCCGCGATCGTCGAAGCCCAGAAGCTTGACTTTCACTTCCTGACCTTCCTTCAGAACGTCCGAAGGGTGGTTCAGGCGGCGGTTTTCGATCTGGGAGACATGCACCAGACCGTCGCGCTTGCCGAAGAAGTTCACGAAGGCGCCGAAATCGACGATCTTCACGACGGTGCCGGTGTAGATGGCACCTTCTTCGGGCTCGGCCACGATCGAATAGATCATGTCATAGGCTTTCTTGATCGCTTCGCCGTTGGGGCTGGCGATCTTGATGGTGCCTTCGTCGTTGATGTCGACCTTGGCGCCGGAAACCTCGACGATCTCGCGGATCACCTTACCGCCCGAGCCGATCACTTCGCGGATCTTATCGGTCGGGATTTGCATGGTCTCGATACGCGGCGCGTGAACGGAGAAGTCCGCGGCACCCGAAATCGCCTTGTTCATCTCGCCGAGGATGTGGATACGGCCTTCTTTGGCTTGTGCCAGGGCTTTCTCCATGATCTCGGGCGTGATGCCTGCGACCTTGATGTCCATCTGCAGCGAGGTGATGCCGGCTTCGGTGCCCGCGACCTTGAAGTCCATGTCGCCGAGGTGGTCTTCGTCACCCAGGATGTCCGACAGGATCGCGTAGGAGCCGTCATCTTCGAGGATCAGACCCATCGCCACACCGGCCACGGCCGATTTCAGCGGCACGCCCGCGTCCATCATGGACAGGGAGCCACCGCAGACCGATGCCATCGAAGAAGAGCCGTTGGATTCGGTGATCTCGGAGACCAGACGGATGGTGTAGGGGAAGTCCGTTGCCGCGGGCAGAACCGCCTGCAGGGCGCGCCATGCGAGCTTGCCGTGGCCGACTTCGCGGCGTCCGGGAGGGCCCACGCGACCCACTTCGCCGACCGAGTAGGGCGGGAAGTTATAGTGCAGCAGGAAGTTCGATTTGAAGTTGCCGTGTAGCGCGTCGATGAACTGCTCATCGTCGCCGGTGCCGAGCGTGGTCACGACGAGACCTTGCGTTTCACCACGGGTGAACAGCGCCGAACCGTGGGTCCGTGGCAGGATGCCGGTTTCGGCCACGATGTCACGAATTTCGTCGGTGCGACGACCGTCGATACGCTTGCCGGTTTTCACCACGTCGCCGCGCAGGATGCTGGCCTCAAGGCCCTTCATCGCGGAGCTGAGGTTCTTGTCCTCAAGCTGCTCTTCGGTGAGCTTGCTCTTAATGGTTTCGCGGGCGGCGGCAACGGCGGCGGTGCGCTCTTGCTTGTCTACGATCGCGAAAGCGGCACGCATTTCGTCTTCGCCAGCGGCTTTCACGGCTGCCGACAGGTCCGAATAGTCGTCGGGCTGGAAGTCGAAAGGCTCTTTCGCGGCTTCTTCGGCCAGATCGATGATCAGGTCGATGACCGGCTGGATCTGCTCATGCGCGAATTTCACGGCGCCCAGCATTTCCTCTTCCGACAGCTCATAGGCTTCGGATTCGACCATCATCACCGCGTCCTTGGTGCCCGCGACCACGAGGTCGAGGCGCTGGTCGGGGTTCAGGCGCAGGTCTTGCATGTCGTCGATGGTCGGGTTCAACACATAGTCGCCACCCTCATAGCCCACACGGCAGCCCGCGATCGGACCCATGAAGGGCGCGCCCGAGAGCGTCAGCGCGGCGGAGGCGGCGATCATGGCGACCATGTCGGGGTCGTTGACCAGATCGTGGCTCAACACGGTGCACATCACCAGAACTTCGTTTTTGAAGCCGGGGACGAAGAGCGGGCGGATCGGACGGTCGATCAGACGCGCGGTCAGGGTTTCCTTCTCGGTGGGGCGGGCCTCACGCTTGAAGAAGCCACCCGGTACTTTACCGGCGGCATAGTATTTCTCTTGGTAGTGCACGGTCAGGGGGAAGAAGTCCTGCCCGGGCTTTTGCTGACGTGCATACGTCACGTTGGCCATGACGCTGGTCTCACCCAGCGTGGCAATCACCGACCCGTCCGCCTGACGGGCAACCTTACCGGTTTCCAGTGTCAGCGTCTCTTCGCCCCACTGGATCGATTTTTTCGTTACATTAAACATCTACGTTTCCTTTTTGGCCCATTGGCCATTGCATAGGGGCCGTATTGCCCCTGACTCCGGTATCTTCTTTTTCAGGCGCTGGAGTCCGGGCGCCGGATTTCAGATTGCGCGGGCATACATGTTTTCATGGCAAATGGGAAGTGTTCTGTCGCCTCGGGGCCATAAGCGGCGGGTTCTCTCCGCCGCAGCGCGCCCCGGTCTGCGCGCAACAAAAAACCTCCCGGCGGGGCCGGGAGGTTTTGGTCGTCCTGTCACCGGAACTTCCGGCGGCTTGCGCGCGATTAGCGGCGCAGGCCGAGGCGTTTGATCAGGTCCTGATAGCGGGACTCGTCTTTGGCCTTAACGTAATCCAGCAGCTTGCGGCGCGTCGCGACCATTTTCAAAAGACCACGGCGGCCGTGGTTGTCTTTCTTGTGGGTCTTGAAGTGCTCGGTCAGCGTGGTGATGCGCGAGGTCAGAATGGCAACCTGAACTTCGGGCGAACCGGTGTCGCCTTCTTTGGTGCCGAATTCTTTCATGACTTTTGCTTTTTCTTCAGCAGTGATCGACATCGGGGTCTCCTTTCGAAAAGAGTTAAAATGGATGGCGCAGGCCGGGATGTCGTCCAGCGCAGGCCCATGGAGATATCACCCGCTGACGGAATCAGCAGGCGATGGGGGCGTATAGGAGGAATTTTCGCCTTTGGCAAAGGGTGATTTGCGCATGGGCTCCGCCCCGCCTTAGGCCGCGAGGCCGAGGTCGAAGGCTGCAGAGAGCGGGATCAGCGCGATATCGTCCAGCGTGACGCTGTCCCCCGCCACCCGTGCGACGATGATATCGTCCAGCAGGACGAGGGTTTGGCCTGCATCCTCCGGGTCGGGCAGGATGGAAAGCGGCGGCTCCGCCCCGCCCGCGCTGCTGTCGTCCCAGACAAAGAGCAGCGAATCGTCCGCCGCGTGGTAGTCCGTGATCTGCGCCGCCCCGCCTTGGCCGATCCAGTCCCCCAAGGCGATTTGATCGGTGCCGTCGCCCGAGGTCACCACATCCCCGGCGCCCGCGATGATCAGGTCGTCGCCGCCGCCGCCGTTCAGGAAATCGGGGCTTTGTTGGTCATCGGCCCCGGTGAGCGTGTCGTCGCCCCAGCCGCCAAAGAGCGTATCCACGCCCGCGCCGCCGCGCAGCGCATCGTCGCCAAGCCCGCCTTGAAGGGCGTCATCACCAGCCTCGCCCTCAAGCAGGTCATCACCGGCAGAGCCATGCAGCGCGTCATCGCCCGCCCCGCCATAGAGAAAGTCATCGTCATTGTGGCCAAAGAGGCTGTCGTTGCCCGCGCCGCCAAAAAGGTCGTCATCCCCGTCATTGCCATGCAGGATGTCGCCGCCCGCGCCACCTTGGAGCGTGTCATTGCCGCCGTGGCCGTGTAGGTCATCATCCCCGCCGCCGCCACGAAGCAGGTCATCCCCGCCGTAGCCGCCAAGATGGTCGTCGCCGGGGCCGCCCTCCACCGTCTCACCGTCATCGCTGCCCGACAGGATATCTCCGACCGTGGTGGTGCCGCCACCGCCCGGGCTGTCCCCATCCGGCAGCTCGTCCTCCGACGGCGTTTCGATTTCCACGAAAGTGACGGCGCCGACCGCCATCAGACCCATTACCCCAGCCAGCCACAACATCCGCAGTTCCACCCGTTGATTGCTTGATGCCCCACACATCGTCCCAGCTTCAAAAGGGCATGTCGTGGCTGTAAAATCAAAGGAATAGCGGGGAAATGGTTAACGAATGCCTGCCCGCGCCGGGGGCTCGGGCTGCCACAGAACCGGCTCTTGGGTGTAGGGCAGGTAAAGCGGATGGCGCGGATGCCCGGCTTTGGAGAGGCCGAGGTGGTAGAGCGGTTTCGCCCCCTCAGCCAGCCGAGCCGCGACGGCGAGACCGCGGTCGAGATGGGCGCCATGCACGCCCCAAGCGGCGATGATGCGGTCGGCCCAATCGGCCCCTTCGACCAGCGTGGCGTCATTGTCGGGGCCGATGGGATCGGCCGCTGCGCGCATGTCGCGCGGGTCGGTGGCGCGGAAGGCGAAGATATTGGTCACCCGGAAGCCGCCAAAGCCCAGCACCCGCGCCCGACGCTCGCAGCGCTCGACCGTCGGGTCGTTCTGCACCTCGGTCGCGGTGGAAGGGTTCAGCATCACGAACATCACCCGCGGCGCGCCTGGCTCCCAGATCCGGGTAAGGCTGTAGCGGTATTGCTCGCAGGGCGAGTAGACCGCGGTCGAAGGGGCGTCGCCCTTGGTGTGGCTGCGGGTAATTAGGGCCATTCAGCCCTCATTCGCGTCCGACGACAGGTTGAACACCCGGCTCGGGTGCAGCTCCCCCGCCTTGAAGCGGCCCACGGCGACAGGCTGCCCGTCGAGCGAGGCCCAGCATTCATCGCCATATTCCACGTCATGGGCGATGACCATGCCGGGGTTGCCGTTGCGCAGGCGGGTGGCGCCTTCGGGGGTGGCTTTGACCTCGGGCAGGTCGGCGAGCCCTTCGGCCAGCGGCAACAGATAGGTGTCGAGTTCCGGTGTCCGGGCCAGTTCGTCCACCTGCGCCAGCGTCAGGGCGTTGCCTGCCTCGAACGGGCCGGACCATGTGCGGCGCAATTCGCGGACGTGGCCGAGACAGCCAAGCTTCTGCCCCAGATCGCGCGCGATGGAGCGGACATAGCCGCCCTTGCCGCAGACCATTTCAAGCGTGACATGATCGGCATCGGGGCGGTCGACCAGCAGCAGGCTTTCCACCCATAGGGGGCGGGCGGCGATCTCCATCTCTTCGCCGTCGCGGGCGCGTTTATAGGCGCGTTGGCCGTCGATCTTCACGGCGGAGAACTGCGGCGGCACCTGCTGAATGTCACCGATAAAGCCGTTCAGCGCATCCTTGATCGCGGCGTCATCGGGGCGCAGGTCAGAGGTGCCGATGGCTTCGCCTTCGGCGTCGTCGGTATTGGTGGCGATCCCCAAACGTACGGTGAACTCATAGGCTTTGAGCGCGTCGGTGATATAGGGCACGGTCTTGGTCGCTTCGCCCAAGGCGATGGCCAGAACGCCGGTCGCTTCGGGGTCGAGCGTGCCTGCGTGGCCCGCCTTCTTGGCCTCCAGCGCCCAACGGACCTTGTTGACCACGGCGGTCGAGGTGGGGCCAGCGGGTTTGTCCACCACCAGCCAACCAGAAATATCGCGACCCTTGCGTTTGCGTGCCATGTCTTGCCCCTTCGCTTTTGTGGTGCTGCCCTCTATCGGAGCCGCGCCGCCCTGCCCAGCCCCCAAGCGGGGAAAAGCTTACTTTGCGGGCGTCACGATGCCCACGATCGGCCCCAAGGTGGTAAAGCCCGCCCCGCTGCGACGCAGACCGGGTGCGCGCAGCCGCGAGATATTGCCGTCGAAATACAGCGCGTTAGGCAGGTCCAACTCATCCCGGTAGAGCCGGGCGAATTCGTGAAAGGTGACCACATCGTTGGAAATCGCGAAAACCGCGCGTTTGCCATCTGCCGTTGTGCCAACCCCGTTTCGGATATAGCGCGAGGTGCTGTCGGGCAGGAAACGCGGGTGCAGCGCCCCGTCTATCACCAACATCGGGCCGGATTGCGTGGCGAAACGGCAGTTCGGCTTGGCCTTGAGATAGCGCTTGGTCTCGATCACATCGGCGCGGCCCTCGCGTAGGCAGAAGACACCATTGGGCAGCAGGCCGAAATTGCCGGGGCCCGCGTTGTCGATCACGCCGCGCGTCTCGACCCCTTCTTCGATGTAATGCCCAACCGGAGAGCGGTCTTCGTGGTACATGCCCGCGTTCATGGCAAAGCCAAGCCGCAGCCCCTGCGCTTTCAGCGCCTCGTCAAGCGAGCCGAAGAACCCATAGGGCGCGCCCGCCTCGTCGTTGAGGAAAAGCCGCAGGTCGTCCCGCTCCAGATCGACTTCGCAGATCGTGTAGGAACTGCCGTCGAAGGTGATGTTGCGACATTCGGCAGCATCCGCAGGCGTGCCTTTCAGCGCGATTAGCGCGAATGCGATCAGACCCGCGCGGATCACTGGTCCGGCGCGCCGTCGGCGCTGTCGCCCGCATCATCGTGATCGGGGGCATCCGCATCGCGGCGCACCACCTCTTGGTTCAGCATGCGGCGGGTGTCGTCCATCCGGTCAAAGGTCTGGTCCAACTGAAAGCGCAGATCGGGCGAGAACTTGAGCGTCAGTTTCTTGGCGACCTGACGGCGCAATTCGCTTTTGTTGCGGGCCAGCAGTTTGAGAACCTCATCCTGACCCTCCCCGCCCAAGGGCAGCACATAGGCCGTGGCGATCTTGAGGTCGGGAGAGATGCGCACCTCGCCCACGGTGATCGACATCCGATTGAGATCGGTGTCATGCACATCCCCGCGTGCGAGGACATCTGACAAGGCGCGGCGGACGGTTTCGCCCACGCGGAGTTGTCGTTGCGACGGGCCGGGGCCCTCATGAAACTTGTTCTTTGCCATGCCCCCCATCTAAGGCTTCGGTTGCACTTTGCCAAGCGCTCCGCGACGGGCTAAACCGGCCCTGCCAGTCACGGCCAGAACCGCAGGAGACCGAGTATGACACAGACCCCCGGCATTGCCGTCACCGGCGCCTCTGGCCGCATGGGCCAAATGTTGATCCGTGAGATCAACGCCAGCGAGAAAATGCATCTGGCCGCCGCGCTGGAGCGTCCGGGCCATGATTGGATTGGCCGCGATCTGGGCGAGGCGATGGGCGGCACGGCCTCGGGCGTGACCGTGACGGACAATGCGGCAGAGGCTTTTGGCAAGGTGCAGGCCGTCATCGACTTCACCGCGCCGCAGGCCACCATCGCTTTTGCCGGTGAGGCCGCCAAGGGCGGGATCGTCCATGTCATCGGCACCACCGGCATGACCGAAGATGAAATCGCCCAGCTTGCCCCCGCTGCCGAACAGGGGGCCGTCATCGTCCGTGCGGGGAACATGAGCCTCGGCGTGAACCTGCTGACGCAGCTCACCCGGCAGGTCGCCGCCGCGCTGGACGTGGATTACGACATTGAGATCATCGAATCGCACCACAATCAGAAAGTCGATGCCCCCTCGGGCACCGCATTGATGCTGGGCGAAGCCGCTGCCGAAGGGCGCGGTGTCAAACTGGCGGATGTTTCGGACCGGGGCCGCGATGGGATCACCGGCGCGCGGCAAAAGGGCGATATCGGGTTCACCGCGATCCGGGGCGGCGATATCGTGGGCGAACATGACGTGATGTTCGCCGCCGCCGGAGAGCGGATCATCCTGCGCCACGTCGCCTCGGACCGTGCGCTTTTCGCCCGCGGGGCGCTCAAGGCCGCGCTTTGGGGGCAGGGCAAAGCGCCGGGGGAATATGACATGTTGGACGTGCTTGGCCTGAAGGGCTGAGGCGCAAACAGATTTTCTGAAACTTTACCTTCCTTGGCTACGTGAGTGCCTCAGGCAACTCACCCCAAGGGAGGTTTCGATGAAGATTACCTTTGCACTGGCCGTGACAGCGATACTGGTGTCAGTCGGTCTGCCCGCTGCGGCGGAATATGCCCGTATCCAGAGCAAGTCGGACTTCGTCGCGGCGGTGAATGGCAAGCGCCTGACCCGCCCGCTGGTCGATCTGCGGGTCACCTCCGGCGGGGTCATTTCCGGCAAGGGTGCGGTTTGGGAGGTGACCGGCAAGTGGTCGTGGCAAGACGGTTATTTCTGCCGCACGCTGGTCTGGGGCGGCAAGGAGCTGGGCTATAACTGCCAATTGGTCGCCCGCGATGGCGCGAAACTCCGCTTTACCTCCGACAGGGGCGCGGGGGAGTCGGCAGTGCTGACCCTGCGCTGAAGCGCTTAGAAATCGACAGCGATGCCCTTCTTCTCCCAATCGCCATAGCGCACAGGCTCTGGCCCATCGCGCCCGCCAAGTTCGGTGGGCATGTCGAGCGCGGCTGCCGCCTCACGCCGGGCGGCAGCCTCGGCCAAGGCGCGCTGGGCGGCGGCAGGCAGATCGGGGCCGGGGGCCGGCGTTGGGTCTTGCGGTGTGTCGGGGATCGGTTTCGGCCCCGGTTTGGGTTGCGGGGGCAGGTCCGGCGCGGGGCTGGGCGTGGGATCAGGGCCGGGTTTGCTGTCGGGAATGGGGCGTTGATCGGGCATCATGGTCCTCTTGAGCCAAGTTCTCCCTTGATATACGTCGCCCGCTGGCCCAGACAACCCGGCAACCCCTCAAGCCAGACCCAGATAGGATATGACCATGGCAGACACAGGCGTTCAGGCCCGCAGAAGCGCGGTTTATCTGCTGGATCAGATTTTGGACGATGAGCCGCGGCTGATGTCCGAGCTTCTTGCCGCGGGCGCGCTGGACAAGCTGCCCCCCGATGATCGGGCCCGGGCGCAGCGTTTGGCGCAGGACACGCTGCGCGGGTTGGAGCGGGCGGATCGGTTGCTGCAAAAGCACCTGCAAAAGGCACCGCCGCTGACCGTGCGCAATGTGCTGCGGGTCGGCACGGTTGAGCTTTGTCAGGGCGGGGCCGCGCATGGGGTGGTGAATGCGATGGTGAACCTCGTCTCGCAACACCGCACGCTGAGCCATCTCAAGGGGCTGACCAACGCCGTGCTGCGCAAGATCGCCGCTCAGGGGCCCGAGGCGTGGGATGCCCTGCGCGCGCCGCGCCTGCCGAAATGGCTGCGCGGACCGCTGGCCGAAGCTTGGGGCACCGATGCCATGGCCGCGATGGAACAGGCGCATTTCGCGGGCGCACCGCTTGATCTGACCGCCAAGGGCGACGCCGCCGCTTTGGCAGAGGCCGTGGGGGGCACACTGCTGCCGACAGGCTCCGTCCGGGTGACAGATGCCGGGCAGGTCTCAACCATGCCGGGTTTTGCCGAGGGCGATTGGTGGGTGCAAGATGCCGCCGCCGCGATCCCGGTGCGGGTGCTGGCGCCCAAGGAGGGCGAGACGGTGCTGGACCTCTGCGCCGCGCCGGGCGGCAAGACGATGCAACTGGCCGCCGCGGGGGCGGTCGTCACCGCCGTTGACCAGTCGCACCCCCGGATGCAGCGGGTGAAGGAAAACCTCGCCCGCGTCGGGCTGAAGGCCAAGACGCTGACCAAAGACGCGCGCGCCGTGCAGGGCACATTCGACGCCATTCTGCTGGACGCGCCCTGCTCCGCCACCGGCACCATCCGCCGCCACCCGGACCTGCCTTATGCCAAAGACGGATCGGAATTCGGTGATCTGATCGAGTTGCAATCCGAGTTGATCGACCACGCGTGGAGCCTGCTCAAGCCCGGCGGGCGGCTGGTGTTCTGCACCTGTAGCCTGCTGCCGGACGAGGGCGAAGTGCAGGTCGACGAAGCCTTGGAGCGGCATGGCGATATGACCGTCGACACCGCTGCGCTGGAGGTGCCCGGCGTCGAGGCCGATTGGCACACCGAAGAGGGCGGGCTGCGGCTGCGCCCCGATTTCTGGGCCGATCAAGGTGGGATGGACGGGTTCTACATTGCCTGCCTGCGCAAGGGCTGACCCTCACGCCCCGTCGGGCGGGGAGGGGACGACGAGATAGGCCGCTTTCGGGATGTCTATGAGGCCGCGGAGCCCTAGCGTGGCGGCATCTGCTGCCGTGAGCCCGGCAATGGCCGCGCGCGCCGCCGCGGTTATTGCCGCCGCATCGGCATCCGCCGCCGCAATATAGGGCAGGCCGGGGGTCGGGGCCGTGCGTTCCAGCACCCGCAGGTCACCCGCGAAAGCGTCATGGCTTTCGATCAGCCGCCAAGACACCGCATCCAGCGCCGCGATATCCGCGCGTCCCTCGGCCACAGCCTTGGCCGAGGCGCGGTGACCGTGGCTTTGGCTACGCTTTGCAAACCAAAAGCCCCGCGCCCGGCAATGCGCGTAAGGGGCGGCATAGCCTGATCGCGAGAACGTCTGGTTGTAGGTGAAGCGCGCCGCGTGGAAATCGGAAATTGTTTCACGGGGATCATTGGCGCGGACCACGAAAACGCTGTTGTAATACCCCGGCGGGCAGCCTTCGACGCCAAAGTCCGGCGTGCCGATCAGCGTGACACGGTCATGCAGCCACAGGCGGTAAGGCATCCCGCAGGTCTGGGATAAGGTGAGGTCGGGCGCTGTCCAGACGGCGAATTCCTCGGCATCATTGCTCAGCCTTTCCGGGGCCGGGATGCCCTGCGCGCGCAGGGCGTCACGGATCATGGCCCAGTAGCGCCCTGTCGCCTCGGCGGTCTCGGGGCGCAGGTACATCATCAGGCTGGCGATCATCGGCGGCTCCGCTTGGGGTGTTCCTGTTTAGGCCGCGCCGCCGCGCGGTGGCAAGCGTCGGTTCCCCGCCGATCCTCCGCCGCGCGGGGAAAATCCGGTGACTCATTGTGGGGCCGCGGTTATGCTGCCGCCAAACGCCAGCAGAGCGTCAGGGGCAGCTTGATATGATTAATCTTTCCAGCGTCATGGCTCGCAGGGCGCGGTTTCTGAACCGCTGGCACGCTTGGCGTGCGACCCGGGGCCGAGGGCGGGTCGTCGCGTTCACCTCCTCGCCCGAGCCGCGCACCATCGGCTCTTTCGCGCGGGGGCGGCAGTTGATGGCGGGCAATTACCTCTTTGCCGGCAGCCTGCTGACCGCGCCGCAAGCCGCCATGTGGGACCTTAGCCCGCCTGACCCCGCATTTGCTGCGGAACTGCACGGTTTTGCGTGGCTCGATGACCTCGCTGCCGTGGGCGATGCGCGGGCGCGGGGGGCGGCGCAGGCGTGGCTTTGGGGCTGGATAGACCGTTTCGGGCGCGGGCAGGGGCCGGGCTGGACCCCGGCGCTAACCGGGCGGCGGCTGATCCGGTGGATCAATCACGCGCTTTTCATGCTGCGGGGGACGGAGACCGAGCAGAGCGATGCCTTCTACCGATCCCTTGAACAGCAGACCCGGTTCCTGTCGAAACGCTGGCGCGGGGCGGCCCCTGGCCTGCCGCGTTTTGAGGCGCTGGCCGGGCTGATCTATGCCAGCCTGTCGCTGGAGGGGCTGGCCGAACTGGCCGATCCGGCGGTCAAGGCCCTCGCCCGGGAATGCGCCAGCCAGATCGATGCCGAGGGGGGGCTGCCCACGCGCAATCCCGAGGAACTGCTGGCGGTCTTCACCCTGCTGACATGGGCCGCCGCCGCGCTGAGCGATGCGGGCCGCAGCGCGCCCAAAGAGCATCTGACCGCGATCGAGCGCATCGCGCCGACCCTGCGCAGCCTACGCCATGCGGATGGGGCGTTGGCGCGGTTTCACGGCGGCGGGCGCGGCATGGAGGGCTGGCTGGACCACGCGCTGGCGGCGGCCAAAGTCAGGACGCGGCAGCCCGATGGGCTGGCCATGGGCTTTGCAAGACTGTCCGCAGGCCGCACCAGCGTGATCGTCGATGCGGCAGCCCCGCCAAGCGGTGCGGCCTCGACCAACGCCCATGCCTCGACATTGGCATTCGAGCTGACCTCGGGGCGGCGGCCCTTGGTGGTGAATTGCGGCTCCGGCGCGTCCTTCGGGCTAGAGTGGCGGCGGGCGGGGCGGGCCACGCCGTCGCATTCGGCCCTGTCGCTCGTCGGCCATTCCAGCGCGCGACTGGCGGAGCCTGATCCGCATAGCGGGGCGGAGGCGCTGATCGCGGGCCCGCGCCATGTGCCCGTCGAGATCGGAGAGGCGGCGGATGGGCTGCGTTTCGAAGGCGCGCATGACGCCTATCTGCGCAGCCACGGGCTGACCCATGCGCGGCGGCTTGAGCTGACCGCAGACGGGCGCGGCCTTTCGGGGGAGGATATGCTGCTGGCGATCGAGGGGGCGGAGAAGCGGCGTTTTGACAAAGTGCTGAACGCCGCCCAGTCAAAGGGGGTCGCCTTCGATATCCGGTTTCACCTGCACCCGGATGTGGATGCCACGTTGGACCTTGGCGGGGCTGCGATCTCAATGGCGCTGAAAAGCGGGGAGATTTGGGTGTTTCGCCATGACGGCACGCATAATCTGTCTTTGGAACCGGGGGTTTACCTTGAGACAACCCGTCTGAAACCGCGCGCCGCGCAGCAGATCGTGCTCTCGGGCTATGCCATGAACTATGCCACGCGGGTGCGCTGGTCGTTGTCAAAAGCGCAGGAAACTGCGATTGGCGTGCGAGATTTGTCGATCGACGATCCCTATGCTGATGAAGACTGACCAAGGAACCAGCCCCATGCCCGACCTCTATCCCATCAAACGCGCCCTGCTTTCCGTATCCGACAAGACCGGTCTTTTGGACCTTGGCAAGGCTTTGGCGGCGCGGGGCGTCGAATTGCTCAGCACCGGCGGCACCGCGAAAGCGCTGCGCGACGCGGGGCTGGAGGTTCTGGATGTAGCCGATGTGACCGGCTTTCCCGAAATGATGGACGGGCGCGTGAAAACGCTGCATCCGGTCGTGCACGGCGGTCTGTTGGCCCTGCGCGACAATGACGAACACGTCGGCGCGATGAACGAACACAACATCGGCGCGATCGATCTGGTGGTGGTGAACCTCTACCCCTTCGAGGAAACCGTCGCCAAGGGCGCGGAATACGCCGAGGTGATCGAGAACATCGACATTGGCGGCCCGGCGATGATCCGCTCGGCGGCGAAGAACCACGGTTTCGTCAATGTGGTGGTGGATGTCGAGGATTACGCCGAGGTCATCGCGGAGCTGGAGGCCAACGACGGCCAGACCTCTTACGCCCTGCGCCAGCGTCTCGCGCAGACCGCCTATGCCCGCACCGCCGCCTATGACACCGCCGTCAGCACATGGATGGCCGCGCAGGTCGAGGCCACGCCGCGCCGCCGCACCTTTGGCGGCACGTTGGCCCAGACCCTGCGCTATGGCGAGAACCCGCATCAGCAGGCGGCCTTCTACACCGATGGCTCGAACGCCCCCGGTCTGGCCAACGCGGTGCAGCATCAGGGCAAGGAGCTGTCCTATAACAACATCAACGACACCGACGCGGCCTTTGCGCTGGTTAGCGAGTTCGACCCCAAGGACGGCCCCGCCTGCGCCATCATCAAACACGCCAACCCCTGCGGTGTGGCCCGGGGCGAGACGCTGCTGGAAGCCTACACACGCGCCTTCGACTGTGACCGCACCTCGGCCTTCGGCGGCATCATCGCGTTGAATCAGCCGCTGGACGGGCCGACAGCAGAGGCCATCGCCGCGATCTTCACCGAGGTCGTCATCGCCCCCGGCGCGGATGAGGATGCCAAACGCATCTTCGCCGCCAAAAAGAACCTGCGCCTGCTGACCACCGAAGGCCTCGCCGATCCGACCGCTGCCGAACTGGCGGTGCGGCAGGTCTCGGGCGGCTTCCTTGTGCAGGACAAGGACGTAGGCCGCATCACGCGCGATGATCTGAAAGTCGTGACCAAGCGCAAGCCATCGGATCAAGAACTCGATGACATGCTCTTTGCCTGGACCGTGGCGAAACACGTCAAGTCTAACGCCATCATCTACGTCAAGGACGGCGCCACCGTGGGCGTGGGCGCGGGCCAGATGAGCCGCGTGGACAGCACCCGCATCGCCGCGCGCAAGGCCCAAGACATGGCCGAGGTGATGGACATCGACGCCCCCCTGACGCAGGGTTCGGTCGTGGCCTCTGATGCCTTCTTCCCCTTCGCGGACGGCCTCATCACCGCCGCTGAGGCCGGTGCCACGGCGCTGATCCAGCCCGGCGGCTCCATGCGCGATGACGAGGTGATCGCAGCGGCGGATGAGGCGGGGCTTGCCATGGTCTTCACCGGCATGCGCCACTTCCGGCACTAAACGAAGGGGAGTCCCATGCGGACATTCGGCATCGCGGCCTTCGTGGCCTTTCTGATCGACCAGATCAGCAAATACGTGGTCATTCACATGATGGAACTGGCGCGTGTCCGCTCCATCGACGTGCTGCCGCCGGTGCTGAATTTCCGCTACGGGGAAAACCGGGGCATCAACTTTGGCCTTGGCGGCGACATGAGCCAATGGGTGCTGATCGTGGTGGCGCTAGTGATCTGCGCGGGCGTCACCCTATGGCTCTGGCGCAGCCCGCATGGGCGTTGGGCGCAGCTCAGCGGTGGCCTGCTGGTCGGCGGGGCGCTGGCGAATGTGGCGGACCGGCTGATCTACGGCTATGTGCTCGATTTCCTGAACAACTCCTGCTGCGGCATCAACAACCCTTTCGTCTACAACTTGGCGGATGTCTTTATCTTTGCCGGGGCCTTGGGGCTGATCCTCTTTACCGGAGAGCCGAAAAGCGCGCCCAAGCGCCGGGGCAAAAAAGGTCAGTGACATTGCCCGCTTGCCTGCGATATTGAACAAGCAGACCCCGAAAGGAGACACCATGCGCCGCATTGCCCTCATCAGCTTGATCCCGCTGGCCCTCGCCGCCTGCAGCAATCAGGGCCTTCGCGATTTGCAGCCGACTTCTGAAGGGCCCGATGAGTTCCTGATCCAACCGGTCAAGCCGCTGGAACGCCCCGACAACTTGAACACCCTGCCCACGCCGGCGCCGGGGCAGGCGAACCTGACCGACCGCTCGGCGGTGGCCGAAGGGGTGGCGGCATTCGGCGGGCGTTTGGATACCTCTGCTGGCATCCCGGCGGGGGATGCGGCGCTGGTCCAACATGCGGGCCGGATGGGCGTGCAGCCCGGCATCCGTGAGAGCTTGGCCGAGGCCGACGCGGAATTCCGCAAGCGCAAGGGCCGTTTCACCCAATTCCGTATCGTGCCGGTTGACCGCTACGGCCAAGCCTACAAGCGCATGATCCTCGACGCCCATAGCGAGGCGGAGCGCTGGCGCAAGGCAGGCGGACGCACGCCGTCCTACCCGCCGCAGGACACACGTTTTCGCTAGGCTTCTTGAAAGTAGCGCCAGACCGCGTAGGTAATGCGAGAGGCGATATATTTCGAGGTAAGCAATGATCCGACTGCCGATGATGGCGGCCCTGGTGGCGACGCTCTTCACAGCTCCCGCCGCGCAGGCGGGGCAGACCGAGAACGAAGCGGTCACCCATTTCACCCTTGATAACGGCATGGAGGTCGTGGTCGTCGAAGACCACCGCGCCCCGGTCGTGCAGCAGATGGTCTGGTACCGCGCAGGCTCGGCTGATGAACCCAAAGGGTCATCGGGCGTGGCGCATTTCCTTGAACACCTGCTGTTCAAAGCTACCGACAAGCTGGAAGCGGGCGAATTTTCCGCCACGGTGGCGGCCAACGGCGGGCGCGACAACGCTTTCACCAGCTACGATTACACCGCCTATTACCAGCGCGTCGCGGCAGACCGCCTTGGCCTGATGATGGAGATGGAGGCCGACCGGATGAAGAACATCCGTTTGACCCCCGAAAACATCGAAACCGAACGCGATGTGATCCTCGAAGAGCGCAACCAGCGGACCGAGAACAACCCCGCCGCGCTGTTCAGTGAACAAATCAACGCCGCGCAATATCTCAATCACCGCTACGGCGTGCCGATCATCGGCTGGAAACATGAGATGGAGGAGCTGGACCTCGAAGATGCGCTGTCGTTCTATGAACTCTACTACTCGCCCAATAACGCCATCCTCGTAGTCTCGGGCGATGTGACGCCGGAAGAGGTGCGCGAACTGGCCGAGGCCACCTATGGCCAAATCCCCGCCAACCCCGCCTTGCCGGAACGCCTGCGCACCGAAGAGCCGCCCCAGATCGCGGAGCGCCGGTTGATCTACAAAGACGCCCGCGTGGCCCAGCCCTATGTCCGCCGCTCCTATCTTGCCCAAGAACGTGACAGCGGCGAACAGGAGGAAGCGGCGGCGCTCTTGCTGCTCAGCGAATTGCTGGGCGGCGGCACCACGTCCTACCTTGCCGAGAAACTGCAATTCGATGCGCAGATCGCCAATTACACCGGCGCCTTCTACAAGGCCGACACGCTGGACGACACGACTTTTGACCTCGTCGTGCTGCCCGTGCCCGGCGTCAGCCTGCAACAGGCCGAAGAGGCGCTGGACGAGGCGCTCGCGCAGTTTATGGAGGCCGGTGTGGACCCGGAACACCTTGATCGTCTCAAGGCGCAGTTGCGCGCCGATCAAATCTACGCCCGCGACGACGCGGACCGCGTGGCGCATCGTTATGGCTCGGCCCTCGCCATCGGCCTCACGGTCGAAGACGTGCAGGTCTGGCCCGATGTGCTTCAGGCCGTCACCGCCGAGGACATCATGCAGGCCGCCCGCGACCTGTTCGACAAACGCGCATCGGTCACCGGCTGGCTGATGAAGGAGGACGCGCAATGAGACTGATCTACGCCCTGATCCTGACGGTAATTGCCGCACTCCCCGCCCGCGCCGAGATCGATATTCAGGAGGTGACCAGCCCCGGCGGCATCACCGCTTGGCTGGTCGAGGAACACTCGATCCCCTTCGTGGCACTCGAAATCCGTTTCCGTGGCGGCGCGTCTCTCGATGCCCCCGGCAAACGCGGCGCGATCAACCTGATGACCGGCCTCTTGGAAGAAGGGGCGGGCGAGATGGACGCCCGCGCCTTCAGCCGCGCGACCGAAGCGCTGGCCACGAACCTCAGCTTTGATGTCTCTGACGATGCGCTTTCCGTGTCCGCACGTTTCCTGACCGAGAACCGCGCGCCCTCGATCGACCTTCTGCGCGCGGCCCTTCAGGAGCCGCGTTTCGACGAAGACGCCATTGAGCGGGTGCGCGGCCAAGTGATTTCGAACATCCAGTCGAACCAGAAAGACCCCAACAAAATCGCCCAACAGACCTTTGACCGGATCGCCTTTGGGGATCACCCCTATGGCAGTTCGCTGAACGGCACATTGGAAAGCGTCGCGGGCCTGACCCGTGACGATCTGCTCGCCGCGCATCGCGCGGTGCTGGCGCGGGACCGCATCATCGTCGGCGCGGTGGGCGACATCACACCCGAGGAATTGGGCCAAATGCTCGACAGACTGCTGGGGGGGCTGCCCGCCGAAGGCGCGCCGATGCCGCCCCGGGCCGAGGTCGATATCCCCAGTGGCACCACGGTCGTCGATTTCGCCACGCCGCAATCCGTCGCGCTCTTTGGTCAGCCCGGCCTCGCGCAGGACGATCCCGATTGGTTCACCGCGACGGTGCTGAACCACGTCCTCGGTGGCGGCGGTTTCGAATCCCGGCTGATGACCGAGGTGCGCGAGAAACGTGGCCTGACCTACGGCGTCTATTCCTACCTCGCCCCACGCGATCTGGCCGAGACCTATCTCGGCTCCGTCAGTTCGGCCAATGACCGCATCGCCGAAGCGATCGAGATGATCCGCGCCGAATGGGCCAAGGCCGCCGCCGAAGGCATCACGCAAGAGGAATTGGACGCCGCCAAAACCTATATCACCGGCGCCTATCCGCTGCGCTTCGATGGGAATACGCCCATTGCCAACATCCTCGTCGGGATGCAGATGCTTGGCCTGCCGACCGACTATATCGCCACCCGCAACGACAGGGTCGAGGCGGTCACCCTCAAAGACGTCAAACGCGTCGCTGCCGAGCTGTTGGAGCCCGAAAACCTGCATTTCGTTGTCGTCGGCCAGCCCGAAGGGCTAGAGGCCGCAGACACAGCGCAGGAATGAAAAAAACGCCGCTCCCGAAAGGGGGCGGCGCTTCTGCTTAGGCCGGGCAGTGGGCGTTATTCGCCGTAGGGCACCCAGATATTCTTGACCTCGGTCGCGGCCTGCAGGAAGTCGCGCCCCGCGCCCTCGGCCCCGAACCAATCCCGCGCCATGCCATGGTTGACCCAGCTGCGTTTGATGTTGCCCGCGGCCCCTTTCTCGACAATGCCGGAAAGCGCTGCGGCGCCGAAGGACCAGACCGCATCCACATCCATATGACGCGCCATCGCTTCGGCCAGATCCCCCTGCGGCCCGGTCAGGATATTCACCACGCCCCCAGGCACGTCCGAGGTTTCGAGCACCTGAACGAAGTCCGTCGCCGCCAGCGGGAAGGGCTCGGACGCCGAGAGGATCACCCGGTTGCCCATGGCGATGGCGGGGGCCATGCAAGAGATCAGCCCCAGCAAAGGCGCCTCGGCAGGGCAAAGCGCGCCGATCACACCCACGGGTTCCTTCATCGCCAGCGCCACGCCGCGGATCGGCACGCTGTGCACCTGACCGTCGTATTTATCGGCCCAAGCGGCATAGGTGAAAAGCCGGTCGATGGCCGCATCGACCTCCCTACGGCCCGTCTTCGTGCCCTGCATCGCATCCAGACGTGCTGCGAATTCATCCCCCCGTGCGGAAAGGTTCTCGGCAATGTAGTACAGGATCTGCGCCCGCAGATGGCCGGTGGTTTTCGACCAGTCCTTCGCCGCATGCGCCGCCTCGACCGCATTGCGCAGGTCTTTGCGGTTGGCGAGGCTCACATGCCCCAACAGACCGCCCGACTTGCCCCAAACCGGCGCGGAATAGCCGCCATCGGGCCGCGCCTGTTTGCCACCGATATAGAGCTTCGCAGTCCGGTCGATCCCATCCTCCGGCACACCCTCACCTGAGAAGGCTTCGATCTCCTTCAAAGGCTTCCGCGCCGTCTTGGGCTTGGTATAGCCCGCCAGACCTTCCCAACCGCCCTCGCGGCCAAAGCCGCTTTCACGCTTGCCGCCGAACCCGGCTGCGGCATCCATCATATTGGTGCCATTGACCCAAACGATCCCGGTCTCCAACTTCGGCGCGATGTCGAGGGCAAGGTTCACATTCTCGGTCCAGACCGTCGCCGCCAGACCGTAGCGCGTGTTATTGGCCAGCTGCACCGCCTCGCCGGGCGTGCGGAAGGTGGTGGAGACCAGCACAGGCCCAAAAATCTCTTCCTGCATCAGCCGATCCGCCGGGTTCAGCCCGGTGATCAGCGTCGGCGGATAGAAACAGCCATTCTCCGGCATCTCCCCCGGCGTCACGAAACGCTCACCGGCGGTATTGGCCTCGACCATCTCGCTCACGCGCTTGTATTGCACCGGGTCGACCAGCGCGCCCACATCGATGCTTTTGTCCAAGGGGTCGCCAACGCGCAGCTTCTCCATCCGCGCGCGCAGCTTGGCATAAAACCGATCCGCGACCGGCTCATGCACCAGCAAGCGCGACCCGGCACAGCAGACCTGCCCCTGATTGAACCAGATCGCATCGACCAGCCCTTCGACGGCGCTGTCCAAATCGGCATCGTCGAAAACGATGTAAGGCGATTTGCCACCCAACTCCAAGGTCAGCGCCTTGCCGGACCCCGCCGTCGCCTCGCGAATGCGGCGGCCTACGGCGGTGGAGCCGGTAAAGGCAATCTTGTCGATATCGTCATGGCCGACGATCATCTCGCCCACGGTGCCATCGCCCGTCACGATATTGACCACACCCTTGGGCAGCCCAGCCTGACGGCAGATATCGGCAAACAAAAGCGCGGTCAGCGAAGTGTATTCCGCAGGTTTCAACACCACGGTATTGCCCATCGCAAGCGCGGGCGCGATCTTCCACGCCAGCATCAGCAGGGGGAAGTTCCACGGGATGATCTGCCCGCAAACCCCAAGCGCCTGCGCATCGGGCAACTCGCTCTCCATCAACTGCGCCATGCCCGCGTGATAATAGAAATGCCGCTGCGCCAAGGGCACGTCGATATCGCGCGCCTCGCGAATGGGCTTGCCGTTGTCCAAGACCTCCAAGACCGCAAACAACCGCGCGTGTTTCTGCAACAGCCGCGCCAGCGCATAGATATGCCGCGCCCGGCCATGGCCGCCAAGCTTCTCCCACTTGGGCTGCGCCTTGCGCGCCGCCTTCACGGCGGCATCCACATCGCCCTGCGACGCCTGCGTTAGACTGGCCAAGACCTCACCCGTCGCCGGGTTCGTGCTGTCAAACCCCGCCGCCGGCGCAGTGAAGGCGCCATCGATGAAATGGCCAAACCGCCCGCCCTGATCGACGATCCACGCCAGCGCATCTGCCGCCGATTCCGGGGCTGGCCCGTATTCCATGCTTTCGAATATGTCGGACACGCTCATGCCTTCATCCTTTTCCAAATACCTTCCCGCAGCCTGCAACGGGCTCAGGCGGTCGCGTGGCGGTAAGCCGCCGAATAATTGCCGGTCACGTGATGCTCCAACTGCCGCTCGATATCGCCCAAGAGCGAGGACGCCCCAAAGCGGAACAGGTCAGGCTGCAACCAACGGTCGCCCAGCTCTTCCTTCATCAGTGCCAGATAGGTGATCGCATCCTTGGCCTTCGAGATGCCGCCCGCGGGCTTGTAGCCCACGCGCACGCCGGTGCGCGCATAATACTCGCGGATCGCGCGGATCATGACGAGGCTCACGGGCAGGGTGGCGTTAACACTTTCCTTGCCGGTCGAGGTCTTGATGAAATCGGCCCCGGCCATCATGCAAACCAGCGACGCCCGCGCCACATTGCGCAGCGAGCCCAATTCGCCGGTGGCGAGGATCGCCTTCACATGGGCCTCGCCGCAGGCCTCGCGGAAGGCGCGCATCTCATCGTAAAGCGCCTGCCAGTCGCCTGAGAGCACATGACGGCGCGAGATCACGATGTCGATCTCGCTCGCCCCGGCCTCGACGCTCATTTCGATCTCGCGAATGCGCAGTTCCAAGGGCGACAGCCCCGCTGGGAAGCCGGTTGAGACGGCGGCGATGGGAATGTTCGTGCCCTCCAGCGCGCGCCGCGCGGCGGGGATCATCTCGTGATAGACGCAGACCGCGCCGGTGGTGATCGGCGCCATGCCAAGCGCCTCGAGCAGATCGGGCGCAATCGGTTGGCGCGCCTTGGCGCAAAGCCGCTCGACCCGGCGTGCGGTGTCGTCGCCCGAAAGGGTCGTCAGGTCGATACAGGTCACCGCGCGCAGCAGCCACGCGGCTTGGTGGTCCTTTTTCAGCGAACGGCGGGCGGGCAGGGCGGCGGCGCGGCGTTCGATCGCCGAGGTATTCGCCTGCACCGAGCGCAGCCAATCCATATCAAGCGGCATCGGTTCGACGCGGGGTTCGGTGACCTGGGGCAGATGGCCCGGCGCGTCGGTTTCTGTCTCACGGTGCTGCGGGGTCGTCTGGGTGGCCATCGGGGTCTCTCCGGTTTGGTCTGGCGCGCAAAATGGCATGGGGCAGGGGCCAAAGCAAGCGACGCTAACCCCGCGTCACCGGTCGAATGCCTGAAAAACAGGCGAAATGCGGAAATTGTTAATGAGAACCATTCTCAAATGTTGACTTAATTGAGAATCGTTCTCACTAATACCTCCATGACACATGCATCTGATCCGTTTCGCCCGTCCCGCCGCACCGCTTTGATCGGCAGCCTGAGCGCATTTGCCCTGCTCGGGGCCGCGCCCGCCGCCTTTGCCGCTCCAAAGCTCAACGTCGTTGCGACCACCGGCATGATCGCCGACGCCGCCCGGCGGATTGGTGGCGATCTGGTGGAGGTCCGCTCGCTCATGGGGTCGGGCGTCGATCCGCACAGCTACCGCCAGACGCGCAGCGACATCGTGGCGCTGACGCGGGCCGATCTGGTGCTCTGGCACGGCCTTTACCTTGAAGCGCAGATGGAGCGGTTCTTTGAGGATCTGGGCCGCAAACGCGCCGTGATCGCCGTGGCCGAAGCCCTGCCCAAGGAGGGGCTGCTCAGCCACCCGGATTACGAGGGCCGCTATGACCCGCATGTCTGGATGGACCCCAACACTTGGACCGCCGTGGTGGATGAGGTGACCCGCGCGCTGAGCGAAGCACATCCGGCGGGGGTCGAGACCTTTGCCGCGAATGCCAAGACCTACCGCGCGGAACTGGACCAACTCGCCGCCTATGCCGCCGAGACCGTGGCGCAGGTGCCCGAAGGCCAGCGCGTCTTGGTCACGGCGCATGATGCTTTCAGCTACTTCGGGCGCGCCTTCGGCTTCGAGGTGATCGGCATTCAAGGCATCTCGACCAACAGCGAGGCAGGGCTCAATCGCATCTCTTCGCTCGTCGATGAGCTTGTCGAACGCGAGATCGGCGCGGTTTTCGTCGAAACCTCGGTGTCCGACCGTAACATGCGCGCACTGGTCGAAGGCGCGGCGGCGCGCGGCCATGAGGTCGTGATCGGCGGGTCGCTCTATAGTGACGCCATGGGGGAACCCGGCAGCTATGAGGGCACTTATATCGGTATGATCGATCACAACGTCACCACCATCGCCCGCGCGCTCGGCGCGCCGGTGGATGCGGGCGGGATGACCGGCAAGCTGGCACAGGGAAGCTGATCCATGACACTCGAAATCGCCAGCACGCGTGAGACCGCGCCGACCGCCCGCGCCGACAGCCCGCTCGCCGTGCGTGGGATGACCGTATCCTACGGGCAGAAGCCTGCGGTCTTTTCGGTCGATATGACCGTCGCGCCGGGCAAGATGACGGCGATCATCGGGCCGAACGGGGCGGGGAAATCGACGCTGCTCAAGGCCGCTTTGGGCATCCTTACCCCGCTGGCGGGCACCGCCACCGTCTATGGCAAGCCGGTGGCCGAGCAGCGCCACCGCATCGCCTATGTGCCGCAGCGTGCGAGCGTGGATTGGGACTTCCCAACCCGCGTGATCGACGTGGTGCTGATGGGGCTTTACCCGCAACTGGGCCTTCTGGGCCGCATCCGCCCCGTACACCGCGCCCGCGCCGCCGATTGTCTGGCCCGCGTCGGGATGGAGGATTTCGCCACCCGCCAGATCGGCCAACTCTCGGGCGGCCAGCAGCAGCGGGTGTTCCTTGCGCGGGCCTTGGCGCAGGATGCGGATCTCTACCTGCTCGACGAACCCTTTGCCGGGGTCGATGCGGCGACGGAAAAGGCGATCATCGCGGTGCTTAAATCCCTGCGGGATGCGGGCAAGACGGTCGTCGCCGTGCATCATGATCTGTCCACGGTGCCTGAGTATTTCGACAATGTCTTCCTGATCAACACCCACCGCGTCGCCGAAGGCAGTGTCGCTGAGGTCTTCAAGTCCAACCACCTGCAAGACGCCTATGGCGGGCGTTTGGCAGGCGCGCAGATGGATGCTTTGCAGTTGTCATGATCTGGGACGCGCTGACACTGCAACTGGGCTATAACGCCACGCTGGTGACGCTGGGGGCCACGCTTTTGGGCATGGCGGCAGGCGTCGGCGGCACCTTTTTGTTTCTGCGCAAACGGGCGTTGGTGAGCGATGCGATTTCGCATGCGACACTGCCCGGCGTGGCGCTGGCCTTCATGGTGATGGTCGCTTTGGGCGGCGATGGGCGCAACCTGATCGGCCTGCTGCTGGGGGCTGCGCTGTCGGCGGGGGTGGGGCTGCTCTTGGTCTCATGGCTCAGCAACCGCACGCGACTGGCCGAGGATGCGGCCATCGGTTCGGTCCTGTCGGTTTTCTTTGGCCTTGGCATCGTGCTGCTCACGGTGATCCAAACCATGAGCGCGGGGCGTCAGGCGGGGCTGGAGGATTTCCTTTTGGGCTCCACCGCCGGGATGCTGCGCAGCGATGCGCTGATCATCGCCGTGGCGGCGGCGCTGACGCTGGCGCTGGTGCTGCTCTTGCGCCGCCCGCTGACGCTGGCCTCTTTCGATCCCGAATATGGCACCGCCATCGGGCAGAACGTGCCGCGCACGGATCTGGCGATGATGGGGCTGGTGCTGGCCGTGACGGTGGTCGGGCTCAAGATCGTGGGGCTGATCCTGATCGTAGCGCTGCTGATCATCCCGCCCGTGACAGCCCGGTTCTGGAGCGAGCGGACCGACCATGTGGTGCTGATCTCGGGCGCGCTCGGCGGCATCGCGGCCTATATCGGCGCGGCGCTGTCGGCGGCGCAGCCGAACCTGCCGACGGGACCGATCATCGTTCTGGTGGGCTTCGCGCTCTTTGCGCTGTCGCTGCTGTTGGCACCGGGGCGCGGGGCGCTGTCGGCGCTACTGCGGCATCGGCGCTATCAGCGTCGGGTCCATCTGCGGCAGGGGCTCTTGGCCTTGGCCCATGGGCAGCCGATCTACGAACAACTTACCCTCCGCCTGCTGCGGGCCGAGGGCTACGCCCTGCCCGATGGGGTCGCCACCAAGGCGGGCCGGGGCCGCGCGGCCAAGGCGCTGCGCGATGAAACCCGCTGGCAACTGATCCGCCGCGATCCAGCTTACGAAGCGGCGGCCCAGCAATATGACGGTCTGACCCCCATTGAGACGGTGCTGACCGCCGACCAAATCCGCGAAATCGACAGCCGCATCGACATGCGCGGCGGGGTGATGGCATGAACGGTTCCGAATTCGTCCCCCTGTCCTTGGTGCCGATGCTGACGGGCATCTTCGTGGCGGTGGCCTGCGCCTTGCCGGGGAACTTCCTTGTCCTGCGCCGCCAAGCGCTGATCGGTGACGCGATCAGCCATGTGGTGCTGCCGGGGATCGTCGTGGCGTTCCTGCTGACCGGTGTGGTCAGCACTTGGCCGATGCTGCTGGGCGCGGCGGGCGCGGCGCTGGTCGCCGTGCTGGCCATCGAAGGCGTGCGGCGTTTGGGCAAGATCGAATCCGGCGCGGCCATGGGCGTGGTCTTTACCGCGATGTTCGCGGGCGGCGTGCTGCTGCTGGAACAATCCGACACCAGCAACGTGCATCTCGACGTGGAACATGCGCTTTATGGCAACCTCGAAAGCCTGATCTGGCTGGATGCGACCGGCTGGGGGTCGCTGCTCGACCCCGAGGCGCTGGCGACCATCCCGGTGGAGCTGCCGCGCATGGCGATCACGTTTCTTTTCGTGGCGCTTTTCACGGCGGTGTTCTGGCGTCCGCTCAAGATCAGCACATTCGACGAAGGCTTTGCCCGCACCATCGGGATGAAGACCGGCCCCTTGGGCCTCGGGCTGGTGATCGTTGCCGCCATTGCCGCCGTGGCCGCCTTTGACGCGGTGGGCAGCATCATCGTGATCGCCATGTTCATCTGCCCGCCCGCTGCCGCGCGGATGATGACCAACCGGCTGGAGCATCAGATCGCATGGTCGGTGGGTTTTGCCACGGTGGCCGCGATTTTGGGCTATGTCTTGGCAGGTTACGGGCCGCTGTGGATTGGGCTGCGGGATTCGGTCTCGGCGGCGGGGATGATCGCGACTGTCTCAGGGCTGATCCTTGGCGCCGCGGCAGTGATGGGGCCGCATCGGCATAGAGGTGCCGCCGCGCCCGCCGCTTAACCGAATCGCAACGATTCGTTTTATCGGCGACTGATTCGCTTTTGCTTTGACCTGTGATTCGTCCTGCGTCTATACAGGTGGCAAGCTCCGCCGGAGACGACTTGTACCCGGGTCGCCCGCCGCTCTGATAAGACCGGAATAACAAAAGCACCAGTGCGCCGAGTAGCCGACCCAGCAGCGGATCGCCCCACCTTTGGCGGCGGTCCGCTGACTTTCCCCAGAACCTCTGATACCCGGCTCTGATAGACGCATTCACATCTGGCAGAATCAAAAGCCGCCATGCTAGGTCTTGCGGTATGCCCAGCCCGACCCCCAATATAAGCGAAAATCGCCCCGTCATCCGTCAATTGGACGATTCCGCGATCAACCGGATTGCCGCGGGGGAGGTGGTCGAACGTCCCGCTTCGGCGGTCAAGGAATTGGTCGAGAACGCCATCGACGCGGGCGCGCGGCGCATCACCGTGGAATATGCCGATGGCGGCAAGACGATGATCCGGGTGACGGACGATGGCTGCGGCATCGCGCCCGAAGATTTGCCGCTGGCCCTGTCGCGTCATGCGACCTCTAAAATCGACGGTTCCGACCTGCTGGATATCCACACCTTCGGCTTCCGCGGCGAGGCGCTGCCGTCGCTCGGCGCTGTCGGACGGCTCACGATCACCAGCCGCGCGGCTGGGTTCGACGGGGCCGAGATCACCGTCGACGGCGGCCGCATGGGCGAGGTGCGCCCGGCGGCGTTGAACGGCGGCACCATCGTCACCCTGCGCGATCTGTTCTTCGCCACGCCTGCGCGGCTCAAATTCCTGCGTACCGACCGGGCCGAGGCGCAGGCGATCGGCGATGTCATCAAGCGCCTTGCCATGGCCGAGCCCTTTGTGCGTTTTGTGCTGCGCGATGTGTCGGGCGACGGTAAAGGCCGCGATGTGTTCCGTGCTGAGGCCGAGCAGGGCGATCTTTTCGACGCGCTGCATGGGCGTCTGGCGCAGGTGCTGGGCCGCGAGTTTGCCGAGAATGCCCTGCCTATTGATGCGATGCGCGAGGGGCTGCATCTGACCGGTTTCGCTGCCCTGCCGACCTACTCGCGCGGCTCTGCCGTGGCGCAATATCTCTTCGTGAATGGCCGCCCGGTGCGGGATAAGCTGCTGACGGGCGCCCTGCGCGGCGCCTATTTCGATTTCCTCAGCCGCGACCGTCACCCGGCAGCGGCGCTTTTCGTGGAATGCCCGCCGACGCTGGTCGATGTGAACGTGCATCCCGCGAAATCCGAAGTGCGCTTTCGCGATCCGGGGTTGGCGCGCGGGCTGATCGTCTCGGCCCTGCGCCACGCGCTGGCTGAAGCGGGCCACCGTGCCTCGACCACCGTGGCGCAGGCGACCTTGGGCGCGATGCAACCCGAGCCGCAGGGCGCGCGGGTCTACCAGATGGACCGCGCCGGCATGGACCGCCCCAGCCCCGCCGCGCGGGAGGCCGCCTATCAGGCGCAGGCCCCGGGCTTTGCCGAGACCGCAGGCGTTTGGGGCCGGGTGGAGGGCACGCCGCTGCCCGAGACCCCCGCGCCGAGCCATGCCGCCGCCCCCGAAGCGGAAGAGGCCGCGCCCACCCCCGATTACCCGCTTGGCACCGCGCGGGGGCAGGTGCACGAAAATTACATCATCGCCCAGACCGCCAATGGCATGGTCATCGTCGATCAGCATGCGGCGCATGAGCGGCTGGTCTATGAGAAACTCAAACGGCAGATGAACGAGAACGGCGTCGCGGCCCAAGCGTTGCTGATCCCCGAGATCGTCGAACTGTCCGCCAATGACTGCGCGCGGCTGCTGGAACTGGCGGAGGAACTGGCGAAACTCGGCCTTGGCATCGAAGCCTTCGGCGGCAGCGCCATCGCGGTGCGCGAGACGCCTGCGATCCTCGGCACCGTCAACGCGCGTGCGCTCATCCTCGACGTGCTCGATGAGTTGGCTGAGGGCGAGAGCAGCAACATCGTTCAGGCCAAGATCGAAGCAATCCTGAGCCGGGTGGCTTGTCACGGCTCGATCCGCTCGGGCCGCTGGATGCGCGCCGAAGAGATGAACGCGCTTTTGCGCGAGATGGAGGCGACGCCGCATTCCGGCCAGTGCAACCACGGGCGGCCCACCTATGTCGAGCTTAAACTGGCGGACATCGAACGGCTTTTCGGGCGCACCTGATGGAGCTTGGCGGCGCGACTTTGACCCTGTCTGACCCTGTGACTCTCGCGGCGCTCGCGGGGGCGGGGCTGCTGTTTCTCATCGTCATCCTGCTGATCATGGCGGTGCGCGCGGCGGGTCGGTCGGCCCGGGTCGCCGCCCCCTTGGCACAGCAGATGCGCGTGCTTGGCGGCCATGTGCAGCAGTTGGGGCAGGGGCAGGAGCAGTTGCGGGGTGGCTTGCAAATGGTCTCGGACACGCAAAGCAATACCCAAGCGCAGATGATGCAGACGATGGAAGCGCGGCTGGCCTATGTGCAGCAGCAGATGCAGGACCGTCTGGCCGACAACGCCGCCCGCTCGGCCCGCTCGCTGGCCGAGATGCAGCAGCGCATGACCGAGACGCTGCACGGCTCGTCCAAACGCACCACCTCCAGCCTTGCGCAATTGCAGGAGCGGCTCGCCTCCATCGACAAGGCGCAGGACAATATCACCAAACTGTCGGGCGACGTGCTGTCGCTGCAAGACATTCTGAGCAACAAGCAAACGCGCGGATCCTTTGGTGAAATCCAGTTGCGCGATATCGTGTCGAAAGCCCTGCCCTCGGACAGCTATTCGCTGCAAGCCACGCTCAGCAACGGCAAGCGGCCCGATTGCCTGATCCATCTGCCCAATCCTCCGGGCCCGATCGTGATCGACAGTAAATTCCCGTTGGAAGCCTATGAGGCCCTGCGCCGCGCCAAGACCGAAGCCGAGACCCGCGCCGCCGCTCAACAGATGAAAACCGCCGTGCGGGTGCACCTCAATGCCATCGCCGACAAATACATTCTGGAGGGGGAGACGGCGGAAGGCGCCTTGATGTTCCTGCCCTCCGAGGCGGTCTATGCCGAGTTGCACGCAAATTTTTCCGAACTCGTGCGCGAAGGCTTTGAGAAACGCGTCTGGATCGTCAGCCCGACCACCTGCATGGCCACGCTCAACACCATGCGTGCGATCCTGAAGGACGCGCGGATGCGCGAACAGGCAGGCGCGATCCGCAAAGAGTTGGGCAATCTGAACAAGGATGTCGAACGTCTGGCGACGCGGGTGGGCAACCTTGATCGGCATTTCACCCAAGCCCGACGGGACGTGGAAGAGATCAAGGTCAGCAGCGAAAAAGCCGCCAAACGCGCGGGGCGCTTGCATAATTTCGACTTCGAAGAGCTGGCAGAAGCCAAAACCGAGGCTATTGTTCCCCTAAGGACACCCGAAGGGAACGGCTGAATGAACGACGTAGACATTACCGGGATGACGCTGGAGGCGATGCAGACGCGGGCCGCTGCGTTGCGCAGCGATATCTTGCAAACGCCGGTGGTGACGCTGTCTTCTCCCATGGTCGACGAGGTGCTGGGCGGCGCGCGGGTCGCGCTCAAACTGGAGTGTTTTCAGCATACCGGCACCTTCAAGGCCCGCGGCGCGCTGTCGGTGGCGCGACAGCTTGACGATGACACCCGCGGGCGCGGGATCACCGCGGCCAGCGCGGGCAACCACGCCATTGCCGCAGGCTGGGCCGCGGCCAAGCTTGGCATCAGCGCCAAGGTGGTGATGCAGGACAATGCCAACCCCTTTCGCGTCGCCCTCGCCCGTGCCACCGGGGCTGAGGTCATCCTGAAACCCGCCGGGCAAGAGACCTTTGCCGAGGCCGAGCGGTTGGTGCGCGAAGAGGGGCGGTTCTTTATCCATCCTTTCGAGGGGCTGCACACCTCGCTCGGCACCGCCGGGGTGGGGCTGGAACTGATGACGCAGGTGGCGGATTTGGACGCGGTCGTCGTCTCGGTCGGCGGTGGCGGGCTGATCAGCGGTGTCGCCGCCGCGGTCAAGGCGATCAACCCCGCTTGTCGGGTCTATGGCGTGGAGCCCGAGGGCGCCGACAGCATGTCGCAAAGCCTCGCCTCCGGTGCGCCGGTGACCATTCCTCAGGTCAACACGATCGCCGACAGCCTTGGGCCGCCAATGGCGCTGCCTTTCGGCCATGCGCTTTGCGCGGTCTATGTCGATGATGTGGTCACGGTCAGCGACGATGCGATCTGTGCTGGGATGGTGGTGCTGCAACAGGCGGCGAAACTGGCGGTGGAACCTGCCGCCGGGGCCGCGATGGCGGGGGCGCTCGGCCCCCTGCGCGGGCAACTGTCAGGGCGGCGGGTCGGCGTGATCGTCTGCGGGGCCAATATCGACACCGACAGCTATTTGGGCCAACTCAGCCGCGGGCAAGCGGCGCTCGACAGCCTGCTGTCCTAGTGCCCTCCAAGGGCCTTTGAACGTGGTCGCGGTGCTGCGTGCATTTTCCAAGAAAATCTATCGGGCGCTGCAACTTTAACTCCCCTTTACCCGTGGGTGCCCCATATCCAAAGTTCCGGACCAAAGCAGGACGCCTATGCCTTTCGAAGCTCTGAACGACAGTACCCTCCCCCCACAGCCGCTTGGGCGGCGTGTCGCCGTGATTGGCGGCGGGATTTCCGGCATGGGGGCGGCGCATATGCTGGCACCTGCGGACCGCGTCACCCTCTATGAGGCGGGGGCCAAGATCGGCGGCCATGCGCGGACGGTGATCGCGGGCAAGAATGGCGATCAGCCGGTCGATACCGGGTTCATCGTGTTCAACTATGCCAACTACCCGCATCTCGCGGCGCTCTTTGCGGAGTTGGACGTGCCGGTCGTGCCCTCGAACATGAGCTTTGGCGCGTCGATTGACGGTGGGCGGCTGGAATATGCGCTGACCAATTTCAACGCCGTCTTCGCCCAGAAACGCAATATGTTCAGCCCGCCGTTTCTGCGGATGCTGCGCGACATCGTCCATTTCAACAAGAACGCGCTTGCCGTCTCGCGCGATCCGTCGATGACCATTGCGGAATTTCTCGAACAGCTGGGCACCGGGCCATATTTCCGCGACTTCTATCTGTCGCCCCTTTCGGGCGCGATCTGGTCCACCCCGACGGAAAAGATCATGGATTTCCCGGCCCATGCCATGGTCAACTTTTTCGAGAACCACGCGCTGTTGAACTATTCCGGTCAGCATCAATGGTACACGGTCAAAGGCGGTTCGCGGCAATATGTCGACCGGCTGGAGACCGCCCTGCGTACCAAGGGCGTCGACCTGCGCACCGACAGCCCCGTGCAGTCCGTGCGCCGCACGGCGCAAGGGGCCGAGGTTCGCGCCCATGGTGGCGAGTGGGAGGCGTTCGACAAGGTGATCTTTGCCACCCATTCCGATGACACGCTGGCGATGCTGGCCGATCCGACAGAGGCTGAGCAACGCGCCCTAGGCGCGATCCGCTACCAACCCAATGACATCGTGCTACACGCTGACGCCAGCATCATGCCCAAGCGGCGCTCTACTTGGGCGTCGTGGGTCTATACCGAGGATCGCGAGCAGAAGTCCGACCGGATCGACCTGACCTATTGGATGAACTCGCTCCAGCCGATCCCGCAGGATGATCCGCATTTTGTGACGCTCAACACCAAACGCACCATCCGCGAGGAGTTGATTTACGACCAAGTGACCCTGCGCCACCCGGTCTATGATCTTGCCGCCTTGGCCGCGCAGGAGGAGGTGCGCGCCTTCAACGGCAGCCATAACACATGGTTCTGCGGGGCATGGCTGCGCAATGGTTTCCACGAGGACGGGCTGGCCAGCGCGGTGGATGTGGTCGAACGGATGCAAGCCGCGCGGGCGGCGCCCTTGGCGGCGGAGTGACGGCGCAGGTCGATCATATCCGCGGCCAGACCTTCCATGGCCGCAAGGGCGCGGTCGAGAACCGTTTCCGCTATTCGGTCGACTATGTGATCTGCGACGCCGAGACCGAGGCGTTAAGGACGCCTGCGCTTTTCGCCCGCAATGGTGCGAATGTGACCAGCCTGCATGACAGCGACCACGGCGGCGCGCCGGGGCAGGAGCGCGGGGCCGCTTGGGTGCGCGATGTTCTGGCCGCGTATGACATCACCTGGGTCGCGCGGATCGAACTTTTGGCGCAGCCGCGGGTGCTGGGCCATGTCTTCAACCCGGTGAGCTTTTGGCTGTGCCGTCGGGCGGACGACGCGCTGATCGCGGTCATCGCCGAGGTGACGAACACCTACGGCGACCGGCATTCCTATCTGTGCCACCACCCCGACCTGCGCCAGATCGCGCCCGAGGACCGGCTGAGGGCCGCGAAGCTCATGCATGTCTCACCCTTTCAGGATGTCTCGGGCGGCTATGTCTTCCGCTTTGACATCAGTGCTGAGCGGATCGGCGTCTGGATTGATTTCTCGGATGGGGAGAATGGGTTGATCGCCACATTGACCGGGCCGCGTGCGCCGCTGACGAATGGCCGTATCCTCTGGTCGCTGCTGCGCCGCCCCTTTGGGGCGCGACGGGTGCTGGCGCTGATCCATTGGCAGGCGCTGAAACTCTGGCTCAAGGGGGCGGGGTTCCGCAACCGCCCCGAGGCGCCTGCGGTCGAGGTTTCCCGCGATGCGGCCCATGGCGCGGGCGGGCGATGAGGGCGCGCGCGGCCCGGCTGCCCGCCTATGCGCTTTTCGCCGCATTGCTCGCCTCGGCGGGGCTGCCAATCTACATTCACGCGCCGAAGTTCTATGTCGATGAATATGGGGTTTCGCTGACGGCGCTTGGCTCTGTGCTTTTTGGATTGCGGCTGTTGGACGTGGTGCAAGACCCGGCACTCGGGTGGCTGGCCCAAGCGCTGCGCCACAAACGCGGGCTGGCGGTGACGGTGGCGGGGGCGGTGATGGCGCTGGCGATGCTGGGGCTTTTCGCGGTGCCCGCGCCAATGGCGCCCGTGCTGTGGTTCGCGCTGATGCTGACGCTGGTCTTCTCGGCCTTCAGCTTTTTGACCATCTGTTTTTATGCCCAAGGGGTGGCCAAGGCCGACAGCCTGCCGGGGGCTGGGCATCTGACCCTTGCCCGCTGGCGCGAGACCGGGGCGCTTTTGGGCGTCTGTCTCGCCTCTGTTGCGCCCCTGCTGCTGGGCTTGGCGCTGGACCGGCCTTTTGCCGGTTTCGCGATCGGGTTCGCGGTTCTAGCGCTCTGGGCCGTGGTCGCGATGCGCAGGGAGTGGCGGGCGACGGGGCTGCCGGGCGCGAGCGGTTTCGGCACCGTCTTGCGCGACGCGCAGGCACGGCGGCTGTTGCTGATCGCACTGGTCAATGCCGCCCCGGTGGCCGTGACCTCAACCCTGTTTCTCTTCTACGTCGAACTGGCATTAGAGGCACCGGGATGGGAGGGGCCGCTTTTGCTGCTGTTTTTCCTCTCGGCGGCGGCAGCAGCACCGCTTTGGGGGATGCTGGCCGAGCGTCATGGCGCGCGACAGGTGCTGTTGGTCGCGATGGCGTTGGGCATTGCAGCCTTCGGCGGGGCGCTGTTGCTGGGGCCGGGGAATGTGGCACGTTTCGCGTTGGTCTGTCTGGCCTCGGGCGCGGTCTTGGGCGCGGACCTGACGCTTTTGCCTGCCATGTTCGCCAATCGGATGGCACAGATTTCCCCCTCGGCTGCCGAAGGGTTCGGCCTTTGGTCCTTCGTGTCCAAACTGACCTTGGCTTTCGCGGCGGTTGCCCTACTTCCCGCCTTAGAACGCGCAGGGCTGCAAACCGCAGCGGGAACCAGTTCCGACACATCCATCTCCCTGTTGATCTGGTTCTATGCCGGTGTACCTTGCGCCCTGAAATTGCTGGCGATCGCTCTTCTCGCCGGTGCAAAAGACGTGGAGACATCGTGACAGAGCCGCTGATCTTTATCACTGTCGGGCTGGGCCTTGGTCTATTGCTCACCTTCCTGCGCCGCCGGTTGGGGGAGTTTCACGGGCAATCGCCCAGCGACTATGTGGATTCATTCCCCGTCTTCGACCTGCGTTTGCATCTGCGCGATGAGATGATCTGCGAGGGCGTGATTTTCGGCCCCCTTGGTCGGGTCACCAGCAGTTTCACGGCCAAGTTCGACGTGTCTTGGGAGGGCGATGTCGCCACGGTGGCCGAGACGTTTCGCTATAACGATGGCTCGCGTCAGCAGCGCGAATGGACTGTGACACTGGGCGAGAATGGACGTTTCACCAGCACTGCGCCGGATGTGATCGGGGTGGGGCAGGGCGTTCAGGCTGGTCCGACATTGCAGTTGCGCTATCGTATCCAACTGCCCGAGGAACTGGGCAGCCATGTGCTGAAAACCGTCGATTGGATGTATCTCACCCCCGATGGCACCATCGTCAATCGCAGCCAGTTTCGGAAGTTCGGGATCAAAGTAGCAGAATTGGTCGCCACCCTGCGACCGACGGAGGAAAGATGAAAGACTGGCAAGGCAAGACCTATTGGCTGGTGGGCGCGAGCGACGGGCTTGGCGCGGCGCTGGCGCATCAGCTGAGCCGCACCGGGGCCGAGGTGATCCTCTCGGCCCGGTCCGAAGACAAGCTGACCGAACTCGCGCAGGCGCTGCCGGGGCGGGCACGGGTGCGGGTCATGGATGTGACCGATGACGAAGACGTCGCACAGGCCGCCAAGGATGTGGGGCCGATCGACGGGCTGGTCTATCTGGCGGGGGCCTATTGGCCCTTTGGCGCGCAGGAGTGGGACGCGAAACATGGGGTGACCATGGCCGATGTGAACTTCACCGGCTTGATGCGTGTCTTGGGGCAGGTGGTGCCGCAGATGGTCGCCCGCGATCACGGGCATATCGTCATCACTTCCAGCCTGACCGCCTATCGCGGGCTGCCCGGGTCCATCGGCTATACGGCGTCCAAGGCGGCTACGCTGTCCTTGGCGGAGTGCATGCATGCCGATCTGCGCAAGACGGGCGTGCAGGTTCAGGCGATCAACCCGGGCTTTATCAAGACCCAGTTGACCGACAAGAACGATTTCAAAATGCCCTTTTTGATGGAGCCCGATGATGCCGCGCGCCGTGTCTTCGAGCATATGAACAGGGACAGTTTTAAACTGGACTTCCCTTACGGCTTCTCACTGCTGTTCCGTTTGGGGCGCTTCCTGCCGGATTGGCTGTATTACCGGTTCTTTTCCTGAAGGTCAGACCTCGGCGACATTCTGATCGAACAGAACTCGCGCACGTTGCCAGACGGCATGATCCGTCTTTGACAGCGCCTGCAGGGTCGGCAGCAACTGGCCCGCGAAATCCTCTGAGCTTTCGCGCGGCAGCATGGATGGCAGGTTGTCGATGGCCATGACATCCAGCGGCGGCGCGTCATGCACGCGCAGCGCTGGCTCCGCCCAAGTGGTCGCGCGGTCATAGACCTGCACCGGGTTGAAGGCGCTGTCGGGGTCGCAGGCGATGTCGCCGATCACGCGCAGGGCGCGCTCGGCCTGAGGGGCATCGGGGCGGACGAAGGCGGGGGTGTCTGGCCCTGCGAGGATGCAGTTGAAGAAATAGGCGTGGTCGAGGATTTCGGGGAAGGGTCCGCCGTGGGCGGTCTCTGCCATGTCCCAACCGGTGACGGGGATGCCAAGTGCCGCGCAAAGATCGCTCGCCCCGCGTCCCACCCGGCCCAAGGCCCCGATCACGAGCGCGCGGTCGCCGCTCGCGTCGACTTGGGCGAGTTCTTTGCTCAATGCGGCTTTCAGCGCTTCGGCGTTAGCGTAGGGCGCAACCGGCCCGCAGGTCTCTCCGCGCAGCTGCGCGATGCGGCATTTGACCGAGACGGCTGCCCCCGCAAAGCCCGCCCAATAGCCAAAGGCGGCAACGCGGCGGCCATCGTCATCGGTCAGGTACTCCAAATCCAGCAGCGCGCCGCCGCCGGCCTTGAACCGCTCTAGTAGTTTGCGGCCCGAGGATTGGCCCTTGTAGGCATGGCCGAACATGATGTGCGTATGCGGCAGGGGCGTGCCGTCTTCGGGCAGTTCCTTGAGGCCAAAGATCACCGCATCGCGCGGGGCCTCGGGCCAGCTATGGGCCGGAACGATCTCGCACCCCGCCCGCGCATAGGCGGCGGTGGGGATCACGCGGCTGTCACTGTCTTCGATGCTCACCTTCGTGCCGGATGCGATCAGCGCGGCGGCCCCTTCGGGCGTCAGCCCGGTGCGGGTCTCATTGTCGCGCTGCTCGGCGCGGAGCCATAGGTGGGTCATGCCAAGAATCCTTTCGCGCGCATGGCCTTGACGCTGTCGCGGTCTTCCATCCGGGCGGCGAAGGCGTCGAGCCGTGGGTAGGCCGCACGGTCGACCCCGTCACCGGCCAGCCACCCCGAGACGACAAAGAGATAGGGATCGGCCAGCGACAGGGCATCACCCGCCACGAAGTCACCCCTAAAGGCGTGATTCTCGATATAGGCGGCGCAATCGGCCATGGTCTGCGGCACCTTGGCTTTCATATCGTCAAAACTCGATTGCTGATCGGCCCAGCGGTGGCCGCGCATTTTATGCGCGTGGGCCACATGCATGGTCGAGGCGAGGTAGTACATCACCCCGCGCATATGCGCCGCGCGTTCAGGGTCGGGAGGGACCAGCCCCGCATCGGGCGCGCGGGCGGCGACATAGTCCAAAAGCGCGCCGGTCTCGGTCAGGGCGCTGCCCGGTTCGGTCACGAGGGTCGGCACGCGGCCCTTGGGGTTCAGCGCCAGATAGGGTGCGGCGGTCTGTTCGGCGCTGGCGAAATCGACCTTCACCGGCTCATAGGGCAGCCCCGCTTCTTCGAGGGCGATAGCAACGGCGACCGAGATCGTGCCGGGGGCGTAGTGAAGTTTCAGCATGGGTCAGCCTTTCGCGGGCGAGGGGTTACATATGCGTTTGTGCAAGGCGGCGGTCGGGCCGGTCAAGATGCGGCACCGCGTTGAACAGCACCGGCGACCAATGCCCGCCGATGGGAAAGAGCCGGTGCATCGAAGTATGCATGATCGCCAGCGCCAGCCGCGCCATCGCCGGAATCCCGACGCCCATCGCCTGCGCCATCGCTAGAGAGATCAGCCCGCCCGAGGTCACCACCAGCGCCGGGCCTTCGCCCTCGGCGATCTCGGCGAGGACGGATTGCACCCGCGTCTCGAAGCTTTCATAGGTCTCTGGCGTATCGGCAAGCTTGCCCGCTTTCCAATAGTCAAAGACCTGCGGCAGGTGGTGCACGAACTCGCCCTCACGGGGGAAGGGCACCTTGTGCTGCTGCTCCATCAAGTTGGCGAGGGTGAAATACTCCAGCTCGTTCAACCGCGCGTCGCGGATCGGCTCAAGCCCGGTGTTCATCCCCTCCGCCGTTTCGATATGGCGGGTCAACGTGCCGGTATAGAGCCTTGTGTGGTAGGTCTCGCTCTGGCGCAGATGGTCGCCCAGCCACGCGGCTTGCTCATGGCCAAGCGGGCTGAGTTGATCATAGCTCAGCTCGTCCTTGGCGATGGAATTGGCTTGGCCGTGGCGGATCAGGGTAATGTGGGACATCAAATGGCTTTCACTGTTCGCCCAAGTGATAGGGCAGCTTGTCGGGCCATACAATGCAATGCGCCGCAATGCGCTGGCGCGGCGTTTATCCGTGACGGGGTGTCGGGATTGGCCCCTGACAAGCGCCGGATTTTGCCTATAGTTTGGGCAATAGCCAAGGGGAGGGGGCAGCCATGGCCGAGAGGATCACATTCACGCTTGATGGGCAGACCGTCGAGGCCGAGGCCGGCATGACCATTTGGGAGGTCGCCAACGGTCGGGGTTTGAAAATCCCGCATCTGTGCCACAAACCCGCCCCCGGCTACCGCCCCGATGGCAATTGCCGCGCCTGTATGGTTGAGATCGAGGGCGAGCGTGTGCTGGCGGCGTCGTGCATCCGCGAACCTGCCGAGGGGATGGTCGTCACCACCAACAACGCCCGGGCCGAGAATGCGCGCAAGATGGTGATGGAATTGCTGCTGGCGGACCAGCCTGCGCAGGACGTGGCGCATGACAAGTCGAGCCACATGCGCGAGATGGCGGCGCTGAATGGCGTAGAGGAAAGCCGTTTTCCCAAGTTGGAGCGCGACCGCGTGCCGCTTTTGGACGACAGCCATGTCGCCATGCGCGTGAACCTCGACGCCTGTATCCAGTGCAACCTTTGCGTTCGCGCTTGCCGTGAGGTGCAGGTCAACGACGTGATCGGCATGGCGGGACGCGGCCATGACGCCTATCCGGTCTTCGACATCGACGATCCCATGGGTGCCTCGACCTGCGTGGCCTGCGGCGAATGCGTGCAGGCTTGCCCGACGGGGGCGCTGATGCCCGCAAGCGTGGTCGACGAGGCGCAGGTCGGTGACTCTGCCGACTTTGACAATGAGGTCGCCAGCGTCTGCCCCTTCTGCGGCGTCGGCTGCCAGATCTCGCTCAAGGTGAAGGACAACAAGGTCAAATATGTCGAAGGCATCAACGGCCCGGCCAACGAGGGGCGGCTCTGCGTCAAGGGGCGCTTTGGCTTCGACTACATCCACCACGATCACCGCCTGACCACGCCGCTGATCCGCCGCGACGACGCGCCCGCCAAGGAACTGAACGTCGATCCGGGCAACTGGGGCGAGGTGTTCCGCGAGGCGACATGGGACGAGGCGCTGGATTTTGCCGCCAAGGGCCTGAAAGGGCGCGGCCGCGAGGTGGCGGGCTTCGGCAGTGCCAAATGCACCAATGAGGAAGCCTATCTGTTCCAGAAGATGGTCCGGCAGGGGTTTGGCCACAACAACGTCGACCACTGCACGCGGCTGTGTCACGCCTCCTCAGTCGCGGCGCTGATGGAGAATGTCGGGAGCGGCGCGGTCACCGCCACCTTCAACGAGATTGAGAACGCCGATGTGGCCATCGTGATCGGTGCCAACCCGGTGGAGAACCACCCCGTCGCTGCGACCTATTTCAAGCAGTTCACCAAGCGCGGCGGCAAGCTCATCGTCATGGACCCGCGCGGGCAGGGCCTGCGCCGGTTTGCGTCGCATATGCTGCAATTCCGCCCCGGTACCGACGTGGCGATGCTGAACGCGATCATGCATGTGATCGTGGAGGAAGGTCTCTATGATGAGCAATACATCAAAGCCTATACCGAGAATTGGGAGGCCGAGAAGGCGCATCTGAAGGACTTCCCGCCCGAGGCCATGGCCGCCGTCTGCGGCATCGAGGCCGAGGTGCTGCGCGACGTGGCGCGCATCTTTGCCGGGGCCAAGGCGGGGATGATTTTCTGGGGCATGGGGGTGAGCCAGCACATCCACGGCACCGACAATTCGCGTTGCCTGATTTCTCTGGCGCTGATGACCGGCCATGTCGGCCGTCCCGGCACCGGGCTGCACCCTTTGCGCGGGCAGAACAACGTGCAGGGCGCCTCGGACGCGGGCCTCATCCCGATGTTTCTGCCCGATTACCAGCCCGTCGGCGACGACGGGGTGCGCTCGGCTTTCACCGAAGTTTGGGGCTCAGGCGATTTTAGCGCCGAGAAGGGTCTCACGGTGACCGAGATCATGGATGCGGTGCATGACGGCGACATCAAGGCGATGTATGTGCTGGGCGAGAACCCGGCCATGTCGGACCCGGACGTGGCGCATGCCCGCGCTGCCCTTGCCAAGCTCGACCACCTCGTGGTGCAGGACATCTTCCTGACCGAAACGGCAAACTACGCCGACGTGATCCTGCCCGCCTCGGCCTTCGCGGAAAAAACCGGCACGGTGACCAACACCAACCGGCAAGTACAGATGGGCCGCCCGGCCGTGACTCCACCCGGCGAGGCGCGCGAGGATTGGTGGATCGAAGTGGAACTGGCCAAGCGGCTGGGGCTGGGCTGGTCCTACGAAAGCCCGGCTGAGGTCTTTGCCGAGATGAAGTGCAACATGGCCTCGCTCGACAATATCACATGGGACCGGCTGGCGCAGGAAAATGCGGTGACCTACCCGTCGCTCAGCGAAAACGATCCCGGGCAGGCCATTGTCTTTAGCGAGGGGTTCCCCCGGCCCGAAGGCCGCGCCAAATTCACCCCCGCCGCGATCGTGGCCCCGGATGACGCGCCGGATGACGCCTATCCGATGATCCTGACCACTGGGCGCCAGTTGGAACATTGGCACACCGGCTCGATGACCCGGCGCTCCAAGGTGCTCGACGGACTGGAGCCGGAGGCGAATTGCTCGCTCCACCCCTCGACCCTGCGCCGCCTTGGCGTGACCCCGGGGGAGCATGTGCGGCTGTCAACCAAACGCGGCAGTATCGAGATCATGGCCCGTGCGGATCGCGCCGTGGCGCCCGACATGGTTTTCCTGCCCTTCGCCTATGTCGAAGCGGCGGCGAATATCCTGACAAATCCAGCAGTTGACCCCTACGGCAAGATCCCGGAGTTTAAGTTCTCTGCCGTCAGGGTGGAGGCGGCGAAAGGGGCCGTCGCCGCCGAGTAAGGAAAGTTTGGAAGAATGAAGATTGATGCCGCCCGATTTTTGAAAGACCTGCACGATCTGCGCGCCATCGGCGCTGCGGGTGTCGGCAAGGGCGTGGTGCGCCCGGCCTATTCCGCCGCCGATGTGGAGGCGCGCGAATGGCTTGCTGGGCGGATGCGCGATGCGGGGCTGAAGGTCGAGGTCGACGCGATGGGCAACCTCTTTGGCTTGGCCGAGGGGCCGTCGATCCTGTTGGGGTCGCATTCCGACAGCCAGCCCGAAGGCGGCTGGCTTGATGGGGCTTTGGGCGTGATCGCCGCGCTTGAAGTCGCCCGCGCGGCGGGTGAGGCCGGAGGGCCTGCGGTCTCGGTCGTGTCCTTTCAGGATGAAGAGGGGCGCTTTGGCGTGACCACCGGTTCGACGGTCTGGTCCGGCGCTTTGGATCAGGCCGAGGCCGATGGCTTTACCGACGACGCCGGGGTCAGCTTGGCCGAGGCGCGCCGCGCGATGGCGGGTATGGTCACCGGCCCCGTCGATCCCGCGCAGTTCACCGGCTATATCGAGTTGCACATCGAACAGGGGCCGACGCTGGATGACAGCGGTGAGCAGATCGGTGTGGTCAGCGACATCGTCGGCATCCGCGATATGAAGGTGACCTTTGAGGGCCAGCAGAACCACGCGGGCACCACTCCGATGGCGGTGCGGCGCGATGCGTTTCAGGCGGTGTCGGAGTTTAACAGTCTGTTGAACGACCGGCTGCGCAATGTGGTGACGCCGAGCACCGTCTGGACCATCGGCCACGTCAGCCTGCACCCCAATGCTTCGTCCATCGTGCCGGGCAAGGCCGTGTTCTCCATGCAATGGCGCGATGGCGACAGTGACCGTCTGGGGCGGATGGAGAAGGTCATCCGAGAGACCGCCGAAGAGGTGGCCCAGACACGCGGGATGGACCTGAGCTTTGGCCCGATGCTGGGGCTGGAGCCGGTTGCCATGGACGCGCGGCTGCGCGATGCGCTGGCGGAGGCGGCTGAAGCCGTGGCCCCCGGCAAATGGCGCAAGATGCCCTCGGGTGCGCTGCATGACGCGACCAATGTGGCGCGGCTGATGCCGGTGGCGATGCTGTTCGCGCCGTCGATCAACGGGATCAGCCATGCCTTCGAAGAAGACACGGATGAGGCCGATTTGGTCGCGGCAGTCGAGGTGCTGGGGCGGGCGGTGGCGGCGCTTTAAACGCGCTCAGTCCCAGTCCACATCGCCGAGGAAGATATAGCCCGCGCCGTAGATCGTCTTGATCAACTGCGGGTTCTTCGGGTCTTCGCCAAGCTTCGTGCGCAGCCGCGAGATGCGCACGTCCATCGCCCGGTCGAAACTTTCAGAGGCGACGCCGCCGAGGCTTTCTTGCATCTGCGCGCGGCTGATCAGCCGTTTCGGGGCGTCGAGGAAGAGCCGCAGCACCTCGCCCTCGGCATGGGAGAAGGTGACCTCGGCGCCCGAGGCGTCCTGTAGCACATAGCGGTCGAAATGCGCGGTCCAGCCGTTGAACCGCGCCGTGGTGCCGGCCTGCGGCGTCGGCTTGGCGCTGCGCAGGCGGGCGCGGATGCGGGCCACGACCTCGGCCGGGTCGAAGGGTTTGATGATGTAGTCGTCGGCGCCAAGTTCCAGCCCCGTGACACGGTCCTGCACCTGCGCGCGGCCCGAGATGATTATCACGATGGCGCCCTGCTCAAGCGCCAGACGGTGCACCAGCGTCAGCCCGTCGGTGTCGGGCAGCGACAGATCGACAAGGCAGACATCGGGCGTATGGCTGGCCAATGCGGCCTCAAAGGCCCGCGCGCGGCCAAAGCTGAGCGTGTCGAAGCCCGCTTCCTGCAACGTGTCCGACAGCATCTGCCGGATCTCGGGTTCGTCATCCAGAATGGTGACCAGCGGGCGCGGGGCGGTATCACGGCTCATGGGGCGGTGGCTTTCAATGGGGCGATCAAGGCTTGCAGATCGTCTTTTTCAAAGGGTTTGCGCAGCACCGGCGCGAGGGTCTGCGCCTCGACGAAAAGCGGGTGATCGGGGGGCAGGGAGGTCATCAGCAAGAGCGGCAGGCTGCTGCCGACGCGGCGGGCAAGGTCGATCCCGGTGCCCTCGCCCGAAAGCTGAATGTCCGACAGCACCAGCGCGATGTCAGGCAGATCGGCGATGAGGGCGGTGGCCTCATCCGCGCTGGTCGCCTCGATCACCGAATGGCCCTGATCCATGAGCATGTCGCGCACCACGGCACGGATATCGGTGGTGTCCTCGACCAGCAGCACCAGCCCGGTGGTGGCGGGCACGGCGACCCGGTAGGGCAGGCGCAGGCTGATCTGCGCGCCGCCCTCGGGCGCATTGCTCAGCCGCAGATCGCCGCCTGAGGATTTGGTCATATCATAGACCATCGACAGGCCCAGCCCGGAGCCCTCGCTGCCCTTGGTGGTAAAGAAGGGCTCGACCCCGCGTTCCAGCGCCGAGGGCGCAAAGCCCGGCCCGGTGTCGTGGATCACCCATTCGATCCATGTGTTATGCACCAGCCGTTGGGTCAGCGTGATGGTGCCCCGCGCGCCGCAGGCATCACGGGCGTTGAGGATGAGGTTCAACAGCGCATCCTGCACCCGGCCTTTGTCGAGCAGCACCGCGCCCTCGGGCACGTCATTGTGCACCACCAGCGCGCATTTCGGCGGCAGGGTGGGGGCGGCGAGGGTCGAAAGCTCACTCAGCAAAGCGGCGGGGTCGGTGGCCACGGGGCGCAGGGCGCGGGGTTCGGTCACATCAGCGATGGAGCTGAGCAGCGTGCCGCCCCGCCGTGCGGCGGCCAAGGTGCCTTCGACCAATTCGCCCGCTTGTGGCGGCATGTCGGGCAGCCGGGCGAGTTTCGATTGCATGCCGAGGATGATCGTCAAAAGGTTTGAGAAGTCATGCGCCAGCCCAGAGATCATCCGCGAGGCCAACTCGCGTTTCAGCGTCTGTTGCAGGGCGACGCGGGTCTGGGTCTCTTCGGTGATGTCCATCGACAGGATATAGACCCCGCCGCGCCCATCGGGGGTAAAGGCACCGCGAATGCGGCGGGCGGATTCATCATGGGTGAATTCGATCACCGCCGGGCTGCCCGCATAGGCTTGGGTCAGCGCGGGCTTGATCCGCGCATAGGCCGCCGCCCCAAGCGCGTCACTGATATGCAGCCCGTAGATGTTGCTGGGCCGCCCCGGCATCACGCTGCTGAGCCGGCGGTTGGAGTAGATGTAATGTCCGCTCGCGTCGACATGGGCGATATGGGCGGGCATCATCTCGGTCGTGAGCCGGGTGCGGGCCTCGCTTTCGGTGACCTGCCGCTTGGCCTCTTCCAGCGCGGTAATCGTCGCCTCCAACTGGCGGTTCGTGGCGGCCAGTTGTTCGGCATGGGACAGCAGTTGATCGCTCAGCGCGTCCGACCGTGCGCGCAACAGCGCTTCTTGCCGCTTGGTGTTGGTGATGTCGGTATAGACGGTGACCCAGCCGCCCTGTGGCAGGGGCGAGCCTTCGACACTGATGGTGCGCCCGTTCGAGCGGGTCCGCTCCATGTAATGCGGCACGAAGGCGCGGGCCTGTTCCACCCGTTCGGCCACGAAGGCGTCGACATCCCCCACCTCGCCATACTCGCCGGTGCCAGCCAGATGGCGGATCGTATCCTCGAAGGGCGCGCCGGGGGTCACCAGCCGGTCCGGCAGGTCGAACATGGATTGAAACGGGGCGTTGCAGACCGCGAGCCGAAGGTCGCTGTCATAGATGGTCAGCGCCTGAGCGATCAGGTTTAGACCGGCATTGGTCAGCGCTTTGGTTTGGTCGTCGGTGATCTGCATCGGCATCCTTTCGCATAGGGCTAGCATCGCGCGGGCGAAAGGCAAAGAGCCGCGCGTAAATCGCGCTTGACCTTCTTGCGCTGGAGGCCCCGAGAAGCGCGCCGAATGGAAACCGGAAAGGCAGAGCATGAACAAGAAAATCGGAGCAGGCGCAGCGGCGGCACTGGTCTTGGCAGGCGGGTATATCTGGTGGCAGGCCGAAGAGGCCCCGGCCCCCGCTGCCAGCAGCGCGGCCATGGTGAAGGTCACCGTGCCGGAGAGCCTGAGCGGCCCCGCGCAGATCGGCGCGCGGGCGTTCGAGGCGCAATGCGCCGCCTGCCACGGGGTCAACGCTGCCGGGCGCGAGGGGGTTGGTCCGCCGCTGATCCACAAGATCTATGAACCCAGCCATCACGGCGATGCATCTTTCATGGTCGCGGCCACCAATGGCGTGCGCCAGCATCACTGGTCTTTCGGCAATATGCCCCCGGTCGAAGGGATTACCCCGGCAGAGGTGGAATCCATCGTGACCTATGTGCGCGAAGTGCAGCGCGCCAACGGGATCGACTAGCGGAAAATGCGGCGCGGGGGCGCTGTAACAATTCGTTAGAATTCGGAAAAGATCAGGAAAAAGTTGACCTCCACAAAAAAGAGAACGTCACTTGTGGGATCATAGAATCGCACAAGTGATCGAACCCGCCGGGGAGGGCGGGCATGGGAGGAAGACAATTTGGCCAAGCCGCTGACGCGTGCCGACGGACCTCAGTCCGTGCCGGCGCTGTTGCACCGCAACGCAAGTGAATTCGCAAACGCCCCCGCTTACCGGGAGAAGGAATACGGGATCTGGCAAAGCTGGACCTGGTCGCAGACCCGCGACGAGGTCGAGGCGCTGGCCCTCGGGTTTCTGGAACTGGGGCTGAACGAGGGCGATTTCGTCGCCATCATTGGGCGCAACCGTCCCTATCTCTACTGGGCGATGATGGCCGCGCAGATGGCCGGGGCCGTGCCGGTGCCGCTCTATCAGGACGCCAATGCCGAAGAGATGGCCTATGTCATGGGCCACTGCGGCGCGCGCCTTGCCGTGGTGGGCGATCAGGAGCAGGTCGACAAGATCATCGAAGTGCAGGACCAACTGCCCGACTTCGAGCGGATGATCTACCTCGACCCGCGCGGCCTGCGCAAATACGACCATTCCAAGCTCGACCAATATACCGCCGTGCAGGAGATGGGCCGCGCCAACCGCGAAAAGCATATCGCCGAGTTGGAGGCGCGTCAGGCCAAGCTGGATTACGATTCGACCGGCGTGATGCTCTATACTTCGGGCACCACCGGCAAGCCCAAGGGCGTCGTGCTGAGCAACCGCAACGTGATCGAGACGGCGAAGTCGTCGTCGGAGTTCGACGACCTCAAGCGCAATGACGAGATTCTTGCCTATCTGCCGATGGCATGGGTGGGGGACTTTATCTTCTCCGTGGGTCAGGCGCTCTGGACGGGTTTCTGCACCAACTGCCCCGAAAGCGCCGACACGATGCATGTCGATCTGCGCGAAATCGGGCCGACCTATTACTTCGCCCCGCCGCGTGTCTTCGAGACGCAGCTGACCTCCGTCATGATCCGTATGGAGGACGCGAGCCGGTTCAAGAAGTGGCTCTTCGACACCTTCATGGCCCATGCCCGCAAGGTCGGCCCCGCCATTCTGGACGGCAAGAAAGTGTCCGCTTGGGACCGCGCGAAATACGCGTTGGGCGAGTTGATGATCTATGGCCCGCTGAAGAACACGCTCGGCTTCAGCCGCGTGCGCGTCGGCTATACCGCCGGTGAAGCGATCGGGCCGGAAATCTTCGATTTCTACCGCTCGCTCGGCATCAACCTGAAGCAGCTCTACGGCCAGACCGAGGCGACGGTCTTCATCACCGCGCAGCCCGATGGCGAAGTGCGCAGCGATACCGTGGGCGTGACCTGCCCCGGGGTGGAGTTGAAGATCGCCGACAATGGCGAAGTCTTCTACCGTTCGCCGGGCGTCTTCGTGGAATACTACAAGAACCCCGAAAGCACCGCCGACACCAAGGACCCGGAAGGCTGGGTCGCCACCGGCGACGCGGGTTTCATCGAGGAAAGCTCGGGCCATCTGCGCATCATCGACCGCGCCAAGGACGTGGGCCAGATGGCCGACGGCAGCCTGTTCGCGCCGAAATACGTGGAAAACAAACTCAAGTTCTTCCCCAACATCCTTGAGGCCGTGGTCTTCGGCAACCAGCGCACCGAATGCACCGCCTTTATCAACATCGACCTGACGGCGGTGGGCAACTGGGCCGAGCGCAACAACATCGGCTACGCCTCCTATCAGGAACTGGCGCGGCATCCGCAGGTGATGGACACGATCCAGTCCCATGTGGAGGAGGTGAACCGCTCGGTCGCCGAGGACGAGATGCTCTCGGGCTGTCAGGTGCACCGCTTTGTCGTGCTGCACAAGGAACTCGACGCCGACGATGGCGAGCTGACCCGGACCCGCAAGGTGCGCCGCAAGATCATCGAAGAGAAATACGCCGACATCATCACCGCACTCTATGACGGCTCCGACAAGGTCAGCACCGAGACGGAAGTGACCTATGAGGACGGGCGCAAGGGTTCGATCAAGGCGACGCTCGAAATTCGCGACGCCGCGGTGCAGCCGGTCAGCCGCCGGATGGCAGCGGAATGAGCGCGGCCAGCGCCGGACAGGCGGGAACTATGGAAAGGGACAGCGTGAAAGATCAGGCTGACAGCTATGTCACCGACGACGGCCGCACCATCGGCCCGACGGTGATGGAGATGAAGAACATTACGCTGCGCTTCGGTGGCGTGGAGGCGATCAAGGATATTTCCTTCGACATCCGCGAGGGCGAGATCCGCGCGATCATCGGGCCGAACGGGGCGGGCAAGTCCTCGATGCTGAACGTGATCAGCGGCTTCTACGTCCCGCAGGAGGGGGAGGTCTGGTACAAGGGCGCCAAGCGGCCCCCGATGAAACCCTATCAGGTGGCCCAGCAGGGCATCGCCCGGACCTTCCAGAACATCGCGCTGTTCGAGGGCATGTCGGTGCTCGACAACGTGATGACGGGGCGTCTGACGCAGATGAAGACCGGGATGCTGGCGCAGTCCTTCTGGAAAGGCGCAGCCGAGCGCGAAGAGATCGAGAACCGTGAAATCGCCGAAAAGGTCATCGACTTTCTGGAAATTCAGGCGATCCGCAAGACACCCGTGGCGCGGCTGCCCTACGGTCTGAAAAAACGGGTCGAACTGGCCCGCGCGCTGGCCGCTGAGCCCACGATCCTGCTGCTGGACGAGCCGATGGCCGGCATGAACGTCGAAGAGAAAGAGGACATGAGCCGCTTCATCCTCGACGTGAACGACGAGTTCGGCACCACCATCGCGCTGATCGAACACGACATGGGCGTGGTCATGGACCTGTCCGACCGCGTGGTCGTGATGGATTACGGCCGCAAGATCGGCGACGGCTCGCCCGACGAGGTGCGCAACAACCAAGAGGTGATCGACGCCTATCTGGGGGTGGCCCATGACTGAGGCCCGTTTGATCACCCGCAACGACACTGCCGTTCTGACTTTGGGGAGGGCCAATGATGCCTGAGCAACTGGCGTTTACGATCGAGGTCTTTCTCAACGGGCTGATGGCCGGGGTGCTTTACGCGCTCGTGGCGCTTGGCTTCGTGCTGATCTACAAGGCTTCTGGCATCTTCAACTACGCCCAAGGCGTCATGGCGCTTTTCGCCGCGCTGACGCTGGTGGGGATCATGGAAGGGCAGGTGCCTTTCGGCCATCTGATCAACGCGATCCTTGGCACCGAGGTGCATCACTTCGGCTGGCACATTCCGGCGTTCCTTGCCATCGTGCTGACCATGGTCGTGATGATCGTGCTGGCCTATTGCGTGCAGCGTTTCGTCTTTCGCTACCTTGTGGGGCAAGAGCCGATCATCCTTTTCATGGCGACCATCGGTCTGGCCTATTTCCTCGAAGGGGTGGGCGACCTGATGTGGGGTTCCGAGATCAAGACGCTAGACGTCGGCCTGCCGCAGGGCATCAACGTCTGGATCGACGAATTCACCTATAACGCCACCGGCTACGGCTTTTTCATCGACAACCTCGATATCGTGGCCTCCATCGTCGCGGCGGTGCTCGTGATCGGGCTGGTGATGTTCGCGCAATACACCAAGCAGGGCCGCGCCATGCGCGCCGTGGCGGATGACCATCAGGCCGCGCTTTCGGTCGGTGTCTCGCTGAACTTCATCTGGATCCTCGTCTGGTCGCTCGCGGGTTTCGTGGCGCTGGTTGCAGGCATCATGTGGGGTGCCAAGTCGGGCGTGCAGTTCTCGCTCTCGCTCATCGCGCTGAAGGCGCTGCCGGTGCTGATGCTGGGCGGCTTCACCTCGATCCCCGGCGCCATCGTCGGCGGTCTGATCATCGGCGTGGGCGAGAAGTTGTTTGAGTTCCTGATCGGCGCCCCCTTCCTTGGCGGCGCGACCGAGAACTGGTTCGCTTACATGCTGGCGCTGGTCTTTCTTGTCTTCCGCCCGCAGGGCCTGTTCGGGGAGAAGATCATTGAACGGGTTTGATAACGGCTTGGTGCGCGGCGCGCGCGCACCCTATGGCACGGCATTGCAGGCAAGTGCAGTGCAAATGACTACCGCAGAAGGGAAAGCAGTCTAATGTTCTATCGTGAAGCGGGCGATTTCAACACATCCTACGCCCAGGACCAGCAGACCTTCCCGATCCGGTTCGACCGGTACCGCTACTATCTGGTGCTGTTCATCGCGGTTTTTGTCGTGCCCTTCGTGGTCAACGACTACTGGGTGAACTCGCTGTTCCTGCCCTTCCTGATCTACGCCATCGCGGCGATCGGGCTGAACATCCTCGTGGGCTATTGCGGGCAGGTGAGCCTCGGCACCGGGGGCTTCATGGCGGTGGGGGCCTATGCCTGCTACAAGCTGATGACGGCCATGCCCGAGGTCAGCATGTTCATCCACATCCTGCTGGCGGGCGGCATCACCGCCGCCGTGGGAGCGCTCTTTGGTCTGCCGAGCTTGCGGATCAAGGGCTTTTACCTCGCCGTGGCGACTCTGGCGGCGCAGTTCTTCCTTGTGTGGCTGTTTAACCGGGTGCCGTGGTTCTACAACTACTCCGCCTCCGGCCAGATCAGCGCGCCCGAGCGGGACACCTTTGGCATCCTGATCACCGGCCCCAATACCGAAGCCTGGGCGACCTATATGTTCTGCCTGATCTTCACTGTGGGCTCGGCGCTGGTGGCACGCAACCTGACGCGCGGCTCGGTGGGCCGCAAGTGGATGGCCATCCGCGACATGGACATCGCCGCCGAGATCATCGGGGTGAACCCGTTGCGCGCCAAGCTCACGGCCTTTGCGGTCAGCTCCTTCTTCATCGGCATCTCCGGCGCGCTCTTCTTCTCGATCTATCTGGGCGCGGTCGAAGTGGGCGAAGCCTTTGGCATCAACAAGTCGTTCCTCGTGCTCTTCATGATCATCATCGGGGGCTTGGGCAGCATCTTCGGTAGCTTTGCCGGGGCGGCGTTCCTCGTGCTCTTGCCTGTCTTGCTCAAGATCGTCGGCGTCGACTGGCTGGGCTGGCCCACGGATATCGTGGCGCATCTGCAGCTGGTGATCGTGGGCGGACTGATCGTGGTCTTCCTGATCGCAGAGCCGCACGGGCTGGCGCAGTTGTGGCGCGTGGCCAAGGAAAAACTGAGATTGTGGCCCTTCCCGCACTAGGCGGGAGCCATGAAAAGCGAGGCCGGAGGGAGGAAACCCGGCCCAAACACCCAAGTCGGACAATCCAAGGGAGGAAACACCGATGAAATACAAACTGGGAACTCTGGCCGTAGTTGGCCTGATGGCCGCAAGCCCCGTGATGGCGGACCTTGTCTTTCCGTCGCTGAGCTATCGCACCGGGCCCTATGCCGCGGGCGGCATCCCCTTCGCCGACGGCTATGCCGATTACTTCACCCTGCTCAACGAGCGTGACGGCGGCATCGGTGGCGAGCCTATCCGCGTCCCGGAATGCGAGACCGCCTATAACACCGAGAAGGGCGTGGAATGCTACGAATCCACCAAGGGTGAAGGCGCGTTGGTGTACCAGCCGCTCTCGACCGGCATCACTTACCAGTTGATCCCCAAAGTCACCGCCGATGACATCTCGATGCTGACCTCCGGTTTGGGCCGTACCTCGGCCAAGAACGGTGATGTCTTCAGCCACGTCTTCAACTTCCCGGCCAACTACTGGGACGGCGCTTCGGTCGCGGTGAAACACATCATGGAGCAGGAGGGCGGCAGCCTTGAGGGGAAGAAGATCGCGCTGGTCTATCACAACTCCGCCTATGGCAAGGAGCCGATCCGCACCCTGCAGGAACTGAGCAAGAAACATGGTTTTGAGCTGAAGGAAGTGCCCGTTGACCACCCCGGTCAGGAGCAGAAATCACAGTGGCTGCAAATCCGCCGTGACAAGCCCGACTATGTGATCATGTACGGCTGGGGCGTGATGAACCAAGTTGCCGTTCAGGAAGCCGCCAACATCCGCTTTCCGATGGACAAGTTCATCGGCATCTGGTGGTCCGGCTCTGAGAACGACGTGCTGGCCGCGGGCGCCAAGGCCGATGGCTACAAGGCGCTGACCTTCCACAATGTCGGTTCCGATTACCCGCTCTATGACGACCTTCAGGAATACGTTGTCGATGCGGGCAAGGCCGCGGGCGCAGGCGATCAGGTCGGCTCTGTTCTGTACAACCGTGGCATCTACGCCGCGATGCTGGTGGCCGAGGCCGCGCGCACCGCGCAGGAAATCCACGGCGTGACCGACATCACCAGCGGCCAAATGCGCGACGGGATGGAGCAGCTTGAGATCACCGAAGAGAAGATGGCGGCGCTTGGCCTGCCGGACTTCGGGCCTGAGTTCAGCGTCTCTTGTGAGAACCACGGCGGCGAAGGCTTCGTGGCCGTGACGCAATGGGATGCCGAGGCCAAGGAGTGGAACCTCGTGTCGGACTTCATGCAGTCGGATCAGGAAGTGATCCAGCCGCTGATCGATGCCGACAGCTCGGCCTATGCCGAGGAAAACGCCATCGAGGGCAACTGCTAAGAACCCTGCTCCCGGCCACCTTGGGGGTGGCCGGGGACATCTTCGAACCCCAAGAAAGGTCATGCCCATGCTGGATGCCGCCAACACCAATGACGTCGCAGTCGACAACCTGCTCGAGGTCAACAATATCGAGGTGATCTACAACCACGTCATCCTCGTGCTGAAGGGCGTCAGCCTGAACGTGCCCAAGGGCGGCATCACCGCGCTTCTGGGCGGCAATGGCGCGGGCAAGACGACAACGCTCAAGGCGATCTCGGGGCTGCTGGCCTCGGAACGTGGCGAGGTTACCAAGGGCTCGATCAAGTACCGCGGCGGCGCGATCCAGCATCAGGACCCCGCCGAGATCGTGAAACAGGGGGTCGTACAGGTCATGGAAGGCCGGCACTGTTTTGAGCACCTCACCATCGAGGAAAACCTGCTCACCGGCGCTTACACGCGCAGCGACGGCAATGCCGCGATCCAGCAGGACCTTGAGATGGTCTATAATTATTTCCCCCGTCTGAAGGAGCGCCGCCGTAGCCAGGCCGGATATACCTCGGGCGGCGAGCAGCAGATGTGCGCCATCGGCCGCGCGCTGATGTCGCGGCCCGAGACGATCCTGCTGGACGAGCCGTCGATGGGTCTGGCGCCGCAACTGGTGGAGCAGATCTTCGAGATTGTGAAATCGGTGAACGAACAGGAGGGCGTGACCTTCCTGCTGGCCGAGCAGAACACCAACGTCGCCCTGCGTTTCGCGCATTACGGCTACATCCTCGAATCCGGGCGCGTGGTGATGGACGGCCCCGCCAAGGACCTGCGCGAGAACCAAGACGTGAAGGAATTCTACCTCGGCATGTCCGACGAAGGCCGCAAAAGCTTCCGCGACGTGCGCAGCTACCGCCGCCGCAAGCGCTGGCTCAGCTAAGCCGGCCCCCCGGACCCGAAGGAAAGACCAAGACGAGACCTGAGCGGGCCTATGCCCTCTCCAGTGATGCCATAGCAGGAAAGTGACAGGGATGCTGACCAAGCCCCATTTCGACGATCTGGAAACCCGCAGCGCCGGCCAACGGGCGGCCGATCTGGCGCAGGCTCTGCCGCAGCAGATCGCCCGCGCGCAGAGCTTGCCGGGCTATGGTGACACGCTAAAGGGGATTGATGCCGCGCAGATCACCTCCGCCGAAGCGCTGGCCGATCTGCCGGTTTTGCGCAAATCTAAACTGGGCAAGGCGCAGGCGGGCCAGCCGCCCTTCGGTGGCTTCACCACCAAGCCGGTGCATGACTTCTCCCATGTCTTCCAGTCGCCCGGTCCGATTTATGAGCCGTCGAGCAACGATCCCGACTGGTGGCGCATGGGGCGCTTTTTGCATGCTGCCGGAATTGGCGCGGGCGACGTGGTGCACAATTGCTTTGGCTACCACCTGACCCCCGCTGGCATGATCTTCGAGTCCGGCGCGCGGGCCGTGGGGGCCACCGTGCTGCCCGCGGGCACCGGCCAGACCGAACTTCAGGTCACCGCCGCGCGGGACGTGGGCTCCACCGCCTATGCCGGCACGCCGGATTACCTGAAGGTGATTCTCGAGAAGGCCGATGCCATGGGGGTGACGCTGAACATCACCAAGGCGGCGGTCGGCGGCGGGGCCCTGTTCCCCAGCCTGCGCGCCTTTTATCAAGAGCGCGGCATCACCTGCCTGCAATCCTATGCCACGGCGGATCTGGGCAATATCGCCTATGAAAGCCCTGCGATGGAGGGGCTCATCGTCGATGAACAGGTCATCGTCGAGATCGTCACCCCCGGCACCGGCATTCCCGTGGCTCCCGGCGAGGTCGGCGAGGTCGTGGTCACCACGTTGAACCCCGACTACCCGCTTATCCGTTTCGCCACCGGCGATCTCAGTGCCGTGCTGGAGGGCGAAAGCCCCTGCGGGCGCACCAACATGCGGATCAAGGGCTGGATGGGCCGCGCCGATCAGACCACCAAGATCAAGGGCATGTTCGTCCGGCCCGAGCAGGTGGCGGCGCTGGTCGCCCAGCACGACGAGATCGAGAAAGCCCGCGTCATCGCCAGCCGGGAAGGCGAGGCCGATGTCATGACGGTGCAGATCGAGACCGCCGGAGAGGACAAGGAACGCTATGCCCAATCCGTGGCCGATCTGCTCAAGCTCAAGGGCCGGGTCGAACTGGTCGCCCCCGGCAGCCTGCCGCGCGACGGGCTGGTGATCGAGGATACCCGCAGCTACGACTGAGGCGCGGCGTCGCGCCCTCTGGCATTTCCGAGTGAAATCGTCGAAATAGAGCGCATGACGCTGAACCCCGCCTCCACCGAGACGCCCCACCTGCGCCGCGCCCGCGACGGGCTGCGCGCGCTATCGGGCGTTGCCCTGACCGTGGCCCTCTTCTGCGCGCTGCCGATGCTGGCGGTGCTGATCGCCGCCCTCAGCGGCGGGACGGAGACGGTGCAGCACCTGATCGACACGGTGCTGGGGCGCTACACGGTGACCACGCTGCTTTTGGTGCTGCTGGTCTCTCTGGGCACCTTCGCCATCGGTGTGGGGGCCGCGTGGCTGGTCACGATGACGCGTTTTCCGGGGGCGAAGTTTCTAGAGATTGCGCTGGTGCTGCCGCTGGCCTTCCCGGCCTATGTGCTGGCCTATGCCTATACCCATGTGCTGGACCATCCCGGCATCGTCCAGACGGTGCTGCGCGACGTCACCGGCTGGGGGCCGCGCGATTACTGGTTCCCCGAGATCCGCTCGCTCGGCGGGGCGGCGGCGATGCTGGTGCTGGTGCTTTATCCCTATGTTTATCTGCTGGCGCGCGCCGCCTTCCTGCAGCAGAGCGGGACGACCTTTCTGGCCGCCCGCGCCCTCGGCTCCAGCGCATGGGCCGCGTTTTTCAAGGTCAGCCTGCCGCTGGCCCGACCCGCGATTGCGGGCGGCGTGCTCTTGGCGGTGATGGAGACCATCGCCGATTTCGGCACCGTGGCCTATTTCGGCGTGCAGACCTTCGCCACCGGCATCTACACCAGCTGGTTTTCGATGTTCGACCGCGCGGCGGCGGCGCAATTGGCGCTTTGCCTGCTGAGCTTCGCCCTGCTGCTGGCGATGCTGGAGCGCGCACAGCGCGGCAAGGCCAAGTATCACGACCCCGCCCGCCGGACCCAATCCGCGCCGCCGGCCGAGCTGAAAGGCTGGCAGGCTGCGGCGGCAATTGTGCTTTGCGGGGTGCCGGTGCTGTTTGGGGCGGTGTTGCCGGTGGTGATCCTCGTGACCATGGGGCTCGACAGTGAGCAAAGCCTGTTCAGCCCGCGCTACCTCGGTTTCATGCGCAATTCGGTGACGCTTGCGGGGGTCGCGGCGGTGCTGACGGTGCTGGCGGCGATCAGTGTGGGGTTTTACCGGCGGCTGCGCCCGGGACGGGTCTCGCAGGGTGCGGCCTATGTGGCGCGGCTTGGCTACGCGGTGCCGGGCGGGGTGATCGCGGTGGGTCTGCTGGTGCCTTTCGCGGCCTTCGACAACGCGCTTGACGCTTGGATGCGCGAGACCTTCGACATCTCTACCGGGCTTCTGATCACCGGGTCGATCTGGCTGCTGGTGCTGGCCTATCTGGTACGCTTCCTTGCCGCGGCGCTTGGCGCCTACGAGGGCGGGCAGTCCATGGTGCATGCAAATATGGATGCCGCTGCGCGCTCGCTGGGGCAGACGCCTCTGGGTACGTTGCGCCGGGTGCATCTGCCGATCCTCGCGCCCAGCCTGCTGACCGCGCTGCTGATCGTCTTCGTCGACGTGATGAAGGAACTGCCCGCGACGCTGATCATGCGGCCGTTCAACTATGACACGCTTGCGGTGCAGGCGTATCGGTTGGCGAGTGATGAGCGGCTCAATGGGGCGGCGGTGCCGAGCTTGGTGATCGTGGCAATGGGGTTGCTGCCGGTGATCCTGATCTGCCGTCAGGTGGGGCGGCAGCGGTAGAATTCGAGGGCCAGCGCCTCCCCGTGGGGACTGGCAGGCGATGGCCCGGCGCCTGCGGCTTGATTCCGGGCCGGGAACGATGAGGGCAGCGCCCTCCCTAGGGGGCGATGATCGGCCTGCTTTCTGCAATGCCCTTGCCGAGGGCGCAGGCGCTGCGTCAGGACCCAGCGTTGCAAAATCGCCCTCCGGGGGGAGGGAGGGCGATGCCCGCCGTGGCGCCGGGCAGGGCGTTTGGAGGCAGCACAGCACATAAAAAAGGCGGGCCCGAAAGCCCGCCTCCTGCGCGATTGTCGTACTGATTATTCCCAGCCGACCGAGTTAAAGATCTTCTGCGCGGTGCCGATGTTCTCGGCCACGTCCGACAGGTTCACGTCGTCGGCCTTGAACTCACCCAGCTGCTTCACGCTGTCGGCCAGTTCCACGCCTTCCACGGTGGGGAATTCGTCGTTGCCCGCCGAGAAGTAGACCTGCGCCTGATCCGAGGCAAGATACTCGAGGAATTTCAGCGCGTTCTCACGGTTCGGCGCGTTCTTGGCCACACCGCCGCCCGAGAGGTTCATATGCGCGCCGTTGCCTTCCTGATCCGGCCAGATCACGCCGATCTTGCCGATATCGGCGCTGACGCCATCGACATCGGTGCGGATCGCACGGGCGAAATAGTAGCTGTTGGAGACCGCGATGTCGCACTCACCGGAAACGATGCCGCGAAGCTGGTCGGTGTCGCCGCCCTGCGGGGCGCGCGCCATGTTGTCGACCACGCCCTGCGCCCATTCGGTCGCGGCTTCTTCGCCCTCGTGGGTCACGATGGAGGCCAGCAGGGTCTGGTTGTAGGTGTTGGTCGAGGACCGGATGCAGACCTGACCTTTGTACGCCGGATCGGCGAGGTCCATGTAGGTCTCGGGCGGGTTGTCCATTGTCTCTTTGTTGAAGAAGATGATCCGCGCGCGCTGCGACAGGCCGAACCACTGGTTGTCGTCGTCTTGCAGGTTGGAGGGGATGCGCTCTTCCAGCGTCTCGCTCTCAACAGCTTGCAGCAGGCCCATGTCCTTGGCACGCTTGAGGCGGCTTGTGTCCACGGTCAGCAGGACGTCGGCGGGGGAATTCGCGCCTTCGGCTTCCATACGGGCCAGCAGTTCGTCGGCCTTGCCTTCGATGCGGTTGATGGTGATGCCGGTCGCTTCGGTAAAGTCGGAGTAGAGCCGCTCATCGGTGTCGTAGTGACGCGAAGAGTAGAGGTTCAACTCGCCATCGGCCAGCGCAGGAAGGGCCAGCGCCATCAGCGCGGCGGCGGCAGTCGATGTTTTGCAGAAGGTCATATCAGGGTCCTGTTCCATTGGGATAACTTGACTGAAATAGTAAGAAACAGATTTCACCCTTTCCTGCAACCAATTCCGCCAGAATTGGTTGGAAAGCCCCCGGCCAAGCCGGGCCGGGGGGCTGCGTGGTCAGTCTTTGCTGCCGATCTTGTCTTGGGTCTTGGTGTCGAAATCGCTGGCGTCGTGACGCTCGTGCAATTGCATCGACAGGTCATCGCCGAAGGCGCGGTTGACCATCCGGCCCCGCGTCACGGCAGGGCGCGCGTCAATCGCCTCGGCCCAACGCATCACGTTCTTGTAAGAGGTCACATCGAGGAATTCCGCCGCGGAGTAGAGCCGACCGAGAACCAGCTGCCCATACCAGCTCCAGATCGCCATATCGGCGATGGAGTATTCGTCGGCGAAATACGCGTGCTCGGCCAGATGCTTGTCCATCACGTCAAGCTGGCGCTTGGTCTCCATCGCGAAACGGTTGATGGGGTATTCGAACTTCTCGGGCGCATAGGCATAGAAATGACCAAAGCCGCCGCCGAGGTAGGGCGCGCTGCCCATCTGCCAGAAGAGCCACGAGAGCGCCTCAGTCCGGCGGGCGGGGTCTTGGGGCAGGAAGGCGCCGAATTTCTCGGCGAGATAGAGCAGGATCGCCCCCGATTCGAAGACCCGCTGCGGCGTGTCTCCGGAACGGTCCAGCAGCGCGGGGATTTTCGAATTGGGGTTCACCTCGACAAAGCCGGAGCCGAACTGATCGCCCTCGGAAATATCGATCAACCACGCGTCATATTCCGCCGCTTTGTAGCCCGCCGCCAGCAGCTCTTCGAACATCACCGTGACTTTGACCCCGTTGGGCGTGGCGAGGGAGTAAAGCTGGAAGGGGTGTTCCCCAACTGGCAGTTCCTTGTCATGGGTCGCGCCGGCGATGGGCCGATTGGTGCTGGCGAATTTGCCGCCGCTCTCTGATTCCCATTTCCAAACTTTGGGGGGCGTATATTCGGGCGTGTCCGACATGATGGTTTTCCTTGTTATTCAAGCCTGCCTTGAAGGTGGGGTTTTGAGCCGGGGTTGCAAGCAGTTATCCGCAACGAAAAAGGCCGCCCCCGGAAGGAGCGGCCTTTAATTCTACAAAGCTGCGAAGCTCAGCCCTGACGGGCTTTGAACCGGCGCTGCGTCTTGTTGATGACGTAAACGCGGCCTTTGCGACGCACAACACGGCAATCGCGATGCCGATTCTTGAGCGAGCGGAGCGAATTGCGAACCTTCATGGTCGTCTCCTCATGTCGTGGCGCGGGCCAGCGCCTGGGTTGCGGGCAACCCGCCAAGGGCGGGTCGATGAATAAATGGTGGGCGATACTGGGATCGAACCAGTGACCCCTTCGATGTCAACGAAGTGCTCTACCGCTGAGCTAATCACCCACTTTTCAGCGTTTCCATATCGGCCCCAAAACTAAATGGGGCGCGAAATTTCGCGCCGTTGGGGTCCTATAAAAGGAGTCGGCGGCGGGATCAAGGGCTTTTGGCGCGGAATAAACACGCTATGTTCGACTTAGAGGAATTTATTATGCCGATGACCGCTTACGAAGTACTGCATCCGGACCGAAACCACTCCTGCGTGGTCTTTGCGTCGCCTCATTCGGGGCGGGATTATGCGGCGTCTTTCCTGCGGCGGTCGGTTTTGGATGAACATGCGATCCGGTCGTCCGAGGATGCCTTTGTTGATCTCTTGTTCGACTGCGCACCGCTGCATGGCGCTTCTTTTATCAAGGCAGGGGCACCGCGGGCCTATATCGACCTTAACCGCGCGCCGGAGGAACTCGATCCGTCGGTCATCGAAGGCATTCCGCGGCAGGGGCACAACCCGCGCGTGGCTTCGGGGCTGGGGGTGATTCCCCGTGTGGTGGCCAATGGCCGGGCAATTTATCGCGGCAAACTGACCCAAGAAGAGGCGCAGTTGCGAATCGACAGCTACTGGCGGCCCTATCACGCCAAATTGCAGGAGTTGCTGAGCGGGGCCCATCGCCGCCATGGCCAAGCGGTGCTGGTCGATTGCCATTCCATGCCGCATGAGGCGATGGACGGCGTGGCCCGCGGCGGGATGCGGCGGCCCGATGTCGTGCTGGGGGACCGTTTCGGCGCGGCGGCGGGGGGCGAGGTGGTCGACCGGATCGAAGCGGCTTTCGTCGATGCGGGCTTCGTCGTGACGCGCAATTCGCCCTTCGCGGGGGCCTATATCACCCAAGCCTATGGCCGCCCGTCGCGCGGGCAACATGCAGTGCAGGTCGAGATCGATCGTGCGCTTTACATGAACGAGCGGTTGATTCGCCCCAATGGCGCTTTCGAGGCGGTACAGGCGGCGTTGCAACGCGTCGTGGCCGAGGTGGCCCAGATCGGGCAGGAGCGGCTTCCGCTCGCCGCGGAGTAGGCTCAGCGCAGCGCGCGGCCTTTGACGATGGCCTTTTCACCAAAACGGCTGCGGATGCTATCGGCGGCGCGTTCCGCGCGGCTGCGTTGTGCCGCGCCGGGGTCGAGCAGATCGCCCGCCATATCCGCCCCCTCGGCGCCCGACAGTTCGGAGAGGCCCACGCCGATCAGCCGATAGGCGCTTTGGTGATCGACTTGGTCGAAGAGGGCGCGGGCGGTGCGGTAAATCCGGTCGGCCAATTGGGTCGGATCATGCAGCGAGAGGCGGCGCGACAGGACGGTATGATCGGCGCGTTTGAGCTTGAGCGTCACCACCCGGCCCGCCATCTCTTTCGCCTTGGCGCGGTCCGCCACCTTTTCTGCCAAACGCCAGATATGGCCGTCCAGAATCTCTGCATCGCCCGTATCGTCGGAGAATGTCGTTTCATTACTGATCGACTTCACCGGGCGGTGGCGAGAGACGCGGCGGGTGTCTTGGCCCCGTGCCAGATGCCACAGCCGGTCCCCCATGCTGCCAAAGCGCGCGATGAGATCGGTCTGTTCCCACCGCAAGAGATCGGAAAAGCTGCGGATGCCGGCCTTTTCCAGTGCGGTCTGGGTGGCGGCACCGACGCCCCAGATCATGCCCACCGGTTTGTCGCGCAGAAAGTCCGCCGTTTCCCCCGCGCCGATGACGGAAAACCCATGCGGCTTGTCGAGGTCCGAGGCGACTTTGGCCAGAAACTTGTTGTGGCTCAGCCCGATGGAGCCGGTCAGCCCCAGTTCGGTCTTCATCCGCCGCACAAGCCGCGCCAGCATCATCGCCGGGGGCTGGCCATGCAGCCGCGCGGTGCCGGTCATATCGAGAAAGGCTTCGTCCAGCGACAGCGGCTCGATTGCCGGGGTCATCTCTTCCATCATCTGGCGGATCGCGCGGGAGGCTTCGACATAGACTTCCATCCGCGGCTTGATGATCACCGCCTCGGGGCAAAGCTTGAGCGCCTGAAACATCGGCATGGCGGAGCGCACGCCGCGAATGCGCGCGACATAGCAGGCGGTCGACACGACCCCGCGCCGCCCCCCGCCGATGATGACGGGTTTGCCCGCGAGTTCGGGATTGTCCCGTTTTTCGACCGAGGCATAGAAGGCGTCGCAATCCATATGGGCGATGGAGAGGTCAAAGAGTTCCGGGTGGGACAGCACGCGCGGACTGCCGCAGCGCGGACAGCGCCGCGACGGCGGGATTTCAGTCAGACAATCGCGACAGAGGGTAGCCATGGGTACACCGGGAGGGCAGGGTTCGGGCGACGATTCTAACCAGATCGCGAGGGATTGAACATGGTCTTTGATGGCGCAAAGCTCGCGCTCTACCTTGGGGAGAAGTTGGCCGTGATCCTGCGCGACGATCTGCCGGGGCTGCTCTTCGCCGATCACTGGGATTTTCCCGGCGGGGGGCGCGAGGGGGAGGAGACCCCGCTGGCCTGCGCCCTGCGCGAATGCCGCGAAGAACTGGGGATCGTGGTGCCTGAAGATGCCGTAATCTGGGAGGGCAGCTTTGACGAGGGCGGGCGGATCAAATGGTTCTTCGTCGCGCGCTTGCCTGCCGAGGCAGAGGCCCAGATCGTCTTTGGCGACGAGGGGCAGCGCTGGCGCTTGATGACCGTGGCGGAGTTTCTCAACCATCCCCGCGCCGTGCCCGCCTTTCAGGACCGCTTGCGGGTCTATCTTGCGGACACGAAGGTTTCGGGCAAATAAAGGCCCCCCGCCTGCGTGAGCGGGGGGAGGTGACGAACATCAGGAAGAACCAGTTCGTCGGGGAGTATCACCTGAGTTCAACATAACATGTGAGGCGGTTTTCGCCTAACGTTGATGGAAGCGCTCGCGGCGCATGTCAGCGCTCTGTGGTCGATTTGCTACAGGCGGGGGCGAGCCCGTTGTTAACCTTCGGAAATTTCCTGAAGCACGGCGCGGGCGGCGGCGGCCGGGTCTTCGGCCTGCCAGATCGGGCGGCCTACCACGATGTGATCGGCCCCGTCCGCGATGGCCTGCCCTGGTGTGGCGACGCGTTTCTGGTCGCCCAATGAAGCCCCTTGGGGGCGCACGCCGGGGGTGACGATCAGCTTGCCGCGCGCTTCGGGCAGGGCGCGGATCGCGGCGGCTTCTTGGGGGGAGGCGATGACCCCATCCGCGCCCGCGTCCAGCGCCCGGCCTGCGCGGGTCAGCACCAGATCGCCCAGATCGCCCGGCTGGATCAGCGCAGCGTCAAGATCGGCGCGGTCCAGCGAGGTGAGGATGGTGACGGCTAGGATTTTCATATCGGTGCCCGCGGCCCCCTGTTTGGCCGCAGCCACCACATGCGGGTCGCCGTGGACGGTCAGGAAATCCAGATCGAACTGCGCGAGGCCCCGCACTGCCGCCTCTACAGTGGCGCCGATGTCAAAGAGTTTCATATCGAGGAAGATGCGCTTGCCATGCTCTTGCCTCAGCTCATTGGCCAAGGCCAAGCCGCCGCCGGTCAGCATGCCCAGGCCGATTTTGTAAAAGCCCACGGCATCGCCGAGCTTTTCGGCCAGTTCCAGCCCCGCGACCGCATGGGGAACATCAAGGGCGACAATCAGACGGTCATCAGACATGCGAGGGCTCCTGCCAAATTTCAAACGGCTTTGACCTACGCCGCGGCGCGGGGCAAGTCCATCATTCATGCGGGGAGGGCGCAAAAAAGAGGCCCGAACACCGCTGAGCGGGTCCGGGCCAAGTGATCAGAGACTTAGCAGGCAGGCACTGGTCTCTGGTTTGCGGAACGCCACATCGGGACAGATGAGGTGGCGGCAGGTCCGCGGGCAGCCGCGCGGCAGGCAGGCGCCGCGCGGAAGGGGGTCAAGCCGCGTCGCGACCGGGGAGGTGCATGACCTCTTCCAGCCAACGCAGCGGGTCGAAGCTGCGGCGTCCGGCCCGCTGTGCGGGGACGTGGCGCAGAACATCGGAACTCAGGCCACGCTTTTGTGCGTGACGGCGAAGCGCCTGACGGGACAGCCCGTCGGCGGCATCGTGGTATGACATGGTGATCGGGGCATCGATGGCGCAGGCGTAACGGCGCAGCTGCTCCCCGTCTTGGACGGTCACCAGCGCTTCGAAACACTGAGTGGCCGCATTATAGGTGACATCTGTCAACTGGATCGGGCGCGTCTGCATCGTTTCACCTCTTGCGTTCTTCTGAACCTTGGCAGGCTGCTTCGTCCTGCTCTCCTCTGCTGGGTAAACGCGAGAGGCGGCAAAATGGTTTCATTATGGTTACAGCTTCTGTGGATAAAGGTTAACAATGTATTTATATCAGTAACATAGAGATGTATTTTATGTCTCAAAATTGCCGTATTTTTGCCTTATTGGCTGATTTCTTCCTATTGGCGGCGCCGCTCTCGGCGGTATTTTGCATCTGGATGGTCTTGAACCGGCAGCACCGCTTCCCAAATTGATACCGAGGCTCAGACCGCCGCGTGCCACATATCGGGCGCGGCATTTTAGAGCGCTTGTAGAAAAGGAGAGACCCATGGACTTGAGCAAGTTCACGGAAAGATCGCGCGGCTTCATTCAGGCGGCGCAGACCATTGCAACACGGGAAAGCCACCAGCGGCTCGCCCCGGAACATGTCCTCAAAGCACTGCTGGACGACGACCAAGGGCTTGCGCGGAATCTGATTGCCGCGTCGGGCGGCGACGGGGCGCGCGTGGTGCAGGCGCTTGACCTGGCGCTTGGCAAGATCCCGAAAGTCACCGGCGATGCGGGGCAGGTCTATCTGGACGGCACCACCGCCAAGGTGCTGGCCGAGGCCGAAGCGATTGCCAAGAAAGCAGGCGATAGTTTCGTCACTGTCGAGCGCATTCTGACCGCGCTTTGCATGGTGAAATCCGGCGCAAAGACGGCGCTAGAAGCGGGGCAGGTGACCGCCCAAGGGCTTAATGCCGCCATCAATGATGTGCGCAAGGGCCGCAAGGCCGACAGCGCCACTGCCGAAGACAACTATGAGGCGCTGGAGAAGTACAGCCTCGACCTGACCGCGCGGGCCGAAGAGGGCAAGATCGACCCGATCATTGGCCGGGACGAAGAGATCCGCCGCGCCATGCAGGTGCTGAGCCGCCGCACCAAGAACAACCCGGTGCTGATCGGTGAGCCCGGCGTCGGTAAGACCGCCATCGCCGAAGGCTTGGCGCTGCGCATCGTGCATGGTGACGTGCCTGAATCCCTGCGCAACAAGCGTTTGCTCGCGCTCGACATGGGCGCGCTGATCGCTGGCGCGAAATACCGCGGTGAGTTCGAAGAGCGTTTGAAAGCCGTGCTAACCGAGGTGACCGAAGCCGCGGGCGAGGTGATCCTCTTCATCGACGAGATGCACACGCTGGTCGGTGCCGGTAAGGCCGATGGCGCGATGGATGCGTCGAACCTGCTGAAACCTGCGCTGGCGCGGGGTGAGCTGCACTGTGTCGGTGCCACCACGCTCGAAGAGTACCGCAAATATGTCGAGAAGGACGCGGCGCTCGCGCGGCGGTTCCAGCCGGTGATCGTGCAGGAGCCGACGGTGGAAGACACTGTCTCGATCCTGCGCGGTATTAAAGAGAAGTATGAGCTGCACCACGGCGTGCGCATCAGCGACACCGCGCTGGTCGCGGCGGCGACGCTCAGCCATCGCTACATCACCGACCGTTTCCTGCCCGACAAGGCGATCGACCTGATGGACGAGGCGGCAAGCCGTCTGCGGATGGAGGTCGATAGCAAGCCTGAAGAACTGGATGCGCTGGACCGTCAGATCCTGCAACTTCAGATCGAGGCCGAAGCGCTGAAGAAAGAAGACGATGCCGCGTCCAAGGATCGGTTGGAGGCTTTGCAGAAAGACCTGAGCGATCTGCAAGACCGCAGCGCCGAGATGACAGCGCAGTGGCAGGCCGAGCGTGACAAGCTGGCCGGCGCGCGTGACATCAAGGAGAAGCTCGACCAAGCGCGAGCCGAACTCGACATCGCGAAACGCGAAGGCAACCTCGCGCGCGCGGGCGAGCTATCTTATGGCGTGATCCCGCAGTTGGAACGCGACCTTGAAGCTGCCGAGGGCCGCGAGGATGACATGATGGTCGAAGAGGCCGTGCGCCCCGACCAGATTGCCTCCGTCGTCGAGCGTTGGACAGGCATCCCGGCGGGCAAAATGCTTGAGGGTGAGCGCGACAAGCTGCTGCGAATGGAAGAGCAGTTGCATGATCGGGTGATCGGGCAGAACGCCGCCGTGAAGGCCGTGGCGAATGCGGTGCGCCGCGCGCGGGCAGGGCTCAACGATGAGAATCGCCCGTTGGGCAGCTTCCTCTTCCTCGGGCCGACCGGTGTGGGCAAGACCGAGCTGACCAAGGCCGTGGCCGAGTTCCTCTTTGACGATGACAATGCGATGGTGCGCATCGACATGTCGGAGTTTATGGAGAAACATGCCGTGGCCCGTCTGATCGGTGCCCCTCCGGGCTATGTCGGCTATGACGAAGGCGGTGTGCTGACCGAAGCGGTGCGGCGCCGGCCCTATCAGGTCGTGCTCTTCGATGAGGTCGAAAAGGCGCATCCCGATGTCTTCAACGTGCTCTTGCAGGTGCTCGACGATGGTGTGCTGACCGATGGTCAGGGCCGCACGGTTGACTTCAAACAGACGTTGATCGTGCTGACCTCCAACCTCGGGGCGCAGGCGCTGAGCCAACTGCCCGAGGGCGGCGATATGGCGGCGGCCAAGCGTGACGTGATGGATGCGGTCCGGGCGCATTTCCGGCCGGAGTTCCTGAACCGTCTGGACGAGACGATCATCTTTGACCGTCTGGGCCGTGCGGATATGGACGGGATCGTCGATATTCAGATGGCACGGCTGCTCAAACGGCTGGCCGGGCGGAAGATCACGCTCGATCTGGATGAGGCCGCGCGCAAGTGGTTGGCGGATGAGGGTTATGACCCGGTCTTCGGGGCGCGTCCTTTGAAGCGGGTGATCCAGCGCACCGTGCAGGATCCGTTGGCCGAGATGCTCTTGGCCGGGGATGTGAAGGATGGCGATACCGTCACCGTCCGCGCCGGGGCCGATGGGTTGATCATCGGCGATCAAGTGGCCGCATCAAACCGGCCCAAGCCGGATGACGCAACGGTGCACTAACCGTTATGCGATGAAGAGAAGGGCCGGATTTTCCGGCCCTTTTTTAATCTGGAAGGGGACCTACTCTCCAATCGCCTCTTTCACGATCTCGTCCAGCAGGCTTTGCACCTCTTGCATCGCGCCGTCGGGGAAAGCGCGGTAGCCGATGGTCACTTCGTCACTCTCGGGCAATTGCATGACGAAAATGTCGTAGGGGCAAAAGCCGATGTTCATCACATCCGCCTCCATCACCTTGCGCGACAGCGCGGCCGAGCAAAAGCTGAACACCTCCGCCGCCTCGAACAGCACCACGTCCGACCCGACATCGGCGCGGGTGCGGTCGAGCATCTCACCGACATGGCTGACGTTCTCGGGGATGAGCCCTTGGTTCAGGATCGCGTTCTCCACCCCGAAGGTCACATCACCAAAGCTCTGGTCGGTGGTATAGGTGACCATCTCATCCGCTTGGGCGGCGCTGGCCCAAATCAGACCGGCGGCGAAAAGAAAACGGATCATGGCGGCACTCCTTTGAATAACGGCGCCTGACATTCCGGTGTGCTGGCTGAAATCCGGGCGAAAGGATTTGGTATGGCTTCCGGCGGGCGCTAACTTTGCATGAGTATAGTAGGGAGCGCTGAAATGGCCAATCGCTGGATCAATCGACTGACGGACCGTGACGTGACCGACGAGGCGCAATACCTCAACCGGCGGCAGATCATGGGCGGTGCGATGGCGGGGCTGGGCCTTGCCGGGCTGGGGCAGGGGGCCGCGGCCCAAGAGGGGCTGACCCCGAATAACTACGAAGACATCACCCAATACAACAATTACTACGAGTTCGGCACTGGTAAGGACGATCCCGCGAAATACGCAGGCGCGCTGACGACCGCCCCTTGGACCGTGACCATCGCGGGCATGGTCGACAAGCCCGGCGACTACGCTTTCGAGGATATCATGAAGGCGATGACCATCGAAGAGCGCATCTACCGGCTGCGCTGTGTCGAGGCGTGGTCGATGGTGGTGCCGTGGAACGGATTCGAACTGGCCGATCTGCTCAATATGGCCGGGGTGCAATCCGGCGCGAAATACGTGGCTTTTGAAACCGCCTACCGCCCCGAAGAGATGCCGGGCCTGCGTTTCCCCGTGCTTGACTGGCCCTATGTTGAAGGGCTGCGGCTGGATGAGGCGATGCACCCGCTGACGATCATGGCCACCGGCATCTATGGCAAAGACATCCCGAACCAGAACGGCGCGCCGCTGCGGTTGGTCGTGCCGTGGAAATACGGGTATAAATCCATCAAATCCGTGGTGCGCATCACGCTCACCGACGCGCAGCCGCCCACCAGTTGGAACAAGGCCGCGCCGCGAGAATATGGTTTTTACAGCAACGTGAACCCCAAGGTCAGCCATCCGCGTTGGTCGCAGGCCGATGAGCGCCCCATCGGCGGCGGGCTCTTCGCACGGCGCCAGCCGACGCTGATGTTCAACGGCTACGAAGAAGAGGTGGCGTCGCTTTACGAGGGTATGGACCTGACGGCGAACTTCTGATGCCTGCCGCGATATATATGCCCCGTCCTTTCGCCCAAGCGCCTCAGTCTGGCGTGGCCGCAGCATGACGCGCCTGGCCGATGCCCTGAACAGGGCCACCCGCCGCATTCCGGTTTGGGTGGTCTATCTTTTGCTGGCCCTACCCATCCCGTGGTTCTTTTACCAAGGGCTCACCGGCGGGCTGGGGCGCGATCCGGTAAAGGGGCTCGAACACCTCTATGGTCTATGGGCGCTGCGCCTGCTGATCGCCGGTCTGGCGATCACCCCGTTGCGCCGGGTGTTTGGGGTGAATCTGCTGCGCTTTCGCCGGGCGCTCGGTGTGATGACCTTCGTCTATGCGCTGGCGCATCTGACTGTCTGGGCGCTGCTCGACGTGCAAGGGCTGTCGCGTATCTGGGCGGATATTCTCAAACGGCCCTATATCACCATCGGCATGGCGGGGTTCCTCTGCCTTGTGCCGCTGGCGGCCACATCCAACAACTGGTCGCTGCGGAAGCTGGGGGCGCGTTGGCGCAAGCTCCACCGGCTGACCTATGTAGCAGCGCTCTTGGCAGCCCTACATTTCCTATGGCTGGCGAAAGGGTTTCAGCTGGAGCCGTTGGTCTATGCCGGCCTTGTCGCGGGGCTTTTGATCTATCGGCTGCCGTTTGGGGGCCTTTGGCAGAAAGGCCCGCGGGGATGGGCGACTCGGAAGGGGCAACAAGGGTCGTGATTCACGCGTCTGAAACGCGCGATTCCGGGCTGTGGCATGTGGATAACTGATGGCGTTAACATAACGGCGGCATATTAGGGGGGGTTACGTTAACCTCTGCAGTGTCTCGCATGCCATAAATCACTGTTCTGAAGGGCTTTTATAAGGCTTTCACAAAAACTGCACAAAACTTCAAAAAACGGCTTGCGGCTTTGTCCCACTCACCTTAGAACCCCCTCTACCGGCGGCGCTGAGACGCACCGCTGGGGCGCCAGACGGGGCGGACGGCAGCGGAGACGCGGTGGTTCGGATCACGAGGCGGATAAGAATTCGAGGTATCAGAGGCGGGGCGCGCCAAGAAGTTAGGGCGCATCTCAGTTTCTTTTGTCTCAACGCTGTTTGAAAATTTGATATCTGAAGAGATATGTGGGCGGTTTGGTTCATTCGATGGATCAACGTCTGTATAT